>NZ_JARAZV010000005.1:364478-478586 GCF_033795085.1 Streptomyces sp. AK08-02
GCTTCCGCCGCGACGACCGCCCGTCGGGTGGCTTCAACCGTGACAACGACCGTGGTGGCCGTTCTTTCGAGCGTCGTGACGAGCGTCCCTCGGGTTCCGGTGGCGGTTTCCGCCGGGACGACCGTCGTGACGGCGGCAGCGACCGTGGTGGCTTCCGCCGCGACGACCGCCCCTCCACCGGTCACCGAGGCAGCGACCGCCCCTTCAACCGCGACCGCCAGGGCGACCGCCCGGCCGGCGGCGGCTTCCGCTCCGGCGGCCACGACCGCCCGTCGTACGGCCACCGCGGCTCGGGCACGGGCACGGGTTCGGGCTCCGGCACGGGTTCGTCCTTCGGCCGCCGCGACGAGAAGCCGCGCTGGAAGCGCAACGGCTGATCGCTGACTGATCGCTGACTGATCGCCGAAGGGCCCGTACGACTCCGGTCGTACGGGCCCTTCGGCGTTGCCGCACCCGCTCCCCCTGCGCCGAGAAAATCCCAACTCGACTGTCATTAGCGGCTGTTACGCTCCGGCGCGGATCGATCATCCGGAGAAGAGCCGGCGATGAGCCGAACACAGGGGGAGTAATCCGTTGAATCCATTGGATCCGTTGAATCGTCATGCCTTCGTACGTTGCTCAGTCGCCGTGGCGCTCGCGGCCTCGGCCGTTGTCGCCGTGCCATGGGCCGCTTCCGCCGCGGAGAACCGGCCACCGTCCCGGCCCGCGCTGTCCGAACTGACCACGGCGGACAAGCCGTGCGTCGGCGGCGCGGACCGGCCGTACGTCGGAACGCTCCCGACGCTCGGGGCGGTTCTCCGCGACCCGGACGGGGGCCGGGTGACCGCCGAGTTCGAGGTGTCCTGGACGGACGGCTCGGGCGTACGGCAGGTGCGGAGTTCGGTCGGGACGATCGCCAAGTCCAGCGGCTCGGCGTTCAGCTGGACCGTGCCGACCGACGTGCCGGCTTTCACCGGGGTGAGCTGGCGGGTCCGGGCGAGCGACGGCACGCTGTGGGGGCCCTGGAGCTCCGACGGAGGCAGCGGAAGTTGCGAGTTCGTCTACGACAACGAGGCGCCCGCGAAACCCTCGGTGTCGTCGCCCGAGTACCCGGACGACACCGGGGCGTGGCACGACGGGGTGGGCGCCTACGGCACGTTCACCGTGGACTCCGCCTCGGACGACGCGGTGTCGTACCGCTACGACTTCCTCGGCGGGCCGCAGCTGACGGCCGTACCGGACGCGCCCGGCGGGCCGGTGGTCCTGCGCTGGCTGCCACAGTCGTCCGGCGTCAGCGGGCTGGAAGTCCAGGCCGTCGACCGGGCGGGCAACGTGAGCGCGTCCGCCAACTACCAGTTCCGGGTGAGCGAGGGCCGTACACCCGTCGCCGCCTGGAGGCTCGCGGACGCCGCCGGGGCGGGCGAGGCCTCGGCGGAGGCGGGCGGCAGGACCGCGACGGCGGGAGGCGGGGTCACGTTCGGCGCCGCCGGGCCGTCGCGGACCTCGGTGACCGGGGCCGTCGGCCTCGACGGGTCGGCCTCCGCCTATCTGATGAGCGGCGCGCCGGCTGTGGACACAGGCGGGGCCTTCTCCGTGAGCGCCTGGGTGCGGCCGGATGCCGCCGACGCGGACATGACGGCGGTCGGCCAGGGCGGGGCGGCCGGGTTCGAGCTGGGGACGCGGGACGGTGCATGGTCGTTCTCGGTGGGCGGCTCGGTCGTACGGGCCGGGGTGCCGGAGACCGGTGACTGGGCGCAGCTCACCGGGGTGTACGACCCGGTCGCCCGCACGGCCCGGCTGTATGTGAACGGACGGGCGGTCGGCACGGCCGAGAACGTCACCGCTTCCTCCGCGCCCGGGAACCTCCAGATAGGCCGCACGCTCGACGGAAGCGCCGGCGCGAGCGGGAACTGGCACGGTGCGCTGGCCGGCGTACGGGTGTGGGACCGGATCGTCGTCGCCGCCGAGGCGGCCGGGGCGGCGAAGCGGGCCACCGTGAGCGAGGGGTACTGGGCCCTCGACGAGGCGACCGGCGGCAGCAGCCCGGAACGGGACGGCGGGCGGCCACTGACGCTCGCCGGAGACGCGGCGATCTACCGCGACGACGTCCCCTGCGACTGGCTCGACCCGGACTGCCTGCCCGGGCAGTCCCCCATCTTCGGCTCCGGACACCTGCTGCTGGACGGCGACGGGGACTTCGCCGCGACGGACGGCCAGGGCATCGCCACCCGGGACAGCTTCTCGGTCGCCGCGCACGTACGGATCGACTCGGCGGCCCAGGACCGGCCGATGACGGTTCTGTCGGTGGGGGGCGCGGACAACTCCCTTGCCGAGGTGCGCTATTCGGGGGCCTCGCAGCAGTGGGAGGTGGCCCTGACAGACGCGAACGGGGAGCCGTTCACGCTCACCTCGCAGGCCGCGTGGGCCTCCCCGGACGACGTCCATCACCTGGCGCTCGTGTACGACGACGAGGCCGACGAGATCCTTTTCTACGCCGACGGGCAGCTGTCGGCGAAGGCGACGTCGTACCGGCCCGGCTGGACGGCGACGGGTGATCTGCAGGTCGGCCGGTCGCCGGGGGCGGACGGCTCTGGCGGCGCGGACGGCTCGGGTGGTTACCTGGCCGGAGCGGTCGACGAGGTGCACGTCTACGCGGGCGTGCTCAGCGCGACGCAGGTGGCTCAGCTGCGGGTCGGCGCCACGGACGTCTGACAGCGTGGCCGGGACAGATATGTTTTCGGCCAAATGAGTCCTCCTGTGACGCATGTCATACCCTCAGCGCGGGCATTGCTGGGGGCATGACAGATGACGTCAGAGTGAGTGGGCTGTCGGACGAGGAACGGCTCGCCCAGCTCGGTTACACCCAGGTCCTCGCCCGCCGGATGTCGGCGTTCTCCAACTACGCGGTCTCCTTCACGATCATCTCGGTCCTGTCGGGCTGCCTGACCCTGTACCTGTTCGGCATGAACACGGGCGGCCCGGCCGTGATCATGTGGGGCTGGGTCGCCGTAGGGCTCATGACCCTCTTCGTCGGGCTGGCGATGGCCGAGATCTGCTCGGCCTACCCGACCTCCGCCGGCCTGTACTTCTGGGCGGCCCAGCTGGCTCCCCCGCGTACGGCCGCCGCGTGGGCCTGGTTCACGGGGTGGTTCAACGTGCTCGGGCAGGTCGCGGTGACCGCCGGCATCGACTTCGGGGCGGCTTCCTTCCTGGCCGCCTACCTGAACCTCCAGTTCGACTTCGAGGTCACCCCGGGCAGCACGATCCTGCTCTTCGCGGGCATCCTCGTCCTGCACGGGCTCCTCAACACCTTCGGCGTACGCATCGTGGCCCTGCTCAACAGCGTCAGCGTGTGGTGGCACGTGGTGGGTGTGGGCGTCATCGTCGGCGCGCTGACGTTCGTACCGGACAAGCACCAGTCGGTGTCCTTCGTGTTCACGGAGTTCGTGAACAACACGGGCTGGGGGAGCGGGGTCTACGTCGTCGCCCTCGGTCTGCTGATGGCGCAGTACACCTTCACCGGGTACGACGCCTCCGCACACATGACCGAAGAGACGCACGACGCGTCCACGGCCGGCCCCAAGGGCATCGTCCAGTCCATCTGGACCTCGTGGATCGCGGGCTTCGTCCTGCTCCTGGGCTTCACCTTCGCCATCCAGTCGTACGACGGCGCCCTGAACTCCCCGACCGGCGTACCGCCCGCGCAGATCCTGCTCGACGCGCTGGGCGCGACCACCGGCAAGCTGCTCCTGCTCGTCGTCATCGGCGCCCAGCTGTTCTGCGGCATGGCGTCGGTCACCGCCAACTCCCGCATGATCTACGCCTTCTCACGCGACGGCGCCCTCCCCTTCTCCCACCTCTGGCACACGGTCAGCCCCCGCACCCGCACCCCCGTGGCGGCGGTCTGGCTGGCGGCGTTCGGCGCCCTGCTCCTGGGCCTGCCCTACCTGATCAACCTGACGGCGTACGCGGCCGTGACGTCGATCGCCGTGATCGGCCTCTACATCGCGTACGTCATCCCGACGCTGCTGCGGCTGCGCAAGGGCGAGGCGTTCGAACGGGGGCCGTGGCATCTGGGCCGCTGGTCGCGGGTGATCGGCGTGGTGTCCGTGGTCTGGGTGGCCGTGATCACGGTGCTGTTCATGCTGCCCCAGGTGGCGCCGGTCACCTGGGGCAGCATGAACTACGCCCCGATCGCCGTCCTGGTGGTCCTGGGGTTCGCGGCGCTGTGGTGGGTGACTTCGGCACGGCACTGGTTCCTCAACCCCGAACACGAGCGCACCCGGGCCCGGGACGCGGCTCGCAAGGGGGCACCCGAACCGGTCGATCCATAACGAGGCCGACCATTTCCGGCGCGGTTCACCGCCCTGGCCGTGGAGGGACCCGGCCGTGTCTCCGATACCCGATCGGAGTCGTGGCCGGGTCCGGCTATGCTCGGGGTTGCAACATCGCGGGGACCCTTAGCTCAATTGGCAGAGCAGTGGACTTTTAATCCATTGGTTGTGGGTTCGAGTCCCACAGGGTCTACGGACAAGCCCCAGTTCAGAGGACATCTGAGCTGGGGCTCGCGTCGTTCTCGGGGGCTGAGTGATCGTTAGCTGGCCCGCTGCTGGCCCGAGAGGGCGACGATCATGGATTCAGTCGTCTTCGCCGTAGGAGTCGCGCAGCCCGTCCACGTCGTTCACGAAGGCCTGCGCGCTTTCCAGCTTGCTGCCGAAGTCCACCGAGATCTTTGCGCTTCGGCTCGACCGGTATCTGGCGCTGACGGTGAGACCCAGTGCGGTGCCGCGTCGCACGAGGCGCTCAATATCGTCTTCCGGGATATCCGTGACGTCGAGATCGACGCTGCACTGAATGGTCTTCTTCAAGCCCACGACGCACCTCCAGGGGCTCAGCCCCATCATCAGTGTGCGCCCGCCACGGATCGCGTGCACATGGAGCGGCCCCGGCCGTGACGCGCTACGGCCGGGGCCTGGTCCCGCCCGCCCCCAGGTGTTCACGGGGTGCGGGGCGGGCGGGGGCTTCTGGTGTGGCAGGTACAGCCGCACTTCAGGACCATGATGGGCACCTCGTGCGCGGGCGCCCCCTCGCGGCGGATGACCTTCGGGCCGGTGCAGTAGTGGTGCGCACCGACCTGGCACTCGGGGGCTTTCTCGTCGACGCTCACGGCATGGGCTGGTCGGCGAACGGGACGAGGCCGTAGGACTCGCGGCACGGCCGGCAGGCGAACGCGCCACCGCCCGGGCCGCTGCCCTGCTCCTGGACCTGGATCAGCCGGACGCCCGACGCGTGCGCCTGGTGCCACGCGCAGTATCCGTAACTGCCATGGGTGTTCGAGGTGTCGGGGGTTTGCGTAGGCTCTGCCATGTCGACTCCAACCAGTCGTCCATACCCCGGGACCGTTTGCGCGGTTGCCGGGGTCCTCCAATCTGGTCAGGATCTTGTGACGCACGGTGTGAGTTCGATCCCCCACCGGTAATCTCACGGTGAGATGGTTTTCCATCCTGTTGTGGATATCCGGGGGCCGCGCCATGCCGACCGCACTCGACCCGATCGAACTGCCCGCCTGGGCATGGGAACGTGCCGATGTCAGACAGGCCCTGCGCGCGCGGGACATAGGCGCAGTGTTCCGGTACGTGCAGCAGTACGCCGGCGCCAGCCAGTCCCGCATCGCCGCGGCGGCGGGGATGACGCAGGCTCGCGTCAACGAGATCATCAACGGCCGCCGTGAAGTGATCCGTCTGGACGTGTACGAGCGGATCGCCGACGGCCTCCGCATGCCAGACGACGCCCGGCACCTGCTCGGCCTCGCCGCGAGCCGCGAGAAGCGCACCGGTGGCGCTGCATTCGACCTCGCCGCGTTCCCCGAAGTCGTCCGCGTCTACGCCGCCCAGAGCTCGGCCGCTGAGGAGATCCAGCAGCAGGCCCGCGAGGCGCAGGAGTTGGACGTTCTGGCCGTGCGCGGACTCGGTCTGATCGGGTTGAACGACAGCCTCCTGCGCGCCTGCCTGCCGCGCGAACAGGGAGGCAAGGGGCTCCGCGTCCGGGTGCTGCTCCTCGACCCGGACTCCGACGCGCTCACTCGGCGAGCGGCCGAGATCGGCGAGTCTGCCGAGTCCCTCGCCAGCGGAGTACGCCTGACGGAGGCCCGGTTGCGGGAGCTGCTCGCCGACGACTGCGACATCCAGGTGTACCGGTACCGCATGCTGCCCACTTGGCGGCTCATCCGCACGGACGCCACCCTGTTCGTCAGTGCCTTCGACGCCGGGTGGGAGGGGCACGAGAGCGCCACATACAAGGTTATGGAGACACCGCACGGGCCCCTGTTCCGAGGGTTCCGAAGGATGTTTGATGCTGTCATCGACGGCGCGCAGCGCACGGTCTGAGGAGAGAGGAACGGCCCGTGATCGAGGCTGAGCTGAAGGCCCGTGTCCACTCACCCGAGGCAGTTATGCGACAGCTCGACGAGCGAGCGACGGCCCGCGTCGAGATCTACCAGGACTCGTACTACGACCGGCCGGACGGCGCGTTGGAGAAGTCGGGTGAGGAGCTGCGGGTGCGCACCGTCCACGGTGCGGACGGGACCCGCACGGTTCTCACGTTCAAGGGCGCGGCGGTCGACGAGGCTTCTGGGTCGAAGCCCGAGCATGAGACCCGTGTCGAGGACTCCGAGGCAGCCCACGCGATCCTGCGCGGCCTGGGTTACGTGCCGTTCATCGTGTTCGACAAGCGGTGCCGCAACTACGACTTCGAGGCCCGCGGCCGGCAGATGCTCGCCACCCTCGTCCGCGTCCCCGAGATCGACGGGACGTTCCTGGAGATCGAGACCATCGTCGACGAGGACGACGTGCGTTCGGCCCTCGATGACATCCGCGCTGTACTGGCGGAACTCGGCATCGGCTCCGAGGAACTGACGCGCGAGCTTTACACGGACGCGGTCGCCGCTCAGCGACGCTGACCCCGGACATGACGAAGCGCCCCCAACCACGGTCGTGGTGACCGTGGTTGGGGGCGTCGTCATACGTACTCGCGGCGGGTCGGGTCGAGGCCTGCGGAGAGCAGGCCACCACCGCTGGGTTCTGGGTCGGGCGCTCCGTTCTTGCGGCAGACGAGGGCGTCGGGGTCGTAGCTCGGGGCTTGGAGGTTGTAGCCGTCGGGGCAGGTCTGCCCGTCGCGGCCGTCCTGTCCGTCGGTGCCGGGTGGCCCCTGCTCGCCTTGTGGGCCTGCCGCGCCGGGGTCGCCCTGCGGCCCGGCAGGTCCTGGTGGTCCGGCAACGCCGTCGCTGCCCGGGGTACCTGCGCCGCCGGTCGGGCCCGGGGAGCCGACACCATCCTCGCCGTCGCTGCCGTTCTGGCCGGGTGAACCCGTAGGGCCTGGCGATCCAGGGTCGCCCTGGGGTCCGCGCGGCCCGGGGATAGGCACGGGCACCTCGGTCCGGTCGTCCAGGTCCTCGACGGCCTGGCTCGGGTCGGGTGCCTTCGGAGTCTCACCGGCCGCCTGGACTTGGGCGCGCAGAACACGCACGTCGCCAGCCAACGTACTTACCGCGTTGCCGCGCCGGTCGGCTTCGTCGGCGAGCTGGCTGTACCAGGACCAGCCGATGACGGCCATGCCGGACAGGGCGAGGAGCCAGCAGAACACGGCGATCCACCGCCAGCGCCCGGCGAGTGCCCGTTCGGTACGGGTCACGGGTCGCCTCCCCTCTGGATGATGTCGACGCGGAGGCGGGCGATCGTCTCCTGGTCGGTGACGCGCTGGGTGAGCAGGGTTTCGATCCGGGTGTTCCGCTCCGCCAGTTCCTTGCGCAGGCCGTCGCGTTCTTCCTGGATCTGGTCGATCTCCGAGTTCATGCGGGTGGTTGCGTTCTCACCGCGCTTGCCGAGGTACGCCACCACCGAGCCGGACAGCACCCCGACGAGCGCGATCACGCTGCCGATGGTGGTGACGTCCAAGGTGGCTCCCTACAGGTCGCGCTGGGTGGTGCCCGCCTGCCGGTTGGGCACGGCGTAGGTGATGCCCCACGCGCCGAGGACAGCGAGCGCCATGGTGACGCCCTCCCCGGTGGTGATCACGTTGTCCTGCGCGGCCGTGACCGCGGCGGCGGACCCGGCCGCGATACCGGCGATGAGCGACTTCGCGAAGCTGGCGATCTTCATGGGTCAGTTCCCTTCGGTGAGTGCGTCGCCGAGCCGGTCGAGCGCGGCGTTCGCGCCTGCCTCGGCGGCGGCCTGGATCTGCTCGGCGGTGATTCCGCCGGCGCCACCCACTGCCGCGGTGAGTGCGGTCACCGCGCCCTGGAGCGCGCCGATCTGCGCGGTGGTCGCGGCGTACTTGGCGTCGCCGAAGCGCAGGAACGTCCCTGCCGTCCGCGCAGGGTTCGTGCCTTCGGCTGCGGTCGGAGAGTCGAGCAGGTACGCCCAGTTCTCCTTCGCCGACGCCTTGGCGATCTTGTTGATTTCCGCATCGGTCAGCGGCACGTCGTCCTCCTCGGGGGTGGTGGTTCCGGCCGCGCGGGCGACGATGCCCGGGAACACGACCTCACGGAACTGCTTGATGCGGGCAGGCCCAGGGCAGGCGTGCCCGTTCGGATTCCAGGCGCTGTACTGCGCGTGCCAGCCGAACCCTGGATCGTCCGCGCTGCGGCACAAGCGCAGCGGGATCGCGTGCGCCGGGTGCTGGTGCGCCCACACGCCGACGCGGATGAGCTTCTCGACCTGCTCGTCCGTCCATGGGTCGGTGGCGTGCAGGTTGGATGCGGTCTCGATCGAGATGGCGCCCGTGCCGTCCGGCCGCAGGTTCGCCGCCGCGTTCGCATCCGCGCGGGTCTCCGTGCCGACGTACTGCGCGAGGTCGCCCGCGTAGCCGAGGCCGAAGTGGCTTTCGAGGTTCGTCGAGTCGTGCCAGTACTCGTACGTCCGCTGAGCCGTCCACGTCGCCGCCAGCGAATGCACGATCAACTGCGTCGGACGGATCGCTGGCTGATCGTCCGACTCCGGCTGCAACTCCAACCGGGTCGCGCCCGGATACCAGGCCATGTGACCTCCAGGGATGACAAAAGCCCCGGCCTGCTGGCTCGGGGCGAGGTGGGGTGGGTCGAGATGGGTCAGGAGAACTCTGGCTGCGGGTCTAGCAGGGTCGCGGAGACGAGCGTCATGTGCTGTCCACATAGGCCGCACTCGACGACGACAATGCCGCCGTTGGAGTAGCAGGGGTTCACCGTGAACTCCTTGCCGTGGTTGGCGCAGGCCTCGTTGTCGTCGCGGGCGACGACGGAGTACCAGAGCGCGGGCTCGAAGACGGGCGTGCTCACAGGCCGATCACCATCCAGTTCACGAAGGTTTGCGTGGTGTTGGTGCGGGTGGCCCACACGGTCAGACCCGAGGCGGTCACCGAGGTGGCGCTCGCGCCGGTGACCTGCGATCCGGGGCTGGTTGTGGTGGCCACGGCGTAGCCGAGGAACGTGCTGCCCTTGACGCTGAGGCCGGTGACGGTCACCGAGGTTGGGGTGTTCGCGGCGGACGGTGTGATGGCGGCCTGGCCGAAGGCGAAACTTCCCGCGGTCAGGATCCCGGTGACGTCGAAGCCGCACTCGCCGCCGTTCTCGCTCTGCAAGTAGGCGTAGGGCGTCTGGCCCAGGAAGACCGATTCCAGTCTCAGCAGGGCCTGGTGGTCGGTAGAGGCGACCGCGCCCGAGGACAGGGTGAGGTCGGAGTACTGGTAGGCGTCGCTGTCGTAGAAGACGCGGCCCGGTACCTGGACGAGGTCGTTCTCGACGGGCCGGAACGCGAGTTCTCCGGCGCCGAGGTAGGACGAGATGTTGAGGGGGCTCTGCAGGCCGCGGGTCCACAGGCCGCCCGCTCCGCTGTCGTCGGGGGCGAGTTCGGCGAGCAGGACCGTTCCGTCCGCCGAGTACAGGCGGATGTTGCTGGCGGTCGCCGACCCGAGGCGGCGGGCCGCCCGCAGCTCGGTCATCTGGCGTTCGAGGGCGACCAGGCGGCGGGCGAGGCTGGTGGCGTCGGCGGGCAGCTGGTCGAGCTGTCGGGGCATCAGCTCTCCTCCACGAGGATCGGTCGGACGCGGTCGGCGCCGGCGTCCAGTTCCCAGGCCCAGCAGCGGGCCGTCATGTCGGCGCCGGCGGGGTGGCGGGGCGAGGTCTCGACGGCCAGGTGGATGCTGTCGCCCAGGCCCCAGTCCTGGCCCAGACGCGGGGCGCGGGAAGCGACCGCCTCGACGGACCACACCTGGGCGCCCTGCGCCATCAGCGCCAGGGACCGGGCGGCGTGCGCCTCCAACTGGTCGGGGTCCGTCACGCCCGTCGCGGGGGTGAACCGGTATTCCCAGCGCGGCCAGCCGTTCGCGATCAGCACGGTCGCCACGTGCGGCGACGAGGTGAGACGCGAGATTCCCTCGCCTTCACCGCGTGCGACGACGACGGTGGCGCCCTTGCCCGCCTCGTAGGACTCGGCGAGCGTGTAGGAGGCGACGCAGCCCGGGAAGTCGAACGTCACCGCGGTCGCGGTGTGCAGGCCGACTGCGGGCCGGACCCGCAGGGGGAATTCGAAGCCGTTGTGGGCGGCGTTCCAGGTGACGTCGATGGTCCACTCGGGGCCGCCGTCCATGCCCATGAGTTCCTGGAGGCAGGACAGGATCGTTTTGTCGTCGCCGTCCTGGGTCAGGTAGTCCAGCGTCGTCCCGGTGGCGGGGGCGTCGATGACCAGCGGCGGCCCGTCGGTAAGCGCGGGGGTGACGAGCGCGGTGACGACGGCGGCTTGGTCGGCTCCGATGAGGGTCTGGGTGCCGGGGTAGCGGCCGTCCAAATACCGTTCCAGGGTGGCGGCGCCGAGCTGCACGCTCTGGCCGCTGCCTCCTTCCCTCGACACGACGGCGCCGGCCCACAGCGGGGTGTCGGTGGTGGTGTCGACGGCGACCAGCAGCGTGGCGCCCGGAGCAGTAGCCTCCGCCCACCCCCTCGGAGCGCCGGGCAGGGTAAGGGTCGCCTGCAAGGTGGTGAGGTCGCCGAGCCTGCGGGCCAGGGCTCCGGACGGGGTGAGGGCGGGCAGGTCCTCGACGATCCCGCCGGTCTGCAAATCGCAGCCGAACCAGGCCAGGGTGACGGCGCTCATCCGGCGATCGGCTCCACCGCGAGCTGCCCGTCCGACACGCGCGTCACCGAGCCGATCGTGCCTGCCGCGGACACCTGGTAGACCGGCGTGATCGTGAGGGAGGCGCCCGGAGTCAGCCCGGACAGGACGTACACCCGGCTGGCATACGTGCGGGCTCCGATCGTGGTCACCGAGTTCTTCTCGGAGGCGCCCATGGTGGATGCGCCGGTGGCCCGCCACGATGCCCATGCCGTCGCGCTGCCGGAGACGGTGTTCGCGACGGCCGCGCCGATCGTCACCCGCACCTGCCCCGAGGGCGGCACAATCACCGTCACGGGCGGCCACTGGCCGGCGGTGAAGTCGACGAAACTGCCGGTCGTGAACGAGCCCGGCATGCTGATCTGGTCGGATGTCGCCACGGCCAGGGGTGACACGGTCTGCCACGCGGTGCCGTTCCAGCGGCGCAGGTTGCTGCCGTCGTCGTAGTACTGGCCGGTGTACGGGCTGGACGGGGCCGTAGTGGCGGGCAGGATGCCGCCCGGCGCCACCGTGTTCGGTCGCACCGTGAGGGATACGGAGGCGGTGCCGCCGTTCGACACGGACAGCACAGTGATCGTGGCGAGCGGCATGTAGATGACCGTGCCCGCCGGAGTCGGTGCGACCGGCGATCCGGACGGGGTGCCGGCCAGGTAGACGATGTCCGCCTTGTTGAGGCCGGACGCGTCAACGCTGTTGTCCCACACCCGCAGATACACCAGGTCGATGCGGTTGAGGGTGGCGTGCGCGGCGGTGTAGGTGCCCGGGGACACCGACGAGGGGAACGCCACCCGGTAGATGCCCTGCCCGGCGTAGGCGACAGCAGCCACGCCCGCGCTGCAGTTGATGGTCGTACCGGCCAGGGTGACGGTCAGGCCCGGGTCGCCGGGGCGCACCCCGGACCGGGAACCGAGCGCGGTCCCGCTGCCCATCACGAGCATGCTGTCCGCGTTGCGGGCCTCCAGCCCGGAGAACGTCAGGGTGTCGATGGCCCACGGGTCTACCGGCATACCGGCCTCCTCACATCCATGCCGAGCGCCAGGCGGCGGTCAGCATCGCGGTCGCGTTGTAGGTGCCGGACTGGAACTGGTAACTGACGGACGAGCCGGCGGGGATGACGGGCCAGCCCCCGGAAACGGTCATGAACCGGCGCCTCGACACCCCACCGGCCAGGAGGACGGTCCGCGCGTCGGTGTCGATGGTCAGGACGTCCCCGGTGACCAGGTCCAGGGAGTACAGGAGCTGGCGCACAGTGCCGTCCGGGTACAGGGCGGCGATGACGGGGGCGACGACCGGCCCGGTGATGGTGAGGACCGGGCGGGTATCCACGGTCCCCGAGTTCACGGCGTTGATGAGGCCGGCCACGGTCGTTGCCGAGAAGGCGAGGGGGAACGCGGCCGGGAGGGCGAGCCCGCCGGTGGTGGACGGCAGCGCGGTCGTGCCGGTGGACAGGGTGGTGCTGTAGCGGCGCGGATCCTGCGCGGTCACCATCACGGAGTACGTCGCCGTGGTGTCGGTGACGTACTGCATGAGCGGCTTTCCGCTGCGGCGCACGGTGGCCTGCTTCGCCACCGTTTCCCACACGGTCAGCACGGTGTCGGTGAGGGCGGCGGCGGCCCGCAGCCGCTCCATCGCCGCCTCCAGGAGGTCCTGCGACGGGGCGACGATGGTCCCGGCCAGGGTGATGGGGCGTGAGCCGAGGTAGACCGGGGACGCCCAGGCGCCGTGGTCGGCCTCGCGGTCGGTGTACTCCGCGCGGACCTCGGGGCTGTCCCAGCCGTCCAGGCTCTGGAGGAACCAGGCGGTGCCGTCGGAGTCGACGGCACCCAGGTTCACGCTGCCCAGGCTCGCCCTGAGGCCGTCCAGGGCGGCGCCCGGCGTGTACGGCATACCGAACCCCTTTTCAGCTGGTGAAGGCGATGATGCGGCCGATGTCGTGGGCCTGCTCGGCCGTCGACTGCTTCGCGCCGTACAGGTTCACGGTGATCTGCCGGGACACTTCACGGGCGACGGCCGCCGAGGAGACGCCGCCGCCTCCGTACCGTCCGGCGGGCACCATCTGGTAGCCCATGGCGGCGGCGGTCTTGGCGAGCAGCGCCCTTGAGCGGGCGCTGCCGTTCCACGGGATCCAGGACTCGGGCACGCGGGCCTCGCCGCCCAGGACCATGGTGGGCCGGTTGAGGATGCCGCCGGCCGCCATCGCCTTGCCGCCCTGCGCCACCCACTGGCGTACGAACGTCTCCTTGTTCGCGGCAGGCAGGGAGCCGATCTGCTTGGTCATCTTCGGGACCAGAGCCTTGATCGTCGCCGTGTCGAGCCCGGCCGCGATCAGGTCGGCGTACCCGCGCCCCGGGCCGCCCCGGAGGGTGGACAGCAGGACCAGGCTGTTCGCGAGGTCCTCGCCGGTGAGTGTCGACTGCGCCTTGCCGACCTGGGCGTTGGCCGCCGCGGCGGCCTTGCTGTTGCCCACGGCCTCGGAGGCGAGGGCCATGGCGGAGGCGTCGCCCTGCGCGGCGAGGGCCTGGGCGAGGTCCCCGAACCCGGCCGCGGCCAGCTTCTGCAGGTCGGCGGCGAACTTCTGGCTCTCCTTCGTCGAGCTGCCGAGCTGGTTGGTGAAGTCCTTCAGCGTCGCCTTGGCGAAGTCTCCGGTCTTCTCCAGCTTGGCCACGATGGACTTGAACTGCTTGTCGGACGCCCCGGCGAGGGCGTTGACCAGCGCGTAGCCTTCCTCGCCCATGCCCTCCAGCAGCGCCTGCAGTTCCTTGCCGCCCCGCTGCCCGATCTTCGACAGGTTCTTACGCCACGCCTCCGTCGCCGCGACGCTCTCGTTCAGCTGCGTCTCATACGCCTTCAGGTTGAACCCGCGGGGTGCCTTCGCCCCCTTCTTCAGGCCCAGTTCGGCGTCAGCGGCGTGGACGGCGCCCCGCTCCTGGCGGACCTTGGCGTCGGCCGTGCCCTTCGCCTTGCGCGCGTCGGCCACCCTGTCCTGCGCGGCCTCCAGCTGCTTCTTCGTCGGCTTCGACTTGCGGACCCGCGCGAGGTTCCGCTCGGCATCGCGGAGAGCGTCGGTCTTCTTCCGTGCGTCGGCGAGGGCCTTGGTGAGGTCGGCCCACGCCTTCTTGAGGTCCTCGATCTCTTGGTCGTAGCGCGACTTGGCGTCCGACGGGCCACCCAGGACCGGCTTGCCCGTCGGCGTGTAGGTGAAGCCGGGGATACCGCCGTCGGCGAACCAGGCGACGGTGCCGCCGAGCCGCTTCACCGTCTCGGCGGCGATCTGCCGCGACCTCGGGCGCTTGTTGGCGGCGAGCGGGATGTAGGCCTCGTCCCCAGCCTCGTCCTCCGCCCACACCCGCCAGGAGCCCTTGCGCGCGATCTGCGCGACGTGGTTCTCCCGCACACCGCCGTCCGCATAGAAGGACAGGATCGAGCCGTCGGCCTGCGCCCCGTAGTCGCGGTGCGCGGGAGCAACCTTGCTCTTGGTCCCCCTCGTGTAGAACGTCGTGGTCACGGCCACAGACTTGTCCTGCAGGGCACGGATCGCGGCGGCTAGGGCATCGACGGCTGTCTTCTGGGCACCGGTGGGCACGGTGATGGTGACCTTCTTGCCCTTGGTGGTTTTGATCTTGAAGCCGAGGCCCTCAAGGGCGGTGCGCGCCTCCTTGGTCAGCGCGGACATCGTGAACGACCTGCCCTTGGTCGAGGCGACCTTCGCCTTCACCGCTTCCAGGTCCCTTATTGCCCCTGCGGTCTTCGCCTCGACCTTCGTGGCCGCCTTGGGCGGCAGCCGAAGGTAGGCGCCCGTCAGCTTGTCGATCGCGTCCTTGGAGAAGCCCAGCGCGGACATCTGCTCCTTGAGCAGGCGGATGTCCTTCGTCAGGACCTTCTGGCCCGCCTCCTGGCTGCCCTTCTGCTCGGCCACCGCATTGGCGTTCTCCATCGCCGCTTTCGCGGCGTCCAGGAACGCGCCCTTGACGGCCTGCCCCTTCTCGGTCGTGACGTCGAGGCTGTGGCCGTTGTCCTTCACCGCATCGGACAGCGACTTCAGGGACTGGCGGAAGGAGATCTCGGACTCGGCCGCCGAGATGGCCCCGCCATTCAAGTTCTTCAGCGCGTCCGAGAGCTTCTCCGCTTCGGTCCGCTGGTCCTGCAGCTCGTCGGCGGTCAGACTGGCTTCCTTCGCCAGCTTGGCCTGAGACTCGGCGGTCAGCTTCGACTGGGTGTCGGTCCCGACCAGGGCCTCGTTGTACTTCGGCAGCAGGGTGCTCAGCTTCTCCGTACTGGTGCCCTGCGCCTCGGCTTCCGCGGCCATCCGGCCGAAGGCCTCGCCTGCCACGTCGGGGCTGCCGGATTCCACCAGCGCGGCGAGTGCCTCGTCTAGGGCCTGGACCCGCTTGGTCGCCTTGTCGAGGCCCGGCCCGCCCTTGTCGGTGCCTGGGTCGAACGAGCCGAAGAAGTCCTCGACCCGGTCCATGCCGCCGGGGTGCGCGATGCGTTTGACGGCCTCGCCGAATCCGTCGAGGTTGTCGCCGAACAGGCGGGTCAGCTCGCCCGCTGCTTTCCCCTTCTGGGCCAGGTTGACGAGGCTGTTGGCCATCTTCGTGGCGTTCGGCGGGGTCTCCTCGAACTGCTGGGCAATCTTGTTGATGCTCCAGCTGACTGCGGTGAGGCCGATCACCACGTTGCCGAGCCGTCCCAGGGCCATCATGGCCGCCCGGGTCCGGGCGGCCGTGACGCCCATGCTGACCAGTGCCGCCCGGGTCGCCGCGATGCGCGGCAGCAGAAGCAGCAGCCCGGCCCCAAGGAGGGTCGCCGCCCCGCCGACCCCGGTGAACAGGGTGAGGGCGTGCTGGAGCTCCGGGGACAGGCCGTTGTACAGGTTGATGAGACGGGTGACCCACTGCGTCATGTCGCGCAGGGCGCCGTTCGCCGACGAGCCGCCCTCGATCAGCGCGACCTCGAACGCGCCGCGCAGCCGTTCCAGGTCGCCGATCAGGTTGTCGGTCTGGACGGCGGCCATGCGGCCGGCAGCGCCCTGGTCGTTGACGGACTTGACGTACTTGTTGATGCCCTCCGAGCCGAGCTCGTACATGATGGTCGCCGACCGGACGGCGTCCGCACCGAAGATCGTCGCCATCGCCGCGTTGCGGGCCTCGGGCGTCAGCTTACTGAAGCTGGTCTTCATACGGCCGGCCAGCTCGGACAAGCCGACGAACTTGCCGGACGCGTCGTAGGCCGAGAACCCGATCTGGTCCATCATGCCCTTGGCCTCTTTGGACTGCGGTACGAGCCGCTGAAGCATGACCTTCAGCGAGGTACCGGCGTCCGAGCCGATCAGCGCGTGGTCGGCGAACGCCGCGAGGGTGCCGACGGTGTCCTCGATGGACAGGCCGGTCTGGTGGGCCAGCAGACCGCCCATACGGAGCGACATGGCCAGGCCGTGCACGTCCGCGGCCGACTTGTTGGCGCCGGCCGCGAGCAGGTCGGCGATGTGGGTGACGTCCTTGCCTGCCAGGCCGAAGGTGTTCATCGCCTGCGCGGAGACGACGGCGGCCTCGGTGAGGTCGACCTGCCCGGAGGCGGCCAGCGCCAGCGATCCCTTCAGGGCGCCGCCGATGATGTCGGCGGTGGTGACGCCAGCGCGCGCGAGCTCGGCCTCGGCGCGGGCGGCCTCCGTCGCCGTGAAGCTGGTGGTCTTCCCGGCCTCCAGTGCGGCGGCCCGGAGCAGGCCCATGTCCTTCGCCGATGCGCTCGTCACCGCGCGGACGTTGCTCAGTTCTTTGTCGAACTTGGCCGCCGCGGCTGCGGCGACCGCGAACGCTGCGACCATCGCGGTGCCGGCGACGGCGCCCGCGTTGGCCATCTGCGACGTATGGCGGGCGGCGTTGCGCATGCTGCGGGTGTACTGGTTGATGTCCGCGACCAGGCGGACGTTGACGGTGCGGGTGGTCACAGCTCACCCCCGTCGCGTCAGGGCGCTACGGGCGCCGTTCGATGTGGACGTGCAGCCCCTCGGACTTGCCGCCCTTGTCCTGGTAGGCCTTCACGGCTGTCGCTGACGCCGTGCAGGCGTGGCAGCGGATCAGCTCAGCCCGGTAGCTGAACTCGTTCGCCGCATCGGTGGCCTCGCCCCACGGCTGCCTGCACTCCGGGCAGGCGTCCGCCTCGACGTCCAGCAGGGCGAACGCCCATGCCCGGTCCTCGGCCAGCCACAGCGGCTCGCCCGGCCCGACGGCGCGCCCCATGAAGACAGAGCGGGGCACGCCCCAGGCGCGGGCGGCTTCTACTTCTCGCCGCCAACGGCCGCCAGGAGTGCGGAGGCGGCCAGCGAGAAAGGGGACGCGTCGGCTGCCGCGTCGTTGTTGACCTCCCACGCGGCATCGAACAGGCGCTTCTGCTCCCCCTTGTTGACGATCTCGAACAGGGCGGTGGCCTGCTCGGGGGTCATCTTCGGGTCGACGCACGAGGCGACGACCAGTGCCTTCGGGAACGTCCGGTCGTCGAACAGCTCGTTGGCGTTGTCCGACGGGTGCGCGGCCAGGAGATCGCTGTAGGCCTGGTCGCCGATGAACCGCAGCACGAACGGCTCCTCGGCGGCCTTCGCCGCCGTCTGCGCGGTGCGCAGGTCGGCGGCGATCCGGCGGCCCGGGTGCTCGTCCACGAGGCTGGAGGGCTCCCACTCCTGCGACACCTGCGCCAGCTCGGCCGCGAGCCGTTCCGCCTCGCTGGCCAGGTCACCCCGGACGCACACCCGGACGGTGCGCTCCCGGGGCTTGGCGGCCTTGAGGATGTCCTCGATGTTCGGCATCAGGCCACCGTCGCGGCGGTCGCCGGCGGGTTGGTGACCTTCATCGGCGAGGTGAACTTCATGACCTCGTTCGCGGCCGGGGCGTTGTTCTGCGGCTCGCCGCAGGTGATCGGGTAGATCTCGGCCTTCTGCCCGGCCGTCCAGGCGGTGGCGTAGGCGACGCCGCGGCGGATGGCGAGGTAGCCGCTGACGCCGTACTTGAGCGTCGCGTACGGCAGGTCCTCAGGCGTGGTGGTGCCGCGCTTGAACGTCGTCTCGGTGTCGAAGCCCACGCGGCCCACGGTCTTGGTGTCGAAGGTCGACGCCAGGCTGGACGTGTCGACGTCCGCCGTGGACGGGTCGATCTTCAGGCCGTCGGGGGTGATGCGGGCCGTGAAGTCCTGGCCCGCCGTCAGCTCGGCCGCGGTCGGCGCGTTGATGTTGGCGATGCTGGCCACCCAGCTCACCTTGGTCATTCCGTCGTTGATCAGGTCGGACATGGACCCTCCTCAGGGCATGAAAAAAGCCCCGGGCAGGCGGGGCGGGCGAAGCGGACGGGACAGGCCGGGCGGGATCAGATGACGAGGCTGGCGACGGTGACGCTGGTCGTCGACGAATAGGCGACCGACGCGCTCACGCCGTCGACCGCCGACGCGAACAGGTCCGCCGTGATGGGCCCGATCATCTTGTCGCCGGTCGTCGCCGGGACGGTCACGACGACGTCGGCGGCGGCCTGGCCGCGGACCTTCGCGGTCGCGGTGAGCGTGACGGTCATGCTGGAACCGTTGGTGTTCTTGACGTGCAGGAAGCTGCGTTCGCCGCACGTCACCGTGGTGGACGCGGCAGCAGCCGAGTAGGTCGGGGTCAGGCCGCTCAGTGCGACGGCCTGCTGGGCGAGAAGCGCCATGAGGGACTCTCCTGTCGGGGTCAGGCGGGGGTCGAGCAGATCCGGTACTGGACCGGCACGAAGAAAACGGGCGGGGTGACGTCGTCGTCCCGCTGGACGGGCGGCCCGCCGAGGTCCTCGGCCGGCCAGCAGGACCGGCCGACGACCGTGAGAGGCACGGCGAGGGCCAGACGGACACGGGAGGCCACCCACAGGGCGCGTTCGACGTCACTGCCCACGCAGGTGACCTGCATGGTCGAGTCGAAGTGGGTGCGGTCGTCGGCGAGCGACGCCCGTACCGCCATACCCGGGTCCGGGTACAGCACGCAGAACTTGTCCGGCGGCGTCCAGCCCGAACTGGTGGGCGCGCCGCCCACGTAGACCGTCAGCTCGGCGGCCTCCAGGGCGGTCTTGACGGCGTCCATGTGCGGCAGGACATCCGGTGGTGTGGCCATCGGTTCACCACCAGGCCAGGCCGCGCGCGGCGAGCAGTTCCATCTGAGCCAGGAACTGAGGCATCTCGGTGGCCAGGGCCCGGCCGCCGTCGTTGTGCGGCGGGTTGTGTACCGACCCGTACTCCAGGATCGCGCCCAGCGGGCCCTGCACCCCCGCCTTGTCCGGGCCGATCGTGGCCATGAACAGGTCGCGACCGTACGCGGCGATGTCGTAGCCGATCGTGCGCGGGTAGTGCTTGGCGTGCTTCCCGCTGGTGGCCCGGGCGTTGGCCCGCCAGTTGTTCTTGACGTTGAGGGCGCCGCGCACGGTGACCGCGCGAGCATCCTTGCGGACGCGGGGGATGCTGCGGGCCAGGTGGCGTTCCAGGCGTCGCACGTCGCGCATGTCGAAGCGTCCCGCCGTCATGACCTGTCCTCCGTACTGATCCGCCAGGCTGTCGCCTGGTCGTGGAACTGGGCTGCGACGACCCACAGGACCAGCCCCGTCATGCGGGCGTCGGGCGAGGCCAGGACCTCGATGCGTGAACCGGGCAGCACGCGGACACCGCCTGGGAGGACCGTGGTCCAGGGCAGCGATACTTCGTACTCCCGGAGGAGAACCTCGCGTTCGCCGGCGGGAGCGTCCTCGCCGCCGCTCTGCCCGATGGGCTTGACCCGCCCCTTGCCCTCGTACAGCGTCGTCTTCGCCCCGGGCACCGTGGTGCCGGTGCTCCGGTTGAAGACGTCTGCTGCCTGGGTGTAGAGGCGCACGGTGTCCCGCATCCGGGACTCCGCCGCCGCCCGGCCAGCGGCGAGCACGCCGTCGACGTTCACGACTCCTCGACAGGTGCGCCCGGAACGATGCTGAACGCCACCTTCTTCGGCGGCCTCAGCTCCTCCTTCTCGTCGTCGGACAGGTACACCTCGCCCCGCGAGCGGGACGAGTCGATGGTGTACGAGTAGTCGTCCAGCGACTCCTGCCGCTTCCCGTTCGGATTGTCCAGCTTCCGCAGCACCATGGCGCAGCAGACCTTCGTGGAGATGTCCGTGGGCGCGGTCGCGTACTGCGGGAACGGCTTCAGGATGAGCGCGGTCGCGTCGGTCAGCCAGGCGGTGGCCTGACGCTCCTCCGTTGCCGTCAGGTCACGGCCGAGCCGCTCGACCAGATCCGCGAGGGTTGCCAGTGCCACCGTCCGTCTCCCCTTCTACAGGCTGGCGAGGAAGCCGGTGCCCAGGCCGTGCTTGCGCTCGTTGCCGTACTTCAGGCCGACCTCGCCGTAGAGCTGGGTGCGCTCCTTGGCGCCGGTCTTGGCGAGCGGCTCGGCGAAGAAGTGGCCCTTGCCCGGGGTCTCCAGGTACACGGGCATGCACTCTTCGAGCGAGGTGACCATGATCTTGTGCCTGGGCATGTGCCGGTCGAGCATGATGTTCAGCACGCCGAAGTCGGTCTGGATCGTCTGCAGGTTGACGCCGCCGACCGAACGGCTGGTCTCCTGGTACTTGCCGTAGGCGTTCGCGTAGGCGTCGGTGACACCCCGCTTCGAGGTCGAGCCCACGACCAGCGTCGCGGTCTCCGACTCCATGATCCCGCCGTTGTCGAAGACGGTCTGCAGCAGCCCGTCGATGGCCGCCTTGGAGACGGCGACCAGCTTGGTGACGTTGGCGGTGCCGTCGCCGCCCGCCAGGTCGATGGCCGCACCGCCCTTGGTCAGCGCCAGCTTGAACGTGTTCGTGGTCACCGTCACCACGTAGTACGGGGTGTCCGCGCTGACACCGGTCAGGGTGGCGATGGTGTCCAGGGTGACCTGGTCTCCGGCCACCAGGCCGTGAGCGGCGAGCGTGAACGCGTCCGTGCTGATCGCACCTGCCGCGGAGCCGAGCGCCGTGCCGAAGCTCTGCACATTGGTGCTGATGGCCGCGAGCATGCCGCGCGTCTTGCGGACCGTCGTGTTGTCGGACGGCTTCTGGTAGAGGCCGTTCAGGAAGGACCACTCGACGTCGCGGACCATCTGCTTGAGCATCTGCTCGACCTGCCAGTCCAGTTCGTTGCGGACCGGGTTGGTGGCCTCGATGTTCAGGCCCGAGTGTGCGCCGACCGCAGCCAGCTTGGTGTAGGAGACGCCGACGGTCTCGTGGTGGATCTGCGTGATGTTGTCGACCGACCCGCGCACCCGCTCCTGGTCCGTGGGCGCGTCCTGCCCCTCAAGGGCGGTGTTCTGCCCGGCGGAGCGCAGGTCGAAGGTCTGCCACTCGAACTCCTTCGCGTTGGTCTGGCCGCCTCCGGTCAGACCGCCGATCGCGGAGAAGAACGGCGTGTCGTCCGGCGTCAGCTGGTGAAGGACGCCGGTGTAGTTGGGCAGGTTGTACGTCGTGCCCAGGGCAGTGATGCTCCCAGCCATGGGGGCTCCTTAGGGTGCGGGGCGCGGCGTACTGCCTGCCCGGATGATCAGTTCTTGACGTTGGCGAGCTTGGCGTTTTCCAGGGACAGCACGGTGCGCCAGTCGCCCTTGGCTTTCGCCGCAGCGATCTGGTCCTCGACGCCGCCCGCAGTGCCGCCCGGGCGCGGCCCCTGCGACGGGTCCGGGCGGGGCGTGAGCGGACCGGACGGCGCCCAATGCGGCTTCTGGGTCAGCAGGTTGTCCAGCGCGGCCGTGATGGCGGCCCGGTCGACCGTGCCGTCCGCCGTGACGAAGGTGCCGCTCTGGAGGGCGGTCACCGCGTCCTGCGGGTCCTGGAAGCGGCCCGCAGCGAGGGCCTCGACCTGAGAGCTGACCGCGAGCCGGGTGGCCTGGTCGGCGCGCTCGGTGGCCGCCTTCAGCGCCTCCGCCTGCTTCTCGGCGTCGGTCTTGTCGCGGTCCTCGAACTCCTTGAGGCGGGCCGCCTGCTCCTTCTCCCGCTGCTCGGCTTCCTTGGCCCGCTTCTTCCACTCGGTGAGGGCCTTCTCTCCCTCCGGGCCGAGCGCCGGGTCACCGTCACCCGCCGGAGGTGCGCCCGGGGCGGGCGCCGGCGGCGTTGCGGGTACCGCAGGAGCGGGGGGTGCTGCCGGGGCCGGTCCGGGGGCCGGCGGGTTGCCCGCCGGGTCGGTGGCCGGTGCTGGAGGTGTGCTCATTGCTGCTCCCGTTGCAGGAGGTGGTGACCGTCGGCGTTGCGCCGGGGTCAGGTCAGGTAGCCGAAGCGCCGCAGCATGGCGAGCGCCTCGTCCCGGCTCTGCGCGAGCCGGTAGATCTCTTCGGGCATCAGGCGCGGCGTCAGCAGCCGGAAGTTCGCGGCCGTCGTCTGCCCGGCCGCGACCGCGCGTGCCCGTTCCTGCCGGTAGAAGGCGCCGCGACGGGTCGTGCCCTCGGTGGTCGCCTGCACGCGGCGGCCGTAGGCGGTCATCGTCGACATGCCGCGCCGGGCGTTGACGACCTGCGCCATGTCCGCGCCCTCCCGGATCGCCTGCGCCCCGGCCTGGGTGAAGACCCGGTCCTGCTCGGCGCGGGACAGGGCGTTGAAGTAGGCGCGCGGGCTGATGAACCCGCGCTCCGCGCTGCCCGGCCGGTTCGTCGGCGAGAAGCTGTCGCCGCGCAGGCCGCCCCGGTGCTGGTTGCGGGCGATCAGCGTCGTCGGCAGGTGGATGCAGTCACAGCGCGGGTGCCGCTGGAAACCCTTGTTCCAGCCCCACTCGGTGCCCGCCAGGATCACGCACCGGCCGCAGGCGGGCGGCTGCACCACCCGCACGTAGCCCTGGATCGTGCGGCGGCTCGCCATGGCCGTGCTGGTCGCCCCACGCCCGGCGTCCGCGACCTGTGTGGAGGTGATCCGCAGGGCGCTCGCCAGGGACCCACGGAACGCGTCGTCCGGGGACTGCCCGGCGAGCATCCGCACCTTCCAGTCGATGACCGGCTGGTAGAGCAGCGACAGCAGCGGGCGCCCGTCGGAGGCGATCCCCGCGAACGAGGACGGCACGACCCTCCCGGCCGCCTCGGGGTCGGCGTCCTCGGCGGCCAGGACCGCGTCCAGGTACGGATCGGCTAGCCGTGCGGCCTCCGTCTGCGCCTCGGTCACCGCAGCCACCAGCAGCGGCGACAACTGCGCCCAGGAACCGCTGATGTCCCGCCGGCTGATCTGCCCCCACACCGCCTGCACCCGGTTCACCGCACGCCGCACCACGAACTGCTGATGCCGGTACTGCTCCAGGGCGACAGCCCGCGTCATCGTGTCGACCACGGGCTACCCCACCGGAACCGGACCGGCAGGCCCAGGCACGGCCGGTATGGCCGGGTCGCCCGGCTTGGGCCCGTACCCGGCGGCGAAGTCGTCGCCCAGCGCGCGGGTGAAGGCGTCGCGGTCCATCTCCGCCATACGGGCGCGCTGCAAGGCCGAGTAGCCCAGATCCTCGCGGGCCTGCGGAATCGGAATGATTTTGGCCTGCACCAGCTTCACCGTGGCGTCCGCCTTCTGCGCGAACGTCGGGGTGGCCGGGTCCCGCCACAGGGTCTCCAGGCGCTGAAGCCTCGGATCCCAGGACCCGTCGATGATCCGCATGATCAGCCGGTTCATCCGCTCGTAGCCGCCGCCGAACGGCTTCTGCTTGCGCTCGCACCGCTTGATGAGCCGGGTCTCACGCGAGCGGATCGCGTCCGCCGAGGCAGCGTCGTCGGCGACCAGGCCCATGTAGTTGGGCGGCAGCGCGGCCAGCGCGGACGTGATGCGGGCGAGCAGCTCGATGGTGTCGTGGAAGTTGGACAGGTCGGCGGCGGGGAACTGGATGACGTCGGCGCCGTCCTCTTTCCTCGTCTTGGCCGTCGACCAGATCCGCCCGGTCAGGCGGGACCACACCGACAGCTGCTTGCCGTTGACGTCCACGAAGTCTTCCTCGTCGAAGCCGAACGCGGCCCTTCGGGGCAGGGCGTGGAACTCTGCGCCCACCATCAGGTCGGTGGCGATCTTGCAGGCGGCGTCCGAGATGGGCAGAACGGCCTTCATCTCCGACTGCCCGCCAGGAACCAGCAGGCGGCCCCGGTTCGGCATGACCGCTACCAGCGGCTCGCCCACCTTGTGGTCGTCCCGGTCGATGACTGTCCAGGTACCCGGGCCGCCGGATTTGAAGTGCACGGTGGCGTCGGGCCGGTAGAGGGTGGCGTACCGGTCGCGGACGGCTGCGGTGAGCGGGTCGATCTCGTTGTACCGCTTCAGCGCGGCCCGGATCTCGCGCGTCGCCGGGTCGAAGTCGGCGTACATCTGCAGCGCCGATTCGGCCGTGACCAGCGGGGTCGCGGAGTCCTTCGGGTTCGATCCGACGACCAGGAACGACCGCTTCATGGCGAGGGCGTCGACGTGGGCCTGCTGGCTCTTCTCGTCCATGCCGTTGGCCTGCCACAGCTTCCACAGGTCGTCATCGGCCGAGTCGGAGTCCGGGTACCGGAACCCCTCGACGTCCAGGCGCTCCTCGACGGCGTCGACGACCAGCTGCGGCCAGTTGATGACGACCTGGCGGATCTGGTCGCCGATCTCCTTCAGGAGCTCCGGGTGCATGTACGACAGGGGCTGCTCGCCCTCGTAGTAGTCGTTCAGCGCCTTGAGTTCCTGCAGCTCGAAGTCGTGGTTGCGGGAGAGGTAGGTGGCCCATTCCTCCTCGGTCAGGTTGTTCAGGTCCACAGCCGCCTCCCTCTCACATCACGACCATGGCGGCCTTCTTCTTCGGCTTGTTCTGACCCGCCTTGATGGCGTCGCGGTAGGCCTCCCACGACAGGCAGCCGGCCATCGAGCCGTCCATGGACAGCGGCGACTGGTGGCGTTCCTTCTCGATCACCCACAGGGGCTGGCCCTGCTCGTCGAGCATTTTGAGGATCTTCCGGCGGGCGTTGGCGATGTGCCGGGCGTAGACCGGGTCAGCGGAGTGGGTGAGGGCGCCGGACTGCATGGCGCCCTTGTAGGCCTTCAGCGAGTACGCCATGGCCTTGAGCCGGTTCGTCCACCACTCGGTGACCCGCTTGTCGCCCCACCGGCCTTTCCAGCGGCTGATCATTCCCTCCCAGTACGGCGGATCCGCGTACAGGCGGACGACGTCCCACGTCGCGAAGGCCTCGATCAGGACGGCGTCGACTTCGTCCTCGGGGCACTCCCAGCCCTCGCCGCCGGGGTCGTTGGCGCCGGGCGGGCACTCCCAGATGCCCAGCGACCACTGAAAACCCGTCGCCAGGTGCGTCGCGATCAGGGCGGTGGCGTCCCGGAACTGGGCGCCGTCGAACCCGATCACGATCTTCTCGCCCTTGGGCGGAAGCGGCTGATCCGGCCGGGCCAGTTCCTTCCACCGGTCGACGGAGAACGCCTGACGGCCCGCCTGTACGCGCCGGTTCAGCCACACGCGCTCCCAGTACGCCCGGTCCGTGTCCGGGGCGTTGTACAGGGAGACGATCGCGTCGACCTGGCCCTCGAAGTCCGGCCAGGCCGCGATGGACGGCCCCGACGCTTCCCGGACCGCGGCCCGGATCTGACGGTCGTCCGAGAGGTCCTCGTCCGGACGCGGCGTGGCCTCCCGGTGGAAGAAGCACAGCGTCCGGTCCTTCGACTTGCCCGCCGCGATCAGCTCGGCGAACTCATGCGTGCCCTGAGCCACCGAGTCTTCGCCGGGCGTGTAGGTGGTCGTCGTCTCCAGCGACCACGGGTCGAACATCATGATTTTCGGGATGTTCGCCAGCATGGTCTGGTGAGCTCCTCGGTGGCGAGGCAGCGTGAAGCGGTGCGTCTCGTCGAAGTGCTGGAACGTCGTGCGGGCGCCGTCTCGGGAGTCGGGCGAGGAGGCCAGCGGGACGGCCTTGCCGGAGCCGCCCCAGCGCATGATGCGGTCCAGGCCCGGATCGAACAGGTCACCGTCCGGCCCCTCCGTGACCATCACGTACAGGGCCGCGTAAGCCAGTTCCTCGGTCTGCTCCTCGGTGTACGCCACCATCGGGATGAACGGGTCCGACACCGGGACGCCGACGGGCTCGCCGTCCGCGTCGAACCCGTCGCAGCGCACCGGACCGTCCGGGTGCAGCTCGGCGAACGCCACCGCGGCGGCGAGCTCGGTCTTCGCAGTGCCCTTGCGTACGGACAGGCCGACGCGCTTGAAGCGACGCTTGCCCGCACGCGGGTGGCCCTGCGGGTACACCTCGTACCAGCGGTAGATCAGCCCGCGCTTCTCCGGGTCCAGCACGTATGGCTGGCCGCGCAGGGCGCCGGGCCCGTGGACGGCCCGCTCCTCGATGAGGTCGCACACCTGCGGTCCCAGCGTCGGCCACGGCTCGGCGTCCGGCGCGGGGACCATCAGGACGCCCACGGCTCACTCCACCACGTGCAGATTGGCCCGCGGATCGTCCGGACGTCGGCCAGTGGCAGCCGCCCGTCGACGAGGACGCGAGGAACGCTCCTCGTCGTCCGCCGACACCTTCCAGCGCAGCCGCAGCATCGCCAGCGGCGACAGGCCGAGCCGGTCCGCCATCTGCCGGGCCTCCCTCGACGCGTCCAGGTCGCCCTGCTCGGCGCGCGCCTTCCAGCGGACGTACTGCGCGACCTCGCGCGTCCAGCTGGCACGCTCCCACTCCACAGCCTGAGGCAGCGCCCACAGCTGCTCCCACAGCTCGGCTTCCACCCGCTCCTGCGCACCGAGCTGGGCGGTGAGGATGGCCGCCACTTCCCGGGCCGCGTCCGCCTTGCGCTGCACGGTGGTGCGCTGGCGGCCGGTCAGGTTCGGCTCGGCCAGGGACAGTTCCAGTTCATCGGCCGCTCGCTGTGCTGTGTCCCGCTGCGTCGACAGGACGATGTCGGCGAGCAGGGGCCACGGCGGCGTTGCGCCTTCGCGGCCGGCGGCGGGCAGTTCGACCGTGGCCACGGCGGCGTTGCGCCTCCGGGCGTTCGGCTTCGGGGCAGGGCCCATTCCGGCCATGCCGATCACCCCCACGGTGCCGTTGCGGCACGTCGTCGGTTGCCCGGCCGTTGCGGCCGAACCTGGTTACGGTGCGTGGTGCTTGGGCGCTGTCTGCGGGCCTCCCAGACCCGTACAGACAGGGAGCGCCCTCCCCGGCGGTCCCCCAAAAGATCATGATCAAGGGTCACCCCCCGGGGTGATCATGGTCCGGGGTCACTCTGTGTAACGTCCGATGGCGGCTGGAAGGTCCAGGTCGACGACCAGCGGTGCCACTCGCTCGACGGTCCAGGCGCGGTCGCCGTCGCGAGGGTCGCGCAGTCGCCGGCCGTCCTTCGTCAGGCGGAAGGCCTCGTAGCGGATGAGCCGCTGGTCGGCCGCGCGCTCGATGCTGAGCCAGTCAGCGGCGACCGCGTCCGGGTCGATGCCGTTCGCCTTGAGCCACGCGGCGAGTGCCTCGCGCTGCTCGGCCAGTGCCTCACGGCCGAAGAGCCTGAGCACTACGGCGTCAGGCATGGGCACGACCGGTGCGAGTGCAGCCGCCTCGATGCCCTGCTCGAAGACCGCCACGCTGCTCAGGCCGAGGGCGAAGCGCAGTTGTGTGAGCCCCTCGTGCAGTGCGTCGGCCGCCTCCTCGCCCATCGCGCCGACGTTGCCGACGAGCAGTACGTCACCGGGCTTGAGTACGACCGTGCGTGCGCTGGTGTCGGTCATTGGTGCCAGCCTCCGGGCTGCTCGCGTGCGGTGTGGCTGCTGTGGCACGGGCCGCACAGGCCGCGCCCGTACTCCGGGTCGTTGGGGTCGAGGCCCAAGGCCTTGAGTTCACGGCGGGATTGGGGGTGGTGGTCGGCGTGCCGGGATGGCTGGCCGCACGGGCCACAGTGCCCGTGGCCCTCGGCGGTACACACACACTTCGGGTCGCGTGCGATGACGGGCTTACGGAAGAGCACCTCGTGGTCTCGGTCGTAGCCGCGCTGTCGTGCGCTGCCTCGCCGCTGTTCAGCCTCGGCTCGGTGTGTGTCGCACTTGCCGTGCTGGGTGAACTCGGGGCACTCAGGATTGGAACAGACGCGCCAGCCTCGGGACTTGGGCATCGTCGTCTCCCTCCGTATCGTGCTGCGCCTACGACTGGAGGGGGTTGCTGTGGCTGGAGAGGGACGTTCGGACTGGGCGCTCGGGGTGTTTGCTGTCGGCCTGGTCCTGGTGCTGGGGGCCGTCATCTACCAGTGGTGGCTGCTGTTGCTGCCCGCTGCGTGCCTGATGGTGGGCGCGGTGGCTGGCACGACGAGGGCGCGTCGGTCGGGGCAGGTGCCTGAGGTGACGGTGCGGCCCGGCGGCGATGGCCGGCCGTGGAGGCGGGGCCGGGAATAGGTCTGCTGGCGGCGGCTCAGGCGGGTTCGGGCCCGATGTTCTCCAGCCGCAGCCGGAACGGATACGTCGGATGCGCGTACACCACGTTGCCGCCGCCGGTACCGGCACCCTGGTGCGCGAGCGCGACCGTCACCAGGCCCGCGCTGATATGGCCAGAGCCGACAGTGAACAACTCAGGGTTGTTCAGGGTGCCGTACGTCCGGCTCGGGTACATCGTCGGACTGCCCTCGGCCGGCGGCGTCGACGACTCCGACGTCGCATACTCGGCGATCACACCGGCCGAGTCGAGGAGCACCCAGTCGAGGAGGTGCGCGCCGAGGTACATGCAGTTCCCGCACACCCGGATCCGGTCGCCCGCGACTGCCGCGATCGAGCACTGGAGTTTGGTGCCGGTCGACGTCTCAACGACCGCCCACGATGCCGCCGCGGGCAGGCCGGACAGGTTGTCGTCGATGATCCGCACGCGCGCGGTGCGTTCCTGCAAGCCGCCGGCCGGGAGCAAGGAGACCACGTCGCCTGACGGGCTCAGCGTCTTCAGGACGCCGCCTTCGCTGAAGACGTACACCCCGGCTGCCGGATTGCTGACGGGCTGGGCCGAGTTGGCGAGCTCGACGGGTTCTGTGTAGTGGCCTCCGGCTAGGAACGCGGTGCCCTGCTCGATGGCTTGGATGCGGGTGAGGGCGTCGACGAAGTAGCCGTCGAGCGTGGTGACGGTGGTCGCCAGGTTGTTGACGGTGCCGCTGAGCGCCGTCAGGTTCAGCTGGGTGGCGAACTTGCTGTCGGCGTAGGCCCGGTCGGCATGCGGGTCCGTCGCCGCGGTGTGAGTGCCGACCTTGGTGGTGGCGTCGGTGGCCGCAGCGCTCGTTGCCGCAGCCTGGGCGGCACTGGCCTTCGTCGTCGCGTCGGCCGCCGCGGCCGTCTGGGCCGTTGCGGCGGCGCCTGCCGTGTCGAAGCTCGCGATGGTCGCGGACGACAGCGTCGGGTTGGGGTAGGCGCCGGTGAGGGCTCCGCCTGCCGGGCCGGTGGGGGTGGCGGTCTGGCTGCCGCTGGTGCCGTCGGGTGCGGAGACTTCGGCTAGCGTCGACAGGTCGACGGTCGGGCCGAGGGTGGAGGGCAGGTCGATGTAGTAGGCGCGCCGCCGGCCGCCTGCCGGGTGTTCGTCGACGAGCCAGCGCCATCCGGTGGGCTGAATGTCGGGGTCGTCGTTGCACAGCAGGACGGCGGAGAAGTGTCCGGCGTTGTCGAGGGTGACTGGGCTGCCGCCGCTGTAGATGGCGTGCTGTGTGGAGTCGACGAGGACGGCGGTGGGGGTGAAGATGATCTGTCCGGTGCGGGGGGTGCCGCCGACGGGGACGGGGAGGGTGCCGGTGACGGTGATGGTGGATGCGCCTGCGGGGAAGGCCATGGTCGCCTCCTTGCCGGTCCGTATGACGCGACGAAGCGCCCGCCGGGGGGATTGGCGGGCGCTTCGTCGTGTGTTTGTGGTGTCCGTTTCGGGACACAGTTGTTCACCGCGATCGTGACACGGCGCTGACCTGCGGTCAAGCGGCGTTGCGGGTGCGGCGTTCGGCGACGAGGGCGCCGACGTCTGTGACGGCGAACCAGGGCTGCCGGGGGGTGCCGCCGGACCGCTGGAGCTGGCCGCGCTGGACGAGCTTGCGGACGCCTCCGAGGCTGATGCCGAGCTGCGTGGCGACCTGGTGTGCGGTCAGGTGGCCGGGCCGGATGATGTGCGACTCCATGGCTCCATGATGCGGCAGGGAGGGATGCGGTGAAGGGGAGGCCAACACCCCGTTTGCTGCGGACAGGGCGTCCGCAGCAGCTGCCTCCCTCGCCTCCCTGACTGGCCATTTCCGCAGCTCATGTACAGGGAGGCAGGGTGGGGAGGCGGGTAGGGAGAACTCCCCTACTCTTCGTCGCCTCCCTCGTCGTCGAGATCCTCGTCGCGGGCTGCGATGGCGTCGAGGATCCGGTCGAGGCCGACGTGCATCTTGCCGCCGTTCGTCTTGTAGTCGCCGTGCCCGGCGTCGTCGAGAACGCGCTTCAGGTCTCGCGGTGACCAGTCTCCGTACTCGACGGGGTTGCGGTCCTTCAGCCCGTGCAGCACGTCCAGGGTGAGCATCCGTGGCTCGTGTCCGAGGACGGCTGCGATGTCGGCGAGCGGGTCGGCCACGTCGAACGTGGGCGCGTCCGCCGGCGCGGTGCCCTCGTACAACCCCATGGCCCGCTGGACTACCGGGGTCACCTCGTCGATGCCCTTCTCGGGGTCGCGGGCCACGTAGTGGGCGCGGATCACCTCGAACGGCTTGCTGGTGAAGCCGTAGGTGACTGCGGTGCCGACGTCCTGGCCGGGAACGAGTTCGGTCGCGCGGATGCCGGCCTTGTACTTGCCCGACCCGAGCAGTCCGTCGTTGGCGACCTGGTCGCCGACTGCGAACGCGACACGGTGGGAGGTGTTGCGGGTGACATCGCGCGGGATGGAATCGGCGGTCGGGGAGACGGTGACCCAGATGAGGGTGATGCCGACCTTCCGCGCCTTCTTCATCACGCGAATGGCCAGCTCAGCGGCCTCCTTGCCGTACTCCTTGCTCATGAACAGCTCGTGGCACTCGTCGAACACGACGACCCTCGGCCGCATCCGCGGGTCCTTCAGGGCCAGCTCACGCGTGAGTTTGGGTGACTCGCCGCCGAGTTCTTCCAGCAGCTTGCCGCGCTCGGTGACTTCCTTGGTCAGGCTGCGTAGCCGGTCGAGGGCGGCCTTCAGCTGCTCGGGGTCGTCGCCCTTGACCAGGGTTTTCAGCCGGGGCTTGAGCGGGTCGTAGTCGATGTTCGTCGCCATGACGTACACCTCGGCCTCGACGAGCGGGTCGAGGATCGCGCCGAGCAGCAGGGAGACGACGATGGACGTCTTCCCGGAGCCCATGATGCCGCCGACGATCCAGTTCGTGGCCATGAGCTTGCCGACGATCTGGTCTCCCCGCTGGGAGACGGCGACGGGCACGCCCTTGAAGTAGTCCGTGGTGCCCTCGGTGAGCAGCGGCCACGGCGGCACGGCACCGGACAGTGAGCCCTGGTCGGCGACCCACAGGTCGAGCACGCCCGGCTGGTTGGGAGGTTCGGTGGGCCAGGTCTCGACGGGCTTGCGGAGCAGGTTGTGGGCGAGGACGTTCTTTTTCGCGTTGACCATCTCGACGGTGACGCCGAGGGGCAACTGCAGCTGTGTGTGCCAGCCGTTCCCGGAGCGGGTGGTGGGCTGCACCCAACGGGGCTGCCAGCCCTCCTTGATGGCCTTGTTGAGGGGGGCGATGCCGAGGCTGCCGAGTGCGCGCAGGATGGCGCCCTCGTCGGGCACGACGCCCTGCTCGGCGCCGACGGCGGGCAGGGCCCACGACGGTGCGGTCTGCCGGTGCCGGCCGACAGCCCACACGCCCGCGAGGGCGAGCCAGGGCAGCGAGTACAGCAGCGGCTCCCACAGCACGCCTGCGATGAACGCGACCCATCCGACCAGCTCGACGACCGTGTTCAGGGGCGTGAGGACGTCGTCGACGTCGTGGTTGTACCAGGCCAGCATGATGCCGAGCATGAGCAGCACGCTGCCCGTGCTGAGGACGGCGGACGCGATGGCCTTGGGGGCGTTGAGGATCATCTGCAACAGGTCCATGCGCCGCTTGTGCCGGGCGAACCGGTAGGCGTAGGCGCGCTGCTCCCACTGCCGTACGAGTTCCTCGTTCCCCGCGGCCTCGGCCTGACGCATCATCCGCGCGTGCATCGCGGTTGTACGGGCCTCCCAGGTACGGCGGGTGAGGACGCGGGTACCCCCGACGACGTACGCGCCGTGGCGGACGAGGAGCCGGTACGTGTCGTGCTCGCGGGCCTCGACGACGACGCGGCGCAGGGCTTCGGTACGGATACGGCGGCGGGGCTGTACCTCGGTCGCGGGTACGGAGGTACCCGCCGTACCCGAGGGTGCGGGTACAGCGGGTACAGGTGTACCCGTCGGGTCGGTGTGGGCGGGTGCGGTCGTGTCCGTCATCCTGGTCGCTCCGGTTGCTCTTGCGGGTGATCGGGTGCACGGGGCGGCCGGATTCCTTGGCCGGGTACGGCCGCCCCGTGGCGGAACTACTTCTTGCGGTTGGCGCGCTCCTCGCGCTTGCGGGCGCGCTCCTTGATCCGCTCGATACCGCGGTCGATGTCCGGCTGGTCCTGGATGTTGGCGATGGCGCGGCGGGCGCCCCGGAGCTCCAGGCGGACGATGCCCGCCTTCTCCCAGAACGTCAGCTTCGGCTCAGACATGGGTGTCCTCCGTGGTCGGCAGGGCGGCGGCGAGAGCGGTGTACGCGCGAGAGACGTCGGCGTAGGCGGTGCTGGTGGCGGCCCGCCGGGGGACGTCGTGCTTGCAGGTGGGGTGGTCGAGGTCGCGGTCGGCGGCCTGCGCGAGTTCCTTCGCCCTGGCGGCGGCGGTACGGGCCTCGGTGAGGGCTTGCTCTCGGGTCACGGATTCCTCCTGGTCGTGGGCTGGCGGGTTGGCCGGCCCCACCGCACCCGCCGAACCTTGGATGACATACAAGGTTCGACAGGACGGAAGGGAAGGTCAGCGGCCCTTGCGCAGGTCGTTGAAGAGGTGGCGGAGGATCAGGAGACAGCCGGTGGCGCAGCATGCAGCGATGGCGAGCGCGATCGAGGCGAACGCGAGGCCGATGGACGCGACGCAGACGGCGCCGCCGATCGCCAACCACTCACCCGCGCTGCGCCCTTGGCGGTGCTGGTGCTGGCAGGCCTGCGGGGCGGGCTGCTGCTGCGCCGCCTTGGCCAGCTCGACGGCGGCGAGCGCGATCTGTACGGCTGCCGTGTTCACCGCAGCCTCGCGGGCGGCGGCCTCGGCTTTGTCCAGCGGGGTCGGATCGCTCATGCCGTCCGCCCCCGGACGCGGCGGACGAGGTGCGGCCAGAGCAGGACGCCGGCGGCGAAGGCGAGCACTGGGGGCTGCGAGACGACTGCGGCCACGACCGCCAGGACGAGGGCGAGCAGCGCCGGGTAGGCGACGAGGAGACCGAGGACGGCCCCGAAGATCAGGCGCGTCATGAGCGCACTCCCGTCAGCTCGTCGCGGATGCGCTGCGCACGGCCCTGGCCGATCGAGTACGTCTCCTTCAGGCGCCGTACCCCGGGTACCTCGCCGGGGAAGTCCGTACGTACCTGGGGGATGAGCGGGTCCGGGTACGGGGCGTCCTCGTCGGCCGGTTCGGTGGGGTTGCCGTCCGCGTCGGCGTAGTCGCCGGGTACCTGCCAGTCGAGGTGTACCTGAGCGTCGGGTACGGGGTACTCGTGCGTGGGGACGGGCTCGGGTACGGGTACCTCGATGACCGGCTCGGGGACGACCGGGGCGGCCTCGGGGCGGGCGACGATCGGCAGCAGGCGGACGCCCGGAGGTACGGGCTCGGGTACGGCAGGTACCCGTACCTCGATCGCCGGGTACGCCTCGGGTGCGGGCGGCGCCTGCTCGGGTACGGGGACCCGCTCGACGGCTGCCGCGTACTCGGCGACGGGCTCGGCGGGTGCGTCGTGCTCGTCGCGGGCGAGAGCGTGGGTACGCCACAGCGCGACCGGTACGAGGACCGAGACGACCGTGACGAGTTCGAGGCTCACCCGTACGACCCCGGCTTCGAGGGCGTGAGCGGCGATCTGTGCGGCGCACATCAGGATGAGCGACAGGGCGACGTCGAACGCACGGAACCACTTCAGGGCGGCGATCACGTAGCAGTCGAGGGCGAGCGGCAGCATGACCGCGATCGGCTGCTGTGCTCCCAGTCGGCGGGCCAGCTCGTACTCGGCGATGGCGGTGTAGGCGAGGCCGGCCGCGGTCGAGGTGCGGCGGATCCATGTACGGGTGCTGTCGGTGGTCACGACTCGCCCACCTTCGGTTCGGCGGCGCGCACGACGAGGTGCGCGGAGAGGATGACGCCTTCGCGGTCGCGGCGCTCGTGTGCGACGAGGAGCGCGGCCATGAGGGCGGGAACGGGCGGGAGACGCCGGGGCGTACGGCATGCGGCGCGGATGGCGGCGTGCTCGGTCGGCCTGGCGATGCGGGAGCGGTTCACTGGCCACCTCCGCGCAGTCGGAGGGCTTCGGCGGCGAGCTGGTCGAGCTGGTCGGCGGCTCCCCGGAGACTCCGGGTGAGGGCCGGGATGTCGGCGGCGTCGAAGTCGGCGTGGAGGTCGAGGATGACGGCGACGACCGGGTGGGGCTCGGACTGGCTGGCCAGGTAGGGGGCGTGGGAGAGGTGGGCGGTGAGGTAGCTGACGCCGTCGAGGGCGGCGGTGATGGGGGCGCCGTTGTGGGTGAGGTCGGTGAAGTACTGCGCGCCGTCGTGCGGGTCAACACACCAGTCGGGGTCGGGGATGGGGACGATCCGCGTCTCCATGACGGTCACGTCGACCATGCGGGGCTCGGTGCTCACGGGCGCTCACCCCGGGCGCGGGTCTCGGCGCGGCTGAGCTGCTCGGCGCGGGTACGCGGGCCGTCGACCCACGGGAACGGGCGGATGGTGTCGGCGGCCTTGAACACGCGGATCGCGGCACCGCCCGGGGCGTCGGGCAGGGGGTAGACGCGCGCGCCGTCCACCGATGCGAGGAGGCGGGCGCCGTGGTGCTCGCACCCCTCGATGCCCGCGTTGGTCGCGTCGAGGACGGTGACGACGGCCGGGCCGTCGCACGGGGTGGGGTCGTCGGGGTGAGCGGCCGGGCAGCGGTCCGGCTCGTCGTCGAGGTCGCTGTCGGCGAGGCTGTCGTACGCGTCGGAGATGAACTGGTCGGCGTCTCCGCCGTACAGCGGGGCGGCGACGGGCTCGGCGCCGAGGGCGCGCAGCAGGATGCGGAGGGACTCGGTGAGGGCGCCGTGGGCCTGGGCGTAGGCGAAGATGTCGCCGCTGTCGACGGTGCCGTAGGCGTCGAGCATCTTCTGTCCGACGCGGATGGCGACGTCGAGGTCGCTGGGCTCGGGGACGTGGACGCCGGGCACGTAGGACGGGAACAGGTTGGGGACGGCGGCCCGTTCCTGCTGGCCCTTGGCGTAGTCCTGGCGGGCGAGCCGGTGCAGCTCGGCGACGCGGGTGTTCTCGCTCATCGGGAGCCGCCCGTCTGGCGGGCGCGGCGCAGGGCCTCGTCCATGTCGGGGTCGGAGTCACCGGGGCGGGGCGCGAGAGACGCGGTACGGAAGCCGGTGGCGGCGGGGGTGTAGTAGCCGGCGCCGGGCTCCATCTCGCGGTTGGCGAACGAGTAGTGGCCGGTGTCGGTGGGGGTCTCGGCGGTGTTCTTCTTCGTCCGGTAGTGCGCCATCACGGTGCGGCGGGCGAGGGCGGCGAGCCAGCCGTACATCTGCGCGTCGGTGGTGGCACGGCACTTGTGGAGGTCGAGCCAGGCACGGAAGAACGCGTCGGCGGTGAGGTCTTCGGCGAGGGCGTGGTTGCCGCCGCGGACCTCGTGCTGGACGAGGCGGGTGATGCGGGGCTGGAACTGGGCGTAGACGGCGGTGAAGCGCTCGTTGAGGTGCTCCGCCGGGGTGCCGCGGCGTGCCGCAGGCATGGCAAGATCGGCCATAGCCGGATCTCCTCCTGTGTAGGCAGGTAGGACTTCTCGGTCAGGCCCTTGGTCGGTGTTCCACCACCGACCTTGGGCCGTCTTCAGTTGTGGGGTGTAGCTACAGCCGCTTGTTCTTCAGGGCGTTGATGGCCCGGCTGATGCCGGCCCGGGTGACCCCGAGTTCGCGGGCTACTGCTGCTTGGCTGCCTAGTTCGGCTTCGCCGTCGATCAGGGCCTGGGCCCGTTCGTCGGTGGCCTCTTGGTACGCCTTCTGTGCGGCGTCTTGCTTCTGGACGGCTGCGTCATGGCGCTCTTTCCACGTAGTCACGTCCCTCCTAGTACCGGGACCGGTGGGCGCTCCGCAACTGTAACCATGGGTGGCGACACTCGTCAACACCCCTGGCGACATCATGTCGACCCCCGGCGGGCGGCCCGCCGGAACGCCTCATGGATCAGCCGCTGGGCCTCGCCCAGGTGCCGGGCGCAGATCTTCAGCTCGGCGTTCGGGTCGACCGCCTCACCCGTGCACTGCACGCCGCGACCAGACAGGACGCGGCACGTCACGATCCGCTCAGCCATCACGCCACCGCCCCATCAGGGGTACTCACAATCTGAGTACCCTTCTCGTCCTCGCGAGGCTGGTAGTACTGCAGCAGCAACAGGTCGGTCTCGCCCTTGTACTCGCAGCCGCACCACCGGCAGCGCACCGGCCCGTCCGGTAGGCGGGTCAGGACCGCGCCGCACACCGTGCCCTCGGCGTCCGTCACCGCCACGCACAGCCCGAGCCGCTGCCGCCGGGGCACTGGATCGCCGACGATGGACCGGAGTTCGGACTCCAGGCCGCGCACCTCGCGCGCCAGATCCCCGGCCGCCGGATAGTGCGCGACGATCCACTCCAGCTCCATCCCCAGCCACCGGCAGTCCGCTGCCAGCCCGGCCGGGGGCGGCGCGCCGTGGTCCGGCCAGCGCTCGCGCTGTACGTCGACGCGCCACGAGTGCACGACCTCGCCGACGTGATTGCTCTGCATCAGGTCGAGTACGTCCTCGTTGATCGGCGACCGGGGTCCGGCCGTGCGCGACGTCACCAGCTCGCCGAACCCGGAGCGCGGCGGCACCAGGAAGTCGACCAGCTCGTTGTCCAGGTCGGGCAGCTGCTCCAACCGCTCGGCCAGGCGCAAGGCGTCCCTCGTGCAGAGGTAGCCGGCCGCGATCGGGTCTTCGCACAGGCCGCAGTTGGCGGTCATGCTGCGAGTCCTTCCGTGTCGGGCCACTGGCATCCGTCGAGGCCGCGGCGGTGGTTGTCGGGGACGACGGCGAGGGGCCAGCCGAGGTGATGCAGGCCCATGGCGAGGAGGACGTACGCGTCGGCCCGGTCGTAGCGGCCGGGGCCGTCGCACTCGACGCCGTACCGGGTGCTTACGGCATCCCGTACGGCGCCCTTGGAGCCGGACCCCTTGCCCGTGGCGTACAGGGCTCGGCAGGACGGCGGTACGACCGCGTAGGGGATGCTGCGCCGCCAGCAGGCGTGTCGGACCATGACCCGCAGCCCGGCGAGATCCTCGTGCCGGTGGGCGACCCCACCGCCGAACGAGGGGCCTTCGATCACCACCAGGTCGGCGCCCGCGATGTGCTCGCTGACCTGCTCGATGATCCACGCCAGACGCGGGTGACCGCGCAGCCCGGCCCGGGGGCGGATGGCGTCGGTCCAGCCCTCGCCCGCCACCCCGGTACAGGTGAGGCTGACATCGAGGCCGACCACTTTCAGAACCGCGCGCTCCACTGGATCCCCCTTCATGCTGCGGCCATGACGTTGAGCCGGTTGAGAACCGTCGTGAACTGGTGGACGGCCTGGAGGTCCGAGACCTCGCCGGCGGTGCTGCCTTGCGGGACCCGGATCCCGTTCGCCCGGCAGAAGTTGAGCTGCTTCACGCTGGCCGGCTTGTCGCGCCACGGAGCCGACCGGGCGGCGAGCCAGCGGCTGCCCATCGTCCGGGCCTGCTGCTCCAGCCAGGCTTTCGCATCCGCGAGCGGCAGCGGGATGTCACGCTTCGGCCCGACGACACCGTTGTTGACGTCGAACCGGCGCAGCCAGTACGTCCGGTCGGCCGGGTTGCGGACCAGGAAGACGAACGCGGCATCCCCGACGGGGATGAACCACACCCCCGACTCCGTCTTCAGCCACCGGACCGAGGACCCGTGGAACAGATCGATCTCCTCGACCTGGACCCGCGAGAAGTCGATGACCCGCTTGGCCTTCTCCTCGGTCTCCCGCACCGCCTCGCGCAGCGTCTGGTCCTCGTCGGTCATGACGACCTCGCGGCCGGTCAGGTCGACGATCGAGGCCAGCTTGTGGCGGGTCGAGGCGCCCATCACGTCGAGGACCAGGGCGTCCGTCTTGCCCGTCTCGGGGGACAGGCGCAGTGCGCGGCCAGCCATCTGGCAGTACAGGCCCGCGGACTTCGTGGGCCGGGCGATGACGACGCATGACGTCCACGGCGCGTCGAAGCCTTCCGTCAAGACCATGCAGTTGGTGAGTACTTGCACGGCTCCGGCCTTGTACCGCTCCAGGACGGCGGCGCGGTCGTCCTTGGGCATGTCGCCCCAGACGGCGGCGGCCGGGATGCCTGCGGCGGTGAAGGCCTTGGCCATGGACTGCGCGGTCTCCACGGTCGGCGTGAAGACGACGCCGGGCCTGTCGCCAGCGTGCAGCCGGTACGCCTCCGCTACGACCTCCGCCGCGCCCGAGTCGTCCAGGGCCTGACCGAGCTGGCCTTCCTGCAGGTCACCGTTGCGGGTCTTCACGGAGTCCAGGTCGAGTCCCGGGACGGTGATGCGCTTGCCTCGGACGTCGCACAGGTAGCCGTCCTCGATCATCTCCAGGATGTCGAGGGTGAAGACGACCTCTTCCCAGACCTCGGCGAGTCCGCCGTCGGTGCGGGTCATGGTCGCGGTGAAGCCGGCCACCGGTACGCCGTCCCACGCGCCGAAGTGCCGGAGCACGTCCATGTAGGTGCGGGCGGCGGCGTGGTGGCACTCGTCGACGATGATCAGGCCGATGTCGCGGATCGCGTTGCGGCGCCGCTCGACGGCCAGGGTCTGGATGCTGGCGACGATGACGTCGACGTCCTGGTGCTCGTCGCGCTCGGCCTTGACGATGCCGACCCGGAGGTCAGGGCGGACGGCTCGGATCTTGTCGGCGGCCTGCTGGATCAACTCCTCGCGGTGGGCGATGACCAGCGCGCGCTGCCCGTCCAGCTCGTCGAGCATCTGGCCGATGAGGTTGGCGAAGACCACCGTCTTCCCGGCGCCGGTGGGGAGGACGACGGCGAGTCGGTTGTTCAGCCCGGTCCAGCCCGCGGTGAGCGCCTTGATGGCGTCGACCTGGTACGGCCTCGGGGTGAACGTTTCAGGCAGTTCGGACATGGCGGTCACCTCGGTTCGTCGCTGCGGGGTTCTGCGGGGATGTTGCGGGGTTCTCTGCGGGGATGTTGCAGCGAGCCAAAACCGGCTCTGAGCTGCGACTAAGCAGGCTTTGCGGGGTTCTGCGGAATGTTTTGGAGGTCTTCGCATATAGAGACCGAAGGTTTTTTGAGTGACGCACTACGCCGTGTGTTGCACATGGTGTGTGTGATGCGATCCCTATATGGGTGAGAGGGCGCCACTCCCCGCAATTCCCCGCAACCCCGTAAACGAGCAGGTCAGCGGCGGTTTTTGCGTTGCGGGTAAACCCCGCAGCTTGCGGGGTTCTGTGCACGGCGGTCACCGTTCGGCCCGCCCGGTGCCCTTGTCGACGTGCTGCTCGACGCGCCAGGTGTTCTGTTTCAGGTGGCTGTCGTAGACCAGGACGACCTTGAGGTCCTCGAAGTAGCGGCCTTGCCGCGCCTTCAGCCAGTGGCCCAGCTGCTTCCCGGACGGCAGGTCACCGTTGTGCAGCTGCGGCACGGTGTCCTTCAGGCCGAGCAGCGCCTTCGTGGTGACCGGCTCGGTGCCGATCTTCTGGTGCCAGTCCGTCAGGAATGCCGCCCACTCCTGGGCTTCGTCGTCCAGGGCCGCGCTGGCCTCGCCGCGGTCGGCGAGCCAGCCGGGCACCTTCAGGTAGTCGAGGATTCCGGCGATGACGGACGCCCACCGGGAGTAGTCGCCCATGCGGGTGTTGATGGTCTTGGCGCCGGCCGCGAGCCACCCGCGGACCATGGTGACGAGGGCGGCCACGATGGTGGACGCGTTGTCGCCCAGCCATTCGCGGAGGTCGCCGACGGTGAAGTTGTCGCGCTGGTCGGGGTTGGGACAGTCGGGGTCCAGGCGGACCCAGAGGGTGCGGCGCCCGTTGTCCCCACCGGTGCGGAGGTTGTTGCCGGTCAGGACCCACAGTCGGTCGTTCGGCATGGTCACGCTGCTGGTGCTTCCGAGCAGCCGGTCACTCCAGGTGGCGCTCGTGACCAGGGACGACAGGATGGGGCTCTTGATGATGTGCCCGTTGGGCAGGTTGTCCATGGCGATGACCGGGTCACCGCAGTCCCACATCTTCGCCGTGATGGCCTTGCGCAGCTCGGCGTCGTTCTCGGCCCAGGGGGTTTCGGCCAGCCCGTACAGCCGTCCGAACACGTCCTTCAGGAGGGTCTTGCCGGATGCCTGCGAGGTGCCCGTGATGACGACGAGCGGCGTGGGTCCTGGAACGTATGGGCGGATGATCGGGGACAGCAGCGCGCCCAGATACTGGGCCCGGTCGGAGTTGGCGACGAACGGGAAGTCGGCCAGCATCTGGTCCAGGACGATGTCCTTGGCCCGCTTGACGGCCTCCTCCGACACTTGCGGCTGAAGGCGCCGCAGAGGCACGCGCGGGTGCAGGTAGAGGCCGGTCGGCTTGTCGTAGCCCGGGGCCTGGATCAGGGTCCCGTTGGGCCTGACGACGGGTGAGGCAACGATTCCCCGCAACGGCAGTAGCGGCCAGTCCTTCCGGCCGAGGATCGTGCCGCACGTCTTCGGCATGACCAGCTCGCGGACTTCCTTGGTGCCCTCGGTGAGCGGGTCCTTGACGACCTGGTAGGTCGTGACGTGGTCGGCGAGGTAGGCCCGAAGGTTGTCGGTGGCCAGCTGCTTGACGAGCGGGTTGCCCTGGTCGTCCTCGTACACCCAGCACGGCCCGCTGGAGCGCTTGTACAGGCCGGGCAGTTGGTCGGCGTCCATGATGGCGAGCAGGCCGTCAATGGCGTCGGCCTCGTTCGTGATGTCCAACTCGGGCTTGCTGACGACGATGCGGAGGTCCGGTCCGTCGGCCATCTCGTGCTCGCTGGGCACGCTGTCCGGGTCGAGGGCGGATGATCCGTCGGTGAACGAGCCGGCCTGACTGGGTACGGAGTGCAGGCGCTGGCGCGGCGGCTCTGACCCGTAGCACTGGCGGCGCAGGTCAGCGGCGGCCAGCTTGAAGTTTCCGCCGTGATGCAGGTGCGCGTAGGCGGCGAACTTGGAGTACGGGGTCTCGGACTGGAAGTCGGTTCCGGTGCTGAAGACGTACAGCCGGTCCTTTTCCGTGGCATGGCCCGTGGTGGCGGACACCCCCCGGTCCTTGCCGGGGCGCCGCCAGTAGCGGGTGTGGCCGTGCTGATAGACGAACGTCCATCCCTCGGGCTGCAGGATGTCGGCCCAGTCGGTGCGGGCGTCGTAGTCCTCGCCGGGGCGCAGATCTCCGCCAGGGAGCGGGGGCAGGTCGCGCGGCGCGGTCTTCGGCGTCTCGGGCCTGGGCAGCGTGTCGAGCATGCGGAGGACCTGCCGCATCGCGTCGACGGTGTCGGCGTCCAGGGTGGGGATACTGCCCGGGCCGCCTGCGGTGCGGATGTACGGCCTGCCGGTGGGGTGCACGTTTCCGCCGGACGGCTCGACGAGCCCGTACCCGCCTTCACCCCGCGTCTCGATCTGCACGCGGACGATGCGTGCGCTGGGCTTTTCCCGGAGCCTCTGCCGTTCCTCGTCGGTGTACTCGTCTTCGCGGGCCAGGCGGGAGGCAAGCTTGGTGTTGCCGGGGACCGGCGCACCGTCGACGCGGACACGGACGTGGACGCCCTGGCCCTCGCCGCCGGGGCTCCGCGAGGCCCAGCCGTTGAGGACGGCCTGCCACGGCTCTCTGAGTCCGGAGGCCTCCATGATCTCGGTGGCCTCGTCGAGGAGACCGTCGCGGACGGCGTGGTCCTCGAACTCCCACATCTCGACGTTGCCGGAGACTGCGCCGTAGACGTTGGCGAGTCCGACCTCGCGGCCATCGCCGAACCACTGATCGTGTTCGGCGGTGGTGGAGCGCTGGACCTTGTACGCGGTCCAGCTGCGAAGGGCGGGAGCCTTGGTGCCGTCCGCTTTGATCGGGATGGGGCACAGCCCAGCGTCGTGCATCTCGCGGGCGGAAACCCGGAGGTCGGGGGCCGGGCCGGAAGGGTTGTTCACGAACGTATCCCTTGTGCTGGATCTGGTAGTGGTCCGTGAAGCCGGGGGCAGGCGGGGGGATGGCCTGCCCCCGGCGGTCTGTCAGCCGGAGCCGTCGGCCAGGGCGCCGAGAGGTCCGCGCCGGATCTGTTCGCGGATGACCTCGTCGGAGGGGATCGGCCCGTCGCGGAGGAACGCGTCGGCCATGGTCTCGCCGGTCTCGCGGGCGGTGCCGTCCTCGGCGATCCGCACGACGTTGATCCGGTCGGCGATCCCCGAGGCGACGGCCGCCTTCCGGAACGCGGGCATCGCGTTCGACATCAGTTCCTTGCCCCACGGCCCGTCGAGGGCGAGCAGCAGGGCAATCTGCCAGTTGCAGACGGGGACTTGATGGGTGCCGCCGTCGGCGCGGTGGTTGGTGAACTCGTCCACCCTCGGGACGGTGGCCGGCTCTTCGGCGGACTCGGCGATCTCCTCGTCGTGCAGCTGATGCCACTGCTCGGGGGTAGCGCCGGTGATCTCCAGGACTTCGTGGACGAAGAACCAGTCGCCGTCGCCGTCCTCAGGGTCGGCGAGCGCGGGGCGCAGGCTGCCGAGCCCCATGAAGCCCACGGTCTTGTGGACGTCGGGGATGTTGCGGCCCTGCCGCTCCGCGAGGTCACAGACGGAGAAGATGGTGCGGGCCTTGTATCGGGCGATGCGTCCGGCTGCACGGTCGCGGCGGATGCTGTTGCGGAAGTGCTTCGGGTCGACGCTCATGCGGTCGCCCCCGCCTTCTCCGCGCGGGCCTTAGAGAACATGCCCATGACCTGGTCCACGACGCCGCGCGGATCCTGGGAGCGGTCGATCTGGTCGAGGAGGATCGCCCAGATCTTGCGGCCGTCCTCGACCTCGTCGTTGTAGTAGTTCTCCCGGATGCGTTCGATGATCGGGTCCTCGGTGAAGTGGGCGTAGATGCCGAGGAACTGGCGCACCATGAGCGCGGTGGTCTGCCGGGGGTCGTACACGAGGTGGTGCCCGTCGTCGGCGAGACGGTGGGTGCAGAACGTGTCCGGGGCGAGTTCGGCCTGAGTCACGTGGAGCGGCTGCTTGCCGAGCCCGTCGGGCAGGGCGGCGAGCTGCTTGCACATGCCGTCGCGGAAGGTGTCGAAGCCGGCCTGCGTGGTGAGAGTGGTCATGCCTGCGCCCCCGTCTTCTCGGCGGTCATCTGCTGGCGCATGGCGCGCAGACCGTCGGTGAACTGGGTGAGGTCGCCGATCACCTTGTCGAGGCCGTCGGCGTCGAGGAGGACACCGTTCCCGCCGGAGTTGAAGGAGACGGTCGGTGTCGGGTCGACGAGGTTCTCGTCGGTTCCGAGCTGGGCGTAGAGCAGTTCGTTGGCGTAGCAGTCGAGCCCTTCGGGGACGGGCATCATCAGCTTGGCGCCGAGGTGTTCGGTGAGGACTTCGCCGTCGTCGTAGCGGTGGCTGGTGCACTCGGTGGTCTCGCACCACGGGTAGTGGCCGGGCTCGATGGTCTGCGGATTGCGCAGTTCGGCGATCATGGCCGCGGTGAACTTGGCGGCCAGCTCCGGGGTGTACCGGTGCGGGATGGCCTTCCGCATGGACTCGTCGACGGCGTCGGGCAGGGCCGCGATCAGCCTGTCGAGGCTGGGGGTGGCGAGGTCGGCTTCGACCTGGGCGCGCACGTCGGGGTGGAGCGCAGTGGGGGATGCACTGAGCGTCGGAGGCAGCGTCGCCGTTGACGCCGTGCCGCTGGGCTGTACCGTTCTCATTGAGACGTCTCTTTCCGGCGGCGGCACTGATGGGGTGGCTAGACCCCGGGTGCCGCCGTCTTGCTGGTTAGCGCTGGTTGGTGAGGGCGTTCTCGTCAGACGGCGTCGGGCGGCTAGGCCCGGCGTCGTCGCTGTCTTCCAGGCCGAGGAAGGCGAGGAGGTCGGTCCGCTTGGCGCGAAACTGACGGCCGACCCGCACGACGGGAATCGGCAGTGTCCCCTCGCGAGCGAGCTGGTACGTGGTCGTTCGGCCGATACCGCAGGCATGGCCCACGGTGGGCCAGATGTCGAACATGACCGGTAGCGCCAGAGCCTCGGTGACCGAGAGACCTTGCGCTCGGGCGACGGTGCTTGTGCTCATGGAATCCCCACTGCTTGCAGAGCGATCACGCCCCAGATGAGGTGCGTAACCTCCTTGAGATTCCCATCGAGAACCTCGTGTGGGTCACATCATGCATGCCGCCTAGTGACGACGCAAGCGTCATGCGGTTCCTGTGTTCAACCTGGACGAGGTTGTGACGCTTGGTGTCGTCGACTGCTGCGAGGTGTTGCCTGATGCTGCAAGCGGTCCTATCGTTCAACCTCATGGAGACTGACGACCCGCAGCCCCCCCACGATCCCGAGCGGGTCATTGGCCGCGAGATGCGACGGATTCGCGAGCGCATGGGGCTTACCCAGCTAGAAGTTGCTGAACGCATGCTAAAAAATGGCTTTCGGTTCCATCAGACACAGATCGCCAAGATGGAACGGGGCGAGCGCCCCATTCGAGTAAATGAATGGATCGCTATTGCAACAGCACTGGGGACGTCGGTGCAGGACATGTTGGCCTCAGAGATCGGCGCCCGCATCGGCGAATCGCCAGAGAAGCCGCTGAACCTTGCGGAGTTGGAGCGCGAGAGAGACGCAGTGCATCAGCGCCTCAGGGCGGCGGAGGACCAGCTTGCACGCGCCAGAGACCAAGCGACGGCAACCAGGTTGGCCCGAGACGTAGCAGAAGCTGCCGCGCGAGATGCCGAGATGCAGCTGGTTGAGGCGCAGGCTCATGTGAGTGAATTCGAGGCTGTGGCGGAGCACTTGGACAGGCGGATCTGGACTGCCCGTGGCCCTGAACGCCGCGTCCAAGAGGAGTCGGAGCTGGACTCGGTACTTGACGACGCGGAGCAGGCGATTGCGGCCCTCGACGGGATGGTTGCGATCTCAATTGGAAAACGTCTAGCCGCCGCTCGCAGACAGGCCAACTGGTCTGTTGAGCATGTATCCGCACTCTCGTCACTTACCCCAGACGTTGTGCGAGCTCTTGAGGAACCGGATTATTCTAGGTTGATGAAGGTCGGCCTTGCGGGTAATTCCAATCGACGTCGTGAAACTATGGAGCAGCGTCACGCCGGGATGGTGATCGGCATCAAGCGGTATGCCGAAGCGGTCAAACTTGACCCGGCTCCGCTGGTTCAGCAGTACGAGGCGGAGATGATGAGCAAGGAGGGATAGCCGATGCCCGCATCTCGCCGCGCCGGCGGCATCAGTAAACGCTGCGAGTGCCGCGGCCCGGACGGCAAGCTGCTCAGCAACGCGTGCCCGCAGCTGACGAAGAAGAACCACGGCGCCCATGCCGTCCGGCAGGAACTCCCGCCGACCGCCGAGGGCACCCGGCGTACCTTCCGCCGCACCGGCTACGCCAAGGTCACCGACGCGCAGAGCGACCTCTCGAAGCTCCAGGGGATTCTCGACCTGCCCGGCGACGACGAGGACGCTGCCCGCCGTGTCGGAGACCTGCTCCAGGACGTGATGCGCCGGCGCATCGACATCCCCGAGCCGGTCGAGGTATCCCGGAAGCTCGGCGTCGGCGTGCCACTGGACGGCAAGACGCTCGTCGGTGACTGGCTCGACCAGGTCATGGCCAAGAAGGCGACCCGCACCACCACGAACCACGGCTACGGGAGCCACATCCGCGTCCACCTCAAGCCCGCCATCGGGCACCTGCGCCTGGACCGGCTCGGCGTCGGCCACGTCCAGGACATGTTCGACGCGATCGACGACCGCAACGACCTGATCCGGGCTGAGAACGCCGCGCGCCGCGAGCAGGTCGCGCGCACCAAGAGAGGGAAGCCCGGGGCGCCGAAGGCTGCCGAGCGGGCGAAGCTCGCCGCCGAGCGGGCGAAGCTCGCCGAGATGCCGCCCTTCCGCCGGATCACCGGCCCGGCCACGAAGCAGGGGATCAGGCGCACGCTCCGCATGGCGCTGAACAAGGCGATCGCCGGGCAGCTCATCACCTTCAACGCCGCGCAGCACGTCGAGCTGGCGACGGCCGCCCGGCCGAAGGGCCTGCTGTGGACCGACGAGCGGGTCGCGCGCTGGAGGGAGACCGGTGCGAAGCCGTCCCCGGTGATGGTGTGGAATCCCGTCCAGCTCGGCGCGTTCCTCGACGAGGCCGAGGGCGACCGGCTGTACGCGTTCTTCCACCTGATCGCACATCACGGTCTGCGCCGCGGCGAGGGCGTGGGCCAGGACTGGGCGAACTTCAGCGCGGCGAGGAAGACGATCCTCGTGGCTACCGAGATCGTGGTCGACGGGTGGACGCCGATCGAGACGACTCCCAAGACGCAGGACTCCGCATCCACGGTGAAGATCGACGCGGGCACGGTCGCCGTCCTGGAGGAACACCGCGCCCGGCAGCGGGCCGAGCGCGACGCCTGGAACGCGCGGGCCGCCGCCGAGCGGAAGCAGGGCAAGGACACGGCGGACTGGGTGGACACGGGGAAGATGTTCACGACCGAGTCCGGCGAGTGGCTGCACCCGGACGTGGTGAGCAAGGCGTTCAAGCGGATCATGCTCGCGGCAGATCTGCCGCCCATCAACCTGCGCGACCTGAGGCACGGCGCGGCGGCTCTGGTGAAGGCCGGCGGCGGGGACATGAACGACGCGAAGGTGAAGCTGCGGCACTCGACCTACGTGCTCACCGTCGACACATACATGGAGCTGTTCGAGGAGTACGAGGACGAGCTGACGGAGAAGGCGGCAGCGTCCGTGCCGCGCGCCCGCCGGGCGCAGAGCGAGGCCCCGCCGTCAGGCGCTGACAACGGGCAGGGTCCGGCGTAGAGTTGAGGGGAACGAACGAGGCTCCGTCACCCCAGGTGGCGGGGCCTTTCTGCTGGCCCGCTGCTGGCCCGAACGCTCCGGAACTAGTCGACAGCTACCGGCATAGAACGACACGAGGACGAGTGAGGGACGGCACCGAAAGCCCCGTTGACCAGCATGTATCAACCGACCCCGGCATAGAGTGGCAGTCGCCGGAATTGGACGGTCTGAGTAGGCCACACACTTTTAATCCATTGGTTGTGGGTTCGAGTCCCACAGGGTCTACGGTGCGGGTGACGGGGGCAACCCCTCTGACCTGCTGCGCAGCGCCTGAGTCGACTTCGGTCGGGTCGGGCGCTGTGGCGTTTTCGGGCCCGTGCGTGAGCGATGCGTGAGCGGATGTGCCCGTGACGGCTGTCTGCCCGGCTAGCGCGGTGCCCAGGAACGGAGGTGGCGGGAGGAGCTAAGGCGGCCTCACCCTCTTCGGCCTCGTACTCCACCCCGTCCAGCACCTCCTCCAGCAGGGCGGTGGCCCGCTTCCACAGGTCCGGATCCGCCACGTACTTGTTGCCCTCCCCGGGCAGCGACAGCCGGTACCAGGCGGCCCGGATGCCGAGGTCGGCGTAGGCACGGCGGATGAGGTCGAGCGCGGCATGAGCCTCGTCCACGGCCTGCTCCAAGGTGCAGAAGATATGCGCGCCGTTGAGCTGGATGGCCCGTACGCGGGTGAGGCCTCCGAGCACACCGGACAGCTCTGAGCGGTACGGCCGCCCAACTCGGTCATCCTCAGTGGCAGTTCGCGATAACTGTGCGACCGGGAGCGGTAGATGAGAGCGTGGTGCGGACAGCGGCTGGGCCGCAGGACCGCCCCTTCGCTGCCCAACTCCATGGGCGGGAACATGTCCTCGCTGTAGTGACCCCAGTTCCCCGAGATCTCGTACAGCTCCCGTTTGCCGAGCACGGGCGAGGACACATGCCGATACCCTGCGGCCTGCTTGGCCTCACGGATGTACTCCTCCAGGGTGTGCCGTACGACGGCCTCGTCGGGCAGCGAGTACGGCAGCCCCGCGCCCATCAGCGGGTCGGTGTCGAACAGGTCTAGCGGTGGTTTGTTGACGGCGGGTCAGGGCGGCAGTAGGCCAGTAGCAGAGGAACGTTGCCTCGCCGCCTGGGAGCTGTGGTGACCCGCCGTGTGCCATGTCCGCCCGCTCCGGGCCCGCTGGAAGCCTACGCCGGACGCTTCGATGACCTGTTTTCCACGCTGGCACAGCGCCGCAGGTTCCGCGAGTACCTCGCGGGGCTGCTGCTGCCGCGAGACCGCAACAAGACGCTGACATGCCTGGCCGGCACCGAACCCGTCGTAGGTGCCCACCATGCTTCGGTGCAGCGGCTGCAGTTCTTCCTGTCCGAGTCGACGTGGGACCACGAGCAGGTCAACGCCCGCAGGGTGGCACTGCTGCTGGCCGATCCCGCGACCTCGCCGCACCCTGGCGGGGTGCTGGTGATCGACGACTCGGGAGACCGCAAGGACGGAAAAGCAACCGCGCACATCGGTCGGCAGTGGCTGGGCCGGCTGGGCAAGACCGACAACGGCATCGTCACCGTGACCACCTGCTGGGCCGACGAGAACCTCTACTACCCGCTGCACGCCGTGCCCTACAGCCCCGCCCATCACTTTCCCAAGGGCAAGCGCGACCCCGGTTTCCGCACGAAGCTGCAGATCGTGGCTGAACTGGCCCGCACAGCCAAGGCCGCCGGAGCGACCTTCCGAGCCGTGGCCGCCGACTGCGCCTACGGCGACCAGGACGGCTTCCGCAGACAACTCGCCTCGGCGGGACTGCCGTTCGTCATGGCCCTCAAGCCGAGCCACGGCACCTGGGCCTACGGCAAGGACGCCTACACCCCCGCCGACGCCGCCCGTGCCCTGACCTGGACGGACCCCGAGTACCCAGGCGACTGGACCGCCGTCGAGCGGACCTTCCACGACGGGCACACCGAGACCTGGTGGGCCGCCGACGCACACCTCGGATGGTGGGGACCCGACGGAAACGTCCGCCTGGTCGTGGCCACAGCGGACCCGGACACACTGCCCGCGCAGGCCACCTGGTACCTGGCCACCGACCTGCCCCGCCCCTACGGCCCCCGAGAGGCCGACAGCCCCGAACCCGCCGCCGACTTGCACGAAGTCGTACGGATCTACGGCATCCGACACTGGATCGAACAGAGCTACAAGCAGGTCAAGGACGAACTCGGGTGGGCCGACTTCCAGGTCCGTTCCGACACCGCGATCCGCCGCCACCAGACCCTGGTCACCTGCGCGTTCACGTTCTGCTGGGACACCTGGTTCGCCCGACCCCCAGAACGCGAGCCCGTCGTCGTCCCCACGGTCCCGCCGACCGCCGGAGCGGCTGAGAGGGGGCCCAAGCGAAACCCACCAGCCCCATCCAGCCAGCTGGCCCAAGGCGATCCGCGCCGTCCGCGCCTGGCTCGACCCCTGGACCACCCTCCAACGCTGCTGGCGAGCCTGGACCAACGCACCCCCGCCACCCGAACTCCAAGCCCTGATCAACGCCGTCGGCGCAGGCCACCCACTTGATCTCTACTCCCCGGTCTAACAAACCACCGCTAGCGCGTGAGGGTGCCGAGGACCTTCCCGAGCGTGATGGCCACGTCGAAGTCCCGATCCCATGTGAGTGCGACGAGGTCGTCGAACTCCGCCTCAGGGCGGAGCAGATTGAGGACGTCGGCTTCGAATACTGAGCCCGGTTCTGCGAGGGCGAGCGCCTCGTCGTGGAAGCAGCGGTACGTGTTGCGTGACCGGAACATGACCGAGTACCCACCGTCTACGAGCTCTCCCACGGAGACATCCCATTTCGCTTCAAGCGCCTGCAGTGTGCCGGCGACGCGGTCGGCGTTGAGCGGCTCGGTCAACAGATCCACTCCCACCGCTTCTCGGGCCGAATCCAACGGAAGCGTCTTGTCCCAGAGCACCGAGAGGTGGCGCTCGAAGCCGATGTCCTCGCGAACTGCTTTGTCGAACTCCAGGTAGTCGGTGTCCAGACTCGTACGCATCCAGCGGGCGATCCAGAGGATCGGGGCGTCGATCAGATTCGCCCGCAACGAGCGATTGCCTTCACCGTAGACAGATTCACGGATGCTCGTCAGCAGCTCTTCGCAGTGGTAGTCCTTGCAGAACCGGAACAAGTGAGCCGACCGCCGTGGCAGACCGTCCCAGCGCGAAGACTGAGGGAGGGGGAAATCAGCCAGAATCGTCTCCAGCTCGCGTTGGAGTCCCTGCTTGGCGGCCGACAACACGAGAGCGTCGTCGTTCTCGTCCCACCGCCCGGCGCCCTCATAGTCGAACTTTGCCTTGCACGAGGCATACACAACGGCTTGAGCACACGTATTGAACAGCTCCGTGCTCACCCGGTACGCAACCTCGCAGTGATAGTTGAGGTTGAATCGGTCGAGCTCTCCGTCGGCGACCCGCTCGAAGACATGCTTCGCCGACAGCACGTCTCTGGCGGCACGGCCGAGGATCCGCTCGACCTCGCCGGACGAGCTGTCGGCGGGCGCTTCGTTGGGGCGCAGATCATCGGAGATCTCCTCGATTGTCGAGTCGAGCCGCTGAAGGGTTACCCGAAGCATGCCGCGTACGGTGTCGATGCGGAGCCGCTGCGCCTCGTCTTGGAGCAGCATCTGTTCAATGATCAGGTCGAGGTCGGCCAGGAAGGGGTAGCGGTCGCGCACAAGCGCGTGTCGTCGCCCTCGGGCGTTCTGCTTCGTGAACATCTCGGTTATGACGAGGCCGAACGCAAAGATGTCCGCCGGCTTGCCGATACCGAGGGCGTTGTTCCTCACCATCTGCTCGGGAGCGAGGTAGTTCCGGTTCACTAAGAGGTCCCCGCGATTCGTGAGCGAGGAGTCCTTGAAATGCGCGATGCCGAAGTCGGCCAGGACGAGCCGGCGCGCATCAGGGTCGACGAGGACATTCTCAGGTTTGATGTCGCGATGCACTATGCCGTCGCCGTGCACGTACGCGAGCGCATCGCAGAGCTGGCGCGCGTAGTCGAGAAGCACGTCAGCATCGGTTTCGTCGTTGATCACGTTTCGCAGCGTCATCGGGTAGAAGTCCATGACGTAGTAGAAGAAGTTCGCGTCCTCTGAGCGCGCGTGGATACTCACGACGTTCGGGTGGCTCGATTTCTGCCCGTACTCGATCTCCTGCTTGAAACGCTTGTTGCGAGCGGAGTCCGCGTCGCGGTCCTTCTTAATCCGTTTGACTGCGAACACCTGACCGTCGGGCTTACGGCGGACCTTCCACACCACGGCTGATCCGCCCTCTCCCGGAGCTGAATCGCGCTCGTAAGTGACTCCGTCGATGATGAACGGTTCGTGCTTCGGCATGAACCCACCCTACTGACCTCCTCGGGGCGGTGACGTCGGCCAATTGCCGCCAGGACCAGAGCGTTCTCCGGCGGGGCGAGGAAGATGCCCGCCACGTCGCGGACCTTGGTCACGAACTGCGGGTCGGTCGACAGCTTCCAGGTCTCCACGATGTGCGGCTTGAGGCCGAACGCCCGCCAGATCCGCGAGACGGCCGACTGCGACATGCCCTCCGCCTCGGCCATCGAACGTGTCGACCAGTGCGAATCACCCGTCGGTGGCGCCTGGCCGCCTTCAGTCACTCTGTGGCAGGCGAATCGGTGGCTGCCGGACGCGACCGGGGGATCAGCTTCGCGGCCTTCTCTGCGATCTCACGGTCCAGCTCAGGGAGCAGGCTCGTGTACGTGTCCGAGGTCAGCGTGATGGTGGAGTGCCGCAGTGTCTCCTTCACCGTGTGGATGTCGCCGCCACCTCCGTGCGTTAGCGTCGCAGTGACGTGGCGTAGGTCCCGCAGGGTGATGGGTGGCAGGTTGGTCGTGGCGAGGATGCGGCGGAAGGTCTCGGAGACGGTCCCCGGGTGCAGCCAGGAGCCGTCCTCCTTGGTGAAGACCTTGCCCGTGTCCTGCCAGGCATCGCCCCACTGCGCGCGCTCCTTCTCCTGGCGGGCTTTGTGGTCGCGCAGTTCGGAGATGGTCGTGCTGTCGAGCGCGATCGTGTTCGCGCTGCCGTCCGTCTTCGGCTCCGACTCGTAGATGTCCCAGCCGTCCACCACGATCTCCTTGGCGGGAGTGATGAGGCCGACGTCGAGGTCGATCTCGTGCCAGTCCTGGCCGACCGCCTCGCCGCGCCGGAGGCCACGGGTGCCCATGAGGTGGAGTATCGCGTAAAGCCGGTCGCCCTCGGCTGCGTCGAGGAAGGCGCCGAACTGCTGTGGCGTCCACACCATGACCGGGCCGGGGATCTGACCGGTCTCTCGCCACCGCCGGACGCGTTCATCGGTCCACAGGAGGGGCTTCGGGCGCCTGCCGGACTCCAACTCGACGTGGGACGCCGGGTTGAAGGTGATCAGCTGCTGGGCGATCGCGGAGTTCAGGGCCGCGCGCAGAGTACGGCGGATTGCCTGACGGGTGGCCGGACCGGTGATCTTCCGGAACGGCTTCATCTCTGCCAGTTTGGCTCGTTCGGGCGCGAGTCGCCTCCGCTCCGCCCCCACAGGGCGACCAGGCATGCTCGGCTTGCATCGGGCGATCTGCTCGCGGCGGGCTTCGTTCTCGACCGCGATCACCTCGTTCTCGTCGGCTATCGCGTCGAACATCTCCACCAGGTGGCCGACGTTGAGCCGGTCGAGGCGTACGTGGCCGATGCGCGGCTTCAAGTGGACGCGGATGTGGGAGGCGTAGGCGTTGAGCGTGGTCTTGCGTCGCTTCTTCGCGGCGAACCACTGGTCCAGCCACTCGTCGACGGTGAGGTTGCCACGGAGGGCCAGGCCCGCCCTCAGACGGCGCCGAGTCTCCTCGATGGCTGGGAGCGGGGCCTTCTCGACCGCGACCTTCTCCAGCATGTCGACGAGGCGCTGGAGGCTGTCGGGGTCGTCCTTCTCTGCCAGCGCCAGCAGGGAACGGACGTGGTCGAGGTCCGTCTGCGCGGCCTTGAGGGACTCGTAGCCGGCGCGGCTGAAGGAGCGGCGGGCGCCGTCTTCGGTCGGCGGGAGTTCCTGGCGTATCGAGTACGAGCCGTGCTTGCGGCTGGAGAGGTTGGGGCAGTTCTTGCCGAGCGGCTTGCCAGTCTCGGGGGCACGGCAGTAGCAGCGGCGGTGGGTGGAGCCCTTCAAAGGCGTTCCTCCGGGGTGGTGTTGGGGCTGGGTTCGGGTGGGTCGACGTCGCCCAGGGCGGGTGGCAGGTGGGGTGGGGTGGCGCCTTCGTCGCGGATGTCGCGGCGGAGGTAGCGGAGGTTGTACTTGGCGGAGACGGCCTCGTCGGCGTACTTGGTCCGCTTGCGCTCGGCTTCTTCCTGCTGGGTGCGGTTGGTCGCCGTCTTGACTGCGAACCGCGCCCGTTCTTCCTCTTCGAGGGCGGCCAGTGCGGTGCGTACGAGGCTGGCGTGCGCTTCGAAGTCGGGGACCAGCCCCGCGTCGTACAAGGGCATGTCCTCGTCGCCGGTGAAGCGCCGCAGGGCGTCCCAGGTGGGCACGAGGCCCTGGAAGGGGAGCTCCTGGGTCCTCTCGACGTAGCCGACCGGGAAGATCAGGCAGACCGGGTACGTCTCCAGGGCGGCGGCCAGGACCATGACGTCCACCAGGGGAAGGCTGGCCCGGCGGCCGGACTCCATGTTGGCGATGACGTTGCGAGGGATGGGATGCCCGAGCTGCTCGCACGCGTCGGCCAAGTCCTGCGCGCTCCATCCCATCTCCTTTCTTCTGCGCCGGACTTCGCCGGCGACGTTGGCCTTGATCCGGTCCGCCCACTCCGGGACGTCGTCCTCATCAGCATCCACACTGTGTTGTGTCATGGAGACACATTAGCTTGGCCATCCTGGTAGGTAGACGCCTGGAGCCGGACGTGACGGTCACGTTCGCCGTGGGCTGTACCGAAAGGGGCGCGCTGTATGCGCGAAGACGCGACGGCCGGGCGGATGACAGGCTCGAAGGGGATGAGCCGGGAAGAGCTGCTTGCCCTCCCTGTGTCGGTTGACCTGGAAACAGGCAACCGCGCTCTGGGGCTCGGGCGGAGCAAGGGGTACGAGCTGGCTAAGCGGGGCGAGTACCCGTGCAAGGTGCTGAGGCTCGGCAACGCCTACCGGGTCGTGACCGCGGATCTGCTCGATCTGTTGGGCCTGGCGGCGTGATGGGGCGGCAGAGTAGCAAACCGTTCTGCGCTGAGCTGACACAGAAGCGCTGGACTGTTGCCGGGTGTGGACGTACCGTCCGTGTTCCCTCGCGATGGCCTGGTGCCCGCGAGAAGGGGGCGGGTCTCCGGCGATGCAACGCCGGAGACCCCAGCAACCCCGACCGGCCCTGGAAGAACCAACCCGGCGGCAAGGGCGCACAAGCCCGCCACCGCCAGACGAGGAGCTGCCCCGTGGAACATGCGGGAGCCGAGCCCTATTCCGACTCCGACACGCCCTCGTGGCCGCCCGTCACCGTCCCTGGCCAACTCGGCCAACTCGGCCACCACGCCAGTGAAGCCCCGATGTCCGCCAACGACGTTGCGCCTGAAGCCACTTCGGCGGATCAGTCCGCCGAGGAGGCGGCGCCGGATCCGGTGCCGACCCATGGCTCGGCGTTGCTGGACGAACTTCGTGCGCAGATAGCCAAGTTCGTGATCCTGCCCTCGCCGGAGGCGCTGGACGCGGTCACGCTGTGGGCGGCGGCGACACATCTGCAGCCCGCATGGCAGCACGCGCCCCGTCTGGCGGTGGTGGGGCCGGCGAAACGGTGCGGCAAGTCACGGCTGCTGGACGTGCTGACCGAGACGGTCCACGAGCCGATGCTCACCATCAACACCACCCCGGCCGCGGTCTTCCGGTCGATCACCGAGGAGCCTCCCACGCTCCTGGTGGACGAGGCGGACACCATCTTCGGCACGCCGAAGCAGGCGGAGAAGAACGAGGAGATGCGCGGCCTGCTCAACGCCGGCCACCAGCGCAATCGGTACGTCACCCGGGTCGTCGGCAACGACCACACCCCGCACCGGTTCGCCACCTTCGCCATGGCCGCGATCGCGGGCATCGGTGACCTGCCCGACACGATCATGGACCGGTCGATCGTGGTCCGCATGCGCCGTCGCGCCCAGGGGGAGCACGTCAAGCCCTTCCGCTCCCGCCGCGACATCCCCGGTCTCCATGAGCTGCGGGACCGCATCGCCGCATGGGCCCGGCCGTTGCTGGACGAGGCGGCGGAGGAGGAACCGGTCCTGCCGGTGGAGGACCGGGCCGCCGACACCTGGGAACCCTTGGTCGTCATCGCCGACCTCGCTGCCGGGTCCTGGCCCCGTCGGGCCCGTACGGCGTGTGCGCGGATGGTGGCCGCGGAGGTCGAGGCAGAGGAGGAGCGGCCCGGCGGAGCCCGGATTCTCGCCGACATCCGCAGGGTCTTCGCCGCCCAGCGCGAGGTGGACAGCCTCTCCACGGACGAGCTGCTGTACCACCTGCGCCAGGATGTCGAGGCGCCGTGGGCGGAGTGGGGGCGCAACGGGCTGGATGCCCGCGAACTGGCGAGGATGCTGAGCCCGTACGTCATCAAGCCCGGCAACGTCCGCCTCGTCGACGGGACCCAGCGCAAGGGCTACATGCGCAACAAGTTCCTCGACGCGTGGCGGCGCTACTGCCCTGCCGTCCACCCGGTGGACCCTGAGCTCGCCGTCACCGCTTCGGGCTGAGCCCCGCGTCCCTCGGTGGCCGTCCCTGGCGTCCCTGCCGTGATCTCGCAGGTCAAACGGCATGGCGACAAGACGGCAACCGGGGCCAAGACGGCAACGCGATCATGACGAGCGCGCTGCCTGGCCCGGACCACGTCCCGATCCGTCTTGTGCCGTCCCGCGCGTCCCCGCCGTATCGCCGCAGGTCAGGACGTCAGCCGCCGGGACGGCACCACACCACCACGCCGTCCCGGCCGAACAGGTCGGAGAACGCCTCCGGCATCGGCCGGGACGGCAGACCGAACCCCATGCCGTACCTGCCCTGACCTGCGCTTGCAACGGCCAAGACGGCAAAGACGGACCACACCGCCAACGCCCAGGAGTACTCCGCTTGACCAAGCTCTCCGCCTCCAGCCGCCAGGACAACCGCCCCGACGAGGGACGGCCGATGCTGACCAAGCAGGCTGCCGAACGATTCACGCTCATCGCAGCTGGCGTGGTCATCGTGGCCCTCACGGCCGGCGGGTTCTGGCTCTCGTACGCGCATCTCGCCGAGGTCGCCGGACAACACGGCCTCAAGAGCTCCCCGGTCCGCCAGTGGGCCTGGCCGGCGACCCTGGACGCGTTCATCGTCGCGGGCGAACTGCTCATGCTCCGCGCGGGCCTGCGCCGGGTGACCGACAAGGGGGCGATCGCTCTCACGGCCGCCGGATCGGTCGGCTCCATCGCGCTCAATGTGGCCGGTGTCAGCGGCACGGGTGGCACCGGCGCCGTGCCCCTGCTCGACTACGTGGTCGCCGCGGTTCCCCCGACCGCCGCGCTGCTGGCCTTCGGTGTCCTGATGCGGCAGATCCACCAGCTCGTAGATCAACCCGCAGGCCATGCGGACACCCCTTCCCCACAGCCCGCCGACATGGTGGCGATCACGTCCGCCGGGCCGCCGGAACCACCGGTCCGGGTTTCGGAGAGCAAGCCGCGCGGTGGCCGTCCTGCAAGCGCCACGGTTGAGGAACTTGTGGAGATCGGCCGGATCGCTATCGCTGAGCACGGCACGCTCAGCCGATCCCTTCTCCGGAAGGCCGTCAAAGACAGGGAATTGACGATCGGCAGTGAGAGGCAGACCGAGGTGATGGAGATCCTCCGGCCCGAAATCGAAGCCGCTGGAACAGGTCCGGACAGCAATTGACCGGAATCCCCATGGGGTCGCCGGAACCGCTTCCGGTCACCCCTGCCAGTCGGCCACCGCCCCACCCGCCCTTCGTTTATCCACACCTGTGGATGGGACGCCGATCACCAACACCCTGCCGACCCCTCCCCGGCGCCCCACCTGCCCTTGCGACCACTTCCGGAGAACAACTCGTGGCACACCACCCGAACCACCCCGACCGCACTCCCGAGGATCCCCTGCCTCAGGTGAAGTCCCCTACGCTGCTGGGGCGTTTGCGGCAGGCGTTCGGATGGGCTGCCCCTGGCGGAGCCAGTAGTACCCCGAGTCCGACTCATGGCCGGTCTTCGGGGGTCTCCGCCCCGGGGGTGGCGGAGACGGTCCGGCGCCAGGGGGCGCCGGACCAGGGGGTCGGGGCCGAGGGCGGCTCCGACCTGGACACGCTTCACTCCGTCCAGCAAGCCGTCCTGCGCCCCGCCGACACCGCAGCTGCTGCGGCCGGCGAGCCTGCCGTGCAGAGCGTGCAGCCCACGATCCGTCGCTTCACCGGCACCAAGCGGGTCGTGCGCGTCGGCCCGCTGCGTTTCACCGGCGATGAGCACACCCAGCTCCAGGAGGCATCCGCCGAGCACGGGTACAAGGGCGACTCCGGCTTCGCCGCCGACATCGTCCTCGCCTTCGTCACCGGCCGGTTCACCGCCAACCTGCCCCTGTCCGAGGACCGCCGCCGCACCCACATGTTCCGCGCCCAGGTCCTGCGCCAGCTCAACCGGATCGGCGTCAACGTCAACCAGATCGCCCGCGCCCTCAACAGCGACCACACCCCACCCGACATACGTCAGCGTCTGGACGAACTCCACGACCTGCTGGAGCTGATCGCCGAGGCCCTGCGCGAGCCCGCCGACCCGAGCGAGGTCTGAACAACATGATTGCCGCCATCAAGCCAGCCGGGGCCAACACCCGGGGCCTGCTCGCGTACCTCTACGGCCGCGGAACCCACGACGAGCACTTCGACCCGCACATCGTGGCGGGTTTCGCGATGCTCGGCATGCCCGACCCCGGCCGCGACGAGAACGCCACCCTCACCCAACTCGGCCACTACCTCGACGAGCCGGTCTCCTTGCGCAACGGCGAGTTCGGCAAGCCGGTCACCGACCACGTCTGGCACTGCCCTGTCCGCGCTGCCCCCGAGGACCGCCACCTCTCCGATGCCGAGTGGGGCGAGATCGCCCAGCGCATCGTCCAGGCCGCCGGCATTGCCCCGGCCGGTGACGACCTGGGCTGCCGCTGGATCGCGGTACGCCACGCCGACGACCACATCCACATCCTCGCCACCACCGTCCGCGAAGACGGACGGCGTCCCAAGCTCCACGACAGCGGCATCCGCGTCGGCGACGCCTGCCGCGAGATCGAGAAGGACTACGGGCTGCGCCGCTTGAAGAAGGGTGATCGCACCGGCGAGCGCCGCCCCACCCAGGCCGAGATGCACAAGGCCAAACGGCTCGGTTGGGAGCAGACCAGCCCTGCGTGGCTCGAAGACCGCATCCGCGCTGCCATCCCTCACACCAAGACCGCCGAGGAGCTACTGGCCTATCTCGAAGCCGACGGCATCCTGATCAAGGCCAGGCGCGGCCCGTCGGGAGATCTTCTCGGCTACGCCGCCGGTCGCCCCGGTGACCTCAACAGCAAGGGTGAACAGATCTTCCACCCGGGCAAGAGGATCGCCCCCGACCTCACCCTGCCCAGGCTTCAGGCCCGCCTGGAAAACACCGTGCCGGAGGAGTACCCCACCGCCCGCCGCAACCGCCCCAGCACCCCCTGGCAGCAAGCCACCGATGCCCTCGACACCCTCCACGCCGACCTCGCCGACGACTCCCACGCGCAGGCCCACATCGCTGGCCTCGGCGAGCTGATCGAGGCCACCGCCCAGCAGGCTCCCGACAACCTGCGCCCAGAACTCCAAGCCGCCTCAAGGGCGTTCGCCCGAGCCCAGCGGTCCCAGGTCCGGGCGGAAGACCGTGCCGCCCACGCCCTGCGCAGCGCGGCACGTGACATCGTCCACACCGCCACCGGCCCCGACGGCAGCGCGCTGGCTGCCTTGATCGCAGCTCTGGTCTGGGCCGCGATTGTCGCTGGGCGCTGGCACGAGGCGAAAAGCCACGCTCAGCAGACCGACGCCGCCCGCCAGGCCGTCCAGCACCTTCAGACAGCCGCCGACTATGCGCTTGTTCCTGTGCTCGCCGAACTTGCAGCCCGTCCTCCCTGGGAGGACGGGCGTCGCGTTCTGGTCAGCGATGTGCGAGCAGCTGTCCCAGACCATGCTGAGCGGATCCTTGCCGACCTGGACTGGCCGGCGCTCGCCGCCGTCCTCGCCGATGCCGAAGCCCGCGGCCATCAACCCCATCAGCTTCTCAAGGAGGCGGCTGCTCAGCGCGAATTGGACACTGCCCGTCAACCCGCCCGAGTGCTCGTCACCCGCATCCAGCACACCGGCCGAAACCCGGTACCCAACCGTCGTGCCGAGGCCGCTCGCCGACGCTCGACCGTTGCGGGCTCGACGCCTGCCCAGCAGGGCCGTGGGCCCCAGCCCTCACCGGTGGCGGCGACAACTGCTGAACAGAGGCATCGACAGAGCCGCTAGGCGGGAAGCATTTCGTCTGCCTGGCTGGCCCTGCCAAGCTGGAACAGTGCCCTCACCTTTCGGGGTGGCGAGGTCACCAGCGCTTCCTGTGACCCTGTCTCCGCTATGCGGCTTCGGCTTCACGTGGAACGGCTGAGGCATCGGCCCGTGCACCGGGCAACAGTGCCGCCCACGCCAGGACCTCGACCAGGTGCTCGGCAAGCAGCCCGACGTGGGGATCAGGCTGGACGAGCGTGGTCGCCCGGCCGCGGGCGGTGCGCTCTACGGCCCATTCGTGGTCGGGGTTGGTGAAGTCGTCGTCGATCCAGATGACGGGCGCGTCGCCGAGCCAGGTGTGGACGTGGTCGCGTTTCCACAGGTACCCGTTGGGGTGGCTGGTGGTGATCTGAGGGCGTGGTAGGTCGACGTACGGCAGGGTCGGGAGGCCGAGGAGCGGTCCGATCAGAGTGGTGGCGTCGTGGCGCCAGCTGGTGCACCAGACGGGGGTGACCAGGCCAGTCCGGATCACCTGCATGAGCAAGGGGCCATGCGCGGGGTTGAGCCAGATGGTGACCGGGTTGTCAGCGCTCCGGTCAGCAGGCACGACATCGTGCCGGTTGTGGCTTGCCGGACTGGCACCGTCAGCGTCCGGGAAGGGTATGAGGACGCCGTCGACGTCGAGGAGCAGGTAGGGCGGGCGCATCGGTTTCTCCCAGGGGAGCCGGGGTGGGGGGTCAGAGCTTGCGCGCGGTGATGAGGAGAGTGGTCGGCCAGCGGCCACCGTGGCGCGCGTCGTGGAACTCCTCGGCCGAGGTGAGCCAGAGCCCGGCGCGGTCGAGGTGTTTCTCCCAGCGGTTGGTGTCGAAGTCCCAGCGGGCGATGGGTAGTCGGCTGCGGTCGGGGAGGGTGACGAAGTCGCGGCGGGGCCGGTCGTCGGTGGCGGGCCGTAGGCCGCCGCGCTGGGGGTGGGGGACCGAGAAGACGAGAGTGCGCCCGGGTTTGAGGTGCTGGGCGATGGCCGGGAGCAGCAGCTCCGGGGCGACGAGACCGATGGCGCCGAAGACTGAGTAGATGGCGTCGAACTGCTCGTCTGTGGCTTGCAGGTAGTGCAGGGCGTGGCCTGCGACGAAGGTGAGGTTGTTCAGTCGGCCGTAGTGGGAGCGGGCTCGGCGGACCTGGAGGCCGACGAGGTCGACGCCGGTGACGTGGGCGCCGTAGCGTGTGGCGAGGTGGGCGGCGTTGTGGCCGGAGCCGCAGCCGAGTTCGAGCAGTCGCTTGTGGCGCAGGTCCGGGCCGAGGATTTCGGCGCCGGGCCCGCTGCCGGGCCGGGTTGTCCATTCCATCCGGGCGGGCACGGCCAGCGGCTCGGCGGGAGCAGCCGTGGTGCGTTGCAACGCGTGGACGTACCAGGGGGACGCCTGGGCGGCGAGCACCTAGACCTCCAGGAGGTGGAGGACGTCGGTGAGGTGGCGGCGTACGGCCTTGATGTAGGCGGGGTCGGTGGCTGGGTCGTTGATCCAGCGGATGGACTGCTCCATGAACCACTCGACGGCCCACATGCGGTGCCAGCCCAGTGCCCACTTCTCGGCGGGCAGTCCGCCGCGTTCGGCGAGGGCATCGGGGGTGCCGCCTTCGGTGACGTAGGTGTCCAGGAAAACGCGCAGGCGTACGGGGTCGGGGGCGTCGAGGGTGCCGTGCCAGCTGGCGAGGTCGAGCAGGCCGGGGCCGGTGAAGGCGCGGGCGAAGTCCAGCAGTCGCCAGCCGTGCCGACCGATGTGGAGGCTGGTGGGGTGGAACTCGGAGTGCACCCAGCCGAAAGGAGCCACGGTGGCACCGGCCGAGCGCGCTTCAGCTGCCTGGGCGATCTGGTCGAGCGCGTCTTCGACGTCGGCCGCGTCCTGCCACCGGTCGGCCTTGCGGAGTCGGCCGAGGTGCTCCAAGGCTCGGCTCGGCAGGGTGCGCAGCCGTTCCTGATCCAGGACGGGCAGGGCGGAGGCGGTGCGGGTGCCGTGCAGGACGACGGCCGCGGCTGCGCCGTCGAGGTCGTCGGCCTCGCGAATCGGAGCGCCGAGGTCTTCCAGCAGCATCCCGAGCCAGCCGTCCAGCACTGCGGAGGCGCGAACGGCGGGCACCGGGACACCGAGGGTGTGGGCCAGCCGGAGGGCCTGGTCCTCGCCGTCGAACGGCCTCTTGGCGTACTTGAAGATGGCGGTGGCGCCGTCAGGGAAGGTCAGACGCTCGACGCCGGACATGGACCACACGCGCACCTCCTCGCGAACAGTGGTGGTCCGGCCGGCCAGAGTGAGCAGGTTGTCAAGAAGTTCGGTACTGGGGTTCGCGGTCACGTGGGGGCTCCAGGGAGTTGGTGGCGTCCGGGGCGGGCGAGAGGTGCCGGCCCACCCCGGAGCCAGGACGGTGGTGCTACGCGGCAGGACTCACGCGGTGGGCGTATACCTGCTCGATCCACCCGGACTTGAAGGCCGCGAGGTCGTCGCGGAAGGCGTTCATCGAGGCACCGTAGGGCGCCACGACGCCACCGCTCTGGTCCGGCACGGACTGGCAGCCGTGCACGAGCCGTCCGCCGAGGGCTGCGTGGGCCTTGATGGCCTCGATGCGGCGGTGTTCGTTGAACCAGCCGCCGTGGTAGACCTCGTCGAGCATGCCGCCCGTCTCGTCGTCCAGGTCGAAGACCACGGAGGTGGCGGCGGGGAAGAACCAGCACGGGCCGACGTTGGAGATGTGTCCGTCCAGCTCGACCTTGTTGAGCGCCATCAGAGTGGCCGCCTCGCGCAGCATCCGCAGGTGGTCGGCGGTGAACTGCGGCAGGCCGAGGGCGGGGAGATGCTCGTCGCGGAAGAGGTACGCGTACACCTCGTAGGCGGTGACGAGCACCCGGGCAGCGTCCGAGGTCGACTGGGCGTGGGCCTTGATGAACTCCAGCGCGAGCTGCTCGACTGCGCTCGCGGTCGTCTCCTCCACGTCCAGGAGCTGGGACTTGACCAGCTCCCAGTCGGCGACGAGCCAGGTGCTGGACTCGAAGCGGAAGAAGTACTTGGCCGGGTCGATGGTGATGCGCCGGCCGTCGACCTGGATGCCGGGCAAGCGGCTCCAGCGCTCGTCGAACGCCTCGGGCAGTACGACCGTGATGGCCGCGGTGTCGATGGTGGTCACCGTGTCTCCGTCTCTGATCGGCCCGGGTTTGGGCACAGGGATGCCCGAACCCGGTGTGGGCGTACGGAACTTCGGGGGCCGCCCGGCCGAAGGGGGGAGCCTGGTCGCGGTGTCGGACCGGGGCCGGGCGGCTGATGACTAGTGAACACTTAGTCACGCACAGTGGGTACGGTGAGAGGCAGTTGAAGCGGTATACACGGTTTACAGCCCCGGACGGGAGGTGAGCGTGGCAGCGTCGAGAGACCCCAATTCCCGCCTGCGCGACACCATTGCCGCGACCGGCTGCACCTACGAGGCCCTGGCGAGAGACATCCGGCGCATCGCGGCCGAGAATGGCGAGATCCTCCAGACGAACAAGTCGGCCGTCTCCCACTGGGCCAACGGCATTCGCCAGCCCACCGGCCGAACTGGCCAGTACCTCGCCGAAGCCTTGTCACGCCGAACGGGCCGCATCATCACCCAGACCGAGATCGGTCTACGCGTACCGGATGGCGAGGAGTCAAGCGAAGGGGATCCTGTCGTAGCTGCAACTGACCTCGGCCGGGCCGATGTTGAGCGCCGTCGCTTCCTCGCGGTGGCGGCCTTCACCACCGCCGGTGTCGCCATGCCGCTTGCCCACGACCACGAGGCCACCGCTCGTATGCTCCGTGCCCGCACTGGCACGTCCGTGGTCGGAGCGGACGACGTGGACGTCGTACGGCAGATCACTGCGGCGTTCAGCGCGGCAGACGAACGCCTCGGCGGAGGGCATGGACTGACCACGGTCACCGCGTACCTTGCCGACACCGCCGCGCCGATACTCCGGGGCCGCTTCCCGAGCGAAGCCTTACGACGGGCAGCCTTCGGCGCCGTGGCCGAACTCGCCTACCTGGCAGGGTGGAAGCACCACGATCTCGGCCAGGAAGGCGCTGCCCAGCGCTACTACCAGGTCGGCTACCAGCTCGCCTGGGAAGCCGACCCGCACGGCCACGCCGCCTGGATGATGCGCGCCCTCGCCCACCAGGCCCTCAGCCTCAAACAGCCCCACCACTGCGTCGACCTCGTCGAAGGCGCCCTCATCCGCGGCCTGGACCATGTCGACGGTCAGACCGAGGCGCTCCTCCACATCACCCATGCCCGTGCCTTCGCCGCTGTTGGTGAGCGGCCCGCAGCGGCCCGTGCCCTGCTCGCCGCCGAGGACGCCCTGTTGCGTGACGATGTTCCTCAGCCCAGCTACTCCCGCGTCAGCGGCCCCGCCGCAGGCACCGTGGCCAGCCACACCGCCCGTACCCTGACCGACCTCGCCGACCACATCGGTACCGAGCAGCAGCACCGAGACGCCTTGATCCGCTGGGACCCCAAGAAGTACAGGCGCGTCCACGCCCTCACCTACGCAGACCTCGGCGACAGCCTCGCCGCCCAGGCCCGCGCCGACGAAGCCGTCGCCGCCTGGGCGCGGGCCCTGGCACTCATGGAAGGCATGGCCTCCGACCGCACCCGCAAGGCCATCACCTCGCTCCGCTCCACCCTCTCCATTTACCAGCGCCGCAAAGTGCCGGGAGCCGCCGAACTCGCCCGCCGAGCAAGCGAAGCACTGGCCTAAGCTGCCCACGAACCGGCCGACGAAGGGACACCAGCCGTGGCTCAGCGGACAACCGACGACCAGCCCAAAGCCCTACCGCCCGCCCTCGAATCCATGACCCTGCTGGTCGCCGCCGTCATCGTCCACGACAAGGCCACCAACCGCGTCGTCCTCCTTCAGCGCAGCGAGAACGCCAAGTTCGCCCAGGGAATGTGGGATCTTCCCGTCGGTAAGAGTGAGCTTGGCGAGCCTGTCACCGAGACTGCGGTGCGCGAGCTGTACGAGGAGACCGGCCTGACGGTGAAGCCCGAGTCCCTCAAGGTCGCCCATGTCATCCACGGCGCCTGGGGCGTCGAAGCTCCCAACGGCTTCCTCACCGTCGTATTCGCCGCCCATGAATGGACCGGCGAGCCCGAAAATCGCGAACCTCATAAGCACGCGCAGGTTCGTTGGATGGATGCCGGTGCCGTCCCCGAGGCATTTGTGGACACCACTGCCAGCGCCCTCCACAGCTATCTCAATGGCGGTCCGCAGGTGTCACTTGACGGATGGGAGTAGCAGGGCGCGCGCGTACTGACGAACCAGCGTGCGGGACATTCCCGTCCGGCCGATTGGTTCGTCGAGTGGGCGCTGTCCGTCAAGCGATGGGCAGCGGGTTTTGGTGGGAGCGTTCGGCACCGGCGCGCAGACGAGTCTCTTGCCGAAGGCACATGGCTGGACAGGGCCTCGAAGGGAGCTGGCGCAGAGGGCGCCGGTCGACGGAGAGTGGCCTCTCGTCGGCGTCGTCTTCCCGGACGCGGGTCTCGTTGATCGTCGTCGAGATTGAGGATGCGAAGGGGCGGGTATCTGGCGTTGGCGCGGAACAGGTCGTGCAGCTCGACGGCACTAACTGGCGCAGGGCGCGGTCGCCGGTGGGGCCGGTGTCGTTGTTCTCGGCCGTCAACAGTCCGTTAAGACGTGCTCCGGCCCGGGACATCGCTGGTGCAATGGTCCACAGCCGCCGCCGCGCGCAGCCGAGCACGGGCGGCGGCTGTACGTGTGAGGACGGCACCGAGTTCCCCTCCCCTTGCCGTCTCTCACTGACCCGTCCCCACCACCCCACCCGGGGGTACGCGAGTACACCCCGGTCTCGAACAGGGTTGGGAAGGACGATGGGCTGGAGCTGCGTTGTCGGCGATGCGGCTCCAGCCCGCTCACAGTGGTCGGATGGTCACTGTGGCCCGGGGACTGGGGGCCGAAGGATACGGGGCCGGCGACTCCCCATCGACTCCAGCCGATGGAACGCTCAAAGGCCCTGTCGGTGAGCGTATACCCGTCCCGGTGGCGGCGGCAGTACGCGAACCGGCCGCTACCGTCCGGCAGCCCGTTGCGCCAGTGGTGCAGGGCGTCCGTCGTGGAGTGGCGAGTGCCGGATCGAGGAGGCCGGAACCTGCCGCGCCCCAGCCCCAGGCAGGTGAGTCGACGCGGGCTGTCGCGAGGTGAGGGGGGTGCCCGCATATGTGCGTGCACCCGGCGGCCGAACTCCCGCCATGGCCGCCGCGGCCCCAACAGCGCCGACTCTGTCCGGACCGCCCCGGGCTAAGCACTGGCGGCCTCCCCGCTCCAAGGTGCACGGGGGCCGCCTGGTGACTTCGCCGCACACCCCCGTCCACGACATACTCCCGCTCTGCAGCTCCGGCACACAGAAGCCGGACGGCCCGGCCGACAGCACCACCCAGCCCTCATTTTCAGGGCCGGGTAGCCCTGGCGACCCGGCCACTTCGGTGGCATCAGAACGCGTCGACACCGATCAGGCCGAGACCGTCCGTGCTCTCCCCGCTGACGGGAAAGGACAAGCGGTCCTCTCAGAGGGTCAGACGCAGGCCGGTGACCATCTCGGGGTGGATGCGCACGGCGAGGTCCATGACCTGGTCCGCCCATTGCCTCAGACGGCCACGGAACCCGTCCAGTTCGGCCGGGTCCGTGACGAGGCGGGCATAGCCGGTGACGACGACGCTCCAGCCGAGATGGCTGACGGAGTCGATGACGTCGGCTTCGTACGCGAGCACGGTGTCGGCGCTGGTGCCCCGGACATACGCGGCCAGTGCTGATCCCTGATGGGTCCGCACGATGACGTCGCCACCGGCGACGATGTGGTTGACCGGACGGACAGCCGGCAGCGCGTGCCGGGTGAACACGGCCCGGCCCAGCCCCACACTGCCCAGCAGCCGCAGTGCCTCGGCCTCATCCAGTTCCACCGACCGGTGCGGCCGGACAGCGGCACCCGGGTCCCGCTGACGGGCCCGTAGGAGGTGCCCGACGGATTCGTCGCTCATCGCGGGCCCCCAGTGGTCGGGCCTCGGTCCACTGTCCGTCACACGGACCGAGGCTGCCGGTGATGCCAACCAGTAGACGAGGCCCGCCCCGCGCCCTGCTAGGGCCACTCGGACCCTAAGAGTCCCGTTTACACGCTGACGACCGCCATGGCGTGGATGCTTCAGAACAGACACGTATGACCCGCGGGAAGGCTTTCTCCGCCGCGGTCCTTCCCCCCCCGTGCATCAGCCGCCACCCGAGAACGCCAGGACAGGGGCGGCCGTCGCAGGGTGCAGGCGTCGGCCGCCGACGCAGGGACCTGCCCCCTGCCAGGTGATCCGCACGTGCGGATCGTCCTGGCGGCCATCGGCGAGACGCGGCCGTGGGGCCGTTCTCAACTTACGGATGTGCGACCGTTTAGTGCCTCGTCCAGTGTGTCCGTCAGGACGAAGACCTGGCTGAGGTCGACGATCCGGATCATCTTACGGATGTGGGGTTGGGGACAGACGAGCGTCAGGTGTCCGCCCCGCTCTTCGACCCGTCGCCGCGCACGGCAGAGCAACCCCAGCCCGGAGCAGTCCAGGAACTCAACGGGGCTGAGATCGATCACCACGTCGGTACTCGGTCGGCCTGTGGCCGTGTCCACCGTGGCGGTGACTCGCAGGACCACGGCTATGTCGATCTCGCCGCGCAGCTGGACGACGGTTCGCTCTTCCGTCTCGTAGACGTGGATCTGCTGGGCAGAAGAAGAGTGCTCCCAGGGCATCGCGGCATCTCCATGGTTCGCGAGATGCCCGCCTCGACGGGGAAGCGGGCGGCATCGGATATCCACAGCCACCGGGGGCACGGGTGACGACAGGGCCGACTTTAGGCCGACTCTTCGAACAGAAACGCTTCACCCTGGATTGGGCTCCACCCTTCGGGTGTAATTTTGTAGATATTCTTGATTAGGAGCCCAAAGAGTGCACTCAGATCAGGAAGTCACTCGGGAAGGCGCCGGCCGCGACCCCGGGCGCTCGCCGGCCGCTTCGGCTCCCCACCGGCCGGTTCCGTTCCGCTACGCTCACGGCGTGACGCGAGACCAGCCGCCCGCAGATCACTACAGCGTCGTCGCCGTCGCCTCGTCCGCGGGTGGCATCCAGGCACTGACCGCGCTGCTCGGGGCGCTGGGCCCCGATCTGCCTGTGCCGGTGCTGCTGGTTCAGCACCTCGACCCGCGGCACCGGACGGTGCTCGCCGAGGTTCTCGCACGCCGGACCGCCCTTCACGTCAAGCTTGCCGAGGCCGGAGAGCGTGTGCGGCCCGGCACCGTCTACGTCGCTCCTCCCGACCATCACCTTCTCGTCGACTCCGGCGGCGTCCTGGGCCTGTCCAGCACCGAGCTCGTCCACTTCGTACGCCCTTCCGCCGACCTTCTCTTCGAGTCGGTGGCCGGTGCCTACGGGCCGGAGGCGATCGCCTGCGTGCTCACCGGGACCGGCCGGGACGGAGCCACGGGAGTCGACGCCGTCAAGTCACGCGGCGGTACGGTGATCGTCCAGGATCCGGAGACCGCGGACTTCCCGGGGATGCCGCAGTCGGCGGTGGACACGGGAGCGGTGGACTTCCTGCTACCCCTTGAGGAGATCGCCGCGGTCGTGCGGGGACTCGTCGGGGCCGAGAGGCAGTGATGGGCGAACCGCAGGATGACGAGGACAACGAGGCGTTGGAGGAACTGCTCGTATTCATCCGGGAAGCCCGCGGTTTCGACTTCACGGGCTACAAGCGCTCGACGCTGGCCCGGCGCATCCACAAGCGGATGACGGACGTCGGTATCCGCTCGTACCCGGACTACCAGGATCTCCTGGAGACCAACACCGAGGAATTCGGCGTCCTCTTCAACACCATCCTGATCAACGTCACCTCCTTCTTTCGTGATCCGGAGGCGTGGACCCTCCTCCAGCACGAGGTCGTTCCCGAGCTGCTCACGACTCTCGATCCGGAGCAGGAGATCAGGGTGTGGAGCGCGGGCTGCTCCAGTGGTGAGGAGGCGTACTCGATGGCCATGATGTTCGCGGAGGCGCTCGGCATCGAGGAGTGCCTGCGTCGCGTGAAGATCTACGCCACGGACGTCGACGAGGAAGCGCTGCGCGAAGCCCGTTCTGGGCTGTACACGTCGAAGTCGCTGGAACCCCTGTCCCCGGAGACAAGGGAGAAGTACTTCGAGCAGAACAGCGCGCAGTTCAGCTTCCGCCCCGACCTGAGACGCCGGGTGATCTTCGGGCGGCACGACATCACCCGTGACGCCCCGATCTCCCGGCTCGACCTGCTCGTGTGCCGGAACACGCTGATGTACTTCAATGTCGAGGCCCAGACGCAGATCGTCGACCGTTTCCACTTCGCCCTGCGCCCCAGCGGCTTCCTCTTTCTCGGCAAGGCCGAGATGCTGCTGAACGACAGCGAGCGCTTCGAAGTGGTGAACATGCGTCAGCGTGTCTTCCGGCGCCGTACCGGCAACAACGGACTGACCTATCATCCGGCCCCCTTGAAGATCAGGACGGGCACGGGTGGCGAGGTGCACTCGGTGGCACGCGCCCGCCAGTTGCGCGACCTGGTGCTCGACGCCGGACCCACCCCGCTGATCGCCCTCGACAGCGACGGAACAGTTGTGACCGTCAACAACCAGGCGAGGATCCAGCTCGGCCTGACCACCGGGGACATCGGCCGTCCCTTCCAGGACCTGGAGGTCTCCTACCGGCCGGTCGAACTCCGTTCCCTGATCGACCAGTCCATGCACGAGCGCCGGACCCTGCGGGTCAACCGTGTCGAGCGCCGGACGGGCGAGGACATCCAGTACTACGACATCCTCATCCAGCCGCTCTCCGGACCCGGCGGCCTGCACATCGCCACCGTGATCTCGTTCACCGACGTGACCGTCGCCACGCATCTGAAGTCCGAGGTCAAAAGAGTCCGGGAGGAGCTGGAGACGGCCTACGAGGAACTCCAGTCCACCAACGAAGAGTTGGAGACCACCAACGAAGAACTCCAGTCCAGCATCGAGGAACTGGAGACCACGAACGAAGAACTCCAGTCCACCAACGAAGAGTTGGAGACCACCAACGAAGAACTCCAGTCCGGCAACGAGGAACTGGAGACGATGAACGAGGAGATGCGCATCCGCACGGACGAACTGGACGAGGCCAGGGCGTTCCTGGAGGCGGTTCTGAAGAGCATCGCGGCGGGCGTGGTGGTCCTGGGCAAGGACCTGAAGGTCAAGAGCTGGAACCGGGGCGCCGTCGACCTGTGGGGGTTGCGCGCGGACGAGGTGCTGGGCGAGCCCTTCTTCGAACTGGACTTCGGGCTGCCCACGAAGGAGTTGCGGCCCGTCGTGGAGCGTTGCATAGAGACTCGCAGTCGCTCCGGCCCGGTCGGCGTCGAGGCCCTGAGCCGTATCGGCCGGCCCATCAGCTGTGACGTGTTCTTCTCCCCGTTCGGCGGGAACCACGGAGGAGTGGTCCTGATGATGGAAGAGAGCCGAAGCGATGACTCCGACTGACCCTGCGGCGTAGCCTGGGCCCATGGACCCGCGGGGGCGCATCGAGGACCTCGGTCTGGCAGCGGTGGCACGGCAACGTGCCGCGCTGGCCCGGGAGCGCGCCGACCGGGCGGAGGCGTCCGCCGAGCGGCACGAACTCCTGGCCGCGAAACCCGGGCGGGAGTTCCACTCCCAGATCGCGAGTACGCATCGCCGAACTGCCGAGTGCCATCGCGCCTCGGCCCGCCTCCAGGACAGCTTCGCCCTCCGCGCGACGGCGTGGGCCGGCGGGCCGGGTACTCGGCCGCGGTTCATGACGGTGGTTGCGGAAGCATGCGGTACCGACAGCGCGGCGATGGCACTGCTTGACACCGACCAGAACCATCTCGCGGTCGCAGTCTCCGACCAACTGTCCCGTGCGGCCCAGGACCTGGAGTACGTACTCGGCGAGGGTCCGGGTCAGGACGCGGCGACGGAACACCGTCCGGTGCATGTGTCCGGGCCCGAGATCGAGGAGCGCTGGCCGGGGTACGGGCCTTCCCTGGTCTCGCTGGGAATCGCCTCGGTGGCCGCCGTACCCCTGCGGATACAGGGCAGCTGTATCGGGTCGCTGACGGTGTTCGACCCGCGGCCCGCCGATGCGAGACCCGCCCGCCTCGCCGAGGTCGCCGAGGCCCTCACCCGCATCGTGCTGCTCGACCCCGACGCCGACCCGGACCTCTACGGCGGAACCGACATCCGAGCCACTGTGCACCAGGCGGTCGGCATGGTGTCCGTACGGGCGGGCTGCTCCGTCGTGGACGCGCTGGCGCTCATCAAGGCCGTGGCCTTCGCCGAGGAGGTGTCATCCGACGCCCTCGCCCGGCAGATCGTTTACGGGGACCGGAAACTCATCTGAGGGAGAGGTGTCATGACGCCCGAACAGCGGCTGGCCGACGCGTTCGTAGCCCTGGCCGGCAGCACGGCGGACCGTTCGTCGGACAAACCCGGGCCGTTGTCCGTGCTGGCGCAGTGTGCCCCTGCCCTGCTCGGCACCCATGCCGCGACCGTGGTGTTCGCCCCCAAGGGCTACGACAGCGCGCAAGTGGCGGGCTCCAACCCCCAGGTGTCGCGCCTGGAACACGAAGCCGTCGGGTGGCGGGAGGGCCCCGGCCATGACTGTCGTCAGGCCGACCCGGGCCCCTTGGCCCAGGTGGCTCTGGGCAGCCGTCCCACCAGGCAGCAGTGGCCGCACTACACCCGGCGGGCGCTGAAGCTGGGCTACACCCGCGTCGTGGCCCTTCCCCTGCGCCAGCACGGCGGAACGAGCGGTGCGCTCATCCTGCTGTCCTGCACACGGCATGCCTTCTCCCCGGCGACGCTGGCTCTCGGCCGGTCGCTCGCCGACTTCACCGCCGTCCTTCTGGAAGGCGCCCGCGAGGCCGATCGCAGCCGGATGCTCACCGACCAGCTGGAACAGGCGTTGACCAGCCGCGTGGTCATCGAACAGGCCAAGGGCGTGCTCTCGACTCTCCGCGCGGTGTCCCTGGACGAAGCTTTCGATCTTCTGCGCAAACACGCCCGCTCATGTCAGCGACCGCTGAAGGACGTGGCCCGCGAGGTGGTCGAAGGACACGCGGATCCCAACCTGACCGATCCCGCGTCGTGAGGCATCGCGGCCGAGGTCGCCGACGTGCTCCTGTCCGTCCGCAAGCGCCCCGCAGTTGGCGTCGCTCACGGAATCACAGGGCTCTGGCCCTGTGAGCGGCATGTCTCACCAGTGGCGCATGAGGAAACCGGCTCCTCGGCGTCCCTCACGGGACGTACGAAGCTGCTGCTCAGCGGCCCGCCGTGCGTGAGCGATGCGTGAGCGGATGAGGCAGCAGAGGCCATCACGACGCGGACTGAGCACGGAGCGGCACCTGCCCTGACCTGGTCGTTCCGGACACCGAGTCAGCGTCCGGAACCGCCCAGCAAGCTTTGGCCAGGACTTTTAATCCATTGGTTGTGGGTTCGAGTCCCACAGGGTCTACGGGTGAGCCCCAGTTCAGAGGATGTCTGGACTGGGGCTCGTGTCGTTTTCGGGGGCTGGGTCCCCGTCTGCTCAACCAAAGCTCAACCGGAATGCTGGCGATCATGGACCCGGACATGAAGCGGCCCCGACCGGGTCGGGGGTCCCAGCCGGGGCCGTTCTTCCCCCTCCAAAAAAGCGGGGGAGCGATCGCCACACCCCGAGGACCTCGCGGCCCCAACGCCTTCGGCGGGCTCATCCCGCTGCCGGTGCGCGCTGACTTCCGGGAGCGGGGGTCTCTAATGGCTTGGAGGCCGGCGGCGGGGGATCAGAGCTTGGTGCCGATCGCGATGGTGTCGTTGCCCACCATCTCCGTCATCGCCCCCGAGGCGGCTTGCCGGTATGCGCTGCGCGCCCTCGACCAGCTGGAACGAACCTGGTACGCGATGGGTATGGACCGTGTGCGGGAGGTGCGGCGCCTTGGCACCGCACCAGCACCAGCGGTGCGTACGCGAACTCGACGACACGCTGTACGGCTGGTCGACGACGGTCAGCGCGCTGAGCCGTTGAAGTCGACGATCAGTCCGGACAGCTCAAGGAGGCTCTCGACCCGGAAGGTCGGGAGATCCTTCGCCTCATCGGTCTCCCACTGGATCGTCGCCCACGGGCCCCGGTGGACCAACGCGGTGTTCATGCCTGCGGCGACGGCCGGCCGCAGGTCGTTGTCGACGCGGTCGCCGACGTAGAGGATCTCGGTGGCAGCGAAGGGAACGACCTCGGCGACGCGGACGAAGAACTCGGGGTCGGGCTTGGACGCGCCCCAGTCGTCGGAGGTCCCGATCAGATCGACGTCGTCGATGAACAGCGCGCGAAGGAGGCCACCGGCGCGCACGGTCTGGTTCCCCGCGATGCCGAGCCACAGGCCATCAGCGCGCAGCTGCGCGAGCGTGGGTCTGACGTCGTCGTACAGGTCCTTCTCACCGAAGTGCTCCGGCTGGTTGGCCGCCGCGCGCTTCTCGCGTTCCTTGTCCAGGTCGAAGCCGGGGCGGAACTCCTGGAATACGTCGCGGTAGTCGCGGCCCTGGGCGATGACCGCGCCGAACATCGCGTGGAATGTGTGCCGGGGGACAGCGAGCCAGTCGGCCCAAGTGCCGTACTCCCGGGTCTCATCTACCAAGCACTCACCGACATCGAACACCACTGCACGAATCATGTGCGGCAACGTAGCCGGGCATGACGAAGCGGCTCCGCCCTCCCGAAGGAGAGCGGGGCCGCAGTTGCTTCAGGCGCTGTCGGGTAGTCGGGTCTCCACCCGGGTGATCACCAGCTGTCGCGGGACTCATCAGGCACGAGGCGTGGCCGACAGGTCAATGGGTGCACTGGGTGAACAGCAGTGCGATCTCGTCCCTGCGGTTCGCCGCCCGACACTCGTCCCGGTGGAGGCTGTCGGCAAGGTTGTTCAGGAAGTCGGCAGCAACGTGGGCAGGGTTGGTGCGCAGCCGGTCGATGCCGAAGCTGATGTCGGCGTCGGTGGTCTCGATCAGTCCGTCGGTTAAGGGCAAGGAGAAAACCGGGCGGCAGGCCGACGTCAGCGGGTGAGGCAAACGACTCTGGCGCAAACACGCCGGAGTCGTCATTCCGGGCAGTTGCACGGGAGAGTGAACCGACCCGCAGTAAATAGTACTGTGGGTGTCGCGGCTTGGACATTCCCCGGGTGGTGCGTTGACTACGCGGTTTCCCTCGGCCCGCCAGGCACTGGATACCGTGATGTGCCGACCTGGTTGTGCCGCGTGCCCAGCGCGTGGCTTTCTACCGCCATGAGGCCCCCGAGTATCAGATAAGTGCAGGCTGTGGCCTGATCCTCGTCGAGGGTTCCAAGATCGTGAAGTGGCCTCGCCTTGACCGATGCCTATGGTGACTGCCTTCTTCGCGAGGCGTACGTGATCTTCTCGCTATGGCACTTCGCTCCGTCGGCCGTGCCGTGTGGTTGCATCGGGAACGAATTATGGTTTTACAACCACCCGGCCCATTAAGTATTTCTAAGCATCACGAGTTACCTCTCGCGGAGATTATCGGTCGGCACATTTCTCAGTAATATGCCAGCCCCAGGTACAGGCGATTCTGTGCGACCGGGACCGCCAAAACCACCCGCTCAAAGGAGTTGGCCCCTCGATGACGCTGAATATCCCTGAAGCGCCGCTACGGCGCACCATGTCGGTCTGGTTCGCGGCGCTGACGGCCGTGGTGATCGCCGCCGTCGTGCTCGCGATGACGCCGACACGTGCAAGTGCCATTGCCACACCCGTACCTCTCGGTACGGCGACCAGCTTCGCCGTACTGGCCGGTTCACAAGTCACCAACACCGGGCCCTCGTTGATCACCGGTGACCTCGGAGTGTCGCCGGGAACGGCCATCACCGGATTCCCGCCCGGCACGGTGATCGGGGCCCAGCACTCCGCGGACGCGGTGGCGCTCCAGGCCAAGAGCGACCTGGTCACGGGGTACAACAACGCCGCCGGTCAGGCGCCGGACGTCACCTACCCCACCGCTCCCGACCCCGTGGAGCTCGGTGGCAGGACGCTGGATCCGGGCGTCTACAAGGCACCCATCTCCGCGGGTATCACCGGCACGCACACGACGACCCCAACGCCGTATGGGTCTTCCAGATCGGTTCGACTCTGACGACGGCATCCGGCAGCAACGTGTCGCTCGTCAACGGCGCTTCGCCGTGCAACGTGTACTGGCAGATCGGCAGTTCGGCCACCCTCGGCACCAACTCCGCGTTCGTGGGCACCATCATGGCCCAGGAGTCGATCACCGTCACGACGGGAACGACCATCGCCGGCCGAGCGCTGGCCCGTACCGGCGCCGTGACGCTGGACAACAACACGATCAACCGCGGTACGTGTGCCGCCGGCGGAACCACCGGTGGCCTCATCACGGGTGGCGTTGTGGCCGGTGCCACGACGGGCGGCGCCACAGCGGGCACGACGGGCAGCACCACGGTCGGCGTCATCGGCGGCGTGCCGACGGGTGGCGGAACCGGCGGCGGTCTTCTGGGCGGTGTCCTGACATCGGGTGGAACCACCGGTGGCGCGCTGGGTGGTCTCATCGCGGGCACCACCACGAGCGGTACCACGGGCGGTACGAACGGTGGTGCGACAGGCGGTGGCTCGACCGGTGGAAACGGCTATCCCGATCACGGCCACAAGCCCGGCGGCCACGGTCACGGCGGGAAGCCTGATGAGCACGGTGGTTACGGCGGTAAGGGCGGGCATAAAGGCAAGCCCGGCAAGCCCCACAAGCCCGAGGGCTACGACAACGGTCACGAAGGTCACCAAAGGAAAGCCGCCTAGCTCCCCTTGAGCGAGCAGGGCGAGCGGCGCGCGACGGATCGTGGTCGATCCGTCGCGCGCCGCGTTGGCGCAATCTCAGGAGAAACAGTGAGAGAAGCCAGGATGGAAGGCTCGGATGGGGACATGCCGGGCGGCACCGAAACGGCGGACGTCGACGAACCGGACCGGAGGAGCCGGGATCGGGGTGGCGACCGAGGCGGGGACAGTGGCGGGGACCGGGGCGGGACAACTCTTCCGGGCCGAGGGCTTTCGAAGCCTCCGCCCATCCCCCTGAAGGCGGGAACGAGCGCGGCTGTGGCCCTGTGCCTGGCGACAGCCCTGGTCCACGTTCTCCTGGTGTTTCTGCACGTGGCACCCCCGAACTCCCTTTCCCGGCAGTACAGCCGTCAGGTCGACGCGTGGGTGTTCCCCTTGTTCGAGCAGAACTGGCGGCTCTTCGCGCCGGATCCGGAGTCGGTCAACCGGCAGATCTCGGCAAGGACCATGCACACCACCCCGGACGGCGGTGCGCGGGTGAGCGGCTGGTTCGACCTGAGCGGCATCGACAACTCGGCGGTGAAGCACGACCCCTTCCCGAGTCACACAGCTCAGAACATGCTGCGGCGGGCCTGGAGTTCGTACCTCGAAACCCATGGCGGTGACGACCGGCCGCGCTCGGAGCGGGCACTCATGGTGCAGCGATACCTGACCAACATCGCGGCGGACCGCATCACCGACCACCGTGGCGGCACCTTCGAGTCCGTCCAACTGCGGGTGATCACCGTGCCCATCGCCGCGTCGGCCGAGGAGCCCGGCCCCGGTTCGTCCGGCGCCGAGCCGAAGTTTGTCGAAACGCGGTACCTGCCCTGGTGGAAGGTGATCTCCCATGGAAACTGAGCAGGCACTCGCTCCGCACCGACGTATCCCCGATCGGGCGCACGCAGGCCCGCCGCGTCGCGTGCCGGAGAGGGTTGGGGCGTTTCTCACCGTCCTGACCGAGCAGCCGATTTCCCTCTACGCCGCGGCCGTTCTGCGCATTGGCTACGGGTTCCTCTACTTCGTCTTCCTGCTGCGCGAGTTTCCGCACCGCGACGAGATCTGGGGGCCCGGGGCACCGTGGACGCCCGAGCTGGCCAGGCAACTGTTCGACCAGACAGGGTGGTTGAGCATCCTCACGCTGTCCGACAGCCGGCCGTACTTCGAGACCTGCTACGCGCTGGCCCTCGTCACGTCCGCGCTGTTCATGCTGGGCTGGCGGACCCGAGCGGTGTCCGTGCTGTTCGCGGTCGTAGTGGCGTCGTTCCACGCCCGTGCGATCTTCATGACCGACGGAGGGGACAATCTCATCCTCCTGATGGCTATCTATCTGGTCTTCACCGCGTGCGGCCGACGCTGGTCCCTGGATGCGCGCAGAACCCGTCCTCAAGCCTTCGCGGGAGAAGGGGCGAGCAGCTCGACAGGCTCAGGGGCAGGCGAGCTCCGGCATCAACTGGGCATGTCTCGCCGGACCTTGACGGCCGTACTTCACAACTGCGGCATGTTCGTCATCGCGGCCCAGGTCTGCTTCCTCTACGGATCCGCGGGCCTCTACAAGGTGCAGGGCGGCTCCTGGGGCAACGGCACCGCCCTCCACTATGTCCTGAACCTCGACCTGTTCCGGCCCTGGCCCGAACTCTCCCTCCTGGCGGACGAGCACGATGTACTGATCGCCATCGCCTGCTACCTGACCGTGCTGGTGCAGGTCGCCTTCCCGTTCGTCCTGTTCGGACGGCTGAAATACCCGGTCCTGACCATGCTGCTGGGCATGCACCTGGGCATCGCCGTCCTCATGGGACTGCCGCTCTTCTCCGGCGCGATGATCATCGCGGATGCCGTGTTCCTGCCGGACCGCTTCTACCGGGCACTGGGACAGCGGCTGCGGCGCACCGGCCGGTGGACACATTCCACGGAGGCCAGGGCTTCGTCTCGCGGGGAAAGGGCGCTCGTGCCCCCACAGTCTGTACCGGCGAGCCAGGGCTCCTCAGCGGGGTGATTTGGCTGTGGGTCCGAGTCCCACAGGGTCTACCGAGGTCAGGGCCGCTCTACGGCTCTGACCATTAGTTTCGTGGCCCCGGCCGGTCCTCCTGGCCGGGGCCACGCCATGTGTGGAGTCCGGCTGCCTGAATGGGTGTGCAGACAACAGCGTGGCTCGTTCAGTCGTCAGGGTTCGCCACTGCAGGCATGCCTCTCTTCGTGGCTTCGAAGTCGTCGGTGAGACCGCCAAGGCGGTCGGCGAGTTCCTGGAGCTGATCCGCGTGTGCCGTGAGACTGCCCGCCAGGCGGCGCAAATCGTCGGGACCGTGTGGATACCAGTCCCCGTCCATCTCGACGTTCACGGTTCCCGTACACCAGTCGGGTGCATGAGCGGGTTCCTTGTTCCTTCCAGTAGTCGTCGGCCTGGGGCGGCGTGGAGTGGGGATCGCGGCTCATTCCTCGTTCAGGAGTTCAGCCGCCGCTTTCGGATCCATGAGGGTCGACCAGGCTTGCTAGGCGGGAAGAAGGGGGCGGCTGGGGAGGGTGTTACTCGGGGTACCAGACGGTGGGGCCGTCGTCGGCGTGTACGAGGATGCCGAGGCGGAAGGTGGGAAAGTCGGCGGCATGTTCATGCCCGTCCTGCCGTGATCCACGAGTGAGCTCCCGAACAGCCGCAGCGAGATGGCGGACAAGTCGGGGCCCGGCTTCGAGTTGGTAGCGGTCACGGTCGTTCTGGTCAGGGAGGAGATGCCCGACGTATGTCCTGGTGCTCAAGGGCTGACGGTTGTCGGCGTTACAGCGGGCTCGTGCAGCCTTCGCGGTCGTCTCCAAGGCTGAGTAGGAAGTCGTCTGGTGATCCGTCCTCGGGCTGCCCCGCTGCGATGAGCCAGGGCAGATCCTCGCCGGCCCACACCGCTCCACTCCAGCGTTGGACCTTGACTTTGAAGAGCACCTCATCATCGACCGAGCGGATCCGCTCATGTCCGGCTTCGTCGTCGGCGAAGTGTTCCCTGGCCTTGGCCAGGATTGGATGATCCAGCTCATCGAGCGGTTCCCGGGCTGGCGGAAGCGGTAGTTTCAGGTCCTCGCGGAGAGTGGGTCGAGCTGGCCGCACGGATGAGTCGTCCTCGCCTACTCCGCCGAGTTCCTTGATCCGCTCCGGTGACAGCCCGGTGAGCAGTGAGACGCTCGATTCCACGGATCCGTCAAGCAGTGACAGGGCGTCGGTGGGTGCGGATCCGGGGGCTTCGTGGCCGGCTGCGGGTCCTGCGGGTCCCGCGGGCCGCTGCCGGTCGGCGGTGCGGGTCGGGGAAGAGGCCCTCCGGTGGGCACGCCCTAATATCTGTGGCCGCGAGCTGAGAAATTGACGGAACGCACGGGCAGGTTATTTGCCCCAATGGATAACTGAGAGTTATTCAACACTCGTCGGCCGTCGCAGTGTGCTACTGTCGATCTAAGTTGCAGTTGTGGTTCCCGAAATTTTTATCTCCGGTCTTCCGGGCGGGGCAATCGACACGGCGACACGGAGTCTGCGACCTGCGGACCCGCAAGCACTGCCCCTGAAGGAGAAAAAGACATGGCTGCTGGCACCGTGAAGTGGTTCAACGCGGAAAAGGGTTTCGGATTCATCGAGCAGGATGGTGGCGGCCCTGACGTGTTCGCCCACTACTCGAACATCTCCGCCCAGGGCTTCCGCGAGCTGCTCGAAGGCCAGAAGGTCACCTTCGACATCGCGCAGGGCCAGAAGGGCCCGACGGCCGAGAACATCGTTCTTGCCTGACGCTGACGCGTACTGTGCAGCTGGGGTCCGCATCCCTCGGGGTGCGGGTCCCAGCTGCATGTATTTTTTTCGCAGTGGTTTCACCTGTTGAGACGACGGCTTCGCGGACGTGCATTCCGTGGGCGTGGTGAATGCCCCAGATGTCACTCCGTATCGATTCAAATGATTTCGTCGGCTTCTTCATTGATTCAGTCGAGTCACCCAATTCAGCAACTGTGCCCGCGTGAATTCACTGCCGGCCAGCTTCGCTTTCGCATTCTTTCGGCCCATTCTTGCAATTCTCCGCGCGGTTCGTTGCTGCGGAAATTCCTAGATGTGAGCCGCATCGAGGAAGGTTCCGCATGAACCGCACACGTACGAACGACCGTTTCTCCCGCACCCGCAACGGCGGTGCCGCTTCCGGACGGAGTGGCGGCCGATCGGGCTCGCCGACCGCGAACCGGTCCGGCGGACAGAGCCGTTCCGGCGGCCAGGGCCGGTCCGGCGGTGGCTACGGCCGTCGGCCCGCCGCGCCGCAGGGGGAGTTCGCCCTCCCCGAGACGATCACTCCCGCGCTTCCCGCCGTGGAGGCCTTCGCCGATCTCGACATGCCCCGGGAGTTGCTGGCCGCGCTCGGCGCCCAGGGCGTGACCGTGCCCTTCCCGATCCAGGCCGCGACCCTGCCGAACTCCCTGGCCGGCCGTGACGTACTGGGCCGCGGACGCACCGGCTCCGGCAAGACCCTCGCCTTCGGACTGGCGCTGCTGGCCCGTACGGTCGGGCAGCGCGCCGAGGCCAGGCAGCCGCTGGGTCTGGTCCTCGTACCGACGCGTGAGCTGGCGCAGCAGGTGACCGACGCGCTCACCCCGTACGCCCGCGCCGTGCGGCTTCGGCTGGCCACGGTGGTGGGCGGGATGCCGATCGGCAGGCAGGCCAGCGCGCTGCGCGGCGGGGCCGAGATCGTCGTCGCCACCCCCGGACGCCTCAAGGACCTCATCGACCGCGGCGACTGCCGGCTGAACCAGGTCTCCATCACCGTCCTCGACGAGGCCGACCAGATGGCCGACATGGGCTTCATGCCGCAGGTCACCGCCCTGCTCGACCAGGTGCGCCCCGAGGGCCAGCGGATGCTGTTCTCCGCCACTCTCGACCGCAACGTCGACCTGCTCGTGCGCCGCTACCTGACCGACCCGGTCGTGCACTCCGTCGACCCCTCGGCCGGCGCGGTCACGACGATGGAGCACCACGTGCTGCACGTCCACGGCGCCGACAAGCACGCGGCCACCACCGAGATCGCCGCCCGCGACGGCCGCGTGATCATGTTCCTCGACACCAAGCACGCCGTCGACCGTCTCACCGAGCACCTCCTCAACAGCGGGGTACGGGCTGCCGCCCTGCACGGCGGGAAGTCGCAGCCGCAGCGCACCCGCACACTGGCGCAGTTCAAGACCGGTCACGTCAACGTGCTGGTGGCCACGAACGTCGCGGCGCGCGGCATCCACGTCGACAACCTCGACCTCGTCGTCAACGTCGACCCGCCGACCGACCACAAGGACTACCTCCACCGTGGTGGCCGCACCGCCCGCGCCGGCGAGTCCGGCAGTGTCGTGACCCTGGTCACCCCGAACCAGCGTCGCGAGATGACCCGCCTGATGGCGGCGGCCGGCATCGTCCCGCAGACCACTCAGGTCCGCTCGGGCGAAGAGGCCCTGCAGCGCATCACCGGCGCCCAGGCCCCCTCGGGCGTCCCGGTCGTCATCACCGCACCGGTGGCCGACCGCGCGAAGAAGCGCGGCACCACCTCGCGCGGCCGACGCCACCCCGCCTCGGCGGCCCGCCGCGCGTCCGCACGTCAGGCCGGCGCCGCTGCGGCGTAGTCCCTTCCCGATGACCGGCGTCAGGCGTGCTTTGTCCTGACGCCCGCTACCCGCCACGCTTCTCCCGTTTCCGCCGCTTCTCCCTGTGAGGCAACATGCGCTGTGTCATCGCACGCTTCCCGTTCGACCTGACCAAGAGTGGCGTGCTGGAGTCGATGAAGGGCGTCAAACCCCAGCCGGTCACCGGTGAGTCCGTGGTCATCGGGCGACGTCGCTACCCCGTCAAGCAGGTGGGCCAGATCGTCACCCGTCAGGACCCCCGCGATTTCAGCGCGGGCGAAGTCGTACGGGCCATGACCCGGCTCGGCTTCACCTGTGGGACTCCGCCGCAGGCCGAGCCGGTGCGCGTCGAGAGCCCGTTCGAGCAGGCTTCGGCGCTGCTCGGGACTCCCGCGGCCGTCTGACCGCTGACACCTGACCGACCCCACCGGCGCGAGCCGGGCAACAGTGAGGGCCCTGCCGATACGTCGGCAGGGCCCTCACTGTGTGCGGTGCCGGCCGTGCCGGACGGGGCGCGGCTGTGGCTCAGCGGGATGGTGGGTCAGTGGTCGGAGTACCTGAAGTCGCCCACGGTCCAGGCGCTGACGTCCTCGATCGCGATGCGGTACATCCCGCCCGTCTCCGGGATCCCCACCGTGCCCTGCAGGATCCGGGCGACATGGAAGTGCAGATGCGTGGGTGGGCCCTCCCTCTTGGTGGGGGCTCTGAAGACGGCGGAGAACTCGCCCAGTTGATCGGAGTCGGTCAGTACCTCCGACACCCTCCGCCGCCACACGGCTTCGGGGGCCAGTCGACCGGTGATGACAGCACCACCGGTGACCACGGTCAGGGACATCTGATTGCTTCGCCCGGACTCCACAAGGGCGGCGATGTCAACGATCAGGTCGTCAGGCTTCGGCATGGCATCGGATTCTATGCAACGGCCCGTGCGGGCGGCTCGGGCGGTGACACCCAGGTGGGCCGGTCCCTCTCGGCCGATCGGCCCGCAGGTGATTACCTCATCGTGGAGCCAAGCAAAATCTATGCTTGCCGGAGTAGACATTGGCGGCTCGGGTCATTATGGTTTCTCTCGTAGCCGAGATCGAGCAAGGCCTGGCAGACACGAACTGCCGGGCAGTAGTACCGCAGTCGCAGGTTGTGGTTCGCAGTTCGTAGGACGGTGCGGTGGTGGAGTTCCGAAGCCAGGTTTGTCGTAGGTCGGCGACGGGGCTGACGACCGGACCGGGTGGCCCGCAGTGATCAGGGGCCGCCATGAGTGGTACCAGCAGTACGTAGTTCCTGTTCGATAGGTTGTTGACCCAGAGGGAAGAACGGAGGAGTCGAGCGCCATCAGGATCGCCCGGGCGGAAGCTGGGCCCGGGTACCGCAGGACATCGATAGGTAGGTGGTCTCCGGTCATAAATTCGCGATCCCCGCACTCTCGTCGACATATCAGACAATTGTGCGGAAAAAGCAGGCCGGTGCAGTAGTAGGGCCGGCAGATGGTGTTTGCAGTTCCTTCGGGGCCTTGGTGCCGTTACGGCACCAAGGCCCCTCGACGCGTTCCAAAAGAGAGGTGAGATGACAGCAGACGACTCGCTGGGCCGTCTTGACGACGACGACTACCCCGCCTACACGATGGGCCGGGCCGCCGAGATGCTCGGTACCACTCCCGGGTTCCTCCGGGCCCTCGGTGAAGCGCGACTGATCACGCCACTGCGCTCCGAGGGCGGACACCGCCGCTACTCGCGCTACCAACTGCGCATCGCGGCCCGCGCGCGTGAGCTCGTCGACCGTGGCACGCCGATCGAGGCCGCCTGCCGGATCATCATCCTTGAGGACCAGCTCGAAGAAGCGCAGCGCATCAACGCCGAATACCGGCGCGCCGACACGTCGTCCAATCCGTCGGCGGCGAACTGAGAACTCGGCGATGAGGACTCCGAGCCGGGAGTCGAGAAGCGAGAGCTGAGAGCCGGGAGCTGAAGTGAGCGTGCCCGCCGGGACGGCGGGCCATCACCCACATGCGTGGCCGAAATACGACGCGGGGTTTTTTCTGTGGTGATGCAGGGCGCGGACGGGTAGCGTCTGTGTGAGCTGTCGTGGTTCGGAGTTCCCCTTGCCCACGCCCTTGGTGTGGGCGTTTTGCTGTGCTGTGCCGCAGGGACCAGGGCGATCACCTCCGTCTACCCCACAGGGGGCAGGCGTTCATCGACTGGAAGGCATGACTATGGCTACGGGAACTGTGAAGTGGTTCAACGCGGAGAAGGGCTTCGGCTTCATCGCCCAGGACGGCGGCGGCCCGGACGTCTTCGCGCACTACTCCGCGATCAACTCCTCGGGCTTCCGTGAGCTCCAGGAGGGCCAGACCGTGACGTTCGACGTCGTCCAGGGCCAGAAGGGCCCCCAGGCGGAGAACATCACCACCGCCTGATCTCGCAGTGAACGTACTGGGCCGCGCGGCGTTCGCCGCGCGGCCCAGTACGTCGTTCCGAAGGTCCGGAAGTACGGCCCGGAGGCCGGAGGTTCACCCCGGCCAGGTACCCGTCAGGCGTCGGACCGCCGTGGCGCCGCCGCGGTCGACGGCCGCCTTGACCCCGGCGAAGATCGCGCCCTGTACGACGGCTGCCGCGAGGATCTCGGGCCAGCTGCGGAACTCGTCCGTGGCGTCAGGGGCGTCGTCCTCGTGCGCGAACCGCTTCCAGGCCTGCTTGAACACCGCGCCGGCCAGGAAGCCGCCAAGTGCGCCCAGGGCCGTACCGACCGGCTTGTAGGCGATCTTCGAGCCCTTCATCGCTGCCTCCGCGAGCGGCGCACCATGAGCAGCGCGACGACGACGGCGCCGACGGCGAGCAGCTGGGCGCGGTTGGCACGCGCCGCACGCATGCCCTGGCCCGCCTTCTCCCGTACCGGCTCCGGGGCCTTGTCCCGGGCCAGTTCCACGACGTGCACGGCCTTGTCGCGGACCTGTCCGGTGGCCGCCGCGGCCTTCGCGCGCACGGGTTCGGGGGTCCTGTCCTGCACCGCGTGTGCCGCGTGTGTCGCCTTGTCCCGCAGTTGGGCCCCGACCTGGGCGGACTTCTCGGCGACCTGCTGCCTGACGGCCGTCGTCTTCTCCTGGGCGCGGGCCTTGACGTCGGCCTTCGCCGCGAGGGCCTCGACCGTCTCGCCGAGCTCCTCGCGTGTTGCCTCCACCCGGGTCCGCAGTTCCTCGGGGGACGGTGTTGCCTCGGCACCCGGCTGCGACTTGTCCTCGGTCATCGGTGTGCACTCTCCTTGATAGCGGCCACATCGGCCTTGACGCTGTCCACCGTCCGCTCGGGCGTCGGCGGGGCTGCCTTGCTGAACTGCTTCTTGCCGAGCGCGGCCGTCACCGCGGTGACGGCAGCCAGGACGCCGGTGACGATCAGCGCCGCCGCCCACACGTCCATGGCGAGCGACAGCGCGGCGATCGCGGTGGCCGCCAGGGCCTGCAGGGTGAGCACACCCAGCACGCCGGCGCCGCCGAACAGGCCACCGCCCTTGCCGAACCGCCTGCCCTTCTCGGTCATCTCCGCCTGCGCCAGCCGCATCTCGTCGCGGACCAGCTGTGACAACTGCCGCGAGGCACGCTGGACCAGGTCGCCCACCGGTTCCTGCGCTCCGTCGTCCGTTCGGTGGGAGCCCTGTGCTGTCATGGGTGCTCACCCGTCCTTGGTCGGCTTTCGTAGGCCTTCGTCGGCGTTCGTCGACACTCTCGTACGACGCTGCCCTGGGCGTTGTCGGATCGGTCGGCTGTGCGGGTACCCACGCATCGCCGCGTCACCCCGCCGGACGCGGCTCGGTGCCCGCCGGTTCAGGACTCGAAGCGGCGGCGGTCCTCCTCGTCCCACTTCCGGGTGTCCCGAGGCTGCACGTAGGGCTCCTCGTCGGCCGGGTGGCCGCCCGCGACGGCACGCTGGCGGGCCAGTTCCGCGCAGCACCGCCCACCAGGAGGAACGTGGCAGATAGGTCGGCGTCTCCGGAGCCCGCCCCTCCACACCCCCGCCCCCGTACCTCCCCCGCCACCGTTCCCCGTACGGCCTCGTCACCTTCCTGGACGGCGCCGACTCCGCCCTCGGACGCCCGTACCTCGGCATCGAAGTCGACGGGTACGTGACCGGCGCGCAGAAGATGGCCGCCTGATGGAACACGTGAACGCGAACGGTGTCACTGTCCCCCGGCTGCTGCCCTGGCCGTCGCCCGAGGGCAAGCCCTGCTACCTGGTGGCCGACGACCACGGCAGCCGCCTCTCACGTCTCGCCGACGATCTGGAGGCCGTGCAACTCGCCAGTGGCGCCGACGTGCTCGAACTCGCCCGCGACGTGCTGGACGACCCCGCGTCGCCGTACACCGAGGTCCGTTACGCCGGCATCCGGCTGGCCGAGTGCCTGACCGACGCCCTGCGCGTCGACGAGTCGCGGGGCATGCGCCTGCCCGCGCAGGATGCCGAGGGGGCAGAGCCCGGCGACGGACAGGCAGCGAACCCCGAGGAAGTCGGTCTCGCGGAGTGCGGGGTCGGGCGAGGGCAACGGGGTCAGGCCGCTGTCGGCTCCTCCGGGGATTCCTCGGCCGGGTCGATGAACGAGAGCGTCTGAAGGACGGCCGTCAACAGGCCGTAGATCTGGTCCCAGTGGTCCATGGAGGCCGTGTAGAGGGTGAAGATCGCGGTGAACGGGCCCGTGGGGAAGGGAACATGGACCTGTATCTGCCCGGTGAGGAGTTTCGCCGCCTGGGCGTCGGCCGTCATCTCCGGATTGAGGTCGTACTCGCGCACCATGATGCAGGAGACCGCCGGCCCACACGGCAGGTCGAGCCAGATGGCGTCGTTGAACGGGTCGCTGGAGAGCGTCGCGAGGATGCCCTGGGCGACGACGTCGGTGTCACCGGCGGCCTGGTCGGTGGGGGCGATGGCCACGGTGAGGGCACATTGCGCGATGCCCTCGGAGGGCTCGTACCTGGTCGACTCGTCGGCGGCGGAGTCGTCCTCCTCCACCGTGGAGAACAGACCCATCGCGGCGTACGAGACGCCGGTGTTCCCCATCATCTCGGCTATCGCCGCGTAGTACGGGGCTGCGGGCTCCCAGATGTTCTCGTCGCCCCGTGAGTACAGCTCTCGTACGAAGGAGTGGGCGCGGGCGGCTCGTTCCTCGGGGGTGGCTGCGACGGGCAGGGCGAAGAAGCCCTCGGGGGCGAGGAACCAGAGGGGCGGGAGGTCGCCGTCGGCTGTGCTGACGTGCAGGGTGTTCGTGGTGTTGGTGGCGGGGAACATGGGGTGCGGTGAGCCGATCTGATCGAGGGCAGCACGGGTTTCAGGTCAGGAAGTCTTCCGGGTGGTACTCCGTGAGCTTGAGTTCGGTGCCGTTCGCGTCCATGACCATGTCCATACCGGTGTGGCCGAAGAACGCGTGAACCGTGCTCAGGGCCACCACTTCGATCCGGAAACAGCCACAGGGATTCCGCTTCACCAGAGGCAGTTCGGCATCCGGCGCCTGGGCCTCGGCGAACGCTTCGGCGGTGTTCCGCTGCGCCGGGGTGAGGGACTCCAGCGGAATGAAATCGAGGGGCTCAATCAGGTACCGAGTGAGCCGTTCTCGGCCGACACTGTGCAGCCTGCACCATGAACCGTCGTCAAAGAAAATCTTCGCATCGCGCCCGTGCTTGAAATCCCGCAGCTCGACTCTCGCGATGCTCGACCGAGGCGCTTCCCAGAGCAGTTCGTCGTCAATGAGCATGTCGTTGCCCTTGACGTAGGGGAAACCCACGATCACGAACCGACGGTCGGTGATGACCGCATGTGTCCGGTAGAGCTGCTCCGAGGAACGAGCGGGGTCCAACTGCCAGGGCAGGGTGCGAGCGATCGTGCCCGGCGCAGCCCACATGACAGGGAAGTCATCCACTTCATCCGCGTAGTCGTGCGAGACGTTCGTACCCTCGTCCCCAAGACCGGGGGTGCCACCGATAGCCCCTCCGTGAGCGGAGAGAAAGCCCCTGATACCGACACCTACGGCTACCAGGAGACCCTTGACCGTATTCCGGGCCACAGTGTCACCGACAGAGCGGGACTTGTACGTGGGTCCCGCAGGCCAACCAGTGAGTTCGTCCTTAATGTCGTTGCGCTGGGTGTCGCGAAACCAGCGCATCCCGCTGACAGGCGTGGCCTCACCTGTCGCGAAAGTGACCGGCGCACGGGCGATCAGCGTCTCGTCCGCTTCGGGTTGCCAGATGCTCATATCTGTACGAATCCTCCCTCGGTGCGCCCGCTGGGACGGCGCTTCCACGCGACGCACAAGGCGCTAGTCACCGGTCACGTGGGCGTAGACCTTGGGCGCGATCTTCAGACCCGCGTCCAGGACGATACCGCCGGCCCCGAACGGACTGATGTTCGCGCCGAGAAGGCCAGCCCCCTTCGTGCCGATCAACTGGCCCTGGTGATAACCAGCGACGGCTAGCCCGCCCATGCGGGACATCGAACCGCTGCCTGCGTGCGCAACCTCGTAGACATGGCGAGACGTGCCCCCGATCTTCACCAGGCCGGCCTTGCCAAGGCCGCCGGTGATGCCCTGGGCTTCCTTACCGAAGGCCAGGAGGACTCGCGACTCACCGGCGATCTTGGTTGCCTGGAATCCCTTACCCAACCGGCTCGCCGTGGCTGCGGCCTTGGCGGCACCGACAACCTTCACCCCCTTCCCGAACATCCCGATCCCCGGCAACAACCCCACGGCGTCGAGCCCCATCTGCATCCAGCTCACATCCGCACCCGCCGCCTTGGCGATGCCATGTGCCGCCAGCGTGAGCCCCGCGCCGATCAGCGCGGCCGTACCGAAGATGGCCGCGAGGGGCGGGAAGGGAAGGGTGACGATGGCCAGCATGCCCAGCACCGCGGTGATGTCGCTCAGGACGTCACCGATCGCCTTGATCAGGTCGGCGTGCTCCTTGAGCCAGTCCCCTGTGGCACCCCACGCGTCGGCGATGCCTGTGCCCAGCTTGTCCCAGAAGCCGGGCTCGTTCGGGGCGATGTCGGCTGCCTTGTCCAGTTCCCTGCTGATGTGGCCGGCGGCCTGCCGGTAGCGCCTTTCGAGTTCGTGGACCTTCTGGATGGCCCCGTTGACGTCACCGGAGGCCTTGCCGTACTCGTCGGTGCCTTCCGTGGCCTGCGTCTGGGCGTCCAGCTTCTCCTTGGCGGACTTGTCCAGCCGGTCCGTCTCGTCCTGGAAGTCCTGGAGTTCGTTCGCCCACCGGTGCAGTGCTCGCGAGGCCTTGTCGAAGGACTCGTGGCTCTTGCGGATGAGCGGGGTGACGTCCTCGCCTATGTAGTCGGTGAAGGCGACAGCGGTCCTGCCCTTCCAGGCGCCGCACTCGATCCGCTCCAACTCCCCGAGCGCGGTACCGAGTTCACTCGCCAGCCTGCCGAGCCGCTTGGCGAGTTCCCGGGTGTCCTCGACATCTCCCGGGGTGGGATCCCAGCCGATGCTCGGCGGGACGATCCGCTGACCGGTCACGTCACTTGCCCTTCTTCTGGGCCTTGGCGGATTTGAGGGACTCGGCCAGCTCCCGGTCGAGCCCGTCGAAGGTCTCGGCGATTTTGTTGATCATCTTCACGGCACCCTGGGTGTGCTTGCCGAGCTGCTTGATGCCGTAGCCCCAGTCGTCGGCGAAGTCCTGGAGATCCTCGACCAGTCCGCTCTCGCCGACGCACGAGGCGTCCGCGCTGCGCAGGCTGCGCCGGGTCGCTTCCATGCGGTCGCTTATGGAGGAGAAGGTCTTCTTCAGATCCTCGAAGATCGTGTCGTCGAGGCGCAGGTCACTCATGTCGTGTTCCGGTCTCTCCGGGTCTCTGCCGGGCAAGGACGGGCGGGATCTTCGCCGGTCAGTGGTTGACGGCGTTGATCGTGCACTCACCGGAGGCCGGGTAGGTCGTGGCGTCGGTGGTGCCGGGTTCGAGTTTGAGGGAGGGGCGCTTCGCGGTGGCCGTCGCCTGGATGTTGAGGCCGGCGACGTTCGAGGGCGCGGTCATGGAGACCTCTCGGGCACGGCGAGTGCGGCAGCAACGGGCAAAGCGCGGCGCTTCAAGGTGAGCTCCCCGTGAGTACAGATGTTCAGTCAAGACCACTGACGGTATCGGCGAGGTTCTCTCTTTCGCCAGAGCGAACTTCCCCGAAGATGAGGGTCATTGAGGACATATGGCGAGCTTGATGGAGCACTCGGCTCTCTGATCGTCGGAAGGTCGTCCCCAGGAGCAGTCGGATCGGTGATTGTCCGCTCGGCCTCGCGCATCCTGGGCACTTGATCAGGAGGGCACTGTGTGGGCGGATCACTCGCGACATGGACGCCGATGGGCACATGTGCAGGCCGACATCCCTACCTGAGTTCCTACCTGCCGATAGTCAAACGTGTCGTGGACCTGCTGGAACTCGGCACGGTCCACAGCGGCCCGCTCGTGCCGCGCGCCGACTGGGTGGACGTATCGACCAGGCGGACCAGCGGCACCACGACCACGACGACCTCGCCGTGGACGGCATCCGCACCTGGATCACCAAGGACCAAAGCCGCGCCGGTCCCGACCCGCAGCCGGCCAACCCCCTGATCGCCGCCTACGCGCGCTTCGACCACGGACGACATGGACACCATGAACGCAGACAGGGCCCCTGAGGGCCCTGGGCGGTTCCTCAGCCTTCCGGCGAGTAGTCGCAGCGCCGTCAGCCGACGCTCAGCTCGCTCAGCCCCGTGTGCCCGCTCACGCCGCCCAACTCGCCCAGCGGCAGCGTGTGCTGGGTCTGCAGGACCTTCGCGCGGAGGTAGCGGACGTTGTCCGGGGTGGTGAAGACGCCCGTGGGGACGCGGTCGTGGACGTCCATGCCCAGGGCCCGGAGCTGGTTGGCCTTGTCCGGGTTGTTGGAGAGGAGGTCCAGCGAGTCGATGCCCAGGGCCTGGAGCATCTGGGCCGCAGCCGTGTAGTCGCGGGCGTCCTCGGGGAGGCCCAGCGCGGCGTTCGCGGCGTAGGTGTCGAGGCCCTCGTCCTGGAGGGCGTACGCGTCGAGCTTGTTGTAGAGGCCGATGCCCCGGCCCTCCTGGCGGAGGTAGAGCAGGACACCGCCGCGCTCGGCGATGCGCTCGACGGCCTCGCGCAGCTGGGGGCCGCAGTCGCAGCGGGCCGAGCCGAAGACGTCACCCGTGAGGCACTCGGAGTGCAGCCGGACCAGCGGGGTGGTGCCGGGCTTCGGTTCGCCGAGGACGACCGCCAGGTGCTCCTGGCCGTCGGTCAGGCCGTGGAAGGTGACCAGTTCGGTGTCGACGCTGTAGCCGTCGTGGAAGCGGAGCGGTACCCGGACACGGGAGCGCTGGGTGGCGGCGGTGAAGTCGGGCATGCGGGGCTCCCGGGTCGGTCTGATCGATCCTCCGGATCTGCTCCTGCTCAGCTTTGCTTCAGATTTGAAGCAGATCCTCGTTCGAAGAGTGACCCTATCCCATGCTTCAAAGTTAAAGCAATGGGATTGTGGCGGCCCTCACGTGTCGGGGCCGTCGGCGCCGCCGCACGAGGGCGACGACCTGCGCAGCCAGGGCAGGCCTTCCGGTGCCGACTCCGTCCCGTCCCCCTGGAGCGCCCGCTCGATCCGCGTACCGATCTCCTCCAGCTGGCCCACCTGCTCCGGGGTCAGATGGTCGAAGAGGGCGGCGCGGACCGTGGCCACATGCCCCGGGGCGGTGCGCTCCAGCACCGCCATGCCCTCCTCGGTCAGCGCGGCGACCGTCCCCCGCTTGTCCCACTTGCAGGCCTCGCGCCGGACGTGACCGTCCTTCTCCAGCCTGGCCACCGCGTACGTCAGCCGGCTGCGCGTGATCTTCAGCCTCTCGGCGAGATCGGTCATGCGCAGCCGCCGCTCGGGCGTCTCGGAGAGATAGGCCAGGATCGTGTAGTAGAGGTGTGGCATCCCGGCGTCCTGCTGGAGCTGCCGGTCGAGCGCGTCCTCCAGAAGCAGGGAGGCCGCGACGTACGCGCGCCACGCGCGCTGCTCCTCGGGGGTGAGCCAGCGGGTCGTCATGACACCAGTGTAGGTTTGTTTAAAACTTGAACCAAGCTCGCCGGTCAAGAAGAGAGTGCCCCATGCCCCTCCCGTACGTCCTGTTGTCCGCCGCCGTCTCTCTCGACGGCTACCTGGACGACACCGGCCCCGAGCGGCTGTTGCTCTCCAGCCCCGCCGACTTCGACCGTGTCGACGAGGTACGGGCGGCCAGTGACGCCATCCTCGTCGGCGCCGGCACCATCCGCGCCGACAATCCGCGTCTCCTGGTCAACTCGCCCGAGCGGCGGGCAGCGCGGCTGGCGGCCGGACAGCCCGAGTATCCGCTCAAGGTGACCGTGAGCGGATCGGGGGAGCTGGACCCGGCGGCCAACTTCTGGCACACGGGCGGCGAGAAGGTCGTGTACACGACGGACAAGGGCGCCGAACAGGCCCGGCGGGCCGGCCTGGGCGCCGATGTCGCCATCGTGGCCCTGGGCCCCGGCACGCTCGACTGGCGAGCCCTTCTCGAACACCTGCATGACGTACGGGGTGTCCGGCGCCTCATGGTCGAGGGCGGTGGCACCGTCCACACCCAGCTCCTCCGGCAGGGCCTCGCCGACGAACTCCAGCTCGTCCTCGCGCCCCTCTTCGTCGGCGACCCCGGCGCCCCCCGCCTCTTCGGCCCCGGCGGCTACCAGGGCGGCCGGCTCCGGCTCACGGAGACGCGCCGTATCGAGGACGTCGTCCTGATGCGGTACGAGCCCACCGCCCCCGGCGCCGGCCCGCTCGCCTCCGCCGCCGACCGGCACTGGCTGGCACTGGCGTGCGAACTGGCCCAACTGTGTCCGCCGTCGCGAACGGCGTTCAGTGTGGGGGCGGTGGTGGTGGCCTCCGACGGTACGGAACTGGCGCGCGGGCACTCCCGGGAGGGCGGCGACCCGGTCGTGCACGCCGAGGAGTCCGCGCTCGCGAAGCTCGACCCGGCCGACCCCCGGCTCCCGACGGCCACCGTCTACAGCAGCCTGGAGCCCTGTGCCCGCCGTGCCTCCCGCCCCGCCCCCTGTGCCCGGCTGATCCTCGACGCGGGCGTCCGCCGGGTGGTGACCGCCTGGCGTGAGCCGGACACCTTCGTGGTGGCGGCGGACGGGAACGGCCTGCTCTCCGGGGAGGGCGTCGAGGTCGTCGTACTCCCCGAGTTCGCGGAGCGGGCCAAGGCTCCCAACGCCCACCTGCCCGGCTGACGTGCCGCCTCCGCGGACCCCGGACCGAGGCTGGTGATCGAGGCCCCGCGAATGGCGTATAGTTGTGTTCAGCGGCGCGGGGTGGAGCAGCTCGGTAGCTCGCTGGGCTCATAACCCAGAGGTCGCAGGTTCAAATCCTGTCCCCGCTACTGAAGGCCCAGGGCCGGAAAACCACGAAAGTGGTTTTCCGGCCCTGAGTCGTTTGTGCCCCGACCCAGCTTGCTCGTTACGGCTCGCTTGTTACGCGCGTCGACGGTCGGCCGCCATCGCCTGTCATCAAGCCTGCCACCAAGCCTGTCACCAAGGGTGAGCGAACGATCTCGTTCCGCCCAACATCCGACGACATCTGACACTCCGTCAAAACTCGGCAGTCACTTAGGGCATGGTCAACTCGCCCGATTTTCACCGGTGGTGACCCAGAAAGTCCTCGGGAAAAGGATTAACGATCAACGGGAACAGCTTGGAATCCGGTGGCCAGGTCTATTAACGTTCGATAACGCAGCGCGGTAGTCCCAGCCGTCACAAGAGTCGGCTCCGTGCGCAAGTGCCTAATCCCGCAAGGGAACCGGGGAACCACCACCTTGGGGTGAATCGCTCGTCCGCCTCCGTGGCAACACGGCAGGTATACGCGCGTAGGAGACCTTCCTGCTCCGAACCCGTCAGCTAACCCGGTAGGCGAGAAGGAAGGAAAGGAGCACGCCCACGTGGCGTCAAACCCGCCCGCCCCAGCAGCCCCCTCCGTGCCGAACCGGCGCACCAGCGAGACCGAGGACGGCAAGATCCCGACCTTCGGCTTCGGCAGCCGCCGCACCGACGAGGGCCCCTGGGAGGAGTGGAATCCCAGCGCGGACACCACTCGTCCGGTCCGCGGTCGGCACCGCGTAGGCAAGCAGCGCGGCGGCGGAGGACTCGCCCGCAGCTCCACTGTTCTCGGCGTCGGCGTCATAGCCGCTGTCGGCGGGGCCGGCATGGCCACCGCGCAGACCGGCAAGCCGCCGGTCTCCATCTCCATCCCCGACCTGCCCTCGGTCGGCTCGCCCTTCACGCACGACGACTCGGACGACGAGCCCAAGGGCTCCGCCACCGCGCTCAGCAGCGTCGGCGTGACTCCCGAGGAGACCGAGCAGGGCACCAGCGACGCCGGCGAGGCCCTGCGCAGCCGCATCATCCTCCAGGCCGAGCAGCAGAAGGACCAGGCCGAGGCCAAGGTCCAGCAGGCCGCCCAGGACGCCGCCGCGAGGAAGGCCGCCGCCGAGGCCGCCAAGGTGAAGCGGGAGGCCGCGGCCAAGGTCGCCGCCGAGAAGAAGAAGATCGCGGAGGCCGCCGCGGCGAAGGTGGAGGCCGCACGTCTCGCCTCGCTCGCCAAGCAGTACACGCTGCCGACCTCCTCGTACACGATCACCTCGACGTTCGGCCAGGCCGGCTCGCTGTGGTCCTCCGGCTACCACACCGGCCTCGACTTCGCCGCGCCCACCGGCACGCCCCTCAAGGCGATCCACAGCGGCACGGTCACCGAGGCGGGCTGGAGCGGCTCCTACGGCTACCGCACCATCCTCACCCTCGACGACGGCACCGAGCTCTGGTACGCCCACCAGTCGTCGATCAACGTCAGCGTCGGCCAGAAGGTCGCCACGGGTGACGTCATCGGCCGCGTCGGCGCCACCGGCAACGTCACCGGGGCCCACCTCCACCTGGAGGTGCACACCAGCAGCTCGGACAGTGCCGGCATCGACCCGATGGCGTGGCTGCGGAGCATGGGCCTCAACCCGTAGGAATCGACCCTCGGGAGGCGACCCGTAGGAGTCGTCTTCCCCGGTCTCTCACCGGTAGTCCTGACGCTTGATCGTCTGCGTCAGGGCTACCGGTTTTTCGTTGTTCGATCCTGGTGGGAATCCTGCTACGAGCGGTACGGGTTGTAGGCCGGGTCCGGGTACGGGTACGGGTTGTAGGCGGGGCGGTTCTGGCCGTAGACGTGGTTGTACGAGGGGTACGGCGGCCAGGTGACCGGCGGTGCGGGAGCGGGGGCCGGTGCGATGGCGCGGGCCGCGTGGTCCAGGGCAGGGCGGGCCACCGCTCTGCGCTCCCACAGCTCGCCCAGCAGCTCCTGCTCCCGGACGACGAAGTCGGCGCCCGCGCGGCCGAGGCGCCCCCGGTGGCGCAGGAACGCGAGTGAGGTGGCGTACGCCTCGTACTGCGCCACCGCGCGGGCCGCGGGCCTGCCCAGATGGCGGCGGGCGTACACGCGGGCCAGCCGGCGGGCGCGCATCGAGCCGAGGGCGTACGGCTCGGCCGGTGCCAGCCAGCCGGCCAGCGCGTACGCGGGCAACTCGGCGCGCACGGTACGCAGTTCGCGCTGGCGGGTCCAGATGACCAGCCAGGTGAGAAGGCCGAACGCGGGCACCATGAAGGCGGCGTACACCGCGATGAACCCGTACTCCCCGAAGGTCGACGAGCCGTTCCAGAAGGCGTGCATGCTCATCGCGAGCAGCAGTCCGGTCAGCGGCAGCAGCACCCGGCGGACGGGCCGACGCTCGCCCCAGAGGGCGGAGATACCGAACCCGATGCCGGTGAGGACCGTGAACAGGGGGTGCGCGAACGGTGACATGACCACGCGGACGAAGAAGGTCGCCGCGGTGACCGAGGCGATGCCGCTGTCTCCGGTGAGCTGGTCGGTGCCGAACGCGGTGCCGAGATAGAGGATGTTCTCGGTGAAGGCGAAGCCGGTGGCGGTGACCCCGGCGATGACGACCCCGTCGACGATCCCGGTGAAGTCGCGCCGCCGGAAGAGATAGATGAGGAGTACGGCGGCTGCTTTCGCGGACTCCTCGACGATCGGCGCTATGACGGTCGCGCCGAGGGTGTCCGCGCCGGACGGGTCGGCGGTGGCCGTCGCTATCCATCTGGTCGCGAAGCTGTTGGCGACGATCGCTATCAGGGCCGCCGCGCAGGCGCCCCAGGCGAAGGCGAAGAGCAGGTTCCGCCAGGGGCCCGGCTCGACCCGGTCCAGCCAGCGGAACGCGGCGACGGGCAACGGCACGGGCAGTACGGCGAGCCCGAGCCCGACCAGGAACCCCTCGGTGCCGGTCTGTTCGCGGACCAGGGCGAGGATGACGAGCCCGGAGAGCGCGAGCAGGCTGATGAGGGCGCCGTAACGCACCCAGGGCCGCTGCCACCAGTGCGCGTGCCGCAGCGCCCCGCCGACGGGACCGTCGGCCGGGCCGCTGGGATGCGCCGGATACGGAGGAAAGATGGCCACGGCATTGACCCTAACGAGGGAGGGACGCGGCCCGCGACGGGTTCTCCGCGAGTGCTCCGTGAGCGCCCTACGAGTGCTGTACGCGGCGGAACAGCAGGTCGTTCACGACATGACCCTTCTCCAGTCCCTGGCCCTCGAAACGGGTCCGGGGCCGGAACTCCGGCCGGGGCGCGTAACCGCCGTCCGGCCGGGTGTTCTCGAACCGCGGGTGCGCTTCGAGTACGTCGAGCATCTGTTCGGCGTACGGCTCCCAGTCGGTCGCGCAGTGCACGACGGCGCCCGGGCGCAGCCGGTCGGCGACCAGGTCGAGGAACTCGGGCTGGATCAGCCGCCGCTTGTGGTGCCGCTTCTTGGGCCAGGGGTCGGGGAAGTAGACGCGCAGGCCGTCGAGGGAGTCGGGGGTGAGCATCTCGCGGAGCAGGATGATGGCGTCACCGTTGGCGACGCGGATGTTGGTCAGTCCGTGCTGGTCGGCAAGGTTGAGCAGGTTGCCCTGGCCCGGGGTGTGCACGTCGACGGCGAGGATGTTGGTACGGGGATCGTCGGCGGCCATCCTCGCGGTTGCCTCGCCCATCCCGAACCCGATCTCGAGTACGACGGGCAGGTCGTCGCCGAACAGCTCGTCGAGGCGCAGGGCGTGGCCGTCGATGTCGAGGCCCCACTTGGGCCACAGCCGCCGCAACGCGTCACCCTGCCCGGCGGTGACCCGGCTGCGCCGGGGCTGAAAGCTCCTGATCCGCCGCTCGAAGTGGGACCCGGCGGGATCGGCCTGCGGCCCGCCGGGAAACCGGGGCTCGCCTTTGGCCCGGACGGGAGCGGGGGCCGGGGCAGGCGTCGGCTCGGGGGAGGAGGCGGAGGCGGAGTCAATGGAGTCAGACACAATGCGCCCGATTTTACCGCCGCTACTGCACGGGCCTGGCACCCTCCAGCCCCGACCCGCACCTCCAGCCCCGGCCGAGCTTTCCAGCCCCGGCCCGCATTCCCAGCCCGTCCGGCGCTTGAGGACAAGGCCCGTTCAGGGCCGATGGGGGGTCTGGGGGCGCAGCCCCCAGGTTCAGGATGGGACGGGTAGGGGCGGCGGGGGCGAAAAACGCCCGGCCGCGTCACCCACCCAGCACACTCAACGCCCGCCGCGCGACCTCCCGCCCGATCGGCAGCGAAGCGGTCGCCGCCGGCGACGGCGCGTTCAGCACATGCACCGCCCGCGCCCCCTCCCGGATGAGGAAGTCATCCACCAGCGTCCCGTCCCGCAGCACCGCCTGCGCCCGTACCCCCGCCGCCGCAGGCACCAGATCCTCGTCCGCCACAACCGGCAGCAACCTCCGCACCGCCCGCGCGAACGCCTTCTTGGACACCGACCGCCGCAGCTCGCCGCCCCCGTACCGCCAGTGCCTCGCGGCTATCCGCCACGACCCCGGCCACGCCACCGTCGCCCCCAGCTCGCGCATCCGTACGGTTCCCCACCCGTATCCCTCGCGGGCCATCGCCGGCACCGCGTTCGGCCCGATGTGGACGCCTCCGTCGATCCCCCGGGTGAGATGGACCCCGAGGAACGGGAACGCCGGATCCGGCACCGGATACACCAGCCCGCGCACCAGCTCGGGCCGCGCCAGCGTGAAGTACTCGCCCCGGAACGGCACGATCCGCATCCCGGGATCGTCGCCGGTCAGCCGTGCCACCTCGTCGCAGTACAGCCCGGCGCAGTTGACCAGCACCCGCCCCCGCACGATCTCGCCGCCGCCCGGCCCCGCCGTCCGTACGGCCACCCCGAGCTCCGGCCGCCGGTCGACGCGGACCACCTCGGCGCCGTACCGGATCTCCGCCCCGGAGGACTCGGCCAGCTGCCGGGCGACCGCCACGTAGTCGCAGACGCCCGTCGTGCCGACGTGGATGCCGGCGAGGCCCCGCACCTCCGGTTCGTACTCCCCGATCTGGGAGGGGCCCAGTTCGCGCACCGGGATGCCGTTCTCCCGGCCGCGCTGGACGAGGGCGTGCAGGCGGGGCAGCTCGTCCCGTTCCGTGGCGACTATCAGTTTGCCGGTGACGGCGTGCGCGATGCCGTACTCGGCGCAGAACTTGACCATCTCGGCGGCGCCCCGCACCGCGTACTCGGCCTTGAGCGAGCCGGGGCGGTAGTAGATCCCGCTGTGGATCACCCCGCTGTTGCGGCCCGTCTGGTGCCGCGCCGGGCCTGATTCCTTCTCCAGCACCGTCACCCGGGTGCCCGGGGCGGCGCGCGTGATCGCATACGCCGTCGACAGACCGACGATCCCCCCACCGATCACCAGCACGTCACAGTCGTAAGCGAACCCACGCGTCGGCTCCACCGCGCTCCACCTCCTGCTTTCGATAGTGCACTGCGCCACTGACAGTCACTTCAAACGCGAGAAGCGGACACGGGAAGCGGACACTCGTCGCAGCGTCTTCGGACGCTGTGAAATCTACGCCGGAGTCATCAGCAGCGGACGGGCCCGCTCCCGCAGCTCCACCACCCTCGGTTCGTCCCCGTAGGGCTCCAGTCGGTGCAGCAGATCCCTCACGTACTCGGTGGTGCGCACCGAGGAGATGCGCCCCGCGACCTCCACCGCCCGTACGCCCTGCTCGCATGCCGCGTCGAGGTTGCCCGACTCGAGCTCGGCGACCGCCGAGACGACCAGCCGCAGCCCGTGTGAGCGCACGAACTCCTCGGTCGGCTTCGACAGTGCCTGCTCGGTGAAACGGCGGACCTGGCGCGGTGCCTTCAGGTCGCGGTAGCACTCGGCGGCGTCGGCGGCGAAGCGGTCGTAGCCGTAGAAGCCGAGCCAGGAGGGGTCGCCGTCGCCGTCGCGGGCCCGCTCCAGCCAGCTCTCCGAGGAGCGCAGCGCGGCGCCGGCCGCGTGGGCGTCACTCGCGCGCGCGTGGGCCCGCGCCTCGACCAGCCGGAAGAAACTCATCGTGCGGGCCGTCGCGAGGCCCCGGTTGCGCTCCAGGGCGGCCTGGGCGAGGTCGACGCCCTCGTCGCCGAAGCCCCGGTAGGTGGCCTGCAGGGACATCGAGGCCAGGACGTAGCCTCCCAGCGGCACATCCGCCGCCGCGCGGGCGAGCCGCAGCGCCTGGATGTAGTACCGCTGCGCGGCCTCCTGCTGGCCGGTGTCGAAGGCCATCCACCCGGCGAGGCGCGTGAGTTCGGCGGACGCCCCGAAGAGCGCGCGTCCCACCTCGTCGGAGTACGACCCCAGCAGCAGGGGTGCCGCCTCCACCCTCAGGCACTCGGGCACCATCGACGAACGCCAGTCGCCGCCCCCGTACTTGGAGTCCCAGCGCCTGGCGTCCTCCGCGGCTTCCCGCAGCTTCAGCACATCGCTGTGGCCGACTTTCAACGGTGCCCCGGAGCCCTCGGCGGGGCTCGCGTCGCGTGCCACCGAGCTGTCGGCCGGGGTTATCAGCCATCGTGAGGCGGGCGTCGCGTACGCGCTCACCGCGAACGATCCGGCGAGCGACTGCCAGATGCCGCCGGAGCCGGCGCGCCGGCCCGCGAGGTCGAGACGGTAGAGGTCGGTGGCCGAGCGGACGGCCTGTCCGACGTCCCTGGGGAAGGCGAGGCCCACTTCGGGCGCGGGGTCCGCGTCCGCCAGGCCGATCTCGTGGAGCGGCACCGGACGGCCGAGCTTCTGGCCGATGGCGGCCGCGATGAGGTGCGGCGCGGCGCCCTGCGGCACCATGCCCTTCGACACCCAGCGCGCCACCGACGTCTTGTCGTAGCGAAGAGTCAACCCGCGTTGAGCGCCAAGATCGTTGACGCGACGCGCGAGTCCTGCGTTGCTGATTCCCGCGAGGGCGAGAACGGCGCCGAGTTTTTCGTTCGGCCCGCGTTGCTCCCTGGACATGCGCCACCCCTCGACACAGACGGCTGCCGCGCTGGCATAACCACCCGGCATTCGTAAACCCAGCGTAGTTCGCCGCATCCCAAGCGTTAAGGGGCATTGTTCCGGATGGCGGGATTGTGGTCCGTACGGAAGTTCTGGGGATGTACGCACCGTTGCGACGTGCCCCCGACGTGTGGCCGTGCGCCTGTCCGTGCGCTCTTCTCCGGCCATGGCGGGAGCGCTTCCATGGATTCTGCGTGGGTCGGCCCGCTGTACTGGATCCAGTGGGCTGGGGGACACCGCCGCCTACATCCCCGCGGGCGGCGGACCGGTCCGGGAGGCGAACTCCGCCTCCCGGACTGTGCGTGGGCGCTGCGCTCCGCAGAGCCTGTACGGAGCGTGCGCGAGCCTGCCCCCGCTGCGCCAACTTGGCCGAAAACAGACCCCGTCGTACCGGGCCGATTACCCCTCCCACCACGGAAATTGAGGGCGCGTGGGGCGTCTTGGGGGAGCGTAACGGGGGCGCATTCAGGTCGCAGCGGCGGCACCGCCCTGCTTGCGATCTCCCCGCAGTCGTCCCGCGTTCGTCCCGCGGCCGTGCCGTGCACTGCCTGCCGGACGGGTTGCGAACTTCCCGCCAGGGAACGGCGATCTTCTGATCCGGCCTCTGATCCGACCGCCGAAGTTCCTTCCCCCGGACTTCGAACAGGCCTCGGGCGGCCCCGGAATTCCCCGGAGAACCCTGAAGTCCCTTGGTCCGCGCGTGCGTTCGGGGCCGGGCGGGCATGTTCCAGGGGGTGCACAGGAGTTCGCAGGGGCGCACTTCGGGGAGCACAAGCGGCTCCGCCGTCCCTCCTGGGCGCGTCCTTCATGGCAGCATGGTGCCGAGTTCGTCCGGTGCACTGGTTGTCCACAGCCTGTGGAGGCGTCGATGCGGTGGTTGGTGGGATGGAGCAGCACCGCAGCTGTGGCCGCCAAGTTCGCGACAGGACCTGCCGGTTACCCGGCCGCCGGAACCGCCACGGGAACCGGAGCCGGATACGCGGCGGGGGCGACCGGCTACGAGGGCGAGACGGTCCACCCGGTCGGCTCCCAACTCCTCTGGGGAGACCCCGATCCGCTCTGGGCGGTCGGCGACTGGCGCCCCGACGAGGTACGCGTCGTGCGGGCCGACGACCAGACCCGGATCGCGGTCCTGGGCACCTGCGGAGCCACCGACGAGCAGCTGCGGGTCGCCCTGTTCGCCGCCCGCGGAGGGGCACTTCGCCATCTGACGGCCTGGCCGGGCAGTTACACGGCGATCGTCCAGGTGGGGCGCCGGCTCATGGTCTGCGGCGACCTCGCGGGCGCGCGCCCGGTGTTCCACACCCCCTGGGCGGGCGGTACGGCCTACGCGACGGCGGCCCTCCCGCTCGCCGATCTCATCGAGGCCAACCTCGACTTCGGCCACCTCGCCGCTCTTCTCGCGGCCCCCGACGTACCGGCCGCGCTGCACGACTCGACCCCCTACGACGGCGTACGGCGCATTCCGCCCGGGCACGCGCTGATCCTGCGCGCCGGGGCGCGTGAGATCGCCGGGTACGAACCGGTCGCCTCCCTCGCGGTCGCGGCGGCCTCCGTGGACCCCGACCGGGCGGTGGACGGCGTACGGGACGCGCTGGTCGAGGCGGTACGGGCCCGGCTGTCCGCTCCTCGCCATGTACCCGGCGCCGACGTCGACCCCGGCCCCGTGCCCGGAATGGGCCCCGCGGAACGGCGTGCCGCGCGCGGGATGCCCGTACCGGGGATAGGGGCGGACCTGTCAGGCGGGCCGGCCTCGGGGACACTCGCGCTCCTGGCGGCGGGTCTCCCGGGCATGCCGGGGACGGTACTGGGACATGGCACGGGCGCCGGGGAGCGGCTCGTGGCGGTCACCTTCAACGACCTGGCCGTGGGCGGGCGTGAGGCGGAACTGGAACGGGCGGGCGCCCTCGCGGCGAACCCGCGCCTGCACCACGTGGTGGTGGCGGGCGGCGAGGACGTCCTCCCGTACGCCGACCTGGAGGGCCCGCTGACCGACGAACCGGGTCCCTCCCTGGTGACGGCGGCCCGGCATCGCGCCCGCCTGGCCTCGGGCAGCGCCGACCACTTCACCGGCTACGGCGCCCGGCAGGTGCTGGACGCCCACCCCGCCCGCCTGGCCGACCTCCTGATGGACCGCAAACGCCGTCACCTGGTCCGACCGGTGGCGGCGCTCGCGAAGGCCGACGGCTCGGTGATGGTCCCCGCGCGCGTGTACGGCGCCGCCCGCAAGCTCTCCCGGACGCCCTACCGGGCCGGCATCGAGAACCTCGCCGACCGTCTGATGCAGCGCCGGTTCGACGAGCCCGGGGGCGCGGTGGGGGCCTCGCTGGCCGCGCTCACCTGGGCGAGACCCGGCCCGGCCGCGCGCTGGCTGACCGGTGAGGCGCTGGCTGAAGTATCGGTTCGCCTCAACTGGGCCACGGACCGCGCGGGCGTCGGTGTCGGCCCCGGCCAACGCCCCGGGGACTTCCGCGCGCGGGCGGCACTGGCCCGCCAGGCGGCCGACGTACGTGTCCTGGAACAGGCCGCCGAGATCCGCTTCCAGCGCCTGCACACGCCCTTCCTGGACAACCAGGTCGTACGCGCCTGCCGAGCCCTTCCCGAAGCCCTGCGCGTCCAACCGGGCGCCCGGGCATCCATCCTCCGTACGGTCCTGGAAGGCGCCGGCGTCGCGGACCTGCCCCCCGGATGGGGCGCGCCCTCCCACGCCTCGGCGAACGCGGCGTCGCGGACGGGCCTGCGGGTGTCGGTGGAGTCCCTGATGACCCTGTTCGACACGCCGCTGCTCGCGGAGGCGGGTCTGGTGGAGGCGAGAGTGGTCCGCAAGGCCCTCCGTGCCGCCGCGGAGGGCGAACCCCTCCCCCTGGACGGCCTGGCGGACCTGGTCTCCCTGGAGGTGTGGCTACGCCGCCTCCTCTCCCGCCGAGGCACCTGCTGGACAGGGACCCCGGCCCGCCAACGGGCCGTACCGTCGGGAATCACCCCCCAGAGGGGCGCACTGGGGGCGGGGGCGGGGGCCTCCAGCCCGTCCGGCGTTTGAGGACGAGGCCCCTTCAGGGCCGATAGGGGGGTCTGGGGGCGCAGCCCCCAGTGGGGGTCCCCCCTCTGGGGGAGGGACGGGTAAGGGCGGCGGGGGCGAGAATAGGCCGGTGCGGTACAGAATCCTGGGCGTCACCCAGGCCGAGGACGACCACGGCACAGCCGTACCCCTCGGCGGCCCCCGCCTCCGCGCCCTCCTCACCGCCCTCGCGCTGCGCCCCAACCGCACCACCACCCCCGAAACCCTGATCGCCGAGGTCTGGGCGGACACCCCGCCCAAGGACGCCCCCGCGGCCCTCCAAGCCCTCATCGGCCGCCTGCGCCGCACCCTCGGCAGGAACACCATCACCTCGGACCCCGGCGGCTACCGCCTGACGGCACCCCACGACCACATCGACCTCCACCTCTTCGAACGCCTCGTACGGTAGGGCAGGGTGGCCCTGGACAGCGCCGACCCGGCGACCGCCGCACGCACCCTCTCCGAGGCCCTCGCCCTGTGGCGCGGCCCCGCCCTGGCCGACCTGCCCGACCGCACCGCCGCGACCCGCCCGGAGGCACTGCGCCGCGAGGCGACACGCGCGCGCGTGGAGGCGGACCTGAGACTCGGCCGCGCCCACGACGCCGTACCGGAGCTGCGGGAACTGACGGAGGCCCACCCGTACGACGAACCGCTGTACGCCCTCCTCGTCCGGGCCCTGCGCGACACGGGCCGCGACGCGGACGCCCTCGCCGCGTACGAGACGGCCCGCCGAACCCTGGCGGAGGGCCTGGGCACGGACCCGGGCCCGGAACTGCGAACCCTGCACAGGGAGTTGCTGGCGCAGCCACCACAGCGGGCACTGCCCCCGAAGTCAGCGGCACGGCCCCCGAAGTACCCGGCACAGCCACCGCAGTCACCGGCACAGCCACCGCGGTCGGCCGGAGGAGCCGCCCACACCGGCAACATTCGCCCCCGTCTGACATCTTTCGTCGGCCGGGAACCCGAGGTCGAGGCCATCCGTTCGGATGTGCACAGGACCCGTCTCGTCACCCTGATCGGACCGGGCGGTTCCGGAAAGACCCGTCTCGCCGAGGAAGCCGCCGCCGGCCTCCCCCAGGCATGGCTCGTCGAGTTCGCCCCGCTCGACCGGCCGGAGGCGGTCCCAGGCGCGGTGGTCAGCGCGCTCGGTCTGCGCGAGACCGTGCTCAGGAGACGGAGGCCGAGGCCCGCGGGGTCCTGGGAGCGGCACGGTACGAGTCGGAACGCCGGACGGGAGCGGAACTCACCGCGGACGACGTATTGGACCTGCTCGACGAGCTCGCCCACCTGTACCCGCCGCCCAGCCCCGACCGCGCCCCCATCACCCCCGTGTGACAGGCACCCCGGTGACCGACGCCCCCGTCACCGGCACATGAACCTGGACTCCACCCAGTCCGCGAGGACCACCGAGTCGAACGGCGAGTGGGGTTCCACGACCAGGCGGATCGTCCTGCGCCCGGTGAGGTCGACGTGGACGGGTACGGCTTCCTGCCCGCCCTGGACCAAGCCGGACTGCCACATACGCACCCCGTCGGCGAACACCGAGAAGCGGACCTGGCCGACGCCCTGCATCATGTCGTCGACACCGACCAGGGCGTCGTACGAGGCACAGTCGCGGTTGAGGTCGACGGTGACCGAGGACTGCCCGTGGACGGTCACCCCGTGCTCGTACCGCTTGTCCGCGATCGCCACCCCCCACCGCTGCCACACCCAGCTGCTCTCGCCGAGCCGCATCTCCGGCTTGGTGCCGTCGCCGGTGATGCCGTACTGCAACTCGTTCCACTGATAGTCGGCCGGGGCCGGCGGCGGTGGAGGTGGGGGAGGCGGTGTCGGGGTGGGCGTGGGCGTGGGTGTCGGAGAGGGGGGCGGGCCGGGGGACCTGGTCGGGGTGGGGCTCGGGGTGGGTTTCGGGGCCGGAGTCGGGGTGGCGCTGGTGCTGGGGCTCGGGGTGGGCGCGGGCACCTCGGCCGGGGCCAGGGCCCGGACGACCGGGTCGGGTTCCGGCTCGGGCGGCGTCGGGCTCGGGGGCGGCGTCGGTGCCTCGGGCCGGCTCACGGGGGCGGACGGGGCCGGCTGGGCCACCGGCTTCTTCGGTACCTGGTCACCGGCCAGCGCGAACACCACCGCGGCGATCCCGACGGCGACGACACCCGCCGCGATCCCGGCCTTCAGCGGCGCGCCCAGCCCCTCCGAGGCCGCCGCGCCGCCCCCGGCCCCGCCGGACGACGAGCCGCTCGCCGCGGCCGCCGCGCCACCGACGCCCACCGCACCCGCTCCGGCGCCCCCGGCGACCAGCGCGGCCACCTTGGCGTACCCGGCGGCGCCGAACCAGCCGATGACCGCGAGCGGAACGACGGCCGGGATACCGCTGGCGACCTCCTTGATCTGGCCCGCGGCCAGCCGGCACCTGGCGCACTCCTCCAGGTGCTTGCGCAGCCCCCGTTCGGCCCGGGTGCGCAGACCCCCGCGGGCGTACGCGCCGAGCCGGTCGGCGTAGCGGGAGCACTCCTCGTCGGTGACGAGGGTGGCGCTGACGTGGGCCTGGAGGTAGGCCTGCTTGAGCCCTTCGCGGGCCCGACTGGCCAGCACACGCGTGCCGTTGGCGTCCAGCCCGAACAGGGTGGCGACCTCGCTCGGCGACTCGTCCTCGACCTCGGTGTGCCACAGCACGGCCTGCCACCGCTCGGGCAGCGACCGGAACGCCTGCATGGCCATGGACCGTTCGGCCTCGTGCATCGCGAGGACGTCGGCGCCGAGATCCAGCGTGTCGTGGTCGGCGGCGACCTCGGAACCGCGCGCGGCCTGCGTCGCGAACACCGCGAAGTCGTCGACCAGTTGCTCGCGCTTCGCCGACGTCGTCCAGTTCGCGGCGACCCGGCGGACCGTGGTGAGCAGATAGGCGCGTACGGCGTACTCGGGCCCGGAACCGCCGCGCACCGCCTGGAGCATGCGGGCGAAGACCTCGGCGGTCAGGTCGTCGGCGGTGTGGCCGTCACGGCAGCAGGTGCGCGCATACCGGCGTACGGCGTCGGCGTGACGCCGGTACAGCTCCTCGTACGCCGTGTCGTCGCCCGAGCGCATGCGCCCGATCAGGTCGGTGTCGGACGGCGGCAGTTCGATGGGCGGCGGCAGCACACTGTCCGCGCGGGGCGGCAGCAGGCTGCCTCCGCGCTGCGCCGGGACGCTGTTCTCCATCGGGTCGTCGAGGTACTCCGGGTACTCCGCGCCGTCCACCGAGCCGCCGAGGTACTGAACGCCTCCCGGCCCGCCCTGGTTCGGCACCTGGGGTGAGGTCAGGCCGCCGCCGGCCTCCGGGTCACCGTCACCGAGTGACTCGTCCCGCCCGTCAAAGCTCATCGCGGAAAGCCCCCGCCGCCTGCACAGCTGCCTGCACATCGAGTCCCGAACACCGGGTCAGAGTGCCATATTGGCTTTTGTTCAGGGCGACTGGAACGAACCAACCACTCGTCCGTGGGGACTTCCCGCACCGAGGTACTAACGTTCACCCGAACGGGGAATGCTCAACCGGCGCTCCCTGGAGGGGAGTTGTCCGGACTGCCCGATATATCTGGCGTGCTTCCCTCACAGGGGCCGCGACCGCAACCCCTCCAGCAGGATGTCCAGCAGCCGTGACGAGGCCGCCGCCTGCTGTGCCGCGTCCGGCAGCGAGGGCGCCGCCGTCGCGATCACCAGCAGTACGTCCGACACCGACACGTCCGGCCGCAGTACGCCCGCCTCGCGCGCCCGCTCCACGAGCCGGCCCACCACTTCCAGCAGTGCCGCCGCGCCCGCGTCGTCCGCCAGGGCCGCCGCCGCGGCGTCGTCGGACACCAGCCGTAGTTCCCCGGCGCCGAAACCGCCACCCGTCGCCTGGGTCCGCTGCTGCGGAACCCGCGCCTCGTCGAGGCCGGAACCGTCGTCGTCGGCGACGCCGACCCGCAGTATCTGCGGCGGCAGCAACCGCCCGGCGCCCGAGGCCACCGACGTCCGCAGGAAGCGCGACAGTGCCGACCACGGCTCGTCCTCCTGCCCGAGCGCCGCACGAGCCTGGTCGGTCAGCCGGGAGGTCTCCTCCTCGGCTATCCGTCGGACCAGTACGTCCTTGCTCGGGAAGCGCCGGTACACCGTGCCGACACCCACCCGAGCGCGCCGCGCCACGTCCTCCATCGGCGCGCCGTACCCCAGCTCGCCGAAGACCTCACGTGCCGCACGCAGCACGTGCTCCAGATTGCGCTGTGCGTCCACACGCAGCGGCGCCGTACGCGATGTGTCACCGCGTCCGTTGCCCGCCGCCGCGCTGACCGGTCCGCCTGGTGCGATGGCGGACGCGGATGACCAACGAGAATCCTGAATGTGCATAATGTTCCCCCGGTAATGACGTCTCCCCCCGGAGACTCCCCGCCATTGGCAGCCGGAGCGCACGGAACAGCACTGAACAACGGGCCCACCCGCTGTGGAGCGAACCCGAAAGAGCGCATCCCCCTACACCCCGTCGACCTACGAACATAGTTGAGCGAGGGTCAATTCAGAAGGGGCACGTTCCGCACAGGGTGCCGCTCGATCGGAGTACGTGTCGCATACGTCCCGGTTAAGCCCTCTCCTGCCACTCGGCGCACCCCCACTGAGCTGCGACTTTGCCCTGCTCGCCACCGTTCGGGGCAACGTTTCGGCCCACTGCCCGAAGGTCACACAAATTGCCGGGCCTGTGGACAAACGCGAGCGCTGGGTGCGTCATGGGATGGTGAAGGAACGTGCGCGAATTCTCGTCGTCGGCGGCGGCTACGTCGGTATGTACACGGCCCTGCGCCTCCAGCGGAAGCTCCAGCAGGAGCTGAAACGGGGCCAGGTCGACATCACCGTCGTCACTCCGGACCCGTACATGACCTATCAACCGTTCCTCCCGGAGGCGGCCGCGGGCTCCATCTCGCCCCGCCATGTCGTCGTACCACTGCGCCGGGTCCTCGACCAGTGCCGGATCGTCGTCGGCGAGGTCGCCGCGATCGACCATGCCAAGCGCACCGCGACCGTCACCACCCTCGCCACCACGGAGGAGGGAACGGGCGCCCAGCAACTGACGTACGACGAGCTCGTCCTCGCCCCCGGTTCGGTCTCCCGCACCCTGCCGATCCCCGGCCTCGCCGAACACGCGATCGGCTTCAAGACGGTCGAGGAGGCCATCGGCCTGCGCAACCACGTCATCGAACAGATGGACATCGCCTCCTCCACCCGCGACCCCGCCATCCGTGACGCGGCCCTGACCTTCGTCTTCGTGGGCGGCGGCTACGCCGGAGTCGAGGCGCTCGGCGAGCTGGAGGACATGGCCCGCTACGCCGCGCGGTACTACCACAACGTCAAGCCCGAGGACATGAAGTGGATCCTCGTCGAGGCGTCGGGCCGCATCCTGCCCGAGGTCGGCGAGGAGATGGGCAAGTACACGGTCACGCAGCTGCGCCGTCGTAACATCGACGTACGCCTGGAGACCCGCCTCGACTCCTGCGCGGACCGGATCGCCGTCCTCAGCGACGGCGCCCGCTTCCCCACCCGTACGGTCGTGTGGACCGCCGGCGTCAAACCGCACCCCCTGCTCGCCGCCACCGACCTCCCGCTGAACGAGCGCGGACGCCTGAAGTGCACCGCCGAGCTACGGATCGAGGGCACCACGCACGCGTGGGCCGCGGGAGACGCCGCCGCCGTCCCCGACGTCACGGCCGCGGAACCCGGCAAGGAGACCGCCCCCAACGCCCAGCACGCCGTACGCCAGGCCAAGGTCCTCGGCGACAACATCGCGCACTCCCTGCGGGGCGAACCGCTCGAAACGTACTCCCACAAGTACGTCGGTTCAGTAGCCTCCCTGGGACTCCACAAGGGTGTCGCACACGTCTACGGGCGCAAGCTGAAGGGCTACCCCGCCTGGTTCATGCACCGCGTCTACCACCTGAGCCGGGTGCCCACCTTCAACCGCAAGGCCCGGGTGCTCGCCGAGTGGACCCTGTCGGGACTCTTCAAGCGGGAGATCGTCTCCCTCGGTTCACTCGAACATCCCCGCGCGGAGTTCGAACTCGCGGCCGGTGGAAAGCCTCCTCAGAAGCCCCACCAGGACCCGAAGGGGTCCTCCTGACCGGATCCAGGAACTCCACCGACGCGGCCGACGTCTGAAGGATGTCGGCCCGGTCGGCCACCCTGCCAGACTGGCTCCACGTCCCTCGCCGCACGCCCTTCTCTACCCACGAGGCTTTCCGTAAGTGCTGTATCTCCCGGGGGACGTCCCCCGTACCTCCGGCCGACCCGCTGCCGGCCTGTGCCGACGAACACGAGGCAAGGATTCGTGAACTTCACGCGCTGGAGCGCCCGACTTCCCGGAACGCAGCGCCGCGCCGCAGCGCGGACCGATCACACGATCAGCCCGGACCGGCTGCCCGACCGACGCGGCGAGAACCCCGGCTCGGGCCCCGGTTCCGTACCCGCCGCCCGCGCCGAGCGGCTCACCGACGCGGCCCCCTGCCTCCCCGCGGTCGACGACCTGCCCACCCGCGAGGTCCTGGACCGCATCCCGGCCCTGGTCGCCATCGTCCACGGCCCCGACCACCGCATCGCGTACACCAACGACGCCTACACGGCGGCCTTCGGCGTACGAGCGGAGGGCGCCCCCGCCCGCGAAGCGGCCCCCGAGCTCGACGAACTGGGCCTGCTGCCCCTTCTGGACCAGGTCCTGCGCAGCTCCAAGCCCCGCACCCTCAAGTCCCGCAAGGCGCAGAGCGGACGTTCGTACACGATCACGTGCACCCCGATCGAGGCGACGGCCACTCCCGAAGGGAGTGGCGGCGTCCTCGTCTTCGCCGCCGACGTCACCGACCACGCCGAGGCCGCCGAACGCCTGCGCGCCAGCGAACGCAGCCAGCGCGAGACCGCGGTGACCCTCCAGCGCTCCCTCCTCCCCCAGGAACTGGAGGAACCGGACGACCTCAGGGTGGCAGCCACCTACCATCCCGGCGGCACGGAAGCGGCGGTGGGCGGCGACTGGTACGACGTCATCACCCTGGGCGGCGGCCGCACAGCCCTCGTCATCGGCGACGTCATGGGCCGCGGAGTACGCGCGGCAGCGGTCATGGGCCAGCTCCGTACGGCGGTCCGCGCGTACGCCCGTCTGGACCTCCCCCCGCACGAGGTCCTCCAGCTCCTCGACGGCCTCGCCATGGAGATCGACGCCAACCAGATCGCCACCTGCGTGTACGCGGTCCACGACCCGAACGAGGGCCAGCTCGTCTACGCCTCCGCGGGCCACCTCCCGATCCTCGTCCGCGACGAGAGCGGGGTCGTCCAGCGCGCCGACGAACCCACGGGCCCACCCCTCGGCACCGGCGGCTGGATGCACGCCTCGGGCTCGATCGCGCTCACCCCGGGCTCCACGGCGGTCCTCTACACCGACGGCCTGGTGGAACGCCGCAACGAGGACCTCGACGAGGGCATCGCCGCCCTGGAGCGCGCCCTCGCCGGCGCCACGGGCAGCCCCCAGGTCGTCTGCGACCGCCTGGTCCGCTCGGCGGGCGTCACGGCTGACCACGACGACGACGTGGCGGTCCTGGTCCTCCAGCACCCGGCCCGCACCGGCGCCGACAGCGACCTGTTCCGCAACGCGGCCCTGGAACTCCTGGGCGGCATCGAAGCGGCCCCGCGCGCGCGTGCCTTCGCCTCCGGCGTCCTCACCAGCTGGCGCTTCCCCACCGAACTGCACGACGTGGGCGTCCTGGCGGCCAGCGAACTGGTCGCGAACTCCCTCCAGCACGGCACACCCCCGATGCGCCTGCGCCTGCGCCGCACCGACCGCCGCCTCATCGTCGAGGTCACGGACGGCGACGACCACCTCCCCCTGCGCCGCACCGCCGAACCCGGCGACGAATCGGGCCGCGGCATCGCCATCGTCGCGACGATCGCCACGAGCTGGGGCTCACGCCGGACACCGGGAGGCGGCAAGGCGGTGTGGTGCGAGTTCGTGCTTCCAGGGGGAAAGGCCACGCGAGTCCCCTAGTCGAACCCAGCCCCGCCTGCTAGTAGCTCCTGCATGGCAGATCCCACAGGTTTCCCCCTCAAAGACAACGCCACACACGACGCGACGGAGCACTACGAGCGCTACAGCGCCCCTTTGATGGCCCCGTTCGTCACCGCGGTCGTCGACGCCACCGACCTCTTCCCGGGCGCCCACGTCCTCGACCTGGCCTGCGGCACCGGCTTCGTGGCCCGCGCCGCCGCCGCCCAGGTCGGCCCCACGGGCCACGTGGCCGGCGCCGACTTCCTGGAGGCCATGCTCACCACCGCCGCCCGCCACGCACCCCGGATGTACCCGGACATCGAGTTCACCCAGGCCCCGGCCCACAAACTCCCTTACCCGGACGACTCGTTCGACGCGGTCATCTGTCAACAGGGCGTCCAGTTCTTCCCCGACCTGGACGCCGCCCTCACCGAAGCGGCCCGCGTCACCCGCCCGGGCGGCCGGTTCACAGCCACGACCTGGGCCCCGCCCGTGGACCGCTCGCCCTACATAGCCGCCCACCACAAGGCGGTCACCGAACACGGCACCCCGGAGGCGAAGGCACGTTTCGCCATCTCGCACTCCTGCCCAGCCGACCGCATCACCGCCGCCCTGACCACCGCCGGCTTCCACGACATCACGACCCGCGAGGTCACCTTCGCGATCGCCTTCCCGGACATCGCGGACTTCGTCACCGGTCACCTCGCGGCCGTCCCCTGGGGCCAGTCGATCGAAGAGGCGGGCGGCCGGGCCGGCTTCACCGAGGCGGCGCGAACCATCCGCGAAGCCCTTGCCCCCTACACGGCCCCCGACGGCTCGGCGACCCTCCCCTTCACCTCGACCCTGGCCACAGCCACCCGCCCCACTACGCGGTAGGCACCGAGGACTCCACCGGAGCCCCTCCCTGCGCGACCACCCGGCTCCGCCGCGCCAGAGACGGCTGATTCTGTACGGGGGTCAGCTGCCGTCCCAGCCGTACGGCGAGGACGCTGATCCCCAGCGAGAACAGCAGGAACATCACGATGTACGGCGCGTGCAGCGAAGCCCCGAGCGGCCCGCCCACCGCAGGCCCCACAGCCAGCGCGAGCTGCTTCACCAGGGCGAACGCCGAGTTGTACTGCCCCGCGAGCCCGGCTGGCGCCAGATCGGCCACCAAGGGCGCGACGGTCGGCGACAGCATCGCCTCCCCGAGCCCGAACAGCGCGTACGTCGACACGAACGCGGCGGTCGCCATGGCCTGGCTGCCGTGCCCGAGCCCCGCGTACCCGGCCACGCCCCACGCGACGGCCCAGAGGATCCCCACGGCCGCGATCACCCGCGACCGCTTCTGCCGCTCGACGAACCTGAGCACCGCGAACTGCGCGACCACGATCACCGCGGTGTTCGCCGCCAGCGCCGAACCGAGCGCGGACGTCGAGATCCCGGCGGCCTCGACCCCGTACGCGCTCAGTCCCGACTCGAACTGCCCGTAGCAGGCGAAGAACAGTACGAAGCCCAGCACACACAGCTGCACCATCGCCCGGTTCTCCAGCAACTGCTTCCAGCTGCCCCTGGCCTGAGCGGGCGCACCGTCGATCCTCGGCGAACGAGGCATCCGTACGGTGGCCATGATCACGGCGAGCAGCAGGAACATCGCCGCCTCGATGCCGAACAACAGGGTGAACGAGCCGACCCGGGTCGTGTCCACGAGATGCCCGCCGATGAGCCCACCGACGCCCAGCCCGAGGTTCTGCAGAAAGAACTGGGTGGCGAAGGCCCGCGACCGTGTCTCCGCCGACGAGAAGTCCACGATCATCGTCGCGAGCGCCGGCTGCATCACGGCCTGCCCGGCTCCCAGCGCGACAGCGGCCAGGAGTACGGCGGTGGCGTTGGCGGCGAACCCGAGGCCCATGGCGCCGACAGCGGCGGTGACCAGAGCGACGAGCAGCACCGGCAGCGGCCCGCGCCGGACGATGGCCCGCCCGGCGAACGGCAGCACGACCAGCGCCGCCACAGCGAAGACGGCGAGTACGAGACCCGCCGTCATGGCTCCCAGTCCCCGCACCTGCGCCACATAGACGTACAGATACGGGACGGTGAAGCCGAGCCCGAACGCGCTGAGTGCGTTGCCCACATGGATCCGGCGCATCTCCGCGCCCATCGCCCTGGTCACTTTCACCTGCCTTGATCGTGAAGTCTTACGCCTGCCGAAAGGGTTAGACATGAAGACTTCGAAGCTAAAATTAAGAATTGAACAGTACACCTCGAAGGACTTCGATGCCAAGCGCACGCATGGGATACTGAGCACATGGGTGACACCCCCGCCGTCGGCGAGCCGACGCTCGATGAGCAGATCGCCGCCTACCAGCGCGAGTTCAGGGATCTGGACCCCCAGGTCGAGAAGATCGTCACGGCCCTGAGCCGGCTGAACCGCAGGATGAACGTGGCGTACGGCCGCCAGACCGCGACGCTCGGCATCAGCAACGCCGAGTGGGAGGTCCTCAAGGCGTTGGTGCTGTCCGGCGCCCCGTACCGCATGGGCCCGAGCGACCTGGCGAAGCGGCTTGGCCTGACTCCGGCGGCGATGACCCACCGGATCGACCGGATGGTGACGGAGGGACTGGTCACCCGGGAGCGCGACGAGTCCAACAGGGTCCGCGTGATCGTGGAGTTGACGGACGAGGGCCGAGAGAAGTGGCTGGAGGCGATGCGCCTGGCGACGGTCTTCGAGGAGGACCTCCTCCAGGACCTCTCCCAGGACGAACGTGGCAGGCTCGGCGACGTCCTCACCCGTCTCCTGCGCCGCGTGGAGCACGCCCAGCCGGACGCCGGCGGACGACTCAGCGACCTCGACTAAAGATCTTGACAGCGACGGGTAGGCGGTGCTTGACATCCCCCATCCCGATCCGTAATGTTCTCCGGGTTGCCACGGGGCCGTAACGGTTCTGCGGCAGCACCTCCGCCGCAGCAGCGGCAAAACCAAACCATCAGCAGGACCTCCCAGCCGGGTTGATTTCGGTGTGCCCGAATTCAATTCGAATGGAACTCGATGGAGCTCAGCGGCCCGATTGGGAATCGCTGAGGGGATCCGCTAGGGTTTGAGACGTCGGAACGGCCCAACAGCCGGGAGGACAAGCCCCACTGACTGGGAATCAGGCCCGAAAGGATCTGGTAGAGTCGGACTCGCCGGAAAGGGAAACGCGAAAGCGAAAACCTGGAAAGCACCGAGGAAATCGGATACGGAAACGGTCTGATAGAGTCGGAAACGCAAGACCGAAGGGA
>NZ_JARAZV010000051.1:0-937 GCF_033795085.1 Streptomyces sp. AK08-02
GAGCATCTAGACCGCCAAACCTGGTTTGGTGGTCCAGGGCCATTACGTCGGCATACGTCCGGCGGTGGTTGCTCATGGGTGGAACGTTGATTATTCGGCACCTGAGTCATCTCGGGCTGTGAGTACTGTCCTTCGGGGCGTGGAAAGCTGATCAGAGTGGTGAGGGTGTCGGGCACGCTGTTGGGTGTCTGAGGGCACGGCCGAGAGGCTGCCTTCAGTGCCGACCCCGGTGCAGCACCACGTGGTGGTGTGTGACGGGTGGTTGGTCGTTGTTTGAGAACTGCACAGTGGACGCGAGCATCTGTGGCCAAGTTTTTAAGGGCGCACGGTGGATGCCTTGGCACCAGGAACCGATGAAGGACGTGGGAGGCCACGATAGTCCCCGGGGAGTCGTCAACCAGGCTTTGATCCGGGGGTTTCCGAATGGGGAAACCCGGCAGTCGTCATGGGCTGTCACCCACATCTGAACACATAGGGTGTGTGGAGGGAACGCGGGGAAGTGAAACATCTCAGTACCCGCAGGAAGAGAAAACAACCGTGATTCCGGGAGTAGTGGCGAGCGAAACCGGATGAGGCCAAACCGTATACGTGTGAGACCCGGCAGGGGTTGCGTGTGCGGGGTTGTGGGATCTCTCTTTCACAGTCTGCCGGCTGTGAGGCGAGTCAGAAACCGTTGGTGTAGGCGAAGGACATGCGAAAGGTCCGGCGTAGAGGGTAAGACCCCCGTAGTCGAAACATCAACGGCTCGTTTGAGAGACACCCAAGTAGCACGGGGCCCGAGAAATCCCGTGTGAATCTGGCGGGACCACCCGTTAAGCCTAAATATTCCCTGGTGACCGATAGCGGATAGTACCGTGAGGGAATGGTGAAAAGTACCGCGGGAGCGGAGTGAAATAGTACCTGAAACCGTGTGCCTACAAGCCGTGGGAGCGTCGCT
>NZ_JARAZV010000052.1:0-899 GCF_033795085.1 Streptomyces sp. AK08-02
CCTAGGAGTTGTCTTCAAATGTCACGCCCACATCAGGAGCGATGCGAGGGTGACGGCGGCTTGGTAGGACTCGGCGGTCTTGTCGTAGCGAGTAGCGATGCCGCGCCACTGTTTCAAGCGGTTGAAGCACCGTTCCACCACGTTGCGTCGTCTGTAGAGCTGCTTGTCGAAGACCGGCGGGCGCCCGCCTCGGCTGCCGCGTCGGAGCCGGTTGCGGATCTGATCGGCCCGCTCGGGGATGGTGTGGCTGATGCCGTGCCGTCGCAGCCAGGTGCGGATGGCCCGGGAGCTGTAGCCCTTGTCGCCCAGGACATGGGCGGGCCGTGTGCGGGGCCGGCCCGGGCTGATGCGGGGCACCCGGATGGCTTCCATCACGGCGGTGAACTGGGTGCAGTCGTTGGTGTTGCCGCCCGTGAGTGTGAAGGCGAGCGGGCGGCCGACGCTGTCGCAGGCCAGGTGGATTTTGCTGGTCAGACCGCCTCGGGAGCGTCCGAGGCCGGGACTGCGGGCCCCCCTTTTCGGGCCCCGGCGGCGTGCTGGTGGGCGCGGACGACGGTGGAGTCGACCGACACCAGCCAGTCGATGTCTCCGGCCGCGTCCGCCCTGGCCTGGGCGGCGCGGAGCATCCGGTCGAAGGTGCCGTCCAGAGCCCACCGGCGAAAGCGGGTGTGCAGTGTGGCCCACGGGCCGTACCGCTCGGGCACGTCCCGCCAGGCCGTCCCGGTACGGAACTTCCACACGATCCCGTTGAGCACCGTGCGGTCGTCCAACCGCTTCCGGCCCCGCAGCGACACCGGCAGCAGTGGCCCGACGAACTCCCACTCGGCATCGGACAGTTCATGGCGACGTATCACCCCACCATGATCCACTACTCAAGATCTTTTGAAGACACCGCCTAG
>NZ_JARAZV010000006.1:0-475733 GCF_033795085.1 Streptomyces sp. AK08-02
GCCGCCGGCCGCCGGGCCCACACCGAACGCACCCTCGTCCTCAGCCTCTACGGCATCACATGATCAAACCGGACGACCCGGGCAAACGCCGGGGCCCTGCGGTTGACGAGCCCTACCCAGCGGCGCCCGTACTCCTCGAAGTCGTCGATCTTGTCGGCGTCGATCTCGTACTTCAGGTGAATGGTGATCATGCGTACATGATGCGGCGAGGCCCCAGAGAGCGGTCGGCTGGTCCGACGGCATCGCGTCCGAGATGGACTTAGCTCCGCTTCGGCGACTCCATGGAGGCCCCGCAAACTCGCCTGCTCGCTCATCATCGCCACCGCCCTCTTAAAGTCATCGAGGGGTAGTTGTTAGGGTCATGACATGGCGACTAAAGTGATCGTTCCCGGAGACGTGCGTACGCGCGCAGAGATAATGCCGGTGTTCGGAGGAAGCGGGCAGGGCGGAATATGCCCCTCCGTTGAAAAGCAGAGCGTCAACCTGTATTCAGACCCATCCGTCGGAGAGCTTAACGGATACTACGACGGCTGGCTGGCAGAGGAAGACGACCTGGGGCCCATATTCGAATACACCGGGGCGGGTAAATCCGGCAACCAGACATTCACTGGTGTAGCAGGGTCAGGAAACCGAGCCATACTACGCCACGCTGAACAGGACCGCACTTTACGAGTTTTTATAAAAGTCGGCGTACTACCTAAGAGTGGCACCAAGACGCATCAGTTCATCGGGGAATTTACCCTGGATGTTCTAGAACCTTATGTATGGCGCAGAGTACACGGAAACGACAACAAGGAACGCAACGTAATCGTTTTTCGCCTGCGACCGGATGGCGAATTTCGGCACTCGTCGAAGAACTTAATCCCCGCCGCACCGGAGACCACATGGGAACTCGTCCCCTTTGAGATAGTCACTGCGGCTAACTTCCATAGCGATCCTGCAACTACTGGAACACTGCCAGTTTCCAAGCAGCGCAGAAACAAAGCAAGCTCCCTTAAAAAGGCTGCCGAAAATGCCGCCACGAGTGGCACCTTCGTCGTATCAGAAGCATTCAACAAGAAAATGAGCCTCCGGTCGTCGGCAGCAGCCCACATAGCCGTACGCCATGAAGCCGAATTGACCCGTACCTACATGGCGCACCTCAGAGAGGTCGGACGCCAGACCGGCGCCTTCCAGATAAAAGTCAAAGGGCTTACCTCCACCCTCAGGACAGATCTCTATGACGCAACGGAGCATGTACTTTACGAAGCTAAGGGATCTAGCGCACGCGAGGACGTAAGGATGGCCCTGGGGCAGATTTTAGACTACAGCCGTTATGTGCGAACTATTGAGCATCCAGAGCCACCCAAGCGCGTAATTCTCCTCCCCGCGAAACCCGACCTGGACATGTTTGACCTGTGCAAAATGTATGGGGTTGAAATTGTCTACAGGTCAGAAAATGGCAGCTTCATCGGGGAATCGGTACCAACCGACTAATCTTTCAGATATGCCTCTATGACCCTTCCAGCACCTTGAGCGGCCTACCTGCGGGAGTCATACGCCATCGACGCGAAATAGCGCCAAGCCGAGTGGCTCCCGCATACGGCACCAGATCTAGCGGATTCATCCACGCATCAGAGAAGTGAATGTTCAAGTGTAACGCGAGAGCCAAGAGGATGTCCTGAGACGCATCCGTATCAATTTGCGCAAGCAGAAACCCTGGACCGGGCGAGCGCTCTAGAAGCAAACTATCAGGGTTCTGCCACTGCAGATGCCCCTTGCCTAGCACCCAAATGCTGTCAGGCCATTCAACTGGCGGTCGGGTCTGACACCATTCCATAAGATGACTGCCAATCGTCTCCAATTTGAGACTATCAAAAGCAATGACGATCCCCGAGGTCGGGAAGAAGTCGTAAGCCTTCCCATAGGCAAGCGTTTTTCGCGGCACAAGCCCCGGTGACGGGCGATATGAATCTTTCGACATGCGTCGCAATTTACTAATTTTATTGCACGCATCTACAAGCTGTTGCTTGTCTAATTTTGTCTTCACTTCGACAACGCCATAGACACACTCGTTCGGGAGGATCCTATACCCGTTCAGGGTGGTGAACGGTGGGGTTCCTCGATCTGCGAGAACGATGTCGCACTGCGGAGAGGTCTCATCGGAAGCTGTGACTATCTCAGCGTTATGTATCGGTTCCACATGAGATGGTAGATGGCTGGCGAGAAACTCCCGAATGAGAGCTTCTCGAGAAGTTCCTGCTTCGCCGTTGTGGCTGAAATTTCTCGACTGCTCGAAGTCTGCGCGCATCCGCATTGCAACCGAGCTGAGGATTCTTCCGAGTTTCTCTTGAGTCATGAAATAATTCTAGGGCAGCGCAACAGGTGAGTGCAGCTATGCCGGCAACTCACGCCTCTCCCCATCCGGCAGTCGGTCATCGCCTGCGCACTGTCACTGCCCTCTGTTACACATGAGTCAGCTGCTGATCGATCAAGGGAGCCAGAGTGTCGGAGTCGGGGGAACTCGCGCAGCCCGCCGTGGGCTTGTACGAGGAGCTCATCACGGTGCGCTTCGAGCAGAAGCTCAAGGAGTTCGCGAGCCTCGGGTGGCATCTCGTGAGCGACGCGGTGGGAGACGAGTCGACTCCCCATGTCCTGGCAAGACACATCACCCGGACGGTGCGCCGTGTGCTTCAGAGCATCCCTGCCGAGGAGCGGGTATACGCCACCAACCACATCTTGGAGTCCATCAGCACTCTCAAAGGGGCCCAGGAGTGGGTGGAGTTGGTGGCAGACGGACCTCGCCAGCTCTTGGCCTTGACACGGCAGGAGGCTCCTGGTGTCTTCGCCGTTCGTCCCGGGATCCCCCTCTCCGAAACGGCGCTTATCACCAACTCGCCTGAAGACCCCAGCCTCGGCTTCGAGCTACGCGCCGAGCTCGCCACCGCTGACCGCGTCGACCTGCTCTGTGCCTTCGTGAAATGGCATGGCCTGCGCATCATCGAGCAGTCTCTACAGGCTGCCCGTGAGCGGAACGTGCCGATACGCGTCATCACGACGACTTACATCGGCGCCACCGAGCGGCGCGCACTGGATCGGCTGGTGCAGGACTTCAACGCCGAGGTCAAGGTCAACTACGAGACCAGGTCGACGCGACTCCACGCCAAGGCATGGCTGTTCCGCCGGAATAGCGGATACGACACCGCGTACGTCGGTAGTTCCAACCTCTCCAAGGCCGCACTGCTCGATGGCCTGGAGTGGAACGTCCGGCTGTCGTCCATCGCAACGCCCGACGTACTGCGGAAGTTCGAGGCGACCTTCGAGTCGTACTGGAGCGATCCGTCCTTCGAGATGTACGACCCGGAGGCCGACGGAGCTCGACTCCAGGAAGCCTTGGCGATCGCCGGAGGCACCTCTGCTACGTCTGCTGCAGATCGCCGAATCACCTTGTCCGGCCTCGAAGTACGCCCCTATCCGCACCAACGCGACATGTTGGAGCGGCTCGAAGTTGAGCGAGAAGTGCATGATCGGCACCGGAACCTACTCGTCGCAGCGACGGGAACCGGCAAGACCGTGATGGCGGCCCTGGACTACAAGCAACTACGCAAGAAGCACGGCCGTGACCTTCGGCTGCTCTTCGTCGCTCATCGCAAGGAGATCCTCCAGCAGTCCCTACGGACCTACCAAGACGTCTTGGTAGACGCGAACTTCGGCGAATCCCTACACAGCGGAGAGATCCCGGAGCGTTGGACACATGTCTTTGCCAGCGTGCAGTCACTCAACGCCCGGGCGCTGGACAGGCTCGCCTCCGATCACTTCGACGTGATCGTGATCGACGAGTTCCACCATGGGACTTCGCCGACATACCGGAAGATTCTCGATCACTTCGAGCCACTGGAACTGCTCGGCCTGACTGCGACTCCTGAGCGCATGGACGGCAAGAACATCCAGGACGAGTTCTTCGATGGTCGCATTGCCGCCGAGATGCGGCTGTGGGAGGCCTTGGAGAACGACTTGCTCAGCCCCTTCCACTATCTCGGCATCAGCGACAACACTGACCTGAGTGCGGTGAAGTGGCATCGTGGGGCGTACGACGCAGGCGCTCTGAGCGAAGTGCTGTCCGCCAATCACGCGCGGGCGCTGCTGGTCTTGAAGGCTGTTGCGGAGAAAGTCGCCGATCCCACCGCCATGCGCGCGTTGGGCTTCTGCGTCTCTGTCGCACACGCGCACTTCATGGCGCAGTCCTTCCAAAAGGCCGGCATCAAGGCCGTTGCCCTATCCGCTGTGACCCCCGCCGACGAGCGCAAGCAAGCACTGGACCATCTCAAGTCTGGTGCGCTGCAGGTGATCTTCTCGGTCGACCTCTTCAATGAGGGCCTGGACATCCCCGACGTGGACACCTTGCTCCTACTACGTCCTACCTCCAGCGCAACAGTCTTCTTGCAGCAGCTCGGCCGGGGGCTCCGACGTACCGAGAACAAAGCGGTACTGACCGTGCTCGACTTCATCGGTCAGCACCGCAAGGAGTTTCGCTTCGAGAATCAGTTCCGCGCGCTAACGAATCTGACCCGCAAGCGGCTCTTGGACAACATCGAGCACGACTTCCCACAGCTCCCGTCTGGCTGCCAGATCCTCCTTGAGGAGAAGGCCAAGAAGACCATCATCGCCAATATCAGAGACCAGATCGGCGTCAACGTCACGGCTCTGGCGCGCGAGGTGGCGGATTACGCAGAACCGACGCTCAGCCGCTACCTCGACGAGAGCGGACGCGAGCTCAAGGAGCTCTACCGGGGCAACGGGAACTCGTGGACAGGTCTACTCCGCCGTTCTGGTCTCCTGAAGGGTGAGGCTCCGGAAGGTGAAGCGGCCCTCCTCAAGCGCGTCTCGGCGTTCCTCCACGTGGACGATCCCCTGCGAGTTGCCGCGTACACCCGGATGTTGGAGGACGACTCCCCTTCGTACGACGCCCTCGACGAGCAAGGGCAGGCATACGCGCGCATGCTCTTCTTCCAGTTGTGGCCGCTTGGTGGCATCGTCCGCAAGGGATACGCCACCTACGACGCCGGGTTCGCGACCCTGCGCAGACACCACGCCGTACGCAGTGAGCTGCGCCAAGTGTTGGAGTACAACCTCGCCCACACCGAGCACGTACCGATCCCGCTCTTGGGTGTTGGCGGCCCAAGCGGCGTCCCGCTCACCGTGCATGCCTCCTACAGTCGTGAGGAAATTCTTCCTGCACTGGGGCAGTCGTACATCGGCGGCTTCATGCCGGCCGACTTCCGTGAGGGCGTGAAGTGGTGCGACTCCATCAAGACGGACGCGCTCCTCATCACCCTAGAGAAGGACGAAAAGGACTTCTCGCCGCAGACGCGCTATCACGACTACGCACAGAGCGAGACTCTCTTTCACTGGGAGTCCCAGAACCAGACATCAGCGACCTCTCCCACGGGCCTGCGGTACCAACATCACCTCACTGAGGGCAGCAACGTCCTACTCTTCGTCCGCCGCTACAAGAACACCGATACCGGCGGTGCCCAACCGTGGATGCTGCTTGGCCCGGCCGACTACGAGAAGCACACAGGCAGCAAACCGATGGCGATCACGTGGAAGCTGAAGCACGAGATTCCGGCGGACGTGTGGACGTACTCGGCGATTGCAGCCGGGTAGCGTCTCACGCCGAGAGGCCCCTCACCGCAGCTTCGGCTTCTGCCTCGAAGTGCATCTGCGCTCGGTCCAAGACGTCATCCGCGTCACAGCCGTGCGCTCGGAGCCAGTGGAGAAGGTCAGCAATGGCGGCGATCACTGCTTCCTCCGCCGTAACCGCGCTCAGCCGACGTGAACCAGTGCTGGTCGGTAGGTTCGCGCCACAGCGAAGTTCGAGCATCTGCTCCGCTCTCGTCACACAAGAGTGTTTACGGTGCCCGTTGGGCGAGGTCAGGGAGGTGGCGAGTTCACACCACGTCACCTTCCGGTCAGCGAGAAGCTGAACACCCCAGCGGTCGGTCACGAAGGTGACGAGCTCCATACCCCTCCCCGTCTCGGAGTTGATGCCAGCGTTCAGGAGTGTCGGAAGAGCACGGGTGTCAGGGTCATGAACCTCGATACGCAGACGGGTGCCCTTCATCGAGACCGCGAGCGTGGTGGGGGTACCTGGACCGACGTGGGTGATCACGTTGGACACAAGCTCGCTGACGCAGAGCTGGGCCGCGTCGACGAGCTCGTCCAGGCCCCAGATTCCCAAGTGGATCCGCAGCACACGCCGTAGCCCTGCCACCTCCTGACGCTCCGCCAGAAAACGAAGCTCCCACGGCTTACGTGACATACACGCTTCCTGGATCACGAAGACCTCTCTCGTCGCATGCCGTCCCCCCTGACCCAGCATGATCAGCGGAGCGTTGCACGCACTCACAGCGAGTTGCGTCACTGGAAGGATGGACCGAGCGTATCCCTTCATGCAATGTGCACGGCGGGATTCCCACTTCCGAGTGATTGGCAAGCACCCCTCTTGGCGCAAGACTGAACGTCCGCTATCCGAAAGAGGGTTGAAGTGGCCGGTTCACCGACGGCACGGCGCCGCCGTCTCTCGATCGAGCTGAAGAAGCTCCGCGAGAAGAGCGCGTTCACCTGCGCCCAGGTCGGCGAAGCGCTGGACTGGAGCGGCTCGAAGGTCAACCGGATGGAGACGGGCAGCGGCAGGGTGCAGCCCTCCGACATCGATGCACTGTGCCGGTTCTACGCCACCAGTGACGAGCTGCGTGAATTCCTCAAGTCGCTTGCCCGACAGGCCAAGACGCGCGGCTGGTGGCAGGTGCACGGCGCCGGCGTACCGGAGTGGTTCAACATCTACATCGGCTTGGAGCAGGACGCTTCCACGCTCCGCCAGTACCAGTGCGAGTTGCTGCCGGGTCTGATGCAGATCGCGCCCTACACGGCCGAACTCCACACCACCGGCGCGCACATGTCCGCCGAGGACATCGAACGCGCCGTACGAGTGCGCATGGAGCGACAAGCCATGCTGACGCAGCCTGGTGCCCCCGATGCCTGGTTCATCGTGAGCGAGGCGTCTCTGCGGAACGTGATCGGCGACCGCGCGTTGATGCGACAGCAGCTTGAACGTGTTCTGGACGTATCCGAGCTGCCGAGCGTGACATTGCAGGTCCTGGCCTTCGACTCGGGCACGTACCCGGCCACGGGCTCGTTCACGATGCTCGGCTTCCCCGATCAGGCGGATCCGGACATCGTGTACCGGGACGGCATCACCGACGCCGTCTACCTGGAAGGCGAGCATCATGTACGGGAGTACACCCGGGCCTTCGACGGGCTCAGGGCCGCTGCTCTGAGCCCTCAACGTTCCGGTCAGCTGATCAAGTCCGTCATGAAGGAATACGCAGGATGAGTAACGCGGGTCCCAACAGCCACGCCTCCCTGACGTGGTTCACGTCGTCGTACAGCAATGGTGCAGGGGGTGAGTGCGTCGAGTGTGCGCTTACTGGTGACAGTGCCCTGGTACGTGACTCGAAGTGTGCTGGGAGAGCCGTGATCGTTGTTCGAGGTCAAGGCTGGCGGGCCTTTGTAGGAGGCCTGGGGGAAGGGAAGTTGAAGGGCTGATTCACGATCCCGTCCATCCTTGCCAGCTTGCCGGGACCAGCCAGAAGATCGACAACATTGATCATCTCTGTAGCGTGCCGAACCGACCGATCACTTCAGTGACCTCCTCACCGCTTCAACCAGCGACCTCGCACGAACATCGCCAGGCCCCGCGACGATGTGGTTCATCGCGTAGCCAAAGGCGATGCCGTGCTCCGGGTCGGCGAAAGCGAGCGAGCCGCCTCGGCCGGTGTGGCCGAAGGCGTTCGGCCCTGTCATGGGCTCGGTCTCGGTGGGCAGCATGTATCCGGAGCTGAACCGGCTCTGCACCACCATCACCTGGTCCGGCCCGTTTGCCTGCTCCTTCGTCGCCGACGCGAGGGTTTCCGGGGTGAACAGGCGTACGCCGTCCACTTCTCCGATCAGCGCGGCGTACATTCGAGCGAGTCCGCGCGCGGTGCCGATGCCGTTGGAAGACGGAAGTTCCGCGGCCTGAACCTCGGGTGAGTTGAAGTCGATTTCAGCCGGGTCTGTGACCTGGAACGCCCTGTTGTTGAGCGAGTTCGGGTCGCGCCAGGCGGCGACCTGCGCGCGGAGTCTCTCGGGGAGCGACTCCGGAGGCGAGGTGGTGAAGTCGACGTCCGGCTGCTTGTAGATCATGCGGCTGACCCGGTCGCGTTCACCGGCGGGCAACCCGATGAAGAATTCCAACCCCAGTGGGGAGGCGATCTCGTTGGCGACGAAGTGACCCGGTGTGCGTCCAGATACCCGACGGATTACCTCACCGACCAGCCATCCCCAAGTCCGGCCGTGATACCCGTGTGCAGTGCCTGGAGTCCATTGGGGATGCTGAGCGGCCAGCGCGGTCACCATCGGTTGCCAGGCCAACGCCTCTGCCAGCGGCACTGGTTGGTCCAGCGCGACCAGACCGGCCTGGTGGGAGAGCAGCCAGCGCACCGGGATGTTCACCTTGCCGTTCGCGGCGAACTCCGGCCAGTACTCGGCCACCGGCGCATCCAGGTCCAGGACACCGCGCTGGGCCAGCAGATGCGCTGCGGTGGCGGTCGCCCCTTTGGTCGCCGAGTAGACGAGTTGCAGTGTGTCCCGCGTCCATCGACGACCGGTCTCGGGGTCGGCGATCCCACCCCACAGGTCCACCACCGGCCGACCGTCCTGGTACACGCACACCGCAGCGCCGATGTCCCGGTGCCTGGCGAAGTTCGACACGAACGCCTCACGTACGGCTTCGAACCCGCTCTCGACCTCACCCTCGATCGTCGTCATGCTGCTCATCCTGGCATTTTCGCCGCCAGCCAGAAGGGACGGGCGGACTCATTCTCGGGGCGCCGGGCGGCGCTGGTCGCGCTTCGGTAGGAGTGTCCTCGGGCACTCCTACCGAACTCGCCGACGGCCGTAGCGACCTGTGCGGTTTACCCCACGTGACGAACCTCTCCGACCCTCTACAGCCATCCACCGCACACCCACGCGGGCACGTCCATCACAGAGCCTCGATAGCCTTGAGAATCAGGCCCCGAGCCTCCGCCCCGTACACGGCCAGGCCACGGAGCTGTTCGAATGCCTTGATGTACAGGGCGATCTCGGAGGGCTGCGTGATGTTCACTTCTGCGGAGAGCAGCTCGACGGACACAAGCGTGTCGTCGTGTACGTCGAACGTCTCCTGCGGCCACAACGCACGCTCACGCGTCGACGTGGGGATGATGCCGAACGACACCGCGGGCAGTGCCCCTGCGGTGAGCAGGTAGCCCAGTTGTGCGGCCATCGCGTCGGCGTCCCCGAGCTGGTAGTAGAGCGTGGCTTCCTCGACGACCATCACGAAACGGTGGCCTGCCTCGTGGATGATCTGCGAGCGTTGCAGGCGTGCCGCTGCGGCAGCGTCCGCGTCGTCGGGTACGGCAAGGAGACGCGCATTGGCGCTCAGCAGCGCCCGTGCGTATCCCTCGGTCTGCAACAACCCCGGGATCAGGACTGGGGAGTACACGCGCAGCAGACTCGTCGACCTGTACAAGTCCACGTAGCTGTCCTGCAGTTGCCGCAGGCCGGTACGCACGCGCTGTCGCCACTCCCGGTAGAGGGATTCCGCGTGCTGGGAGGCCGCGATGAGATCGGGAGCCTGGTCGGCCACGCCCGCAGCGCGGCACCACAGACGGATGTCCGTGGGCGATGGCGGTGTCCTGGCGTTCTCGATGCGAGAGGTCTTGGCGTGGTGCCAGTTGCATTGAGAGGCCAGCTCAGTGACCGTCAGACCCGCGTTCTTCCTCAGATCGCGCAGTTGGCGTGCCACGTTCTCGCGCGCGGCTTGGGCTGAGGAAGACGGGGAGAGGGACATGAGCCGGCCAGGGTTGCTTTCTGTCAGCGGATCTCGTACTCGTCGTGCGGGACGGCGCGTTCCCAGACTGTTTCGAACGCGTCCGAGCACTGTTTCACGATGCTTGGCTCTGTTCGCAACTCCATGGGCGGATCAGTCCAGTTGCCGTCCCCTGAAAAGTGGTTGAAGAGGACCTGTGTCCCGTCGAAGATCCACAGGTCGGCACCCGGCAGCAGCAGGTCGGCTGCCCGTCGCCGGGGCAGCCAGCGCACCTGTTCGCCGGCCTGCACGTTGACAGCAGTTCCGGCGTGCTCGTACCGGATGTAGTCGGTAGCCGGTTCGGACACGATGCGGGCACGCCGTACGACGACTCCGCGAGTGACCGCACGGGAGATCATGTCGACCCACGGCGCCCAGTATTCGGAGGCAGGGTCGACGTCACGTCGGCCTTCGCTGAGCCAGGTGTCGAAGTCGTCCACCTCGTCCCCGACGGCGTACTGGTCGCGCATTTCGAGATGCACGGCCGAGCTCCGTGCAGCCTCCATGAGCTCGTCAAAGCTGGGAACGTTCTGCGGCATCGCAGGCCTCCCTCAGGAGCGGCACCAGACGCGCGGGGATGCGGATCACTGTTTCGTGGGCGGGAATCCCTTTGGTGTGCCCAGGCGCCGTGTTCTCCACGCACTGGATCCGCGTCTCTTCGTCGGCCGTGTAGCTCTGGAGCACGATGTCCGCGGTCTCCAGATCCACCCAGGCCGTCGGTGATCCGTTCTTACCTGTGTCCGGGTCGATCCCGATGAACTGTAAATCCATGGCTGCCCTCCGTGCGACACCGTGCTCCGATGTGCACCAGAGTCAGTCTTCAGCGACAGGGCGTCAAGGGTGCGAGGTTAACCAGTCGCTCGTCAACATGGCTTACGCACATTGGTGCACATCGCTGGCCGTCGTGTGTGCCGCACCCATAGCGTCGGAACCACGACAGAACCCCGGAGAGGTGGCGAGTCCTCCCGAGGCGTGAACAGCACCGCTGAGCAGCGCCTACGTGAGGCAAGCCGCAGCCCATTCACAACTCGGCGAACGCCGGGAGCACGTACCGCCCGATCTTGGGGCGATGCGGCACCTGGCACATCGGCTGTACGGCACTCCGGAAGACGGCTACCCCCAGGGCCCAAGGCCCGCCAACCGTGAGGTGAGTCCATGCTCTGCCCAACTCCCGCGCCCAACAACGTCATTGCCACCAAACCTCGCGTCGGCCGCTCCCTGGTCACCGATGCCGACTTCGCCATGCTCGCCACGTTCTGCGCCGACGAGTACGGCTTGGAGCGCTGCGTCGCCGAGCGGGTCGTGGACCAGGCCCTCGCTCTGGTCCACGTGATGGGTACGACCCGCTCGGGAGCCCTCATGGCACCGTCCCAGCAGGTCGACCCCGGCTGGCACACGCTCATCCTCCACACCGACTGGTACGCCAACTGGTGCCAGGAGCAGTTCGGTTACTTCCTCCACCATCAGCCGAACAGCAAGACCCGTACGCGGGGACTGATGACCGACGTCGTCGGGAGGATCGGGGCAGCAGGCTTCGAGGTCGACGAGCGTCTGTGGGGCACGGCTGCGGAATGCAACCCTCCCTCATGCTGCGGCGACGGCCCCTGCTGCTGACCTGCATTCCCCACTCACCTTCAGCGGGGCGGGCCGCTCTCCCCTGGCTTGCCAGGCAGGGCCCGCCCGGCCGTCATCACCAGAAACGGACTGGCTCACGTGTCCACGACCGAGCTGACCGCGACCAGCCGTGTGACCGTCTTTCCCCTCGAAAGCCTCACCGTCGCCTACACCACCCAGTCCGGCGACGAACGCGGCCTGGGCAACATCGGGCTCGTCACCGTCGTCGACAATCACAGCGACGGAGAGGAACTTTGGCGGCTGGCCCGCGACCTGGGCGGCAGCCGCGCCTCCGACGGGGATCGGGCCCGGTGGATCCTCACCCAGGCCAGTCGCGCGCGCATGGTCACGGCGTACACGAACCTGCCGAACGCGGCCTGGACGGCGTACATCCGTCGGCGCTACGAACTCGACGCGCTGTTCGCGAACCACGACGTCCTGCTGACCGGCCGCATCACCCTGCCGATTCGCTGAACCGGCAGTGGGCGCCCTGGCCTTCGCCGATCACGCCCATTCGAAGCCGGCCAGCCGGTATCCCCCCGCGTCGAAGGTTTCCTGGTTCACCGAGATGTCGAAGGCGATCTCCAGGCCCTTGAGGAACCGCTGCTTCCAGTCGGGTATCCAGCCCTCGTCCGCGAAGACCGGGCGGCCGTCGACGTAGTGGACCTCTGGGCGGCAGCCCGCGTCGTGCATGGCCCAGTTGAGGAAGGACATCTTCGGCGCGTAATGGCCACGCACGACGTGAAGCAGGCCCTGAGCGTCGCGCGACAGAGGGAGTTCTCCTTGTCGAGTCCGTTCGAGTGCCTGGGAATCCCGTAACGGCCAGATAGTCAGGCAAGAAGCCCCGGACGACGGTCCGGGGCTTCTTCGCTGGGCAACCGCCGTCAGGCGGACGGCAGGCTCTCGATCTGGGCCTGGAGCCGTGCGATGTCCTCCTCCGCCTTGGTGAGGCGGGTGCGGATCTTGTCGACCACGTTGTCCGGGGCCTTGGCCAGGAACGCCTCGTTGCCGAGCTTGGCGTGCGCCTGGGCCTTCTCCTTCTCGGCTGCGGCGAGATCCTTGGTGAGGCGCTTGCGTTCGGCCTCGACGTCGATCGTGCCGGAGAGGTCGAGTGCGACCGTGGCGCCGGCGACGGGGAGCGTCGCGGTGGCGTTGAAGTCGTCGCCTTCCGGCTGGAGGCGCAGGAGTTGGCGGATGGCGGCCTCGTGGGCGGCGAGTTGGGTACCCGAGAGGTCCAGGCGGGCGGGGACCTTCTGGCCGGGCTGAAGGCCCTGGTCGGAGCGGAAGCGGCGGACCTCCGTGATCACCTTCTGGAGGTTGTCGATTTCCGCCTCGGCCACCGGGTCACGGAAGCCGCCCGGGGCGTCAGCTCCAGGAACGGACACAGTCGTCGGCCAGTCGGCGATCACGAGGGACTCGCGGCCGGTCAACGTCGTCCAGAGGCTCTCGGTGACGAACGGGACGACCGGGTGCAGGAGTCGCAGGGTGACGTCGAGGACCTCGCCCAGCACGCGGCCGGAGACCTTCGCCTGCTCGCCGCCCTCGAAGAAGGTCGTCTTGGACAACTCCACGTACCAGTCGAAGATCTCGTCCCAGGCGAAGTGGTAGAGGGAGTCGGCGAGTTTCGCGAACTGGTAGTCGTCGTAGTACGCGTCCGCCTCGGCGACGGTCGCGTTGAGCCGGGACAGGATCCAGCGGTCCGTGGCCGACAGCTTCTCGACGGGCGGGAGTTCGCCCTCGATCGTGGCGCCGTTCATCAGGGCGAAGCGCGTGGCGTTCCAGATCTTGTTGGCGAAGTTCCGGGACGCCTGGACCCAGTCCTCGCCGATCGGCACGTCCGTACCGGGGTTGGCGCCCTTGGCCAGGGTGAAGCGGACGGCGTCCGAGCCGTACTTGTCCATCCAGTCCAGCGGGTTCACGGTGTTGCCGAACGACTTCGACATCTTCTTGCCGAACTCGTCACGCACCATGCCGTGGAACGCGATGGTGCGGAACGGCACTTCGCCGTCCATCGCGTACAGGCCGAACATCATCATGCGGGCGACCCAGAAGAACATGAGGTCGTAGCCGGTGACGAGGACGGAGTTCGGATAGAACTTCTCCAGGTCCGGGGTCTGCTCCGGCCACCCGAGGGTGGAGAAGGGCCACAGGCCGGAGGAGAACCAGGTGTCGAGGACGTCCGTGTCCTGGGTCCAGCCCTCGCCGGCCGGCGGCTGCTCGTCGGGGCCGACGCAGACCGTCTCGCCGTTCGGGCCGTGCCAGACCGGGATGCGGTGGCCCCACCACAACTGCCGTGAGATGCACCAGTCGTTGAGGTTGTCGACCCAGTCGAAGTACCGCTGGGACATGTCGGCGGGGTGGATGTTCACTCGTCCGTCGCGAACCGCGTCCCCGGCCGCCTTGGCGAGCGTCTCGACCTTGACCCACCACTGCAGGGACAGGCGCGGCTCCAACGTCGTCTTGCAGCGCGAGCAGTGGCCCACCGAGTGGACGTACGGGCGCTTCTCGGCGACGATCCGGCCGTCGGCGCGCAACGCGGCGACGATCGCCGAGCGGGCCTCGAAACGGTCCAGACCCTGGAAGGGTCCGTGGACGGTGATGACACCGCGCTCGTCCATGACGGTCAGCGACTCCAGGTCGTGCCGCTGGCCGATCGCGAAGTCGTTCGGGTCGTGGGCCGGGGTCACCTTGACCGCGCCGGTGCCGAACTCGGGGTCGACATGCGTGTCCGCGACGACCGGGATGGTGCGGTTGGTCAGCGGCAGCTTGATCTGCTTGCCGATGAGCGACGCGTACCGTTCGTCGTCCGGGTGGACCGCGACGGCCGTGTCACCGAGCATGGTCTCGGCGCGGGTCGTCGCGACGACGAGCGTCTCGTCACCCTCGCCGTACTTGATGGAGACGAGCTCGCCGTCGTCGTCCTGGTAGTCCACCTCGATGTCCGAGATGGCCGTCAGACAGCGCGGACACCAGTTGATGATCCGCTCGGCGCGGTAGATCAGGCCGTCGTCGAACATCTTCTTGAAGACGGTCTGGACAGCCCGGGACAGACCCTCGTCCATGGTGAAGCGGTCACGGCTCCAGGCGACGCCGTTGCCGAGGCGCTTCATCTGCCCGGAGATCTGACCGCCGGACTCGGCCTTCCACTGCCAGACACGGTCGACGAAAGCCTCACGCCCGAGGTCGTGACGGGACTTGCCCTCCTTGGCGAGCTCACGCTCGACCACGTTCTGCGTGGCGATTCCGGCATGGTCCATGCCCGGCTGCCACAGTGTCTCGTAACCCTGCATGCGCTTGCGGCGGGTCAGGGCGTCGATCAGCGTGTGCTCAAAGGCGTGGCCCAGGTGCAGGGACCCCGTCACGTTGGGCGGCGGGATGACGATCGTGTACGCGGGCTTGTCGCTCTTCGCGTCGGCCTCGAAGTAACCCCGGTCTACCCAGCGCTCGTACAGCATCCCCTCTACTTCGGCCGGCGCGTACTGAGTCGGCAGTTCGGGGGAGCTGTTCGGCCCGCTGTCGGGGCGCTGAGAGTTGTCGGTCACGGCGGCCATTCTAGGGGCCCGGGGTCTCAGCCCCTGTCTGGTCGCTTCGCCCGCGCCGGCCGTAGCCAGGGCATGAGAGTGGCCGCACGAAGGCTGTCCAAGTGTGACCAAGAACGCTCTCGTGCGGCCGATTTCCAGCGTACCCCTACGCCCTGGCGGGATCGCAACTCAGGACGCGCCGCCCGGAGTCTCCTCCGACCCGGCCGAACGGTCGGCCCGTCCGAAGCGACCTCGCGGCATACTCCGCCATGCGATGGGTGGGTTGCGGCCAAGGATCCTCCGGGTGCGCGCCCGGCCCGAGATTCTTCGAGCGAATGAACAGCGGCATCCGCTTGCCGTCCCCGCTCTCGAAGTCGCGGCGGCGCTCCCGCCGTGGGTGATCCGTCAGAGCTGGGACAGCAAGGTAACTCCTCGAATGCGAGGCGTAGTTCAGGCCTTGGGGGGCGTTGCCCCAGCCCTCCCGGTCGACGAGGTGGAGCGTCGGAATCGCATCCGTTGGGAACGCGGGGCGTTCGCGCCCCGCCGTACCCACCGCCCCTCGATGGCCCGCCGCCGATCACGCCCATTCGAAGCCGGCCAGCCGGTATCCCCCCGCGTCGAAGGTTTCCTGGTTCACCGAGATGTCGAAGGCGATCTCCAGGCCCTTGAGGAACCGCTGCTTCCAGTCGGGTATCCAGCCCTCGTCCGCGAAGACCGGGCGGCCGTCGACGTAGTGGACCTCTGGGCGGCAGCCCGCGTCGTGCATGGCCCAGTTGAGGAAGGACATCTTCGGCGCGTAGTCGAAGTAGTGTCCGCCGGTCCGTTTCGTCTCCTCGTCGAAGTAGCCGTAGATCTCGTCGCTCCAGACCAGTTGGCCGTCTTCGAAGTAGAGCATGCAGTACATGCCCTTGGCGGAGATGTTGTAGAGGAGGACGACCCGGCCGGTTCCCGGCGGCAGTGCGAAGCCCCGTCGGAAGTGGATCAGGAAGTCGAAGTTCCCCGCGAGGAAGGACCAGCGGCCTTCCCTGCCGTAGGCGGCCATCTGGGGTTCGTCGGAGACTTGTGTGGCGGGGTGGGTCCGGTCGTAGACGGCCTTGGCCTCCTCGCTCACCGGCTCGGGGATCTCCCAGGGAACGGCTCCGAAGACCACCGCCAGGTCCTGCGGCGCGATACCTTCCGCGAACACGAGACCTGCCTGGTCCGCGAGGAGGGGGTCGTCACAGTCGCTCGTCCACCGCTCACCGAGCCATGCGATTCCGTCGTTTCCGTCGTTTCCGTCGTTGTCTGCCATGGCTGGGGACCGTAACAGCCGGGTCTGACACCGGTGTTCGTGTGTCGCCGTCACGCCGGTCACTGCGTCGTCGCCCGCTCCACCGCGGCCGATCGGAGGTGAGTCAGGTGGGACAGGTCTATTGGGTGGGTGCCCGCGACGGCGGTCTCGGCGCGGGACTGGGCCTCGGTAACCGTGCGGGGCAGGTCGGTCGTCCGTTGGCAGTCGGCATCTTGTCCGGCCACCTTCAGCTCGTAGCCGGCCACTTCGTGCGGTTGTCCCGACCGGGCACCCGCACCCGCACTCGCGCTCGCACCCGTGGCCGTGGCCGTGGCCCGTGCGAGCCGTTGCTCGACAAGGCCGCGCGGGTCGTCCGGGGACTTCACGGCGAGGCCCGCCGCGCGCATGCACAGTGCCCACCGGTGCTGGGCGCGCAGATAGCGCGGGTCCTTGAGTACGGCCGTGATGACCTGGTTGGACAGCACCTGGTACCGGCTGGACAACCGGTCGTAGTCGGCGCCGTACAGCGTCTGCCGGGCCTGGGTGACGCACGCGTCGCTGTTGTAGAGGAACTCGACACCGCCTGGCAGGTGGACGCGGACCTCATGGCTCTTGGTGCCGAGAAGCGCGCGGCTCCACCCGGGCTCCCGGGCACGGTCCCGGTTGGTGTCGAGGGGGCGGGCGGCCAGGCGGGCGCTGGTGATGCCGTAGCCGTCCTGACGGGCCTGGGAAGTGGTCAGCAGGCCGTACGGGTTGACGTCCTGCGGGTCGGTGCCGCCGGTCGCGAGGGGCTGCGGTTCGTAGCGCAGCCCGCGCCGCCGCATGCAGTCGGCGACGAGACGCTCGTCCGCGGTGTGGAGGACCTGCCTCTCCTGCTGGTCGTAGAAAAGGGCGTTGGCGAAGGGGCGCGGCAGGACGGGGTCGGGGGTGGTGCCGCCGGACTGCGTACAGCCGGCGGCACCGAGGACCCCGAGGAGCAGCGCTGCGAGCGCCGTGCGGGTTCCGTTTCTCATAGCGGGTGCGGGTCAGAGGCACCAGTAGTTGGACGAGATGTGCGGCAGGTTGGAGCCGATGTTCGCCCAGCCGGTACCGCGGTTGAGCTTGAAGCCGGACCCGGTGCCGTTCTTCCCGGTGAAGACGTTCACGTTGCAGACGTTGCCGTTGTTGAACAGCGAGCCGCCCTGGATGTAGTAGAAGTAGCCGTACTGCGTGAGGTTGTCGTTGTCCTCCCAGACCCGCTGCGGCGTGCCGCCGGCGTAGTTGGCGAGGGCGTACGCACACAGCGCGCCGGAGCTGCATCCCGAGGGAACGGCCTGGGCGGCGGGGGCTATGGCGAGTCCGGACCCGACGAGTCCGGCTGTGGCGGCGAGCATGGCGATGGTGCGACGGCGCATGAGTACTCCTTGGCTGATGACACGGGATGGGGATTTCCAGTGCGGTACCGGTAGTCGTCCGGTACCGGTGGTCGTCCGGTGCCTTGGTGCCCCCAGAACGTACGGTCCGTGCTGTGCCGCCGACGTCCCACGCGGGGTTGAACTCCCCTTCGTACCAACGCGGTAGCCAGCCAGTCACTACAACTTCCGCGGTACAGCGGATGTTTGACGACCATCTTCCTGAACTGGCCTTACTCTGCTGCGATGAGGACCCGCCCCCTCGCCGTCGACACACTTCTCGCGGCGGCGCTGACCGGTGTGGCCGTGCTGCTGGGACCGGAGGCGGCGCGTCAGGGGCACAACCCGCTCGACGCGACGGCGTACGCGCTGGTGGTCCTGGTCCACCTGCCGCTCGTGCTCCGCGGCCGGGCACCCGTGGTGGTCTGCTGCCTGGTGCACGCGACCTGGCTGGTGTTCATCACCGCCGGCTACTGGTCCGTGGTGTGCAGTTTCGGCCCCATGCTCGCCGTCTACACCGTCGCCTCCGTGCGTCCCACGCGCGTCGCCGCGCCGTGCGCCGCGATGATGGGTGCGACCTGGGTGTACGCGGGCGCGGTGGGCCAGACCGACGGCTGGCCGTCCGTCGTCGCACAGGCCGTGGTCTACCCGGCGATCCTGGTGCGATTCGGCGTGGTCGCCCGCCACCTGGCCGAAATGACCCGGCAGTTGCGCCGCGAGCAGGCCGAGCGGGCCCGGCGCGAGGTGGCCGAGGAACGCGGCCGGATCGCCCGCGAACTGCACGACGTGGTCGCCCACCACATGTCCGTGATCTCGGTGCAGACCGGTCTCGCCCGGTTCGTCTTCGACACCGACCGGGAAACCGCGCGTGCCGCGCTCGACACCATCGAGGCCACCGGCAAGGAGGCCCTCGACGAGCTGCGCCGCATGCTGTTGGTGCTGCGTGCCGCCGACGACGGTGCCCCGGCGGGCCCGATGCCGGGCCTGGCCCACCTCGACGAGATGGCCGAACGCGTCCGCGCCGGGGGCGTCCCGGTCACGCTGATCGTCGAGGGCACGCCACGCCCGCTCGCCCCCGGCATCGGACTGTGCGCGTACCGGGTCGTGCAGGAGTCGCTCACCAACGTCATGAAGCACGCGCCCGGCGCCAGTGCGGAGGTACGGCTGAGGTACGAGCCGCATCAGGTGACGGTTTCGGTCACGGACGACGGGGAGGGGGTGATTCCAGACAGAGTACGAGTCGGCGGCGGACACGGCTTGCTCGGTATGCGGGAGCGGGCGAAACTCTACGGCGGGCAGATCGACATCGGCCCGCAATCCCAAGGTGGCTTCGCTGTGCGGCTGACCCTGCCGACCTCCGCGCGGCCGCTCGTCCGGGGGGACGACGCCACACCATGACCACAGTGCTCGTCGTCGACGACCAGTTCCTCATCCGGGCCGGACTGGTGGCGCTGCTGCGCGCCGCCCCCGGTATCGAAGTCGTCGGCGAGGCGAGCGACGGCGCGGAAGCCGTGGCTCTGGCTGCCGAGACCGCCCCCGATGTGATCCTCATGGACATCCGTATGCCCGGCATGAACGGCATCGAGGCCACCGAGCGCATCCTCGCCCAGGCCGCCGACCCGCCGCCGCGGATCCTGGTGCTGACCACCTTCGACCTCGACGAGTACGTGTACGGGGTGCTGCGCGCCGGGGCGTCCGGATTTCTGCTCAAGGACTCCGGCCCGGAACGGCTGCTCGCCGCGGTGGCCGCGGTCGGCGGGGGTGACGCGCTCTTCGCGCCCAGCGTCACCCGCCGCCTGGTCGAGGCGTTCGCGTGCCGGAGCACCGTCGAACCGCCCGTCGAGCTGGGCGCGTTGACCTCCCGCGAGCTGGAGGTCCTGAAGCTGATCGCACGTGGCCTGTCCAACCCGGAGATCGCCGACCGCCTGTACATCAGCGAGGCGACCGTCAAGACCCACCTCAACCGCACGATGACCAAGCTGGACCTGGGCAGCAGGGCCCAGGCGGTGGTGGTGGCCTACGAGTCGGGCCTGGTGACACCGGGCGGATAGCGGCCGGGGTGCCCAGGCTGTGGACGGGGTACGTCAATCCGGGCGCGTTCGGGTTCGCGCTCGCCGGGGTGCTGTGCGCCATCGGCTCCGGGTACGAGGCCGAGTCGGGCGCCCGCCGGGCCGCCTCCACCTCGGCGGACGGCGGAGTCGGGGACCAGCGGCCCGGCCGTTGACGCCCAGCGACCGATCGGCTTGTGAGCCGTTTCCGGGAGGCGTTCCCCGGAAACGGCTCGTACGAGGTGGCGCATCGTCACGTCATGGCACGGTCGAAAAACCGGTGGAACGGCGCCGCTGTGCGCCACTACCGTGCTGCCGAGCCAGGTCGTCCGGTCAAAGGAGTGCCGTTGTACACCGTGTGAGACCCCCCGATTGCTGATCTGTCGCGCGTCGCGTGCTTGTGCGCCGCGCTGCTTTTTGCTGCGGACTTCTCACACTGAAACCGGTGTACTTCTGTGCTCGAAAACTGGGTGGTCACGCCCACCTGCCTGCCGCTCGTCCTCCGTCGTTGCCACACGTGCGCGTCCGAGAGCTTCCGGGCCAACGGCAAGTTCCGCGTCAACGCCAACCACAAACTCATCGACGCCTGGCTCCTCGCGCTCTGTACCTCCTGCGGGGAGACCACGAAGATCACGATCCTGGAGCGGCGGAACGTGCGCTCCGTACGGCCCGAAATGCTGGACCGGATGCACGACAACGACCCTGTACTGGCAGCCGAGTTGCTCCAGGACCCGGTCGTACGTCGCCGCAATCGCATCGCCCTCGACTGGGACGACGCCTGGCGCCTCGACACCGGCGGATCGGATCACCCGGACCGTGCGGGGAACGAGGCGATCGATGTATCGGTCCGCTTCGCGGCGCGGGTCCCGGTCCGGCCCGTGCGGCTGATCGCCGAACGTTTCGGTCTCCCGCGCGCCGAGGTCGAGAGACTGGTCTCCGAGGGGAAGATCGTTTCGGCGGTCCGGCTGAGCGGGAAGCTCTCCGGCGACTTCACCTTCACCCTCAAGCGCTGACCCGCTTCTCGGGGTCAGGGGCCTGTCCGGCGGGATCCGCCGGACAGGCGCCCGGCGCACCACGATCGGCGACCCCGTCTCCCCCTGGCGGTCAGAAGCCTCGATGTACCCCGTCCGCGTCGACGGCCGCCGCGAACTCCCTGAAGTCCATGTTCGAGATCGACAGGTTGTTCTCGATGCCCCACAGCTCGCTCGCCACAACCCGTAGGCAACGCCCGCGCTCCTCCCGCAGGTCCACGACGAGGAGCGGGAACTCCGCCGAGGCCAGGGCCGTCGTGTCCGCCAGGACGAGGATCGGGTGGTCGTAGCCGACCGGGAGCCGGTCGAGGGCCTCCTCCGCGACCACTCCCGTGAACCGGGGGTCGGCGACGAGTTCGACGTACGGCAGGAAGTCGTCCTCGCTCGGTGTGGCCAGGATCCGGCCCAGTTCCTCCCACGCGGCGTCGTCGGCGAAGTCGGTGCGCAACACCAACGTGCCTGAAGTGCACGGCAGTTGTTCAGTCATCCGTGCACAGTACTGGCGCGCCGGCGGGGAGTTGCTCGGCCGGGTCCCAGGCGCTGAGCTGATCGAAGAGACCTGGGTCGCCGTCGAGCTTCAGGGAGTTGAACGGGATGCGGTCGTACAGGATGAAGACCAGCTCGCCGGCCGTGCCCCGAGCGGAGGCGAAGGCGGTGGCCGGCCTGGTGTCGGGCCCGGGGAGGCGATCGGTCCGTGCGCCGTCGGCGGAGAGCGAGAGGCGCCAGGAATGGCCCTCGGAGGCGTGGAAGTCGATGGCGGTGGGCTTGTGCGGCCAGGCACTTGTCGTCGCGACGCAGGTGGACAGGAACTCGTCGACCCCGTCGAGCGCCACCTCTTCCGGCAGCGGCTGCGGGGCACCTACGGTGAGCTGCGCGTCGTACGTGTGCACCGCCAGCTGCTGGAGCTGGTGCCGAGCCACGGCACCGGTGGTCTGCGGCGACTGCGAGTCACCCCACCACGTCCAGCAACCGCGATCCGGGCCTGCCTCCCGCAAGGCGTCCACCAGTTGCTCCGTGGACTCCGCCAGCCAGGCCAGCAGGGCCTCGCGCTCCCGAGGTGCGGCCGGGGCGCCCTCCGCCGCGGACTTGGCCGGAGCGGGGCCCGCGGCGACGGTGGCGGCCCAGTCGCGGCGACCCTCGCCGATGTGCTGCGCCAGATCGAACAGTGTCCACTCGGGGCAGGTCGGCACCTGTATGTCGAGGCTGGGCGCGGAGGCGACCGCGGCGCGGAAGGCAGTCGACCGTTCGTCGATCAGGCGCAGCAGAACGGGGAACTCGAGTGTCGTTGTCACCCTGAAGCTGTATCACCGCGTTCCGACAGTCGGACAGCGGTTTTCACAGCCTCCGTCGCGGGCGGACCCGCACCACCGCGGGGCGAACAACGGCCCGCCGAACGGGAGACCCAGCTCCACGGGTTAGCCTCGCCCCGTACGACTCCGACACGATTTAGCGGGAGGCAGACCACCATGGCTCTGGCGAAGACCAAGGTTCCCACGGCACTCGTGGCCGCCACCGGGCTCGTCGGCGGGTACGCCGTCGCCCGCTGGAGCCGGAGCCGGCAGCTCGGCGGGACCGTGCTGGCCGTCGCGGGAACCGTCGCCGCCCAGCGGTGGCGGGAGCAGGCGGGCGTGACCGCCGCCGGGGCGCTGACCGTCGCGTACGTCGGCGCCTTCGCCGGATCGCACCCGCTGGCGAAGAAGGTGGGCGCCTGGCCCGCCGTGTTCGGGGCCGCCGGAGCCGTCGCCGTCGCCTCGTGGGCCGTCGCCGACCGCCACGCGGCGCTCCGCTAGGTTGCCGGGGGGTGCGTGTGGGTTGCTGCGGCGCCGTTGTGGCTGGTCGCGCAGTTCCCCGCGCCCCTGAGGGGGCCTGCGGCCCGCCTCAGATCGTGTCCATGGTGCTGACCGGTCAGGAGACGGTCATCGAGGGTGGGTCGAGTGGCGTGAACCCGGCGGTCACCGTGAGGCTCGCCATGTTCACCGGCGTCTTCAACCTCCTGTGGGCCACCGTGACGGTCCTGATGATCGTCCGCCCCGGCTCCACCACAGGAGCCTGACCCCACCCGATACGGCCTTCACCTCTGCCCGGCCGACACCAGGCCCTCCGTCGACTCCTCCTCCACCCGGTACGCCCGCCCCACCTCCGCCGCGACCAGCACCCCCGCCGCGATCACCAGCGCGAAGAACGCCCAGGTCAGAGGCCAGGCATTGGCGAAGCCGTCGGGTGGGCCGGGTTGGCTGCTCAGCGAGACGTACATGAGCGTCGCCGGGGGAACCGCGATCAGGAGCAGCGGCCAGCCCCGGCGGTCCCGGTAACCGAAGTAGGCGGCCAGAAGCAGCAGCAGGACGCCCAGGGCGGCGACCCCGACGCCCGTCACCGGGGTCGTCTCCTGCGTCGAGCCCGAGACCTGCGCCCGGTTGCGCAGATCCCAGGGGACGCAGACGACGTACGACGCCGAAGCGACGGCGGCGCCGAACACGCGCGTCAGCCAGCGCTCGCCCCAGGCACGTGTCCGCAGCGGCCCGAGCAGCTTCCCGGTGGTGCCGGTGGTGCCGTTCCCCGCTATCTCGGTCATACGTACGAGGGTCACCTGTCCGGAGACGGTCCGACAGAGTACGCGTACTCAGGTATGGGTACTCAGGCACGGACCCACAGACCCGGACCCACGGAGTCAGACGGGGGAACTCGGCAGCGAGCACACCCCGGCTACACCCCCACCGCCCGCGACACCACGTAGATCAGCAGTCCCGCCAGTGAGCCGACCACCGTGCCGTTGATACGAATGAACTGCAGGTCACGGCCAATGTGCGCCTCGATCTTCTTCGTCGTGTGCTCGGCGTCCCAGCCCGCGACCGTGTCCGTGATCAGGGAGGTGATCTCGCCCTGGTAGGTCGTCACGACGTACACCGCCGCGCCCTCCACCCAGCCGTCCACCTTGTTCTGCACCCCGGAGTCGACCGCCATCCGCGACCCCAGCGACAGCAACGACGCCCGTACGCGCAGCCGCAGCTCACTGCGCTCGTCCTCCGCCGCCGAAACGATCATCGATCGTACGGCCGTCCAGGCGGACGCGATCAGGTCCTGGACCTCGCCGCGCGCCAGGACCTCGGTCTTCAGCCGCTCGACACGCGCGCGCGTGTCCGTGTCGGACTGGAGGTCGGAGGCGAAGTCGGTGAGGAAGCGGTCCAGAGCCCCGCGCGCCGGGTGGGAGGGCGCGTCGCGCATCTCGGTGACGAAACGCAGCAGCTCCTTGTAGACGCGCTCGCCGACCCTCTTGTCGACGAACCTGGGCGTCCAGCCGGGCGCGCCGCCCTGCACGGCGCCCATGACCTCCTCCTCGTGCAGGACGAGCCAGTCGTGGGCGCGTACACAGATCAGGTCGACGACCCTCCGGTGACCGCCGTCGACGACGACCTTCTCCAGCATCTTGCCGATGCCGGGGGCGATCTCCTGGGCGTCGGCCCGCCGGGTGATGGCCTCACCGACCACCGCCTGGACGTCGGAGTCGCGCAGCACGGTGAGAGCCCCGCGCAGGGCCGCCGACAGCTCCGCCGTGACGCGGTCGGCATGCTCCGGCTCGGCGAGCCACGTACCGAGGCGGCTGCCGATACCCACGGCGCGCAGCCGCTGCCGTACGACATCCTGGGAGAGGAAGTTCTCGCCGACGAACTCGCCGAGGGAGACGCCGAGTTGGTCCTTCTTGGTGGGGATGATCGCAGTGTGCGGGATGGGCAGGCCGAGAGGATGACGGAAGAGGGCGGTGACCGCGAACCAGTCGGCCAGCGCGCCGACCATGCCCGCCTCGGCCGCCGCGGCGACGTACCCCGTCCAGGCACCGGCGCCCTGCTCACCGGCCCACTTGGCGAGGACGTACACGACGGCGACGAAGAGCAGCAGCCCGGTCGCCGTGAGCTTCATCCGGCGCACCCCGCGCTGACGCTCCTCGTCGGCGGGGCTGAAGGAGGTCATGGCGCGACCCGGGACCGTACCCGCGGGGGCGACAGACGCGGCCGGCGCCGCCGGCGCGACTGGCGCGGCACGGGTCCGCTGCTGCCCGCCGTCAGCCATCCCGGCCCTGTCGGTCTCCTCGGAACCGCCGTCCGATCCCGTTCTCGTCCGTTCCATTCGCTCCACCGTTCAGTGATCCCTCACACATTGTCCCTTCCTGACCGACTCCTGGAACGGAACAAGAGTTCCCCGCGTATACCCGGATGAGCCGTTCCCAACTGTTCGGGCCGGCTCGCACAGGCCCATCCCGCATCATGGGCACAGCCCACCGGAGCCCCACGCTCCCCGCCGTACGAGGAGTCCCGCATCCCATGACCAGGCGCCACGGTTATGGCCTGCTCGCCGCGATGATCACGCTCGTCGTGGCCGTGTCGGCCGCCATATACGTCGGGGCGACCCTCGACGACGGCAACCGGCACACGAGGTCCGTCGGCCGGGCCCTCGGCGACTCGGGCAACGACGTCTCCTCCACGTCCACCGGCGCCTGGGTCGGCGGCTGGTCCGCCTCCCCCGTCGAGGGCGAGCCCGGCACCGAGACACGGGGCCTGGCCGGCCGCTCCCTGCGCAACGTCGTGCACACGGCGGCCGGCGGTACGAGTGCCCGCGTCACGCTCTCCAACCTGTACGGCGAGCAGCCCCTGACCATCGACCACGCCTCGATCGCCGTCGCCGCCGCCGAGAACAGCGCAGCCGCCGACGCCGCGACCATGCGCCGGCTCACCTTCGGCGGCAGCCCCTCGGTGACCGTCGCGCCCGGACGGCAGATCGTCAGCGACGCGGTACGGATCACCGTCCCGCGCGACAGCGACGTCCTCGTGACGACGTACGCCGCCCTCCCGTCCGGCCCCGTCACCTACCACCCGCGGGCCCGCCAGATCTCGTACTCCGCCCCGGGCGACCGCACCCAGGACACCCACGCCACGGCGTTCACCGAGCGGATCGAGGCCTGGCGGTACGTCACCGCCCTGGACGTCCTCAGCGACCAGGCCAACGGCACGATCGTCGCCCTCGGCGACTCGCTCACCGCCGGCAGCACGTCGACCGTGGGCGCGAACAGCCGCTGGCCCGACGTCCTCGCCGACCGGCTGCACGCGGCTGCCGAGGCCGGCGCGGACGTGCCCCGCTACAGCGTCGTCAACCAGGGCATCGGCGGCAACCGCGTCCTGCGGCCCGGCGGCAAGGGGACGCCCGCGCCCAACGCGAGCGGACTGACCCGGTTCGGACGGGACGCCCTCGGCCGTACGAACGTCAAGGCCGTCGTCATCGACCTGGGCGTCAACGACATCCTGCGCGCCCGCGACCCCCGCACCCTGAAGGCGTCCTCCATCGTCGCCGGGCTGCGTGAGCTGGTGGGCGAGGCGCACGGGCGGGGGCTGACGGTGGTGGGGGCGACGCTGATGCCGTTCGGGGGGTTCCATGGGTACTCGGCGACCACGGAGGCGTTGCGGCAGGCGGTGAACGCGGAGATCCGGGGTGGGCGGGTGTTCGACGCGTACGCGGACTTCGACAAGGCGTTGCGGGATCCGTACGATCCCCGGCGGTTCCGGGCGGAGTACGACTCCGGGGATCATCTGCATCCCAGTGACAAGGGGTATGCGCGGATGGCTGCGGTGTTCGACCTGGAGGAGTTGAAGGGGGCGGCGCCTGCGCGGCTTTAGGGGGTTCGGGTTCGGGTTCGGGGTGCGTTGTCGGGTGCGGGTCCGTGGGGGCTGGTCGCGCAGTTCCCCGCGCCCCTGAAAACGGTCGGTCGCCGTCCCGCGTGCCTGGAAGAGCTCGGGCACCCTGCCTGCGCGCCTAAAAGTGCTCGGGGCACCGCCCCTGCGAGCCTCGAAGCACCCGGGCACCGTTCCTGCGCGCCTAAAAGTGCTCGGTCGCGTTCAGCGGTAGTCCGAGCCCGAGCCGCCCAGTTCGCCCCGGCCCTCTCGCCTCTCCAGTTTCTCCTGGCGGCGTTCCTCCTTCAGGCGTTGGCGTTCTGCCTTCGGGAGTTTGCGGGTCACGCCCACTCCGCCCCAGAAGGCGAAGCCCTGGATGATCACTCGGGGGGCGCCGGGGTCGCCCAGTACCCCCTCCTGGCTGTGGTCGAAGCCGCCCATGATGCCGATGCCACGCACGACGACCTCGACCCCGGGCGGCACCACGACGTTCATGCCGCCCATGATCGCGACGCAGTTGACGACCACCTCACGGTCGGCGAAGTTCGCCTCACGCAGGTCGAGTTCACCGCCGCCCCAGAACGTGAACGCGTTGAACCGCCTCGGCATCGTCCAACGCCCCCCGCGCTGGAACCCACCCATGATGGCGACGGCCCACCGCGAGGAACCCTCGCCCCCGACGATCCGGGCCGGCCAACTCCCGCTCCCCACAGGCTGCTTGACCATACTCACCGCGGGCGCACTCACCCCGGACCCGGGCAGGTCACGGGTGATCGGCGTCAACTCACCGTACGTACGCGCCTGGTAGGTCGCGTCCAACCGCTCCTCGAACTCCGCCATGTCGAGCCGCCCCTCCGCGAGGGCGTCCCGCAGGATCTCGGCGACTCGTTCACGATCGGCGTCGGAAGCGCGCAGCTCCGGAAGGTCGTCCGTCATGCACGCAGCCTACGAGGTCCCCGCGAGGGAGGCTACGAGACCGCGCGCCCCGAGTTCTCCCCCGGTTTCTCCCCCGACCTCTCACCCGATTTCCCGGCCTGCTCGGCGTACATCTTGGCGATCACCGCCTCGATGTCCGGCTCCCGCACCGACAGGTCCACCAGCGGATACTCCGCCGCGATCCGCGCGACCAGCGGAGCCGCCGACTCCGACGCCGGGAACGCCAGCCACTGACGCGGACCCTGCACCCGTACGACCCGGGCCGACGGCACCTCGATCGGCGGCAGCTCACGCTCCAGGTCCACGACGAGGGTCCGCTCACTGTCGCCCACCTCGTGCAGCCCGGTCAGCGGACCGTCGTACATCAGCCGGCCGTGGTCGATGACCATGACACGCGAGCACAGCTGCTCGATGTCCTGGAGGTCGTGCGTGGTGAGCAGGACCGTCGTGCCCCGCTCGGCGTTCAGGTCACGCAGGAACTCGCGCACCCTGGCCTTGGAGATGACGTCGAGCCCGATCGTCGGCTCGTCGAGATACAGCACCTCGGGATCGTGCAGCAGAGCCGCCGCGATGTCGCCGCGCATCCGCTGCCCCAGGGACAGTTGACGCACGGGGACGTCCAACAGGTCTCCCAGTTCGAGGAGTTCGACACACCGGTCGAGGTTCTCCCGGTAGCGGGCGTCCGGGATGCGGTACATGCGGTGCATCAGGCTGTACGAGTCGATCAGTGGGAGGTCCCACCACAGCGTCGTACGCTGCCCGAACACCACCCCGATGCGCCGCGCGAGACGGGTGCGCTCACGGGACGGGTCGATACCCGCGACGCGCAGCCGGCCGCCGCTGGGCGTGAGGATGCCGGTCAGCATCTTGATCGTCGTCGACTTTCCGGCGCCGTTCGGGCCGATGTAGCCGACCATCTCCCCGCGCGCCACCCGGAAGGAGATCGAGTCGACCGCCCGCACCTCGCGCCGTTCACTGCGCATGAACCCGGTCTTCTTGCGTACGTCGAAGACCTTCTCGACACCGTCCAGCTGAATGAACGACTCGTTGAACGCCTCGTCGGAGGCCTGGTCGAGCGACCCGTCGAGCGACTTGTCGAAGGAACCGTCTGTGCGATGACCGCTGTCCACGCGCCCTAACTCCCCGTGCTCCGGTACGAAAGAAGTCCCGCCCGCCAGGCCAGCCCGGCGAGCGCGCAGCAGCCAAGCGCCACCAGCGGCGACAGGAACGCCACCCACTCCGGCAGGTCGAGCGGGTAGGGGCGGCCCAGCACGTACAGCGCGGGCAGCCAGTTGACGAAGGCCAGCGGGACGACGAACGTCACCCCGCGCACCAGGTCCTGCGCGAACAGGCCCGGCGGATACTGCAACAGCGTGGCACCGCCGTACGTGAACGCGTTCTGCACCTCGGAGGCGTCCCGCGCCACGAACTGGAAGGCCCCGCCCCCGACGAACACCGCGCAGAAGATCGCCCCGCCACTGATCACCATCACCGGCAGCAGCAGCACCTTGAGCACCGTCCAGTGGACGTCGTCGAGAGCCCCGAGGGAGTAGCCGAACACCAGCAGCCCCTGGGTGATCCGGCCGAGGCGGCGCAGCGCGAACCGGTCCGCGGCGACCTGCGCGAGCACCGGCACCGGGCGCACCAGCAGTGTGTCCAGGGTGCCGTCGCGGACCCGGCGCCCCAGCCGGTCCATCGACCCGACGACCAGGTCGGCGATCCCGAACGCGATCGACGACAGCCCGTAGAGGAACGCGATCTCGGGCAGCGAGTAGCCGCCGAGCCGGTCGATCTGGGAGAACATCAGCACGATCGCCAGGAAGTCGAGGCCCGTCGCCACGAAGTTCCCGAGCGTGGTCATCGCGAAGGACACCCGGTAGGCCATCGTCGACCGGATCCACATCGCGGCGATCATCCGATAGGCCCGCACCCCGTCGAGCACCCGGCTCGTACGGCTCAGCGGCCCGTCGTCCCAGCCATCGGCCCCGCCGACCCAACCTGCTCGGCCCGCTCGGCCCGCCCCGCCTGCCGCGTCGCTCCCGCCGCCGCCCGGCCGCCGCTCGCCCCGCACCCCGGTCTCCACCACCCCGGCGACACCACCGGCACCACCGGTAGCGCCGGTAGCGCCGACATCCGCGTCATCCACCCTGAACCACCACCCGCCGAGTAGCGGCCGCCTGGACCAGACGCCCCACCCCCAGCAGCGCCACCGCCCACCCGGCCTGGAAGGCGTACGTGCCCACCGGATCCGCCTCGCCCAGCAGGATGTCCGCCGGCGCCTGGATCAGCGCCGCCCACGGCAGGGCCCGTACGATCTCGCCGAGCAGCCCCGGGAACACGTTCAGCGGCAGCACCATGCCCGAGCAGAAGACGCCCGCGAGCCACGCCATCTGGGTGATGCCGGCGCCGTCGAGGAGCCAGAACGCGGCCAGCGCCACCAGGAAGCGGAACGAGTAGCTGACCAGGATCCCCAGCACGACCGCGCCCAGGAACGCCAGCCAGGTCAGCGGCGAGGTCGGGAGCGTCAGGTCGAAGATCCACGCGCCGATCGCCACCGGGACCAGCCCCCTGCCCAGCAGGTGGAACAGGGCCCGCCCCATGTCCTGGGCCAGCCACCACAGTTGGAGGTCGGCCGGCCGGTAAAGGTCGATCGCGATGTCACCCGTACGGATACGCTCGATCAGCTCACCCTCGAAGCCCGTGCCCATCACGCACATGGTCATCAGCAGTGCCTGGCCCAGCCACACATAGGTGAGAGCCTGGGACTGGTCGTACCCGCCCAGGTGCGGTCTCTCGTCCCACAGGGCGATGTACGTGTAGGCCAGAATCACGCCGAAGACGGTGTTGGTCAGCACCCCCGCGAGCGTGGCCACCCGATAGGTGGCATACCGTCGGAAACCCCCCGCCGCGACGGCCGCGTACAACCGCCCAGAACCCACGACACCAGCCTTCCCCAACGCGTCCGGACCGAAGCGCAGGAGCCTAGTCCGCCCTCCTGTCCGCCCGCCACGTGTTTTCGGGCAGGAAGCGTGCCTGGCTCAGGGAACTGATCGCCGGGTGCGACAGTCTTCAAGAGGGGGCGCAGAAAACGTTTGAAGTGGTGAATGAGGTCGTGCGGCAACGTACGACGCGAAACAGGAGTCCGTGCACGACATGAGCGACCAGCCAGAGCCGCAGCAGCCGAAGCAGGGCTCGGCACCCAAAGAACCCGCCGTGCAGCCCGACGCGAAACCCGAACGAACCGTCGCGGAACCAGTCGTGGAGCCCGTCACGAAGCCCGTCGCCAAGCCTGATGCGGACCGCCGTGCGGACGGCGACGGGGACCGCGAGCAGACCGTCGCGCAGCCGGTGGCGACGCCCGCCGTGGAGCCTGACGTGGACCGTGAGCGAACCATCGCGCAGCCCGTCGCGAAACCCGTCACGGAACCCGTCGCGCGACGCGAACAGACCGTCGTGCAGCCCGCCGTGCCGGCCGCCGTACGACCCGACGTGCGACCCGGAGTGACGGAAGGCGGGACGCCCGAGACCGCCGCGGATTCCGCAGGTTCAGCCGATTCCGCGAAGGCCACGAAGGGCAAAAAGCCCAAGCGTCCCCGGCGCACCGGATGGCGGCGACTGATCCCGACCTGGCGGTTCGTGCTCAGCGCGTTCGTGCTCGGGACCATGATGGTCATCGCCCTGTTCGCGCTCGGCTACTACATGGTGAACATCCCGGCGGCGAACGCCGCGGCCATGAAGCAGAGCAACGTCTACCTCTACGCCGACGGCACCCAGCTCGCCCGCGACGGCGAGGTCAACCGGGAGAACGTGACCCTGTCGCAGATCTCCAAGGACGCCCAGCACGCCGTACTGGCCGCCGAGGACCGCGACTTCTACAGCGAGTCCGCGATCGACCCGAAGGCCATGATCCGCGCCGCCTGGAACACGGTGACCGGCAAGGGCAAGCAGTCCGGCTCCACGATCACCCAGCAGTACGTGAAGAACTACTACCTCGCGCAGGAGCAGACCGTCACCCGAAAGGTGAAGGAGTTCTTCATCTCCATCAAGCTGGACCGGGTGAAGTCCAAGGACGAGATCCTTGAGGGCTACCTCAACACCAGCTACGTCGGCCGCAACTCGTACGGCCTCCAGGCAGCCGCCCAGGCCTACTACGGCGTCGACGCCGTCGACCTGACCGCCGGCCAGGGCGCCTACCTCGCCGCGCTGCTCAACGCGCCCAGCGAGTACGACGTGATCGCCCACCCCGAGAACAGGCCGGCCGCGCTCGCCCGCTGGAACTACGTCCTCGACGGCATGGTCACGAAGGGCTGGCTGACCGAGTCCGCGCGCAAGGACACCAAGTTCCCGGAGCCCAAGCAGTCGATCGTCTCGACGGGTCTGTCCGGCCAGCGCGGCTACCTGGTCAAGGCCGTCAACGACTACCTCTTCGACAACAAGATCCTCACCGAGGACCAGCTCCAGGCCGGCGGCTACCGCATCACCACCACCCTGCAGAAGCCCAAGCAGGACGCCTTCGTGAAGGCGGTCAACGACAAGGTGATGAAGAAGCTCGACAAGAAGAACAACAAGGTCGACAACTACGTCCGCGCGGGCGGCGTCGCCATCGACCCGGCCACCGGCAAGGTCCTCGCGATGTACGGCGGCATCGACTACACCAAGCAGTACGTCAACAACGCGACCCGCCGCGACTACCAGGACGGCTCCACCTTCAAGCCGTTCGTGTTCACCTCGGCCGTCCAGAACGGCTCGGTGACCCAGGACGGGCAGACGATCACCCCGAACACGTACTACGACGGCACCAACAAGCGCCCGGTCGAGGGCTGGAGCGGCGGCGAGTACGCCCCCGAGAACGAGGACCAGGGCTCGTACGGCAACGTCACCGTCCGCACGGCGACGAACAAGTCCATCAACTCGGTGTACGCGCAGATGGCGGTGGACGTCGGCCCCGCGAAGGTCAAGCAGACGGCGATCGACCTGGGCCTGCCCTCCGACACCCCCGACCTCAACCCGTACCCGTCCATCGCGCTCGGCACGTCGACGGCCAGCGTCCTCGACATGACGGAGGCGTACGCCACACTCGCCAACCACGGCAAGCACGGCACGTACACGATCATCGAGAAGATCACCAAGGACGGCGAGACGGGGTCGGTGACCCTCCCCAGGCAGAAGACCAGGCAGGTCGTGTCACGGGAGGCCGCCGACACGACCACGGCGGTCCTGCAGAGCGTGGTGGAGGAGGGCACGGCGACCGCGGCCCAGGAGGCCGACCGCCCGGTGGCCGGCAAGACCGGTACGGCCGAGGAGGACACGGCGGCCTGGTTCGCGGGCTACACCCCCGACCTCGCGACGGTCGTCTCGGTCATGGGCCAGGACCCGGTCACCGGCAAGCACAAGTCGCTGTACGGCGCGATGGGCCTCCAGCGCGTCAACGGTGGTGGTGCCCCCGCCGAGATCTGGGCCCAGTTCACGAAGGACGCCCTGAAGGGCAAGGAGGCGAAGGACTTCGACCTCCAGCTCCAGGAGGGCGCCGACGAGGAGCAGGCCCCGCCCGTCGACCCGAGCCCCGACCCCGGCACCGACGCCGGCCAGGACAACGGCGGCACCACGACCGGAGGCCAGGAGACCCCGGGCGCGACAACCGGTCCGACCACGGGCGGCACCCCGACGACCGGCGGCACGACCACCGGCGGGACCACCACAACCACCGGCGGCACGACGACGACCGGCGGTACGACAGCCACCGGCGGGACCACCACCACAGGCGGTACGACGGGCACCGGCGGGACGACCACGGACGGCGGCACCACCGGCACCGGGGGCACGACGACCGACGGCGGCACCACCGGCACCGGCGGCACGACGGACTCGGGGGGCAACACGGGAGGGACGACACCGGGGGTGACGACGGGGGCGCTGACCTCGGCACGACGGGACTGAACCGAACCCGCCGCAGAAGCCGCAGAACGGGAAAGGGGCTGGTGACGATGGTCACCAGCCCCGGGATTCCCTGTCCTACAGGTCGCTGTTCACAGATACAGCCCGGTCGAGTCCTCGGACCCCTCGAACCGGTCCGCCGCGACGGCGTGCAGATCGCGCTCGCGCATCAGCACGTAGGCCACACCGCGCACCTCGACCTCGGCGAGATCCTCCGGGTCGTACAGCACGCGGTCGCCCGGCTCCACCGTCCGTACGTTCTGCCCGACCGCGACGACCTCCGCCCAGGCCAGCCGACGCCCGACGGCAGCGGTGGCGGGAATCAGGATCCCGCCACCGGAACGCCGCTCACCCTCGCTGGCGTCCTGCCGCACAAGCACACGGTCGTGCAGCATCCGGATGGGCAGCTTGTCGTGATGGATGCTCTTCTCACTGCTTTTGGCGCTCACGCTCCGAACCTACCTGTCCCCTCAGCCCCTGCGCCGCCGGGTGCCGAGAGCGAGCAGCCCGACAAGCCCCACGACCACGAGGGCGACGGGCACGATCCGCTCCAGCCTCGGAGCGCCCTCCTCGTCGACGAACTGCCCCTTGACGTCACCGACGACACGGTTGACGCCGACATAGGCGCGTCCGAGGGTGTGGTCGACGCCGGCGACGACCTTGGCCTTGGCATCGCCGACGATCGTCTTCGGGTGCACCCGCACCCCGATCTCGTCGAGCGTCTCGGCCAACGTCTCGCGCCGGCGCTTGATGTCCGCCTCGATCTGCGCCGGGGTTCTGCTGCTGTCCGAGGTGTCCGCCACCGTACGCCCTCCGAAGTCCGCTGGATGCATTGCTCCGGACAGTCTGTCAGTTCCGCCTCGGACCGCACTGTCAGCACCCCCGGTTAGGCTCGGACCGGCACCTTTCAAGGGTGCCAGGGGTGCACGTGGACGCATGTGGACCCACGTGGACACACAAGGACGTACGAGGAGATCAGACGGATGAGCGAGCGACTCCAGCCCGGTGACGTGGCCCCCGCCTTCACCCTGCCCGACGCCGACGGCAACGAGGTGTCACTGGCAGACCACAAGGGCCGCAAGGTCATCGTCTACTTCTACCCGGCCGCACTCACCCCCGGCTGCACCAAGCAGGCCTGCGACTTCACGGACAACCTGGAACTGCTGGCCGGCGCCGGATACGACGTGATCGGCATCTCCCCGGACAAGCCGGAGAAGCTCGCGAAGTTCCGCGAGAAGGAGAACCTGAAGGTCACGCTGCTCGGCGACACGGACAAGACGGTCCTGGAGGCGTACGCGGCCTTCGGCGAGAAGAAGAACTACGGCAAGACGTACATGGGCGTCATCCGCTCCACCATCGTGGTGGACGAGGAGGGCAAGGTGGAACACGCCCTGTACAACGTCCGGGCGACCGGCCACGTAGCCAAGATCATCAAGGACCTGGGCGTCTGAGGGACCGCTTTCCGCTGAACGGGCGGCTCGTGCGGGATGCCTCGCACGGGCCGCTCTACTTTTCGGGCGTGACTGTCCGATGAACTGTTCGTTACTCCGTACGGGCTGCGAACGCGCGGCCGGGGCGGAGGGGGAGCGTGACGGTTCGGTACACCCGCGAGCTGCTGGAGGAGGCGGCTCTGCGAACGCAGCACATCGATGACGCTGTCCGATGGTGCGGAGGCAACCCCACACCTGGCAGCAGGCACTATCTGCGCCAGAAAATGGCGGAAGCCGAGATCGACATCTCGCATTTCACGACGGGCCGGGTCCGGCATACCGAAGAACGACTGCGCGCTGCCGTGGCGGAGTCAACCAGTATCAAGGACGTTGTACGACGCCTCGGCATCAACCAGGTCGGTGGCAATCAGACGCACATCAGTCGCCGTATCGCCAAGTTCGGAATCGACACAAGCCACTTCGGTCCGGTACGACGGCAGCGTCCCAAGGGGTCGCTCGGGAGCCCTCTATGCCTGCGCAGCGCCGAGGAGGGAAGAGTGCCGGGCCGACGCCTGCGCCGCGCGCTGCTCCACACCGGAGTTGAGGAGCGCTGCACGATGTGCGGCACGGGGCCGGAGCGGAACGGTCGACCGCTCAGCCTTGAGGTGGACCACATCAACGGCGACTGGTGGGACAACCGCCCGGAGAACCTCCAGTTGCTCTGCCCCAACTGCCATGCGGTAACGGACACTTACCGGGGTCGCAAGCGGAGGAACCAGGGATGAGTTCTCCGAAGTTCACGGGCGATCTGCTCGCCCGTACCGCGGCTGTCTCCACAAGTCTGGCCGATCTGATGCGCAGACTGAACGCTCCGATGGGCAGCGGCCCGCGCAACTACCTGCTCAAACGGCTTAAGCATTACGCGATCGACACCTCGCACTTCATCGACGAACCGATGCCCGAACGCGAGCGGCGAAGCTACTCGAAAGAGATTCTGCAGGAGGCAGCGGCCCAGTCGTCCAGCATCCGAGAAATGCTGAAGTACATGGGCTTTGATCCACGCGACAGCCCGTATGGCCATATTCGTAAGAAGCTCGACCACCTCGGGATCGACACTTCGCACTTCAACAGCGGGCGCAGATACGGTCCGGGGATCGTGCGGCGCGACCAGCTCGCAGCCGCCGTTGCTGCCTCGCGGAGCCTCGCGGGGGTCCTTAAGCTGCTCGGCATCGTCGACAACGGGGCAGGACGCGCACGCGTCAAACGGAGCGTGGAGGCTCACAATCTCTCGATCAGCCACTTCGTCGGTCAGGCTCACGGCCGGGGTGTTCCGAGCAAGAACCGCAAGTCTGCAGCCCAGATCCTGGTGCGGTTGGAACCCGGCTGTTCCCGCACCCAGACGGTGCACCTCAGGCGAGCCCTCGATGATCGGGACGTCCCCCGAACCTGCGACACCTGCCACGTTGGGGACGTCTGGCAGGGCAGGCGACTCGTGCTGGAGATCGATCACATCAACGGTGACTGGCTCGACAACCGGCAGGAAAACCTGCGATATCTATGCCCTTCATGCCACAGCCAGACGAAGACCTTCGCGAATCGGTCTCACCGTCTGCCCTCACCGCGACGCACAGTAGAGTAGGTGTCGCTGCGGGCCCGTACCCCAGCTGGCTATGAGGGCGCCGGTTTAGGTCCGGTGTGTCGTGGGTTCGAGTCCCACCGGGCCCACAGGGAAAATTAGCCCCGCACCTTCGATTCGTAGGTGCGGGGCTTTTTCGTGAAGTCAGCCCAGCAACTCCCGAACCACCGGCACCAACCCCCGGAACGCCTGCCCCCGATGGCTGATCGCGTTCTTCTCCGCCGCCGTCAGCTGTGCGCACGTCCGCGTGTCACCTTCCGGCTGGAGGATCGGGTCGTAGCCGAAGCCGCCCGAGCCCTCCGGGGTGTGCCGTAGGACGCCCCGCAGCCTGCCCTCGACCACCCGTTCCGTGCCGTCCGGAAGCGCCAGGGCCGCCGCGCAGGCGAAGTGGGCGCCCCGGTGTTCGTCCGCGATGTCCGACAGCTGGGCCAGGAGCAGGTCCAGGTTGGCCCGGTCGTCGCCGTGGCGGCCCGACCAGCGAGCCGAGAAGATGCCCGGGGCGCCGTTCAGGACGTCGACGCACAGGCCCGAGTCGTCGGCCACCGCCGGGAGGCCCGTTGCCTGGGCCAGGGCGTGGGCCTTGAGGAGGGCGTTCTCGGCGAAGGTGACGCCTGTTTCCTTGACGTCGGGGATGTCGGGGTAGGCCTCCACGCCGACCAGGTCCATGGGGAGGGCCGCGTCGGCGAGGATCTGCCGCAGCTCGATGATCTTTCCGGCGTTACGGGTGGCGAGGATCAGGCGTGTCATGGCGTCCAGTATCGCGGGCCCACCCGCGACCCCTCACGCCATATCCGAGGATGACGACGACTACGACGTGCAGACCTTCGTCAGTTCGCCCGCCGCGTCCGTGACGCCGCTGATGTCCGGGGTCTGGTCGCCGTTCTTGACGGCCGTACGGACGTTGTCCACAGCCTTGTCGAGGTCGTCGACCGCCTTGTTGACATCGGTGTTGTCCGTCTTGTCGCCGAGGTCGCTGAGGTTCTTGTCGATCGAGGTCAGGGCCTCGTCCAGCTGGGTCGGGTCGTTCGCGGCGCTGCTGACCGCCTGCTGGAGGTTGGAGACGCTGGTGGCGACGGCGTCGGCGGTCTGGACGCAGTCCAGGGCCTTGTTGACGGCGTCGCAGCCGGTGGTGAGCCCGGCGGTCAGCGCGACGGCGGCCAGGGTTGCGGCGATGACGGCGGTGCGGTGGCCGGGTCGGCGGCTCACGGCCATGGTGGTGGTTCCCCTCGTGTGAACGGGGCGCGGTACGTACGACCCCTGACAGCTGGCCGGGCGTACAGCGGTGTGCCGTACGCCCGTACCGATGAAGACGCGATGCGTGGCGGTGCGGTTGCCCGCGACCGGAACCCTACTTGGTGAGTCCTTTACCTTTCCAGGGCGGTGTCCAGCGCCTTGCGCTGGAGGGCCGCCAGGTCGGTGCAGCCGGCGACCGCGAGGTCGAGGATGGAGTTCAGCTCGTCGCGGGCGAACGGCTCGGCCTCGGCGGTGCCCTGGACCTCGACGAAGCGGCCGTCTCCGGTGCAGACGACGTTCATGTCGGTCTCGGCGCGGACGTCCTCCTCGTAGCAGAGGTCCAGCAGGGGCACTCCGCCGACGATGCCGACCGACACCGCGCTGACCGTGCCGGTGAGGGGCTGGCGGTTGGCCCGGATCAGCTTCCGGCCCTGGGCCCAGGTGATGGCGTCGGCGAGGGCGACGTACGCGCCGGTGATGGCGGCCGTGCGGGTGCCGCCGTCGGCCTGGAGGACGTCGCAGTCGAGGACGATGGTGTTCTCGCCGAGCGCCTTGTAGTCGATGACGGCGCGCAGGGAGCGGCCGATGAGGCGGCTGATCTCGTGCGTACGGCCGCCGATCTTGCCGCGTACGGATTCGCGGTCGCCGCGGGTGTTGGTGGCGCGCGGGAGCATCGAGTATTCGGCGGTGACCCAGCCCTCGCCGCTGCCCTTGCGCCAGCGCGGGACGCCTTCGGTGACGGAGGCGGTGCAGAAGACCTTCGTGTCGCCGAAGGAGACGAGGACGGAGCCCTCGGCGTGCTTGCTCCACCCGCGTTCGATGGTGACGGGGCGGAGCTGTTCGGGGGTGCGGCCGTCGATACGTGACATGGCGACGAGCCTAGCCGTAACGGGGGACAGGGCCCTTCCCGTGGTGGGGAAGGGCCCTTCAGGGCTGAACGCCCGCACTACGCAAGGGTGTTCACATCATGTCTTCGATGTCGGCCGCGATGGGGTCGGCGTCCGTGCCGACGACGACCTGGATGGCGGTGCCCATCTTGACGACGCCGTGGGCGCCGGCGGCCTTGAGGGCGGCGTCGTTGACCAGTGCGGGGTCGATGACCTCGCAGCGGAGGCGGGTGATGCAGCCTTCGACTTCCTCGATGTTGTCGAGGCCGCCGAGTCCGGCGACGATCTTCTCTGCCTTGGTGGACATGTCCTACTCCCTGGTCCGAACCGCTTTGTCGCAGTAACCCACAGTTGACCGATCTTCGCGAGCGGTCCGCACGCCGTCCGCGCACTGTCCGCGCACTGTTCGCGACTGGTCTACACCAGTCTGCATCCGTTGTGAAATCGTGGGTTCCTTATGCGGCCTTCACCGTGCTACAACATGGTCTACACCACTGAGTGGTGTAGACCATGTACCCGTTGGAGGAAGTATGAGCACCGCCACCGCGACGGCGGTCCCCTCGAAGAAGAGGGGATCCGGCCTGTTCCAGGGCCTGCAGAAGGTCGGCCGCAGCCTGCAGCTCCCGATCGCCGTACTTCCGGCGGCGGGTCTCCTGCTCCGGCTCGGCCAGCAGGACGTGCACGACAAGTTGAACTTGCCCGACAAGGTGACGGCGGTGTTCGCCACCGCCGGTGGCGCCATCTTCGACAACCTGCCGATGCTGTTCTGCATCGGCGTGGCAATCGGCTTCGCCAAGAAGTCGGACGGCTCCACCGCACTCGCCGCACTCGTCGGCTACCTGGTCTACAGCAACGTCCTCAAGGCGTTCCCCGTCACCGAGGCCAAGGTCCAGGCGGGCGCCGACATAGCCGCGACCTACAACAACCCCGGTGTCCTCGGCGGAATCGTGATGGGTCTGCTGTCCGCCGTGCTGTGGCAGCGCTACCACCGCAAGAAGCTCGTCGACTGGCTCGGCTTCTTCAACGGCCGCCGCCTCGTGCCGATCATCATGGCCTTCGTCGGTACCGCGCTGGGTGTCTTCTTCGGCCTCGTCTGGGAGCCGATCGGTGAGGGCATCTCCAACTTCGGCGAGTGGATCACCGGTCTCGGCGCCCTGGGCGCGGGCCTGTTCGGCCTGATCAACCGTGCGCTGATCCCCGTGGGCATGCACCAGTTCGTGAACACCGTCTCCTGGTTCCAGATCGGCGACTTCACCAACGCCGGCGGCACGGTCGTGCACGGCGACCTCAACCGCTTCTTCGCCGGCGACCCGACTGCCGGTCAGTTCATGTCGGGTTTCTTCCCCATCATGATGTTCGGTCTCCCGGCCGCCGCGATCGCCATCGCGCACTCCGCGCGCCCGGAGCGTCGCAAGGCCGTGATGGGCATGATGATCTCGCTCGCGCTGACGTCCTTCGTGACCGGTGTGACCGAGCCGATCGAGTTCTCGTTCATGTTCATCGCCCCGCTGCTCTACGTGATCCACGCGGTCCTGACCGCTCTGTCCATGGCGATCACCTGGGCCCTCGGTGTCCACGCGGGCTTCACCTTCTCTGCGGGCTTCATCGACTACGCCCTGAACTGGAACCTCGCCACCAAACCCTGGCTGATCATCCCGATCGGCCTGGTCTTCGGTGCCGTCTACTACTTCGTCTTCCGCTTCGCCATCACCAGGTTCAACCTCCCCACCCCCGGCCGCGAGCCCGAGGAGGAGGTCGAGGACCTCACCAAGGCGTGAGAGCCCGGGCGTACGGCCGTACCGCATGACGAGGGCCCCGGAACCGACAGGTTCCGGGGCCCTCGTGCACGTACGACGGAGGAGCCTCAGATCTCGTACGTCACCCTCGGCGTCGCCAGTTCCACCGGCCCCCGGAACACCTCGCGGGCGTCGGCCAGGTTGACCTGCGGGTCGGTCCACGGGGGGATGTGGGTCAGGACCAGCTTGTGCGCTCCCGCGCGATTCGCCGTCTGGCCCGCCTCGCGGCCGTTGAGGTGCAGGTCCGGGATGTTCTCCTTGCCGTGCGTGAACGCGGCCTCGCAGAGGAACAGGTCGGTGTTCCGGGCGAGTTGCTCCAGCGTGTCGCTGACGCCGGTGTCCCCGGAGTACGTCAGGGACTTGCCGGCGTGCTCGATGCGGATGCCGTACGCCTCCACCGGGTGGCGCACCCGTTCGGTGTGGACGGTGAAGGGGCCGATGTCGAACGTGCTCGGCTTGACCGTGTGGAAGTCGAAGACCTCGCTCATGGAGGAGGCGGTGGGGGTGTCGGCGTAGGCGGTGGTGAGACGGTGCTCGGTGCCTTCGGGGCCGTAGACCGGGATCGGATCGCAGCGCCCGCCCTCGTGGCGGTAGTACCGTGCGACGAAGTACGCGCACATGTCGATGCAGTGATCGGCGTGCAGATGGCTGAGAAAGATCGCGTCGAGGTCGTAGAGACCGCAGTGGCGCTGCAACTCGCCAAGGGCACCGTTGCCCATGTCGAGAAGCAGCCGGAAGCCGTCGGCCTCTACGAGGTAGCTCGAACAGGCCGATTCCGCGGACGGGAACGACCCTGAGCAGCCGACGACGGTGAGCTTCATAAAGCAGAAACCTCCGCTGGCGGGGAGCGTCAAAACAAACGTGACGGGGTTCTTGCGGTGCTGTCGAGCGTAAGGCGCAAAACCCCCCGTCGCTCCTCCGTCAAGGGCTGTTGTGGGCGAACTCACCTGTGCTGTCACCGGTTCGGCTGGACGTGAAGCGCCGGTAGCGCGGGCGGCGTGCGGAGTGCGCCGGTACCGTCTTCCGTATGGACACGTCATGGTGGCTCGCCCTGGCGGCCGTCGTGCTGCTCGCGCTGGTCGCGGCGCTGGTGGACGGCTGGGGGCGCGGGCATCGGTCCCCGAGGCGCGGGGGCAGGCCGCCGGGGCGGCCCGGGGAGCCGAAGGGGCAGCGGGGGCGGTCGGCGCGGCCCCGGCCCGCGGAGATCTGGTGGGCGAACGTGCCCTTCGAGGACGGTCCGGGGGGCAAGGACCGGCCGTGTCTGGTGCTCGCGGTGCGCGGGCGGCGCGCGACGGTCGCGAAGATCACCAGCAAGTACCACGACGAGCGGCCCGGGGTGATCCCGTTGCCGCCGGGTGCGGTGGGTGACGCCCAGGGCCGGCCGAGTTTCCTGGAGACGGACGAGTTGCGTGAGCTGCCCGTTCATGAGTTCCGGCGGCGGGTGGGGGTGGTGGACCCGGCCCTGTGGGACCAGGTCCGACACCTCGCGTCGTAGTACGGAACCCGAGTACGGAACCCGAACGGGTTCGCGATGGGCGGCCGGTCAGGGGCTCTGGCTCACGCCCAGAGCTGGCCCTGGAGTGTCTCGATGGCTTCCTCTGTCGTGGCCGCCGTGTAGACGCCTGTCGAGAGGTATTTCCAGCCACCGTCGGCGACGACGAAGACGATGTCGGCGCTCTCGCCCGCCTTGACGGCCTTGTTGCCGACGCCGATCGCGGCGTGCAGCGCGGCGCCGGTGGAGACGCCCGCGAAGATGCCCTCCTGCTGGAGGAGTTCCCGGGTGCGGGTGACGGCGTCCGCCGAGCCGACGGAGAAGCGGGTGGTGAGGACGGAGGCGTCGTACAGCTCGGGTACGAAGCCCTCGTCGAGGTTGCGCAGGCCGTAGACCAGGTCGTCGTAGCGCGGCTCGGCAGCGACGATCTTCACGTCCGGCTTGTGCTCGCGGAGGTAGCGTCCGACGCCCATGAGCGTGCCCGTCGTGCCGAGGCCCGCCACGAAGTGGGTGATGGAGGGGAGGTCGGTGAGGATCTCCGGGCCGGTGGTGGCGTAGTGGGCGCCTGCGTTGTCGGGGTTGCCGTACTGGTAGAGCATCACCCAGTCCGGGTGCTCGGCGGCGAGTTCCTTGGCGACTCGTACGGCCGTGTTGGAGCCGCCGGCGGCGGGGCTGGGGATGATCTCGGCGCCCCACATGGCGAGCAGTTCGCGGCGTTCCTGAGAGGTGTTCTCGGGCATCACGCAGACCATGCGGTAGCCCTTGAGCTTGGCGGCCATGGCGAGCGAGATGCCGGTGTTGCCGGAGGTGGGCTCCAGGATGGTGCAGCCGGGGGTGAGCCGGCCGTCCTTCTCGGCCTGCTCGACCATGTGCAGGGCGGGGCGGTCCTTGACCGAGCCGGTGGGGTTGCGGTCCTCCAGCTTCGCCCAGATCCGTACGTCGGCGGACGGCGAGAGCCGCGGCAGGCGCACCAGGGGGGTGTTGCCTACCGCGGCCAGCGGCGAGTCGTAGCGCATGGGTGCCGGGGGCCGATCAGACCATGCCACCGGCGACGGCCGGCAGGATCGTCACGGTGTCGCCGTCGGCGAGCTTGGTGTTGATGCCGTCGAGGAAGCGGACGTCCTCGTCGTTGAGGTAGACGTTGACGAAGCGGCGCAGCTTGCCGTCGTCCACGATGCGGGCCTGGACGCCCGTGTGCCGGGTTTCGAGGTCGGCGAGGAGCTCGGCGAGGGTCTCTCCGGCACCGGGGACGGCCTTCTCGCCGTCGGTGTAGGTGCGGAGGATGGTCGGGATGCGGACCTCGATGGCCATGGCTCGGGGCTCCTGTCGGGAGTTGTGGGTCGGTGGGCGCGCGGCGGCGCGAAAAGCCGTTTCGTGCAGGTCATGCAGGTCATGCAGGTCATGCATGTGAGGCGCCGCGGCTCACGGCCGTACGGCGGCAGGGTCCGGCGTCAACAGATGGCGCTGGCGAGCCTGCACAGGTCGACGTGCAGCCGCGCCACGAGCAGCGGGGTGCCCGGCGTCTTGTCGCTCACGTCGTAGGAAACCATGGGCTCATCGTATCGATTCCCGGTCCGGATCCTGGAGGTCTGTCTCGGCTGGTGGACCATTTCGGGCCGACAGCTGAGATCAGTACGTTTCCACGACCGTGACCTCCTCCTCCGTGACCTCGCCCTCGATGATCCGGAAGGAGCGGAACTGGAACTCGCCGAGGCCGTCGGCGTCGGCCGTGGACACCAGGACGTAGTGGGCGCCGGGCTCGTTGGCGTAGGAGATGTCGGTGCGGGAGGGGTAGGCCTCGGTCGCGGTGTGGGAGTGGTAGATGACCACGGGTTCCTCGTCGCGGTCGTCCATCTCGCGGTACAGCTTCAGCAGGTCCCCGGAGTCGAACTCGTAGAACGTGGGCGACATGGCCGCGTTCAGCATCGGGATGAACCGCTCGGGCCGGTCCGAGCCCGCCGGGCCGGCGACGACGCCGCACGCTTCGTCGGCGTGGTCCTTGCGCGCGTGGGCGACGATCTGGTCGACGAGGGCCTGGGTGATGGTCAGCATGTTCGTCAGGATAGACAGAAGGGCCGTCCCGTACCGAGGGGTGGTACGGGACGGCCCACATGCCGGGATGCCACCCGGCCCGCCCTCAGGGCATCAGGGTCGAGACGAGCGTCTCCTGCAGCCCGCCCAGCCACAGGTACGCCATCACCATCGGCTTGCGCGGGTCCTCGTCCGGGAGCCGGTAGAGGAGGTCGGTGTCCTCCTCGTCGATGACGTCGAGCCGGGCGCCGATCGCCAGGCGCAGGTCGTTGAGCGCGCCCAGCCACTGCCGGGACTCCTCGTGCGTCAGCTTGAGCACCGCGCCCCCGTCGCCGGCCGGTGTCAGCGCGTCCAGTGAGCGGATCACCGCGAGGGCGCTCTCCCGCTTGCCGGTCCGCAGGTCGTTCTCGGTGAACCGGCGGAACTCGGAGGAGTACTCCCGCTGTTCCTCGGCCTGTTCCGGTGACGACGGTACGTCGACGGGGTCGCCGTAGGCGTCCGGGAACAGGCGTTTGAGCACCGGGTCGGAGGGGGGCTCGCTCGGGCCCTCGGCGAACAGCTCGGCGAGCGGGTCGTCGGGGGCGTCCTCCGCGGGGCCGGGGCCGATCAGCTCCAGGAGCTGGACGGCCAGCGACCGGATGATGGAGATCTCGACGTCGTCGAGCGCGACGGCCGCGCCGCCGCCGGGGAGCGGTTCGAAGTGTCCTGGCATTGAGTGGTTCGCTACTTCCGGTCCTGCTGGAGGGTGGCCCACAGACCGTAGCCGTGCATGGCCTGCACGTCGCGTTCCATCTCTTCGCGGCTGCCGCTGGAGACGACCGCCCGGCCCTTGTGGTGGACGTCCATCATGAGCTTGGTGGCCTTGTCCTTCGAGTAGCCGAAGTACGTCTGGAAGACGTAGGTCACATAGCTCATGAGGTTGACCGGGTCGTTGTGGACGATGGTGACCCAGGGGACGTCGGGCTCGGGTACGGCGAAGGTCTCCTCCGCCGGTTCGGTGCGTTCGATCTCTACGGGAGCGGGTGACGTCACAGGCCCATGCTGCCACCAGAAGGGGGTCACCGGCCAAATCACGCTGGAAATCGTCAAAGTGACGAGATGGGGGTAGCATCCCGTCCATGAACACAGCGGACCTTGGGCTGCCGGTGGACGTCCCCTCGACGGCGCTCTTCACGGATCACTACGAGCTGACGATGCTCCAGGCAGCCCTGAAGGCGGGCACCGCCGACCGGCGGTCGGTCTTCGAGGTCTTCACGCGGCGACTGCCCGAGGGCCGGCGCTACGGCGTCGTCGCGGGCACCGGACGGGTGCTCGACGCGGTGGAGAACTTCCGGTTCGACACGGCCGTCCTCGACTTCCTGCGCGAGCGCCGGATCGTCAACGAGGAGACCCTGCGGTGGCTGGCGTCGTACCGGTTCGCCGGGGACGTCTGGGGCTATCCCGAGGGCGAGGTCTACTTCCCGGGCTCGCCGATCCTGCGGGTCGAGGGCTCCTTCGCGGAGTGCGTGCTGCTGGAGACGGTGATCCTCTCGATCCTCAACCACGACTCGGCGATCGCTGCGGCGGCGTCCCGGATGGCCTCGGCCGCCGGTGACCGCCCGCTGATCGAGATGGGCGCCCGGCGCACGCACGAGCTGGCCGCGGTGGCCGCCTCCCGCGCCGCGTACGTCGGTGGCTTCACGAGCACGTCCGACCTGGCCGCCGGTTTCCGTTACGGCATTCCGACCGTCGGGACGAGCGCCCACGCCTTCACCCTGCTCCACGACCGCGAGCGCGACGCCTTCCAGGCCCAGGTGGACTCGCTGGGCCGCGACACGACGCTGCTGGTGGACACGTACGACGTCGCCGAGGCGGTACGGGCGGCGGTGGAGGTCGCCGGGCCCGAGCTGGGCGCGGTGCGCATCGACTCCGGGGATCTGCTGCTGGTCGCGCACCGGGTGCGGCAGCAGTTGGACGCGCTGGGGGCCGAGCGGACGCGGATCGTCGTGACCTCGGACCTCGACGAGTACGCGATCGCCTCGCTGGCGGCGGCGCCGGTGGACGCGTACGGGGTGGGTACCCAGCTGGTGACGGGTTCCGGCCACCCGACGTGCTCGATGGTCTACAAGTTGGTGGCCCGCGCCGAGTCGGCGGACCCGAAGGCTCCGCTGGTTCCGGTGGCGAAGAAGTCGAGCGGCGGCAAGACGTCGATCGGGGGCCGGAAGTGGGCGGCCCGGCGTCGCGACCGGGACGGGTTCGCGGAGGCCGAGGTGATCGGTACGGGGCCGGTGCCGGCCGAGCTGACGGACCGGCAGCTGCTGGTCGAGCTGGTGAAGGGCGGTCGGGTCGTCGCCCGGGAGGCGCTGGACGTCGTACGGGACCGGCATGCCGCCGCGCGGGCCAACCTGCCGCTGTCGGCGACCCAGCTGTCGCGCGGGGAGGCCGTCATTCCGACGGAGTACCTGCCCGCGCAGGCCTGACACCCCCGCTGCACAGGGGCAACAGGCGTCCGTGCCCGCCGGTTGCCCCGAATGCCCCCTCCCGAAGTGGGGCGGAAGTCTCTAGGCTCGGAAGTTCACATGTTCACACCGGCAGTCGAAGGACACCGACCATGCGCCGCGCCTTGATCGTCGTAGACGTGCAGAACGACTTCTGCGAAGGAGGCAGTCTCGCGGTGGCCGGGGGTGCCGATGTCGCCGCCGCGATCACCGAGCTGATCGGGCAGGCCCCCGCCGGGTACCGCCATGTCGTGGCGACCCGCGACCACCACATCGCCCCGGGCGGACACTTCGCCGACAACCCCGACTTCCAGCGCTCCTGGCCCGCGCACTGCGTGGCCGGCACGGAGGGCGTCGGCTTCCACCCGAACTTCGCCCCCGCGGTCGCCTCCGGCGCGGTCGACGCCGTCTTCGACAAGGGCGCGTACGCGGCGGCCTACAGCGGCTTCGAGGGTGCCGACGAGAACGGGGTCGCGCTGGGTGACTGGCTGCGGGCGCGTGAGATCGACGAGGTGGACGTCGTCGGTATCGCGACCGACCACTGTGTCAGGGCCACCGCTCTGGACGCGGCCCGCGAGGGCTTCCGTACGCAGGTCCTGCTGGACCTCACGGCGGGAGTCGCCGAGGAGTCGACGGAACGGGCACTGGAGGAGCTGCGGGCGGCGGGCGTGGAGCTGTCCGGCAAGGCTGTCGTCTAGCCCGTACGCCGGTACACCCCCGCCTGGAGCCGCCCCGGGCTCAGTCGCCCCGGACCAGCCACTTGCCGTCGCGCATGAGGTCCCGGTCGGCCATCTCGGGCACCGTCCCCCACGCCTGGACGACCTCCGGGGTGATCTGGAACCACACGTACGACGGGCCGCTCTCGCGCGGGTCCCAGCCGTCCTTCGCGGTGAAGGCGTCGCCCACGCCGGGCGGCAGTTCCTCGCGGGTGAACACACGGGCCGTGCCGTGTATCAGGACCACGTCCCGGGTGTGGCCGAAGGAGAGTCGCACCCGGCCCGAGGCGCGCAGGTTGCGGCCGGTCGGGTTGGTGTCGCGGGTGGCCAGCCACACCGTCTCGCCGTCCCACCAGAAGGTCAGCGGTACGAGGGTCGGCTCGCCGGTGGCGTCGGCCGTGGCGACCCATACGTCGATGTCCCGCGCGAGCCGTTCCAGTGCTTCGCGCCCGCGCTGCTCGATGCTGCGGGGTCCGCCGGGGGAAGAGTCAGCTGCCGTCATGCGGCGAGGTTACGGCGTACACCCGGCCGGTCACATCGTGCGATCGGCCTAGGCCGAAAGGCCGAGGCCCCCGGAGGGTGGTCGCACCCGTCTCACACCCGGGCCGGCGGCCTCCGCAGCAGCGACCTGATCGGGTGCCACAGCTCCGTGCGCTCCGGAATCGAGGGGACGCTGTTGTCCGGGGCCGTGCGCCATATCAGGCCGTCGGGGTGGTGGAGGACGGCCGTGATCTCGTCGGGGCTCGGCGGCTCCGCGTTGCCCCGGAGGTAGACCGCTCGCAGGCCGAGGTTGCGCAGGCGGGTCAGTGCCCTGGCGCGGTTCTGGGCGAGCACCAGGACACGTACGTCGTCCAGGCCCACGCCCGTGGGTCTGCCGGTCGGGGCGGTGGGGCTGGGCAGGTTCAGCGCCACCACCACGCTGCCACTGGGCAGCTTGCAGAAACCTCCTGCGGCCATGCGGTCACACCCCCCGTGGGACTCGTGTCAATAAGAAAGGCACAGGAGGCACCTAAACACGATCGGCCGCGACCCGCCAGGGGGTCACGGCCGATCATGCTCTGACCTGCAGTTATGTTGATTACTTCCCTGCGGGGCCGACCTGGACCGAGATCGTGGAGCCGTCCTTGGCCTCCTTGACGATCCTGATCCTGGTGTTGGTGTCAGTGATCTTCACGCCCGCGAGCGGGGTCGCCGCGTCGTAGTACGTGGAGGTGCGGTCGTTGAAGACCGGCACGCCCTTCTGGGAGGCGACCTTCGTGAGGACGTCCGCCTTGTGGAGCCGGAGGGCGTCCGTGCGGTACAGGCTGAACGGGGAGTCGTAGGACTGGATGCGGTTGCGCATCAGCGTGCCGTCCGCCCACTTCAGCGGGGTCGGGTGCGAGTCCACCGGAAGGATCTTGCCGAGACCCGGGTGCGCGGTCACGTTGTTGTCCTTCTGGGAGGTGTCCCACTTCCAGATCAACAGGCCGTTCTGGTACGGGAAGTGCTCGACCCAGTCCGGACGGGTCGTCGAGAAGCCGAAGTTGTACGGGCCGACCTTGAGGGTCTTGTCGTACGACACGTACTGGCGGTTCTCGGCGATGTAGTACTGCGGGTAACTGTCCGTGAAGGACGCGCCGATGCGCGAGAAGCCCTTCGTCTTCCAGGCAGCGTCCGCGCTCTCCGCGTTGTCGGCGAAGAGGGTGGCGCCGTCGGCGGTGAGGGTGATCTCGTCGGCCGCGAAGCCCTTCTGGGAGACACCGCCGTCGGACGAGTAGCGGAAGCGCAGGTCGACCTTCTTGCCCGCGTAGGCGTTCAGGGAGTACGACAGCTTCTTGTACGCGTCGACCGTGCCGGTGAGCGCCGGGTTGCCGCTGCCGTCACGCGGGATGGTGGCGCCGTCGACCGTGCCGTCGACGGGCGTCCAGTTGGCGCCGCCGTTGGTGGAGACCTCGGTGTAGAGGTAGTCGAAGTCGGCCTCGATGTCGTACCAGCCGTCCAGGGTGAGGGTGGCCGAGGACTTGCCGGTGAGGTCGACCGACCGGGTCAGCGTGTTGTTGAGGTCGTTGTCGCTGCCGCTCCACCACTGGGTGGCGCCCTGCGCCGGGGTGACGACCTCGGTGGTCACCGACTTGTTCGGCAGCTGGACGACGACCGCCTGCGCGTTCTTGGTGTTGTACTCGGCGACGCCCAGCTTGTGGCTCGACTTCTTCGCGGCCTTCGCCGTGTCGTACTTGAGCCAGCCCAGCTGCAGCTTGTCCCAGGCGTTCATGTCACCGGGCAGGTTGCCGATGTTGTCGCCGCCGGTGCCGAGCCAGGAGCCGGACGACATCAGCGTCCAGTAACCGGTCGAGTTCTCACCGGTGTTGGTCGTGTCGTAGTGGTCCGGCAGGCCGAGGTCGTGGCCGAACTCGTGGGCGAAGACCCCGAGTCCGCCGTTCTCCGGCTGGATGGTGTAGTCGCCGACCCAGATGCCGGTGTCGCCGATCTGCGCGCCGCCGCGCAGGTTGGTCGCGGGGCCGGTCGAGCCCTTGTCGGAGCCGAACGCGTACGAGCGGTGGGCCCAGATGGCGTCCTCGCCCTGTACGCCGCCGCCCGCGGACTCGTCCTCACCCGCGTGCACGATCTGGAAGTGGTCGATGTACCCGTCGGGCTCGTTGAAGTTGCCGTCGCCGTCGAAGTCGTAGCGGTCCCACTGGTCGTAGGCGGCCAGCTGGGCCTTGATCGCCGCGTCGGTCGCGCCGGCTGCCTTCCGCGCCGCGACCCATGCGGTGACCCCGTCCTGCACCGCGAACCAGGCGCAGTTGTCGGGGTCACAGCTGTTGGAACCGTAACGGGCCTCGTTGTAGGGGACCTTGACCCAGTCCGAGACCGTGCCCTCGATCGAGTAGCGGCCCGAGGACTGCTTCTCGTAGTACTTCTTCATCGACTCGGTCTTCTTGCCGGTGCCGAAGTAGAGGTCCTTGAAGTGCGCGGTGTTGTAGTCCGCCTGCCAGGCCGTGCTGTTGTCCTTGGCACGGTCCGGCGCGGCTATCCGGTTGTGCAGCGGGCCGGGCGTGCCGCCGTAGCGGCTGTCGACCTGGTCGCCGAACTCGACGAGGATCGTGAAGATCTTGTCGGTCCGCTCGCGGCCGAGCTCGACGTACTTGCCCTTGCCCTTGCTCTTGCCGCTCTTGAGCTGCACGACCTGGGAGCCGTTTCGGCTCTGGGCCTTGGCCTCGCCGGAGATGACCTGCCTGAGGGCTTCCTCGCGCTGGGCCTCCTGGGTCTGGCTGTACGGCGTGTCGAGGTCGTCGACCGCGTGCTGTCGCTCCGCCGGGTCGTGCCGGTTCGCGGCAGGCACGGCTGAAGCGCCTTTGCCCGCACCCGAGTCGGCCTCGGCGATGGCGAAGGTGGAGAAGGTGGCGGCGGCTGTGGCGAGTGCCACGCCCACGGCCGCCGTTCTGAACGTCCAGGGTCTGCTGGTCACTTGAGGGTCCTCCCCCGCGTCCGTCGCCGCGGATGGGGGGTTCCTGGTTCGGAAGCTGTCCGCGGGCGGTATACGCGTGTAGTCAAGTGACGTAATTTGACTAGAGGTTTAGAAGAAAAGACAGACCTTGACTTGGACAGGTCAAGTGCATTATGCGGTCTTGACGGTCCTCATACGTGTCGCCCGACCGGCGCGCGGGCGCGTCCACTTGGTGGACGTGATGACTCCGTGCGCCCCCTGTGCTCCGGAGCCGTGTGTTAGGTCACGCTTACCGCGCGTTCCAGTCGGGCATGCACGCGATTAGAGTCGGTCGGCGGACGCCGGATGTCCGGTGGAAAGCCAGGCCGACCCGCGTAGCTCCCCCCGATGACCCCCGAATCCACGAGGACTCGATTGCCATGCCTCGTCAGACCGCGCCTCGTCCGACCGTCGCACAGCTCACCTACGGTTCGTGCACCGTGATTCTCTCGACGCTCGCCATGCTGCTGCTGTCTCAGACGGATTCGGGCCCGGGGGTAGCGCTGATCGCCCTCGTGGGACTCGGCCTGGGACTGCTCGTCGCCATGACCGTGCCCCGGCACAGGCCGACCCGGACGGCCTCACAGATCGTCGCCTCGTCGGCCACCCCGGCGGTCGTCGCCCCGGCACCTCGCGAGCGTGTCCCGGTGCAGGCCTCCTCGGCTCAGCAGGACTGAACCACCGCAGGACTCAGACCTCCTTACGCCAACGGCGGTCGGGTGGTGCCCGCGTCATACGGGCACCACCCGACCGCCGTTGCCGTTTCGCCGCGCCGGTCCACGCTCAACCGGTGCCGACCACCACCGTCTTGGCGGCCTTGTCGTGCAGGCCCTGCTTGTACGGCTTGTCGAAGAAGCTCCAGCCGCCCGAGATCGCCGTCCAGATGCAGGCGCAGCAGAAGGCGAACGGGATCCACAGCACGAGCGACCGGACGAGCGCGGTCTGCACGGAGGGCGTCGCGCCGTTGTCGAGGTTGGCCACCCGGAGCCGGAGCCACTTCTTGCCGAGGGTCTGCCCGGTCCGGGAGATCAGGATCGTGTCGTACGCGATGTAGAGCACGGCGGCGATGGCCGACTGGCCGATCGAGCGGCCGTACTCGATCTTGTCGCCGTCGACGTCGTACTCGTTGACGTTGAAGCCCAGGGTGAGCAGCCAGACGACGACACCGACGAGGATCATGTCGATGAGCCGTGCCAGTACACGCCGGCCGCCGTCGGCGAGCGGGGGCATGCCCGACAGGGGGTCGGCGGCCCCGCCGTAGGGATCACCGCCGCCGCCTCCGTACGGCGCACCGGCTCCTCCTCCGTACGGCGAGCCGCCGCCGGAGGGGCCTGTGCCGCCGTAGGGATCGCCCGCGCCGTACGACGGAGGCGGTGGCTGCTTCCTGAACGGGTCGTCGTCCGGTGGCTGCTGACCGGAGCCGGGAGGCGGTTCGCTGCTCATGGCCCGAGTGGACCGCGAACCGCCCGGCGCCGCATCCGGCGAGCGGCCGTCCGGGGTACCGGATCGGACGATGCGTACGTCGTACCGGGCCGACCCGTGTCGAACGTACGGCCGCCGCTCAGCCGTACGCCCGGCCGTCCGTGCTCAGCCCGCGACGAAGGTGTGCGCCGCCTTGTCGTGCCAGCACTGGTGCCACGGGCGGTCGAACAGGCACCACAGGACACCCACGACACCGATACCGAGCAGCCCCGGGACGCTGTAGACGAGCCAGCGGCGCAGGGCCGCGCCGAACGACGGGGGCTCGTGGCCCTCGATGTCCCGGACCTCGAGACCGAGCAGCTTCTTGCCGAGTGTGCGGCCCCACCTGGCGGTGGGCAACGCTTCGGTCAGGACCCCGGCCAGCAGCAGTACGGCCAGCACGATGCCCAGGTACAGCCCGGTCGTGCCGTCCAGCAGCCATACGGTCACGGTCTCGCCGGAGAGCTTGGCCGCGTCGATCTTCTCGTTGACGTGGTCGAGGGCCTTGGTGCCCAGCGGTACGGCGGCCGCGGCGGTGAGGGCGCCGAGGACGAGGGTGTCCACGAACCGGGCGACCAGCCGCTTGCCGAGGTTCGCGGGACGGGCCGCGGCCTGTCGTCGGGCGGCTGCCTGGAACACGTCCTCGACGGGCGGCTTCCAGGGCGCGAGGCGCCGTTCCCCGCCCTCCTCGGGTCCGCCCGGGCGGGGTGCCTGCATGGCCCAGGAGGGCTGGCCGCCGCCGACGCCGTGGGCCATCGGGGCACCGGTGCCGGGAGAGTTCTGCTGGGGGACGGCCGGGGTCGCGGCCGGCAGAGCGGGGTTGGCGCCCTGGGCCGCCGCCGCACGGGCCGCCGCGGCCTTCCCGGCGCCGAAGCCGCGGCCGGACGCGGGAGCGGGTGCCGTCACGGGGCCCTGCGCGCCCTGCGGCGAGCCCGTGCCCCCCGGCTGCGCGCCGCCCGCCCCGTCTTCGCGCCCCGTGCGCGGGGAGAGCGCACGGAAGGTCATGGTGCCCTCGGAGGGCGCGGGGCCACGGGTGCCGGGGACGCCTCCCTCCGCTCCGGTGGCGGCCGGTCCCGGGGTGGGCCGGCGGAACACGAACGTGCCCGACTCGGGGATGTCGCCGACCTCCGGCTCCATCGGCGGGATCGTCGCGGAACCGTCCGTACTGGCCGACCGCCCGTCCGGCTGGACCGGGGGCTCGTGCGCCGCCCTGGGGTCGGCCGTCCTCGGGTCGGCCGCCTGCGCCGGTGAGCCCCAGGAGACATGGCGGTCCCGGTCGCCGCCGAACCCGGACTGGCGCGAGCGGTCGGCGCCCCAGGCGGACGCCGGTTCGGGACGGCTGCCGTGCTGGGCCTCGGCCGGGGTCGCCCGGCGCGGCTCCTCGTCGAAGAAGTGCGGCCCGGTCTCCTCGACCCGCGCCGCGCCGGGCGCGCCGTCGGACTGCGCCGGGCGACTGGTGCCCGGGACCCAGGAGGCACCGTTCCAGAACCGGACGTATCCAGGAATGGACGGGTCCGGGTAAAACCCCTCGCGGGGCCTGTCGTCACCGGGGGCCGGGGTTGGGGCGCTCATGTCCGTCGTCCGGTATCTGCTCGGGGGTCATTCGGGGTGACCCACATCTATCAGACCGGCGCACACGCTACCGCCCCTCCGGCCGTACCTAATCCCTTCGTGACAGCTTCTGCCATCCGTCGCGACGGCTCCGACACGGTTCGCAAAAAACTTCTCCGAAAAACCTCTCGGAACCCGCGTAATGCTGACGCGTCCGCACGCTCTCTCCTCGTACGGGCCCACCGCGGGCCCCGCACGACACGTTCGACGAGAGAGGAAGTGCCCGCCATGAACCACGCGATGAACACCGTGGTGGAACGGGAACTGGAGCTGAAACTCATCCTGTCGCCGGAGCGGAGCATCCCCGTGCCCGCGCGGCTCACCTATCGCACCAACGATCCGTTCGCCGTCCACATCGCCTTCCACATCAGCTCCGAGAACCCCGTGAACTGGACGTTCGCCCGTGAGCTCCTGGTCGAGGGGGTGTTCAGGCCGTGCGGTCACGGTGACGTCCGGGTGTGGCCGACGAAGGTCGACGGACGCAGCGTCGTCCTGATGGCGCTGAGTTCACCCGACGGGGACGCCCTCCTTGAGGCGCCCACCGCTCAGGTGTCGGCATGGCTGGAGCGCACCCTGCGGGCGGTCCCCCCGGGCTCTGAGGCCGAGCAGCTCGGTATCGACGACGGCCTCGCCGAGCTGCTCGCGCCCACCGTGGCCGATGACCTCTGGCTGCGGGACCCGTGGCCGTCGGACGAGTCCCAGGACGGGGAGGGATGCGTGTGACGCGTACTCCGAGCGGCTCAGAACAGCTTGCCGGGGTTCAGGATGCCCAGCGGGTCGAAGGCAGCCTTGACCGCCCGCTGCATCTCCACGCCCACCGGGCCCAGCTCGCGTGCCAGCCACTCCTTCTTGAGGATGCCGACGCCGTGCTCCCCGGTGATCGTGCCGTCCAGCTCCAGGCCGAGGGCCATGATCTCGTCGAAGGACTCGCGGGCCCGCCGGGACTCCTCGGCGTTCTGGGCGTCGAAGCAGACCGTGGGATGGGTGTTGCCGTCGCCGGCGTGGGCGCACACCCCGATGGTCAGCTGGTACTTCTCGGCGATGCGCTCGACGCCCGCGAGCAGCTCACCGAGCCGGGACCGGGGTACGCACACGTCGTCGATCATCGTCGTGCCCTTGACCGCTTCGAGCGCGACGAGGCACAACCGCCTTGCCTGGAGGAGCAGTTCGGACTCGGCGGCGTCGTCGGCGGGAACCACCTGCGTGGCCCCGGCCGCCTCGCAGATCACACCGACGGCGGCCAGGTCGGCGGCGGGCTCGTGGGTGTCGAAGGCGCAGAGCAGCAGGGCCTCGGTGGTCTCCGGGAGCCCCATGTTCGCCAGGTCGTTGACGGCCTTGACCGTCGTACGGTCCATCAGTTCGAGGAGGGACGGGACGTGACCGCCCTCCATGATCCGGCACACCGCGTCGCAGGCGGCGGCAGCCGAGGCGAACTCGGCGGCCAGTACGAGCTGTTGGGGCGGCTGCGGCCTGAGCGCCAGCACCGCCCGTACGACGATGCCGAGCGAGCCCTCCGAGCCCACGAACAGCCGGGTGAGGTCGTAGCCGGCGACACCCTTCGCGGTCCGCCGCCCGGTGGACATGAGCCGCCCGTCGGCCAGCACCACGTCCAGCCCCAGAACGTACTCGGCGGTGACGCCGTACTTCACGCAGCACAGCCCGCCGGACGCGGTGCCGATGTTGCCGCCGATCGTGCACATCTCCCAGCTGGAGGGGTCCGGGGGGTAGTACAGGCCGTGTTCGTTGACCGCGCGGGAGAGCGTGGCGTTGACGACGCCGGGCTCGACGACGGCGATGCGGTCGACCGGGTTGATCTCCAGGATGCGGTCCATCTTCACGAGCGACAGCACGACGCAGCCCTCGGAGGCGTTGGCCGCGCCCGACAGTCCGGTACGGGCACCCTGGGGAACGACCGGGACGCGCAGTTCGGTGGCGACGCGCATGACGTGCTGGACCTGTTCGACGGTACGTGGCAGGACCACGACGGCCGGGGTGCCCGCCTCGCAGAAGCTCGCCATGTCGTTGGCGTAGGCGGCGGTGACGTCCGGATCGGTGAGCACGGCCTCGGCCGGCAGCTCCGCGAGCAGCCGGTCCGTGAGGTTGCCCTGGGCTTCGTCGGGTGCGGCTTGGATACGGCTCATGATCACAGCGTCGCATCCGGGGCCATCGGTGTGAACCCCGGCCGCGAGGCGCTTTCGGTACGGGAATCCGGTCGTCGTATTGACGCACAGTGAGCGCCATGGAGATGGAGAGAGTCCGTGGCCGTGGTCGTGTACGTGTCCTCCCGCGCCCGTTGATCGCCGCACTCGCGGGGTGTGCGGTACTCGGCGGCGCCCTGATGACGCTGCCCCCGGACCGTCCGTCCGCAGTGTCCGCGCCGGGTCCGGCGGGCCGGGCGGAACGGGCGGTGACCGGCGGGGTGCCCGCGGCGCTGCCCGACCTGCGGGTGCTCATCGGCGACCGCGAGGCGTACGTCCGCACGCACGCGCGAGACGGACAGGCCTGGGCGCAGCTCGGCTCGGCCTATGTGGAGCGCGGGCTGCGGACGTCGGACGCCGCCGACTTCCCGAGGGCGGAACGGGCGCTGCGTACGTCGATGAGGGTGCGCCCGGGCGGGAATGCGGAGGGGCTCGTGGGCCTGGCCGCGCTGGCGAACGCGCGCCGTGACTTCCCGGCCGCCCGGAAGTGGGGCGAGGAGGCGCTGCGCCAGTCGCCGAAGCGCTGGACGTCGTACCCGGCGCTGCTGGACGCGTACACGGGCCTCGGCGACTACAAGGAGGTCCGGGGGACGCTGGAGCGGCTGCGGGGCCTGCGTTCGGGGGCGACGACGTCGGCGGTGCTGGCGCGGACGGCGGGCGTGTACCGGGACCAGGGCCGCCGCGAGGACGCGCAGGCCGCCCTGGCCGACGCGGCGGCGCGGGCCACGAGCCCGGCCGAGGAGGCCGAATGGCAGTACCGGGCGGGCGAGTTGGCCTGGGAACGCGGCGAACCAGCCGACGCGCTACGGCATTTCAGGGCGGCCGTGCGTCTCGATCCCGGGCTGGGTTCCGCCCGGGCGGGCGAGGGGCGGGCGTTGGCCGCCCTGGACCGGCCGACGGAGGCTCTCGTCGCCTACCGGGCGGCCCTCGCCGAGCAGCCGTCGCCGCAATACGCGCTGGAGCTGGGCGAGTTGTACGACTCGCTGGGCCGGCCGGAGGAGGCGCGGGCGCAGTACGCGGTACTGCGGGCGCGGGTCGCGAAGGAGCGACTGGGCGGTGTCGACGGGGAGTTGCTGCTCGGCCGGTTCGAGGCGGATCACGGGGACGCGGAGTCGGCGGTACGGCGGCTGCGGGCGGAGTGGGCGCGGCAGCCGGGGCTCGACGTCTCGGACGCGCTGGGCTGGGCGTTGCACCGGGCGGGGAGGAGCGAGTTGGCGCTCGGCTGGGCCCGGCGGGTGACGGACAAGGAGCACGGCGGCGAGGTGCGCAGCGCGCTGTACGCGTACCACCGGGGCATGATCGAGCGGGAGTTGGGACTGACAGGCCCCGCGCGTCGGCATCTGGCGGAGGCGTTGCGGATCAACCCGTACTTCTCGCCGGTCGGTGCGCCGGTAGCGAGGGAGACACTGACGGCGCTGGGCGAGCCCGAGGCGTCGGGCCCGCCCAACTGACCACCGACAGCCGCTGGTTACAGGTTGCCGCGCTTGTCCTGTTCCCGTTCGATCGCCTCGAAGAGGGCTTTGAAGTTGCCCTTGCCGAAGCCCATGGAACCGTGCCGTTCGATGATCTCGAAGAAGACGGTCGGACGGTCCTGGACCGGCTTGGTGAAGATCTGCAGCAGATAGCCGTCCTCGTCGCGGTCGACGAGGATCTTCAGCTCGCGGAGGGTCTCGACGGGGACGCGGGTGTCGCCGGCCCACTCCCCCAGGGTGTCGTAGTACGAATCGGGTGTGTCGAGGAACTGGACCCCGGCCGCCCGCATGGTCCGTACGGTCTCGACGATGTCGCCCGAGTTGAGGGCGATGTGCTGGACGCCCGCGCCGCCGTAGAACTCCAGGTACTCGTCGATCTGGGACTTCTTCTTGGCGATGGCCGGCTCGTTGATGGGGAACTTGACCTTGAGGGTGCCGTCGGCGACGACCTTCGACATCAGCGCGCTGTACTCGGTGGCGATGTCGTCGCCCACGAACTCCTTCATGTTCGTGAAGCCCATGACCTTGTTGTAGAAGCCGACCCATTCGTTCATGTGGCCGAGTTCGACGTTGCCCACGCAGTGGTCGATCGCCTGGAAGGTGCGCCGGGCGGGCGGTTCGACGAGCGGGGCGGCGGCGGCGAACCCCGGGAGGTACGGGCCGTCGTAGCCCGTGCGTTCGACGAGGGTGTGGCGGGTCTGGCCGTAGGTGGCGATCACGGCGAGGACGACCGTGCCGTGCTCGTCCTTCAGCTCGTACGGCTCGGCCAGCGAGCGGGCGCCGTGTTCGACGGCGTACGCGTGCGCGGCGCGGGCGTCCGGGACCTCGATGGCGAGGTCGACGACGCCGTCGCCGTGCTCGGCGACATGGCCGGCCAGGAAGTGGCCCCAGGTGGTGGCGGGCTTGACGACCGAGGTGAACACGAACCGGGCGGAGCCGTTCTCCAGGACGTACGACGCGGTCTCGCGGCTGCCCGTCTCCGGTCCGGAGTAGGCGACGAGCCGCATGCCGAAGGCCGTGGAGTAGTAGTGCGCCGCCTGTTTGGCGTTGCCCACGGCGAAGACGACGGCGTCCATTCCCTTGACCGGGAAGGGATCTGCCTGCCGGGCGGTGTCGGGAGTGTGGTGTGTGGTCTGCGTCATGGGTGAAGGGTCGCGCCGGGTTTGCAAGGTGCGCAATAGTTTGCGTGCCGACTGGGCATTTTGTTCAGGAGAGTGCGGGTGCGGGCGGTCTTTCTGTACAGGATGACCATCCGCACCGAGGACACGAGAGGGCTCAGGGAGGCCGCTGTGGCGATCGACGAGCTGGACGGGCGGATCATCGTGCTGCTGGCGCGGGAGCCTCGGATCGGCGTACTGGAGATGTCCCGGCGGCTCGGAGTGGCCCGGGGGACGGCGCAGGCGCGCCTCGACCGGCTCCAGTCGAACGGCGTGATCCGGGGGTTCGGGCCCCAGGTTGACCCGGCGGCCCTCGGCTACCCGGTCACCGCCTTCGCGACGCTCCAGATCCGACAGGGGCAGGGGCAGGACGTACGGGCCCACCTGGCGTCCGTGCCGGAGGTGCTGGAGCTGCTCACGACCACCGGCAACGGGGACATGCTGTGCCGGCTGGTGGCCCGCTCGAACGCCGATCTCCAGCGGGTGATCGACCGGGTCGTCGGTTTCGACGGCATCGTCCGGGCGGCCACGGCGATCGTGATGGAGAACCCGGTTCCGCTGCGGATCATCCCGCTGGTGGAGCAGGCGGCGGCGGAGCACGGCGACTGACGGGAGTTCCAAAGAAGTAGTTGCAAAGAAACCCTTGCAAGACTTTCTTTGCAACGCTATCTTTGTACTCATGCCGGAGCAGCCCGAAGAACTCACACCCCACGTACTCGACGCCCGCTCACTGCGCGGTCTCGCCCATCCCCTGCGGATGCAGCTCCTGACCGCGCTCCGCCGCGGCGGTCCCGCGACCGCCTCTCAACTGGCCGCGAAACTGGGCGAGTCGAGCGGGGCGACCAGCTACCACCTGCGTCAGCTCGCCGCGCACGGCTTCGTCGAGGACGCGCCCGAGCACGGCAAGGGGCGGGAGCGCTGGTGGCGGGCCGCCCACGAAGGTGTGCAGTTCGACGACGCCCTGCTCAAGGACCCCGACCCGGCCGTCCGCGGTGCCGCCGACCTGTTCATCCACGAGGTCGCGAACAGCCACACCCGGGAGATCTCGACCTGGCTCGGCAACCCGAACGACTGGTCGGACGCGTGGAAGCGCTCCTCCGACATGAGCGACATGACGCTACGGCTGACGCCCGAGGCGGCCCTCGAACTGATCCACCGGATGCACGAGCTCGTCGACAGCTACCGCGCCCAGGCCCCGGCCGAAGGCACCCCGGAGGCCGAGACGGTCCGCGTCCACACCCACGTCTTCCCGACCCACACGAGCTGACCCGACCCGCCCTGCCCTGACTCGCGCCAACTCGCACCGCACCGACTCACCCCGACCTGAGAGGCTGAAGCCCGATGAACCCCGAGTCCTACGTCGCCCCGCACACCCTCCACGCCGCCGACCTCCGCGCAGAGGCGGACGCCCACCGTCTCGCCCTCGCCGCCAAGCGCCCCCCGCGCGACCTGCGCACCCGCATCGGCTGGACCCTCGTAGAGGTCGGCCTGCGCCTGACCTCCACCCCGCCGAAGCCGCAGCTCGCCTGAAACGGGGGCCTGACCGAGACCAGAGCCGAACGATCCAGGGCCTGACCGAAACCCTGGCGCGACCGCAACCTGGGCCCATCCGACCCAAGCCCGTCTGACCCAGGGCCGACCGACCCAGGCTCCACCGAAACCGGGGCCCGACCCACCAACGGCCCGACTAGAACCGGGGCGTGACCGACACCAGGGCCGCCCGGTCCAGGGCCTACCGGTACCGGGGCTCGACCGACCCACGGCCCGACCAAAACCAGGGCCCACCGATACCGGGACCCAACCGGTCCAAGCCCCACCGAAACCGGGACCGACCGATACCGGGACCCAACCGGTCCAGGACCCGACCGAAAAAACCTAGCCCCTCCCCGGCGGAGGCCCGCTGGACTCCCGTACCACCAGCGGCGGATCCACCTCGTGCAGGACGCGTTCCGTCGAGCCGGGGTTCGTGATCTCGTCGACCAGGAAGTCGATGCCCTCGGTCGCCACCGAGTCGAAGTCCTGCGCCACCGTGGTCAGCGCGGGCCGCTGGAAGCGGGCGGCGGGAATGTCGTCCATCCCGACGACGCTCACCTCGTCCGGGACCCGGCGCCCCCGCTCGTGCAACGCCCTGACCAGGCCGATCGCCATGTCGTCGTTCGCCACGAAGACTGCGGTCATCGCCTCGTCGTCCGCCAGCCGCAGGCCCGCCTCGTAACCGCTCGCGCACGACCAGTCCCCCGCGACGGGCTCGGCCACCGGGAGGCCCGCCTCGGTCAGCGCCGAGCGCCAGCCGTCCGCGCGGTCACGGGACGCCCACCACTGACCCGGCCCCGACACATGCCGGATCTCGGTGTGCCCCAGGTCGATGAGGTGCCGGGTCGCCACATACCCACTGCGGTCCGACTTCTCCGCCGAGCGGATCCGCCGAGCGGCGACCAGACCGGGAAAGCGGCCGATGGTCAGGATGGGGACGTCCAGCCAGACCTTGACGGGGCTCCCCTCGTCGATCGCCTCCGACAGCACGATGCCGTCGACGCCCTGTTCCAGCAGGCTGTCGATGGCCTCGGCGATGCTGTGCTCGTCGTCCTCGGTGGTGTGGGCGACGCTGACCGAGTAGCCGAGCCGGCGCGCCGAGCGCTCTATCGCGACGAGCATGGTCATGGGTCCGTAGAGACGGGCCCCGAGGGAGATCACGCCGAGCCTGCGGCTCCGGCCCGAAGTGAGGCTGCGCGCCGCGCCGTTGGGGCGGTACCCGAGTTGCTGGGCCGCCCGCAGAACACGCTCCCGGAGCTCCTCACGGACGTACGGCTCGTTGTTCATGACCCGCGAGACCGTCTTCTGGGAGACGCCGGCGAGCCGTGCGACATCGGTGCTCGTCGCAGGCGGCCGGGAGACTCCGTCACGACCCTGGGTGCCCGCCACCGAAGCTCCCTCTCGTCAGGACTGCGCTGTCAGAAAACCGTCGAGAACAGTGTGCGTCCCGACCCTCGGAATCGTCAATCGAAGCCGTAATCCGCAGGAAACAGCTGTGACACAAGTATTGACGGCGGCTTGATCCGGGCCACAGAATCCGGCCTGACTACGCAGTCAAGTGTGCAGTCGGGGCCCAGTGATCGGAGCGGTGATGCGGAGAACGCAGAGTAGAGGAAAGCTGGCGAAGGCGCTGGGGAGTCTCGTCGCGGCGGGTGCGCTGCTGGCGGTGCCCATGGCCACCGCGCAGGCCTACAACCCGACCGGCGGAATCCTCTACCAGCTCGGCGGCGAGCCGTGTCTGAAGGGCCGGGGCAACTGCGCGGTCTACCCGAAGTCGGCGGAACTGCCCGGCGGGCGGCTGGTCGCGTCGTTCGAGAAGTCCACCGTCGTGACGAAGTCGGGAAGCGCCGACGGCCAGACCCTCCCGGTCTACAAGAGCGACGACGACGGTACGAGCTGGCAGCCGCTGTCCGAGGTCAAGGCTCCGGCGTACCTCTCCACGGACCCCAGGTACGCCAAGTACACGAGCAACTGGACCAACCCGTATCTCTACGTCCTTCCGCAGAAGGTCGGGGCGCTCAAGAAGGGCACCCTGCTGCTGGCCAGTGTGGTGTCGGGCGACGACTACTACTACAAGGAGCACAAGGCCGCCGACCCGAGCTGGACGCCGAACAACGACGGTGACCGCAAGGACCTCGCGATCGCCCTGTACTCCAGCGTCGACGAGGGCAGGAGCTGGAAGGTCGTCAACGTCATCGCGAGCGCCGGCTGGCAGGGCGGGAGCGCGGGCGCGGTCGGCCGGAACATCGCGGCGGCGAACACGAACAATCAGGTGGACCCCCTCTGGGAGCCGTACCTGATGGTCTACGACGGCAAGCTGGTCTGCTTCTACTCCGACGAGAACGACTACACGGGCTTCGACCCGGTCACCGGCGTCCCGACCCTCGACCCCGCCAACGACACGGCCACCGACTCGCACGGCCAGATCCTCGCCCACAGGACGTGGGACGGCAGCGGCACCGCGTGGAGTGCCCCGGTCGTCGACGTCGCCGGGTCCAGGCAGGACATGGGCGGTGGCAAGACGGAGATCGGTGGTGGACGACCGGGCATGACCAACGTCGTCGCCACGTCGGACGGGAGATGGCTGCTCACGTTCGAGTACTGGGGCGGCGGGGCCAACACCCGGTATGTGATCGCCGACAGCCCGCTGAAGTTCTTCCGCGGGAGCCAGACCGGCATGTCCGTCGGCACGCTGCCGGTCGTCGCCGGTTCCCGGCCCCTCTCGCAGGGCGGCAGCCCGGTCCTCATCCGGATCCCCGACGGACGCCTGGTCTACAACGCCTCGAACAGCGGCGACGTGTGGGTCAACGAGAGCGGGCGCAGCGACGGGGCGTGGACGGAGTACCAGACGACCTCTCCGGCCGGCTACAGCCGCAACCTCCAGTACGTCGACTCCACCGGACGCGTCGCGATCCTCAACAACCAGGGCACCTCCACGATCGCCTACGCCGAGGTCGACCTGGGCTACACGTCCGGCACCTACTACCAGTTGGTGAACCGGAGGACCGGTCAGGTGATCGGCACCGGGAACAAGAGCAACGACGCCAACCTCGGCAACGGGAACGTGCCCGACGTGGCCCTTGAGGACGCCGGGGCGGCGGCGAATCCCGACACCCAGTTCTGGCACGTGGTGACCGAGCCGAACGGCGGTACGACGCTGCTGAACAGGTCGGGCGGTCGTGCGGCGGCCATCTGGACCGGCAACGCCACGGTCGGCCAGCGCATCGGCCAGTGGGTCGACGACAGCTCCACGGGCAGCTGGAACCTGGTCGACGCGGCCGACGGCTACTACCGGCTCCAGTCGGTCAAGAACCCGAACGTCTACCTGACCGGGGCATCCACCGACGCCCCGCTGACCCTGCAGAACGCGACGACGGACGGCTCCCAGGACTGGAAGCTGGTCAAGTGACGTGACCTGAGGCGAGGTGGGGTGAGACGGGGGTCAGGGTGAGTCGGGGCGAGGGGATGTGCGGGGCTAACAGCTCGGCACATCCCCTCGCCCTGTCTCCAGTGCCACCAGCGCCCCGACCGCGCCCTTGAGGGTCGTCACCGGGATCAGTCGCAGTCCCTCGGGAAGCTCCGACTCCGCGTCCGAGCACTCGGCCTTCGGCACCAGGAAGACGGTGGCCCCGTCGCGCCGCGCGGCCTGCGTCTTCAACGCGACGCCCCCCACCGCGCCGACCGTCCCGTCCGCGTCGATCGTCCCCGTACCGGCGACGGTCCGACCGCCGGTGAGGTCTCCGCCCTTGCCGTCGCCGTCCAGCTTGTCGACGATGCCGAGGGAGAAGAGGAGCCCGGCGCTGGGGCCGCCGACGTCGGCGAGCTTCAGGGTGACCTTGATCTTTCCGGAGTCCTCGTCCAGGTACTTCAGGGCCGCCTCGGCCGCCGCGTCCTGCGACTGCTTCATCTCGGCGGTGTTGTGCTCCTCGATCTCCTTGGTGCTGTTCCCGCTCGGGTAGACCGAGTCACGCGGCATCACGGCCTGGTCGGTACGGAACCAGCCGTCGAGTACGTCACCGAGGCTCACGTGGGTGTCCGGGCCGGTCGCCTCGATGGTCGTCATCCGCAGCTCGCCGCGGGGCTCGCGGGGTGTCCCGCCGGTGATCGTGATGATCGGGTCGCCCTTGTTCTCGCCCAGGACGTTCGCCGTCAGGCCGGGCTGCGCCAGGGTGAACGGCAACGGCGCGAACACGGCCGTGGCGAGCAGGGCCACGACGGGCAGGGCACAGACGGCGACGGCCCAGGGGCGCGTGAGGCGAGAGAGCACGAGGTCAATCTAACGCGGGGACCTTTTCCGGCCGGGGGCGGCTGCCCTGGCCCACGCGGGCGGAAGGCCCGCTGAAGGAGGCCCGCTGGGGATCTGCCGGTCAGCGCAGCGCCTCGGACACTTCCCGGGCCGCGTCCATGACCCGCGGCCCCACCCGCTCGGGCACGGCGTCGGCGAGCATCACGACCCCGACGCTCCCCTCGACGCCGGTCACGCCGATCAGCGGGGCCGCGGCCCCGCTCGCGCCGGCCTCCAGCTCGCCGTGCGTCAGGGTGTATCCGGGGTCGATGGGAGGCTGCTGCCGGGCGGCGAGGATGGCCTTGCCGGCCGCGCCGCGCTCCAGGGGGTGGCGGAAACCGGCCCGGTAGGCCACGTGGTAGTCGGTCCAGGTCGGCTCGACGACGGCGACGGCGAGCGCCTCCGTCCCGTCGACCAGGGTCAGGTGGGCGGTGGCGCCTATGTCCTCGGCCAGCGATCTGAGCGCGGGCAGCGCGGCCTCCCGTACGAGGGGATGCACGTGGCTGCCGAGTCGCAGCACCCCCAGCCCGACGCGGGCCCGGCCGCCCAGATCACGCCGTACGAGCGCGTGCTGTTCCAGGGTGGCCAGCAGGCGGTACACGACGGTCCGGTTCACGCCGAGCCGGGTCGACAGTTCGGTGACCGTCAGACCGTGGTCGGTTTCGGCGAGCAGCTTGAGGACGCGCAGTCCCCGGTCGAGCGTCTGGGAGGTCTCCGCGGTCACGACGCCCACTCCTTACGTGGTGAGGTCGGCAGCTCCCTGGCGGCGGATGCGTCGCCGGTCCCGTGGGCGACGCGCGTCAGAGGCGGCCGATCGGCGGCGGCCCGGGCTCTCCCGGGCGCTGTCGCTTCACGACTGCGCTCCGCGGCGTCGCTGCCACGGGGCGTGTGCGTTGCGGGGACAGTAGCGAAGGCGGTTCGCTCAGCGGAAGGCTACGTCCAGAATCCGGTCACTCCGCGGTACGGACTGCCGCCCTTCCTCCCGATATGCACGGCGTGTGCACAGCCGCACACGCCCCTCACCGGACACCCCGGGGAGCCGGTGCGGCCGTCACCGCATCCGGGTGGCCCACTCCTGCACTTTGGTGATGCGCTGTCGCAACTGTCCCGCGGTCGCCTCCGCGCTCGGCGGCCCGCCGCAGGCGCGGCGCAGCTCGGTGTGGATCACCCCGTGCGGCTTGCCCGTCTGGTGGACGTACGCGCCGACCATGGTGTTGAGCTGCTTGCGCAGCTCCAGCATCTCCTTGTGGGAGACCACGGGCCGCCGCTCGGCGGGCAGTTCGAGGAGGTCGGCCTCGTCGTCGGGCTTCTTGCGGCTGTGCGCGATCTGCCGGGCCTGCCGCTTCTGCAGCAGCAACTGCACCTGGTCGGGCTCCAGCAGCCCCGGGATCCCGAGGTAGTCCTGCTCCTCCTCGCTGCCCGGGTGTGCCTGCATGCCGAACTCGGCGCCGTCGTAGAGCACCCGGTCGAAGACGGCGTCGGACTCCAGCGCCTCGAAGGAGAACTGCTCCTGCTCGCCGGTGTCCTCGTCCTCCTCCCGGTTCGCCTCCTCCATCTCCTTCTCGGATTCGGCGTACGGGTCCTCCTCGCCCTCCTTCTTGGGCTTGTCGAGGGCGTGGTCGCGCTCGACCTCCATCTCGTTGGCGAAGGTGAGGAGGTCGGGGACGGTCGGCAGGAACACGGAGGCCGTCTCGCCGCGCCGCCGGGAGCGCACGAAGCGCCCGACGGCCTGGGCGAAGAAGAGGGGGGTGGAGATGGTCGTGGCGTACACCCCGACGGCGAGCCGAGGCACGTCCACCCCCTCGGACACCATGCGGACGGCGACCATCCAGCGGGAGTCGTTGTTGGCGAACTCGTCGATGCGGTTGGAGGCGCCGGTGTCGTCGGAGAGGACGACGGTGGCCCTGGTTCCCGTGATGTCGCGGATCAGCTTGGCGTAGGCGCGGGCGGACTCCTGGTCGGAGGCGATGACGAGCGCCCCGGCGTCCGGGATGCCCTTGCGCACCTCGGTCAGCCGTTTGTCGGCGGCACGCAGCACGCTGGGCATCCACTCGCCGCGCGGGTCGAGGGCCGTACGCCAGGCCTGCGAGACGGCGTCCTTGGTCATCGGCTCACCGAGCCGGGCGGCGATTTCATCCCCCGCCTTCGTCCGCCACCGCATCTGCCCGCTGTAGGAGAGGAAGATGACGGGCCGCACGACGTGGTCGGCCAGCGCGTTCCCGTAGCCGTAGGTGTAGTCGGCGGAGGACCGCCGGATCCCGTCGTTCCCTTCCTCGTACGTGACGAAGGGGATGGGGTTGGTGTCGGAGCGGAACGGCGTACCGGTGAGCGCGAGACGCCGCGTGGCGGGCTCGAAGGCCTCCAGACAGGCCTCGCCCCAGGATTTCGAGTCCCCCGCGTGATGGATCTCGTCGAGGATGACGAGCGTCTTGCGCTGCTCGCAGCGATTGCGGTGCAGCATGGGCCGCACACCGACACCGGCGTACGTCACGGCGACGCCCTGGTACTCCTTGCTGAGCGGCCCGGCGCTGTACTCGGGGTCGAGCTTGATCCCTATCCGCGCCGCCGCCTCGGCCCACTGCTTCTTCAGGTGCTCGGTGGGCGCGACGACGGTCACCTGCTGCACGACATGGTGGTGCAGCAGCCAGGAGGCGAGCGTCAGCGCGAACGTCGTCTTGCCGGCGCCGGGGGTGGCGACGGCGAGGAAGTCACGCGGCTGCTCCTTGAGATACCTCTCCATCGCCCCCTGCTGCCAGGCACGCAGCTTGCTGGCGGTACCCCAGGGGGCACGGCCGGGGAAGGCGGGCGAGAGGTGATGATTGGCTGCGGTACCGGCGGAAGCGGCGGTGGTAGTCACGGTCTCCGGGGTGGTCGAACGGGAGCCGAGGGCTCGGGCTACGTATGACAACCGGGCCACCCTACCGGCGGCCCGGGGCTGTCAACGTGCGTACGACGCGGGGGGACCCGGGGATGGGACTCAGCTCACACCGACGGCTCGGCCAGATCTCGCAGGACCTCGGAGATGGCCTTGACCTCGTCCACGCTGCCGCTCGCCACCGCGATCACCAGACGCTCGGCGGCGTCGATGTCCGGCCGCAGCTGTACGTCGTTCAGCGCCAGGAAGACGACGCAGGAGGTCCACGCGGTGCGCCTGTTTCCGATATCGAAGGGGCGGTCGACCAGGAGCGACTGCAGGAAGGCTGCCGCCTTGTCGAACAGGCCGGTGTAGGCCTCCTGCCCGAGCGGTGAGGCCGAGGGCCGATGCGCGGCTGCCGCCACCAGACCCACGTCCCGAACGACAAAGCGCCGGTCCTCGACAGCGAAGCCCGCGATGCCCAGAACGTCCTCACCCGACAGATAGACGTACGTCACTTGAGCCGCTCCAGCAGTTCAGCCCACTTGACGGTCTGCTCCTTGGCTGTCCTACGAACCAGCGCCTCGTGAGCGGTTCTGGCCAAGTAGTCGTCCACAGCCCGCAGCACGATGGCGTGCATGCTCACGCCTTCCTCCTCGGCACGCAGCTTCAGAGCTTCCGTCTGATCGTCGCGGAGACGCAGGTTCATAGCCACGACGAAAAGGTACCGCCCAATAGGGTTAGACCAGCACCAATCAGGCAGAAGTTACGCGCACCCGCGTAGTAACCCAGGCCCCCACCAACGCCACCCCCGCCATCGGCAGAAACACGACGACGAAGGCGCCCGGATGGGAGCCGCCCGCCGACACGGCGGAGGCGTGAGCAGCCACCGACCCCCCGCCCAGCGCAGCGAACGCCGCACCCCCGCCGGACAGCAGCACCACGTTGGAGAGCCCGTCGGAGATCTGCAGCGAGGCGGAGTTGGCACCGGCCTCCTCGGGCGCGGAGAGCTGGAGCAGCAGCACGCTGGTACTGGCGATGACGAGCCCCATCCCGAAGCACCCGAACGCCCACACCACCGCGAGGGTCCACACCGGCACGGCGTCGATCAGCACGGCGGGCGCCGCGGCGATGGAGAGAGCGACCACCACCATCCCGTACGTCATCAGCCGCTCCCGGTACGGCTCCATCCGTGCCCGCGCCTGCACCCACGACCCCACGGCCCACGTCACCCCGCCCGCCGCGAGCGAGAACCCGGCCATCGTCGGCGACAGCCCCCGCTGCGTGACGAGCATCAGGGGGATGAAGGACTCGGCGGCGATGAAAGACCCCGCGGCCACTCCACGCAACAGGACGACGGACGGCAGCCCGCGCGCGGCCCGATAGGTCCCCCGGGGAAGCAGCCCGCGCACGGCGGGCACGAGCAACGAGACTCCGAGGAGCCCTGGAACGACCGAGACCCACCGCAGATCCTGGGCGGCGTACTGAAGCAGCCCGGCGCCGAACGAGATCCCGAAGGCCAGCCGAATCCGGCGCCGGTCCCCCCGCTCGTCCCGCGCCCCCGCCTTCACGGCCCCGCCGGCCAGCCGCCGTATCTGAGGCAGTGCGAGGGCGAGCGGAAAAACCACAAGCACTGGTATCCCCACGAACACCCACCGCCAGCCGAGCTGCTCGGTGACGGCACCGGCGGCAAGCGGCCCGACGACGGAGGGCACCACCCAACTGGCGGCGAACGCGGCCATGATGGACGCCCGCAACCGCTCCGGATAGGCCCGCCCGACGACGACGTACAGGGAGACGATCACCAGCCCACCCCCGAGCCCCTGCACGGCCCGCCCGGCGATGAACAGCCACATGACCCCGGCGGTCCCGGACAGCAGCAACCCGGCGGCGAAGGCGGCGATCCCTGTGGTCAACGGCCCGAGCGGCCCCTTCCGATCCGACCACTGCCCGGCAAGCACCATCCCGAAGAGACTGGTCGTGAAGTACCCGGAGAAGGCGAACGCGTACAGCGACACCCCGTCCAGCTCCCGCGCCGCCACGGGCATGGCCGTCCCCACGGCCGTCGCCTCGAAGGCGATCAGCAGCACGACGGACACGATCCCGATACTGAGCGCCCGATAGGGACGCCCCAGCACCCCCTCACCGGGTACGGCGGCCGGAGCGGTGCCCGTGTCGGCAGGGTCGGTGGCGACGCCGGTGTCACCCGGTTCCAGGGAGGTCATGCAGGCCAGCGTAAGGGTCGTCACCGACATTGACCCCTGTCGGAGGTAGGGGCCCGTCTGCGACCTTGGTCGTACTCCCGCAGGCGCCGACCCCACCCCTGTTCATGAACGGCGTATGGCAGTCCCATTGCAGGACGCCCGGTTCGCTTGATCCCCCGGGTTCCCCGCCCCTACGGTCAAGTCACGAAGTTCGGAACGGACAAGGTAACGGCCACAAGGACCGCTCCTCAGCTCCGCTTCCAGCATGGCCGTGTGCCCGAGTGGTTCAGGGATTCGCCTGCAAAGCGAATTACGCGGGTTCGATTCCCGCCACGGCCTCAAGTGCGTGACCAGGCAAAACGAAAGGGCGGCACCCTGGAAGGGTGCCGCCCTTTTGCTCCTCCGGTTCAGTCGGGGAGCGAAAGGGCATCGTTGCCCTGCAACGACGCGCTCACAGCATCAATCAGGTCGCTGTGTGCGCCTCCGAGTGCGTACCTCTGCTGCTCCTCGCGAGACCGCCACTCAGCCCTTGTTTCTTCGGTCGCCGTCGTGATGCCGTCGGCCCACTCCTGGATCTCCTCGTTGTACTGCTCGATCAAGCGCCAGAACTCACGTGCCGCCTGATGTACCCGAACAGGTCCGAGGAGACGGAGGGGAAAGTAGGCCCTCCGAATCTCGTTCATGCTTGAGTTGTAGGCGCTCCAGACATCCGGTGATGCCTCGATCTCCAGGTCGAACATGCGCGTGACGTTGGATGCGGCAATAGTGAACCTGTCATACGCCTCAAGCATGAGGACCGCCGCGCGCTTTCTTTCATCCCGCAACCAGTGGTCGTGCTGGGCCCGTTCCTGGGTTCGTGCCTGTTCAATCGTCGCGCGCGCCGTGGTCTCTGCCCCCATACGCGCCCCACGGACCGCAGCCAGTCCGCCCATAGCTGCTCCGCCAAGTGCACCGACCAGCCCGACGCCCGCCGTCACCAACGCCACAAGTCCTTCGCCCATGACGGCAGGATGTCGCGGCCAGGCACCGGATGTGCACAGGTTTCGGCAGGTTGGGCCGCACGTCTCATATCAAGGAACTGCGGCCTTCAGCGGCCCCTTACCGGGCCGCACGCGCTTCCCAGCGGCCCCATCGTCATCGTCCGGTCGGGCCGTCTTCGGGCTTCCAGATCAAGCCGTCCAGCTGCTTCGCGATGTCCGTCCGCACGGCGTCAACCATGTGTGGAACGACCATCACCACATTCCGCATCCGCTGCGCCGTCAGCTGTGCGCTCTTGACGACCCTCAGCCATGCGGGCGACGCTCGTGCACACCCGTGCAACCCCCTCGGTGAAGGAGCGCGCAATGGCCCTACAGTTCCTGGGGATCTGGCCCAACACCCCGGACGACGGCTCGCCAACCATCTGGCTGGACGACACGACGGGGGACCTGATCATCCAGTCGTGGAAGGCAGATGCGGCAACCATCCAGCAGGCGGCGGAAGTTGGCTCGGTCCCCGGGCACTCGACCGACGTGCCCGACCACGAGACCGTGATCCGTCTCCCTGCCAACATGCTCCAGTTCATCCCGCGCCCGGACAGTGAGGTCAACGGTGGCAACAGCAGTACGTGAGGAGCTGGCGAAAGCTCAGCGCTCCGCGATGCACCTGGAGATGCGGGACAGCTACATGCGGGACGACCCGGAGTTCATCCGCTGGCAGGAAGGGCACCGCTACGACCCGGACGACCGCGAGTCGTGGTGGCGGTCATGGCTGGACATCGTCGCCGAGACGACCAGCCGGGGTGTGGTCATGCGTCGGCTGCGCGTCGTCTCCGAGCCGTTGAGTGACTACGTCCGATACGAGTACGACGGTACGTTCACCAACGTGGCAGCGGGTGAGGATGTGCGCTGGCTGCCTCGCTCTCGCGCCCGTGGCCTTCTGCTGCCCGCGCTGGACGGCTGGGTCATGGACGAACAGACCGTGATCCTGCACCACTTCAGTGGGGACGGTCAGTGGACTGACCCACGCATGGAAGTCCTCTCGGATCCCACGTTGGCCAAGCAGTACGCGGCGGCGTACGAAGCGGCCTGGGAACGAGCCATCCCGCACGAGGAGTACCGGCCGGTCTGATCCACACCCACCATGGCACTTTCCGCATCATCAAGTGTCCAGCAGGCCCGGCAGGTTCTCGCCGATCGTCTCGGTGAGATCCGCCGGGATGCCGGGCTCACCGGGCGCGACATCGCCCGTATCTGTGGCTGGCACGCCTCCAAGTCGTCGCGCATCGAGAACGCCCGTACGCCTCCCTCGGCCGACGACATCCGGGCATGGTGCGCAGCGTGCGGCGTGGAGGATCAGGCGGAAGACCTGGTTGCCTCCCTCCGCGCGGTCGAGGGCACATGGATCGAGTGGCGGCGCATGGAACGCGCGGGCCTGCGCCAAGCCCAGGAAGCCAGGTTGCCGCTGTACGAGCGCACCCGCCGGTTCCGCTCCTACTCGTCGTGGCTCGTGCCAGGCATGATCCAGACGCATGCGTACACCACGGCAGCGCTGCGAGCGATCCAGCAGAGGCGCGGCCTCGTAGACGATGTGGAGGATGCCGTGGAGGCCCGCATGGAGCGTCAGCGGGTTCTCTACGAGGCGGGACGACAGTTCGCGTTCCTGGTCGAGGAGTCGGTCCTACGATCCGGCATCGGCGGGTCAGAGGTCATGGTCGGGCAGCTCGGCCATCTGATCACCATCGGCTCACTTCCCAACGTGAGCATGGGAGTTGTGCCGATGCGGCCAGATCGTGCCCGCTGGCCTGTAGAGGGCTTCTGGCTGTACGACGCGGCACAGGTCAACGTCGAGTTGGTCTCGGGTTACCTGACGATCACGCAACCGAGCGAAGTATCCATGTACGCCGAAACGTTCGCCGAGCTGGCTGAGTTGGCCGTCTACGGAGCGGACGCCCGCGCCTTGATAACAGGGGCCATGAACTCTCTCGGGTGAACCCCCGTGCAATCTCGTAGAACCTGCTTCCAGTTGGGGCCGCCGCGTTCCTAGCGTTGTCGCGATACGGACGACGCGAAGGGGTCGGCATGACCGAACCAAAGCGATACCCGAGCGCACCGGTGGTTCTGCCGGACCGCACGGAGCGACTGGAGCCCACTCCCGTTGAAGGCTGCGCCGGATGCCTGGAGTTGGCGAAGGTACGGAGCCGGGCAAAAGCCAGCGGTGACGGCACCACGGTGACCGACTGCAACGTCCTCTTGGCCAGGCATCCCGACGGCCACTGATGACGACCGCTCCGCCTACTCGTCATCCTTCACGAACGAGCCTTGCCCGAGCACGGTGTAGAGCCGCCCTTCCTCACGAAGAGCGGCCACGGCTTTCTGCACCGTGGACGGTGCTACATCCATCTCGGCGGCCAGCTCGTTCACGGCGGGGAAGCGTTCGCCGGACGGGTACTGCCCAGCGTCGAGGCGGCGGCGCAGTTCCGTCGCCACCTGGGGCCATACCGGCTTGCTGCGGTCAAGATCCATGGTTCTCAGCGTCCGCGTATTTGCGAGATCACGCGACCGCGTATACTCGTATACGCGTATTCTCAATGTCGCAAAACCTTGACAGCACGACCAGCAGCACCCCAAAGGAAGACCCCGGCGGCGGAGGCAACCGTCCCGGGGCATGGCCGATCACACAAGGAGTGATTGACGTGCGAAGCCTACTGGCAGTCCTTCTCTCGTGGCTCATGCCATCGACCGGCAAGCGCCGCGCCCCTCTCGCGCCGACACAGCACCCACTCACGGACGAGCCAGCACAGACGCTGGTTGTGGTGTGCCCTGCTCCCCGCCCGACCGGGCCGCCCCTGTCGGCCCAGGGTCAAGATCGCTTCGGCGTGATTGTGGCCGACAGCTCATCGCTCGTCCGGACCTACGTGATCCAGCACGAGCAGGAGCGAGAGCGCCAGCGGCAGAGGGATCGGCGCACCGCTCTCGCCGCTCTCACTCTGGCAACCATCGGTATCCACTTCCACGGAGCGACGGTATGAACGACGCCGAACTTCCCCAGCCGGGCGCCCTGGTACGAGACACGGTCAGGAACCGTGTCGGCGAGTTCATGGGCAAGGTTGGCCCCTACTTCATGCTGCGCCCGCTCGGCGGCGGTCTTGAATGGGAGGCAGACCCTCGCGCCACCGAGTCGTTGGCCCCGGAAGAGGCGCTGTCGGTGAAGGTCAAAGTGGCCAACGCGCAGAGCTCTGGAGCCGTGCTGTGACCCGAGCCATGTACCGCTTCGTTGACCACACGATCAGTCACACACCCGAGGGTGGGTACGCCTTCGAGATCTTCTGTACCGCGCACGAGTGCGGTGAGGACTCCGGCCCGCAGGGTGAGCAGAACGACGCCCAGGACTGGGCCCTCCGCCACACGGGACGGACGGGTCACGACCGCTTCCGCCGCGTCGTCACCGACCACGCGAGGGTGACGCGAGCCGACCAAGGTGAGCGCATCCCTGGCCGCACGGCGTAGCAACACCGGACGGCACGCACGAGGTTGGATGTGGGACATCTGCCGTTCCACACCACCCCGCGTGCACGAGAGCGCCCGGCAACCCATAGGGAGTGCCGGGTCCCTCTGTGGCGGTCGATTCCCGCCGCAGGCCTCCGCTTGTCCGACTCAGGTCGAGCAGCGGACTCGAACGCGGCGCCCGACTAGGTTGGGCGCATGACAAGCCTCGACCATCCGCGACTGTCCGGGCTCGCAAGGAACCCAGCAGCCCCTCAGGACGTCCTGGTGCGTCTGGCCGCGCACAAGGCCGGCCGAGGTGGGATGCCACAGCGTCGGGGGCGGCTGGAGGACGCGGTTGTCGAGGCTCTGCTGGCCCACGGCGACGACGGGACCGCCGTACACCTTCACGGGGACCGGATCTCTCCGGCGATGCGCCGAAGGATCGCGGAGCATACCGATCCGGCGATCCGTGACGCGCACATGAACTTCGTCCATGACACGGTGGATCGCGGTGGGCGGATCAGTATCGAAGGTCTGGAAGAAGCCTACGGTCGGCCTCGGACCGCCCTGGTCGGCGCGCCCGATGCGAAACTGCGCGCCGCAGTCGCGCGGGCCTGGGACAGCCGGCCCCTCGCCGTGCAGGTGGGACTGCTCGCCGATCCGGACCCAGAGGTCCGTGCGGCCGCCACCGTACAGAGGCAGCCGGGTGTTCCTCCGGAATGGAGGGACCGGTGCTTCGCTGATCCTGCTACGCGGGTCAACGTGGCGTTCCATACGCCGCTCACACTGGACCAGTTCGCACAGCTCTTGCGGAGCGACGACGAGGACGTCCATCAGTCCGTCGCCGCCAACCCGCATCTGTCGGCGGAGATGGTCGTCCGACTGCTGGACATCGACAACCCGTACGTGCGGGTCGCGGTGGCGCAAAGTCGCCACGTGGACGCCGAAACCCGTGACCGGCTGTACGCGCTCGTAGAAGCCGAACGCGCGGGCGGAAGTACTGCGGCCGACATTGCCCTGACGTGGAACTTCAGCGAACCGACATGGTTCTATGACGCCCCTCTCGACGAGCGAATGACATACCTGGACTGCGAGTACCCGATATTCCGGCGGATGTTGGCCTCCTGCCGTGACCTTCCTGCCGCCGCATGGCATCGGCTGGACAACGACCCTGATCTCGCGGTTCGCCGTGCCGCCGCCCGTCGGCCGGACACGCCCTCGGACGTCCTGGAACGGCTGCTCCGCGGCCATGGCGACGTGTCCCACATCCGGCCTCGACTCGTCGACCACCCCAACTTCCCCCGTCACACGCTGCGCACGTTCGTCGACGAACCGCTTCCGAACGCGCGCTACCTCGCCCTGCAAGACCCGGAACTACCCGTGCCGGCCCTTCAGCGACTCGCCACGTCGACCGAGCCCTTCCTGCGCCGTGGTGTCGCCCGTCACCCCAACATCACGGAATCGCTGCTGGACCAGCTGCTGTCGGACCCGGACCCTCAAGTCGCCGACGATGCCGCTGCCAACTCCGCTTTGCGGCAGGCCCGGATGTATCGAATCCTCACCGCTGCCGGCCTGTGACGCCAAAAGCAGCCCGCGAACCCATGTGCTCAACGGCCAGTGATCCACCGTCTCTTGACCTCAACCGTGCTTGAGCCAGCACCGTGGTTCGCATGACCACAGAATTCACGGCGCACGCAGCAGACACCGAAGCCATCCACGCCATCGAGCAGGTCGTAGCCACCGTCGAGCACTCACAGCGGTACAAGGACCCCGATGAGTTCCTCGCCCTCTTCCACCCCGACGCGGTCTGGACGACGAGCGGCGGCAAGGTACTCATAGGACTCGACGCGATCTCGGAGTTCACCCGCAAGGTCCTCCCTGCGGCGGACTGGGACGGCAAGGTCACCTACGAGGTGGTCCATGTGTTCTTCATTCGCCCGGACGTCGCGGCGGTCAAGGTTCGTCAGCTCTACCTGGCCCCGGGCGACCAGAGCGAGGGCGCCCCGCTGTATGTGATGTCCAAGCAGGACGACGGCCGCTGGTTGCTGACCGCCTGCCAGAACACGGGGGTCGACGCCGACTGATCGGTTCCAGGGGTCGGCTGTACGCATGGGACGAGGGCGCGGCAGAGCCAGTTGGCCTTGGCGAGACCTCCGATCGACCGTCTAGGACAGAACAAGGCCTATATCTCTCCTAGCGTCCTCGCCCACAGTCCGACATCCATGAGAGGTATCCCATGCCACAGCAGACCAGCCCCACCCCGGACGGCTACACCACCGTCGCGCCCTGGGTCGTCACCGACGACACCGGGGCGTTCCTCGACTTCGTCACCCAGGCGTTCGACGGCGAGGAGTTGGGACGGGTGCTGACGGAGCACGGCTCCGTCGGACACGGTGAGATCCGGGTCGGCGACACCGTCGTCCTGGCCTTCGACCGGAGTGCCGACTGGCCCGTCATGCCGAGTCTGCTGCGTGTGTTCGTCGCCGACGCGGACAAGGCGTTCTCACAGGCCCTGGCCGCCGGTGGCAAGGTCGTCACCGCTGTGGCGACCCACGCCTTCGGCCAGCGCGGGGGCCGCGTCAAGGACCCGTTCGGCAATATCTGGTGGGTGGTCAGCCGCGTCGAGGAAGTCTCCGAGGAGGAGATGTGGAAGCGGCTGCGGGACCCTGTGTACGCCGAGGCCATGCGCTTGTCCCAGGAGACGTTCGACGCCGAGCTCAGCGGTCGCCGGCACGGGCGCAGCAGTACGCCCGTGAGGCCAACCGGCTGACCTGAGAGGCGGGTTCGCGGCCGCGAGCACCACCCCACCTCAGAGCACCCGCCCCGCCTCCCCGTCGAAGTCGATCGTCTTCGCCCGGTGCATCAGCCACAAGGTGAAGGCGAGGGTCGAGACGTCCGTGTTCAGGCGGTGCACGGTGGCATCTGCCTCGTCCCAGACGAGGACCGCGCCCGTTCTCCCGTCCAGCACCAGGCTGTTGCCCTCGGACAGGTGCCCCAGGCGGATCAAGTCCCCCGCATCCGAAGGGGGTTCGGTGGCCGTCTCCTCGTCCGCGCAGTACTCCGCGAGGGTCGGCAGCGGTATGTCGGTGTCCGGGTCGAAGTGGGCACCGTCCTCCGGGAGTCCCGTGCCGCTCAGGAAGCGACGGGTCGGCTCATGGGTGAGCGGGGCCGGGAAGTCGACGTCCTCGAAGCGGGCCACCTTGGCGTGGCCGAACTCCTGCTCAAGGAGCCGGGCGGGCAGGTCGAGGGCGAGGCCCGACTCCGCGCCGGAGGCGGCGATCCGGGCCAGCGGGCGGATCAGGGCGGCCATCTTCCAGTACGGCAGCACATCGCCGCCGGAGCCCTGGGCGAACACCATCAGCAGGCGCCGGGAGGTCTCCGCCAGCGTCCGCGGGCCGAAGCTGTCGGCGGAGAAGGCCAGTTGACCTCGCGCGGTCGCCATCTCCTCGGTCGCCGCCGCGAACCGCCGCAGGACTTCCAGCGGGGAACCCGGCAAGCGCCGGTCCAGCGGGGCGGGGCGGTCGGGTGCCGGGTCCGCCACCGTACGCAGGGCTCCGGTACGCACCGCACCGCTTCGTACGGCCTCGGTGCGCAGTGCGCCGAACCTCACCTGGCCCCTGCCGGCCGGCAGGCCCACGCGCGTCAGCGGCTCGCCCCTGGACAGAGTGATCGTCGTGCTCATGGTTTCCCCCGCGCATGGTTGCTCACGGTCCCCCGGACGCGACGTCGAAAACGTCCGCTGCCCGGCAGGCCCTCCCACTGCCCAGAACACTACGCGGCACCACTGACAACAGCCTCTGACCTGCGATCAAACCCGGTCTCAGCCGAAGTACACGCCGCCCACGACCACGACGACCGCCGCCACCAGGAACAGCAGCACCCACGCCAGCACCTTGCCGGGCGTCGGCCCCGGCTCGTAGCGCGGCTCCCCTTCCGGAGAGGGTGTCGGCGTCGGATTCGTCACGGTGTCGTCACCACCGCTGCCTGCGGACGGATCGGCAGGCGGTTCACCGGGCGGCCCGTCGCCGCGCGTACCGCCGACGCGATGGCCGCCGGGGACGTCACCACCGGTACCGCGCTCGCCGCCTTCGCGCCGAAGGGGGCGACCACGTCCCGCTCCTCGACCAGCTTGACGATGCGGATGTCCGGGACGTCCAGCGCGGTCGGCAGGGCGTAGCCCGTGAGGTCGGGGTGGCGGATCAGCCCGCGCGCGGAGCGCAGGTTCTCGGTGAGGGCGATGCCCACGCCCTGGGTGACGCCCGCCTCGATACGGGCCGCCAGTTGCGCCGGGTTGAGGACGCGGCCGACGTCCTGGGCGAGCGCCAGTTCCACGACGCGTACCGAGCCGAGTTCGATGTCGACGTCCACCACCGCGCGGATCGCGCAGAAGGCGAGGCCCACGTAGGCGTCGCCCTGGCCCGCCTCGTCGAGGGGTTCCGTGGGGTGCGGGCGGCACTGTGCCGTGGCCCACAGTTCCTTGCCGTCCAGCGCCTCCGTCACCGTGGTCGACAGGACACCGTCGTAGGAGGTGATCTTGCCGTCGGTGATCTGGAGCAGCTCCGTGGACATGCCGAACTTGTGCGCCAGGGGCTGGAGGAGCTGGGTGCGGACCATTTTCGCGGCCCGTTCCACCGCGCCGCCCGACACCCAGGTGTGACGGCCCCGGGCGCCCGGGCCGGCCGGGGGCTGGTCGGTGTCGACGGGAGCCACCTGGACCTCGTCGATGCCCAGCGTCTCCTGGACGATCTGGCGGGCCAGGGTGGTGAAGCCCTGGCCTGTCTCCACGGCGGCGCACAGGACCGTGGCGATGCCGTCGTGGACCTTGACGGTGGCCGTCGAGACCTCGTCCGCGCCCTCGGCGCCGAGCATGTGGACCATGCCCAGGCCGTAGCCGACGCCCCTGCGGACCGCGCCCGGTTCACCCGCGCCCTCGGGGCCGCCCGGGAGCAGCCACTCGTCCTCGGGGGTGTCCTTGGGGAGCGCCGGGAGCGGGAAGTCCCGTACCGCCTGGAGGAGTTCGGCGACAGGGGCGGGGCAGGTGACGGACTGGCCGGTCGGGAGTACGTCTCCGGTGGCCATCGCGTTGCGCAGGCGCAGCTCGGCCGGGTCGGCGCCCAGTTTCTTCGCCAGCTTGTCCATCTGGGCCTCGTAGGCCGCGCAGACCTGCATGGCGCCCTCGCCGCGCACATGGCCCGAGGGGGGGTTGTTGGTGCGCACCGCCCAGCCCTCGATGAAGGCGTTGGGGACGACGTACGGGCCGCAGGCGAAGGACACGGCCGCCGCGAGGGCCTCCCCGGAGGTGTCCGCGTACGCGCCCGCGTCGAGCAGGATCTGTGCCTCGACCTTGACGAGCTTGCCGTCGGTGTCCGCGTGGTGGCGGTAGCGCAGGAGGGTGGGGTGTCTGTGGACGTGGCCCAGGAAGGACTCCTCGCGGGTCGCCGTCAGTTTCACCGGGCAGCCCGTTTTGAGCGCCAGCAGGCCGAGCGGGAGCTGGAAGCCCTGGTCCTCGCGGTCGGCGGTGGCGCCGGGGACTCCCGTGACGACCACTTTCACCCGCTCCGGTTCGAGGCCGTAGCAGGCGGCGGCGGCGTCGCGGTCCGCGTGCGGGTCCGTGGAGGCGAGGTACAGCTCCACACCGCCGTCCGGGCGCGGTACCGCGAGGCCCGCCTCGGCGCCGATGGGGGCCGGGTCCTGGCGGCCGATCCGGTAGAGGCCCTCCACGACGATCTCGCCGATCGCGTCCGGGTCGCCGTGCCGCAGCGGGATGTGCCGGATCAGGTTGCCGTCGGGGTGCAGCGCTTCGGCCTCGAAGGCCTGCTCGGGGTCGGTCACCGGGTCGAGTACTTCGTACTCGACGATGACGGCCGCCGCCGCCATGCGCGCGGTGTCCGGGTGGTCGGCCGCGACCGCGGCGATGGGTTCCCCGTGATGGCGTACGACCTCCGAGGCGAACATCGGGCGGTCGGCTCTGCCGCGGCCGTGCAGTTCGGCCCCGGGCACGTCCTCGTGCGTCACGACGGCCCGTACGCCGGGCATCTCGCGCGCGTGGGTCGTGTCGATGGAGAGGATGCGCGCGTGCGGGTGCGGTGAGCGCAGTACGGCGGCCCACAGCAGGCCCTCGGCCCACAGGTCGGCCGCGTACGGGAACGTGCCCTCCGTCTTGGCGCGCGCGTCGGCGGCCGGAAGGGACACGCCGAGGCCGTGCGGGAGTGCCTCCGCGTCGGGGGCGGACTCCGCGGCCGTGGTGGCGGTGGCGGCTTCGTTGCTCACGTCTCGCCTCCGTCCTGGCCGTGAGCCTGGTCGTACGCGTGGGCGTCGTGGTTCCGGGCGGGTTCGAAGCCGGGGGCGTCGAACGCGGAGGGGTTGACCCCGCCTCCGCCCGGTCCGGCCTGGTGCGGGATGCGGGCCTCGCCGTCGTCCCCGTCGGCTTCGGCGGCGTGCGCCTCGCGTTCGGCGACGACCTCGCGGACGGCCTCCAGGACGCCCCGGTAGCCGGAGCAGCGGCACAGGTTGCCGCACAGGGCCTGGCGCGTCTCCAGGTCGGTCGGGGCGGGGTTGCCCTCCAGGAGGTCGTGCACGGTCATCGCCATCCCGGGGATGCAGAAACCGCACTGCACGGCACCGCACTTGGCGAGCGCCCGCTGCACGTCCGAGGGGCGGCCCTCGGTGGCGAGGCCCTCCACGGTGCGCACCTCGCTGCCGGCGGCGGTGACCGCGGGCACCAGGCAGGAGGCGACGAGCCGTCCGTCCACCTGGACGTTGCAGGCCCCGCACTCGCCCTGGGAGCAGCCGTCCTTGGCGCCGGCGAGGCCGAGGCGCTCGCGCAGTACGTAGAGCAGCGACTCGCCGATCCAGGCGTCGGTGACGGGCCGGTCGGAGCCGTTGACGCGCAGCACGTAGGAGGCGAGGGGGTGTTCCTCGCCGGGAAGTCCGGGGGCCGCGTCGGCTCCGTCGGGCTCCGTGGCGGGCTCTGTGACGGGCTTTTCGTCGGTCGCCGTGGCACCGGATGCCTCGGTGTCCGCGTCCGGCTCGCCCGCCACGGCCTCCTCAGCGGCCTCCGGCGAGCTTTCCGGCCCGGGAGCAGGCGCGAGCTCCACGGCGGCTTCTGCGGGGCCGTCAGGCGCTTCAGCGGGGTCGTGCGGGACCTCGGCGGGGCCATGATCCTCGTCGACGGCCGCGTGACCGGCGTCGGCACCTGCGTGATCGTCTTCGGTGCCGGCGTGACCGGATGCGTCGACCGGGCGACCGATCCCGTCCGTCGTACGACCGGGGCCGTCCGTTCGGCGCTCCGTGTCGTGCCCGGTTTCGGGCGCGTACGTCGTCCCCGCGCCCATCGTGCCGTCGGATCCCGGCTCGGTGTCGAGTCCGGCCGCCCAGGGCTGGCCCGCCCCCTCCGTGGCCCAGGGCGCGGGCGCGCCGCCGGGGAGCGTGGCGGGCGGCGTGCCGCCCCACTGCTCGACCAGTGCCGAGGTGCTGAACTCGCCCGATTCGTCCGGAAGGTCACCCCCGGCGACGGGGATCCGCCACTCTCCGGTGACCTCGCGGCCCGCGACTCCGGGAGCCGCGGCGTCCGGCGCACCGGCTCCCTGGTCGAAGGCCCACTGGCCGGTGGAACTCTGGTCGTAGCTGAACCCGTCCTGCCGCGCGGCCTCCTGGGGCACGGCGTTCGGGTCCGGCCACTGGGGGTGCGCGGGTGGCGGGCCCCACGCGCCGGGCGCGCCCGGGGAGCCGTCCTCGGCCCCGGGCGCCACAGCGATCTGCGGGGGTACGTAGCCGTGGCCGGGCGCGGCGAGCGGGCTGTCCACGGAGGCCAGGAACGCGTCGATGCCCCCTTCGGGGAGCTTCACGAAGGCGGTGGCACCGTCGTCGTAGTCACCCTGGGGCAGCGGGTCCCAGCGGCCCCCGCCCCGGGGAGCGCCTTCCGCGCGCTGATCCCCGGGCTGCTCCCGCTGTTGACTCCCGCGCCGGTCGCCGTACTGGTCGTCGCCGTACTGGTCGTCGGTCACGACAGTGCCCTCCCCAGTGCTCGTCGGGCCAGCGCTGCGACGGTGCGCCGCAGATGCAGGACCGCGGGCGGAAGCGGTGGTACGGAGCCGTCCTCGGCCGGAACCGGGTCGGGAATGCAGGCCGCCGCGACGTACTCGCCGAAGGCACCCAGTGCCTCCGGGACGATCGTGCGGTTGTTGTCCCAGTCGATGAGCCGGGCGACCCACTGCTCGGCGTCCAGGGGCCGCAGCGGCATCGGCGCTATGGCGCCGACGGCGCACCTGACTCCGCGCCGGGCGGGGTCGAGGACGAGTGCGACGGACGCGAGGGCGCGGCCGGGGCCGGTGCGTCCGGTGGCCTTCAGGAAGACCTGGGGCGCGTGCAGCAGGGGCACGCGCACGAAGCCGATGAGTTCACCGGCCCGCAACAGTTCGACGCCCGCCAGCAGGTGCGACACCGGGATCTCCCGACGGGCGCCACCGGGGCCCGCGATGATCAGCGTCGCCTCCAGGGCGGCCAGTACGGGAAGCGCGTCCCCCGTGGGGGCGGCCGTCGCGATGTTGCCGCCGAGGGTGCCGGCGTTACGGATCTGCGGCGGGCCCGCGGCACGCGCGGAGGCGGCCAGGGCCGGGATCAGGGCGGCGAAGTCGGGGCGGCCCATCCGCGCGTGGGTGAGTCCGGCGCCGAGCAGGGCGTGGCCGTCCTGGTACTGCCAGCCGCGGATCTCGCTGATCCGGCCGAGGCCGACGAGCGCGGCCGGCCTGAGCTGTCCGGAGTTGACGGTGGCCATGAGGTCGGTACCGCCCGCCACGGGGACGGCCGTCGGCATGGCGGCGAGCGCCGCGACGGCCTCGTCCAACGAGGCGGGCAGCGTCACGGCCTGCGCCGCCTGCGGTGCGTGCGTGGTCAAACCGGCTGCCCCTTCCCGCTGCCCCACCTGGTCCCACCTGTGTTGCCGTACGGTACGTGCTGACAGGGCGGACGTGGCAACTCTGGCACATTCTCGCGAGACCCGAACGCGGGGGTCCGCCAGGAGGCATTAGCCCCTCCCGTCAGAGGGATGGTCCGTTTTCGCACGGCATCACCGATCAGTTCCGATTGTGCTCTTCGATGCCCGTTGTGTGCGTTTCTCCTCTCAGGGGGACGGGTTTTCGAAGTCCCGGTGCCCCGCGTACGGCGACACACCGCTTCCCCGGCCGCCTCACACGTTCGGGGGCGTTCCCTCGATCGGGCGTCCGAGAACGCCGGGCCGCTGTTGCCACGGACGCGGCCCGGTCGGCGGCCGGTAACCGACGCCGAGGGCGTCAAGTCGCCCGTAATGGGCGGTCATCCGGCGTTCGAAGTCGGCGAAGTCCCGTTCGGCGGGCGCGGGCAGGGCGCTCCAGGCGACCTCGGCGAAGGCGGCCAGCCGAGGAAAGGCCTGGTAGTCCACGCGCCCCGCGTCCTCCATCACCTCGGTCCACAGGTTGGCCTGGGTGCCCAGGACGTGGAGCGCCTCCTGGGGGCCCAACTCCGGGGGAACCGGCTCGAAACGGAAGACATCCTCAAGTGTGCGGACGTACCCGATGGGGACGGGTTCGTCGGGGCCGTCGTGCTGACGGTGGTCCAAGTACACCTGCTGCTCGGGGCACATGACGACGTCGTGACCCGCGCGCGCGGCGGTGATGCCGCCCGCGTATCCGCGCCAGGAGGAGACGGCTGCGCCCGGTGCGAGACCGCCCTCCAGGATCTCGTCCCAGCCGATGAGCCGACGCCCGCGCGCGGTGAGCCACTTGTCGAGGTGTCCGATGAACCACGACTGCAACGCGTCCTCGCCCGCGAGGCCGAGTTCACGGACCCGGGCCTGCGCGGTGGGCGACTGCCGCCACTGGTCCTTGGGGCACTCGTCGCCGCCGACGTGGACGAACTCCCCCGGGAACAGTCCGAGGACTTCCTCGAAGACGCCCTCGAAGAAGCGCAGGGTGTTGTCAGTGGGGGCGAGTACGTTTTTGTTGATGCCCCAGGTGTCCCAGACGGAGAGGGAGGTCGTGTCGATGACGTCCGTGTTGCCGAGTTCCGGATACGCGGCGATCGCGGCCTGCGAGTGCCCCGGTACGTCGATTTCGGGGACCACGCGGATATGCCGCTCGGCGGCGTAGGCGACGATCTCGCGGATGTCGTCCTGGGTGTAGTAGCCCCCGTGCGGCTTCTCCTCCCACAGCGGTGAGGCGCGGTGGCCGAATTTGGTCCGGGCCCGCCAGGAACCGACCTCCGTCAGCCTCGGGTACCTCTTGATCTCGACGCGCCATCCCTGGTCGTCCGTCAGATGGAAGTGGAGGACGTTGAGTTTGTGCGCCGCCATCAGGTCCAGGTAGCGCAGGACGCCTTCCTTGGGCATGAAGTGCCGGGCGACGTCGAGCATGAGTCCGCGCCAGCGGAAGCGGGGGGTGTCCTCGACGAATGTGCCGGGGACGAGCCACTGCCGGCCGGGGGTGACCGGAGCACGCCGGTAGGCGTCGGGGCCGAGCAGTTGACGGAGTGTCTGCGCGCCCCAGAACACACCGGCCGGTCCACCGCCGTGGATGGTGATGTCGTCCCCGCTGACGTACAGCTTGTAGCCCTCCGGGCCGAGATGGCCGGCGTCCTCGGGCAGAACCCGCAGCCTGACGGTCTCGCCGTCGTCCCCCGCGCCGGGTGGCAGCGCGAGCCCGGTCGCCGCCCCGAGGACGTTACGCAGCCAGCGGGCCGTCGCCTCGGTGCCGGGCCCGGCGTCGATCACCGTGTTCTCGTCGAACACGAAGCCGCCCGCGGAACGGACGTCCCGCACGGTCCCGGGCGCCGGAATCACTTCAGCCCGATCAGTCGGATCAGCCAGCTCAGTCACGTCAGTCACGTCAGTCCTTAACCGCTCCACCGAGCCCCGACACCAGTCGGCGCTGCACGAGTACGAAGAAGACCAGCACCGGAATCGTCATGACCGTGGAGGCTGCCATCACGCCTCCCCAGTCCGGGTCGTCGGGCTTGTAGAAGACCAGCAGGGCCATCGGCAGCGTCGACTGGGAGGTGTCACTGATGATGAACGACTTGGCGAACAGGAAGTCGTTCCAGGCCGAGATGAACGAGAACACGCTGGTGGCAACCAGCCCCGGGAAGACCAGTGGGAAAAGGATCTGCCACAGGAATCGCGACCGGCTCGCCCCGTCGATGTAGGCGGCCTCCTCCAGCGCCTCCGGAACCGCCTTCACGAAACCCCGCAGCATCCAGATCGCGAAGGGCAGGGAGAAGGCGATGTGGGGCAGGATCAGGGCGCCCAGAGTGTTCAACTGCCCGAAATCCCGCATGAGGAAGAACAGCGGGATGGTGAGCGCCTCCACGGGCACCATCTGGGCCACCAGGAACATGATCAGCAGGGTGGTCCGGAAACGGAACCGGAATCGGGTCACGGCGGTCGCCGCGAGAAAGGCGATCAGCGCCGAGACGACGACCACGGAGCAGGCGACCACCAGGCTGTTGAGAAAGTACCGGCCGAATTCCTGCTGCCCGAAGACCCGCCGGAAGGAGTCCAGGGAAGGGTCCGTCGTCCAGGGTCTCGGCTCGGTCGACTCGATCTCGCCGGCCGGTTTGAAGGCGCTGAGCACCATCCAGTAGAGGGGGAAGGCGACGACGGCCGCGATCAACAGCGCCGACGCCTCGGCGGCCAGCCGCCAGGGCCGCCGTACGAAGCGGTGAACACCCCGGACCCCTCGACCGCCCCCACCCTGGACAACGTTGCCGTGCGTCACAGTTCCTCCCCCTGCCTGCGCAGCAGCCGCAGGTACACGAGGGTCACTGCGAGCAGGATCAGCAGCATCACGATCCCGATCGCCGAGCCGAGGCTGTACTGGGAGGAGGCGAAGGCCTGTTGGTAGGCGTAGACGTTGAGGGTGAGGTTCTGGCCGGCGATGCCGCCCCCGTTCGTCATCACGTAGATCTGGGTGAAGACCTTGAAGTCCCAGATGACCGACTGGATGGTGACGACCACCAGGATGGGCCGGAGCATCGGCGCCAGCACCGAACGCCAGACGCGCAGTTGGGAGGCGCCGTCCAGGGCCGCGGCCTCCAGCACCTCGGCCGGTACGGCGCGGATGCCGGCGTACACCGTGACCATCACGAACGGGAAGGAGCACCACACCACTTCGAGCAGGACGAGGAGGAAGGCGCTGAGCCGTCCGTACGTCCATGAGTGGTCGCCGAGGCCCAACACCCGGTTGACCGGGCCGAAGTCGGGGTCGAAGAGCAGCAGCCAGACCGTGGAGCCGGTGACCGCGGGGGTCGCCCACGCGCCGAGCGCCGCCAGCATCAACGCGAGGCGGGGCAGGGCGCGAACGCGGGTGAGCAGGACGGCGAGGGCGCAGCCGACGGAGAGCGTGGAGACCACACAGGCCGCCGCGAAGACGACCGTCGCCAGCAGCACCTGCCAGAACTGGGAGTCCGAGAAGATCTCCCGGTAGTTGCCGAACCCCTCGAAGGTGGTCGGCGCACCACCGCTGACCTGCGCCTGGGTGTAGTGGAAGAAGGAGATCAGCCCGAGCTGATAGACGGGGTAGAGGAGCAGCCCGCCAAGGACCACCAGAGCGGGCGCGAGATAGAGCCAAGGGGCGCTGGACCCACCCAAGGGGCGCGAGGAACTGCGCGACAAGCCACCGACCACCCGCACCCGCCAACGCGCCCCAGCCCCCGACCCACCAGGCGCTGTCACCCGCCTCACCCGGCGGAGCCAAACACGTCGTCCATCTTCTTCGCCGCCTCCGCCGAGGCCGCCGCGACATCCTTCTTGCCGCTGACGATCTCCTGGAACATCGTCGGCAGGACCAGCGAGGAGTCGATCTGGGACCAGGCGGGCGACGCCGGCACGAACTTGGTGCCCGCGGCGAGGGTCTTCACGAAGGGCGCGACGTACGGCTGCTTCCTCGCGACCGCGTCGCGTGTGTCGGCGAACGTCGGCAGGAAGCCCATGGCGTCGAAGAGTTCGGACTGTGTCCGCTTCGAGGCGAGCTGTTCCATCAGGGCCACGGCGAGCGTGCGGTGCGAAGTGCTGTTCAGCACACCGAGGTTGTTCCCGCCCGCGAACGCCGGTGCCACCGAGCCGGCCGTGACGCCCGGCAGCGGTACGACCGCGTAGTCACCCTTGACCTTGCCCGCCTCGACGGCCGTGTGGTTGAAGTCGCCGCCGATCGCCATGCCGGCCTTGCCCGCGGCGAACGCGGTGATGGTGTCGTTGCCGCCCATGCCGGCGCACTTGGCGGCCGGGCAGTTGTCGTCGCCGAAGAGGGAGGTGTAGGCCTTGATGCCCTTCTGGGCGGCGGTGCTGTCGATGGCGGAGGCGTACGAACCGCCCCGGCCCGTGGCGAGTTCGCCGCCGTTGGCCCAGATGAAGGGCATCGCGCCGTAGGTGAAGGCGCCGCCGACCGCGAGTCCGTACAGGTCGGGCTTCGCCGCCCGGATCGCGTGCGCGGTGGTCGTCAACTCGGCCATGGTCTTCGGGACCTTGAGGCCGAGTTCCCTGAAGATGTCGGTGCGGTAGTACAGGGCGCGGACGCCCACGAAGAAGGGGGCGCCGTAGACCTTGCCGTCGACGGTGACGGACTGACGGGCGGTCGGGTCGGTGTCCTTCGCCTCGCCCCAGGCCGCGAACTCCTTGCTCACGTCGAGGAGTCCGCCGTCGGCGACGTAACCGGCGGTGTCCGTGTTGCCGTACTCGATGACGTCGGGGGCGCTCTTCGGGTCGTTGAAGGCGGCCTTGATGCGCTGGGCGCGGGTCTCGACGGGGATGTACTCGACCTTGACGTCAGCGCCCTTGTGGGCCTTCTCGAAGGCGTCGACGACCGACGTGACGACCTTCTCCTTCGGGGTGTTGCCGACCTCCTGGAAGAGCCACACGCGCAGGGTGCCGGTCTGCTCGTCCTTGCCGGAGGAGGTGTTGTCGGCGGCCTGGGGGGCACAAGCGGTCGCGGTGAGCCCGGCGAGGGTGAGGGCGGCCACGGAGGCGGCCAGTCGGGCAGATCTGACAGAGAGGTTCATCTGACGTTTCCTCCGGTGAAAGCGTTGCAACATACGCAATGGATGTTTCGCTCTGCACAACACCACGGAGGCTAGAGACTTCGGGGACACGGCCACAAGAGGTCTTGACCACCTCTCCACCACTCTGTGACCGGGCGACGCGTTCCGTGCAACGACAGACAGCACAAAGGTCCCCAGGGCGCGCCAAAACGCACCCTGAGGACCTCGGACCACCACGCGACCGAACCACCGGCCTACAGACCTGTCGAGCAGCCGACCTATCGAACGGCCGCCGGTACGGCCCTAGTTCTTGCCGTCGCCCTTGCCCTCGTCGCCGCCGGCGCCCATGGACTCGTAGATCTCCTTGCACATGGGACAGACCGGGTACTTCTTCGGGTCGCGCCCCGGTACCCACACCTTGCCGCACAGCGCCACGACGGGAGTCCCGTCGAGGGCGCTCGCCATGATCTTGTCCTTCTGGACGTAGTGGGCGAAGCGCTCGTGGTCGCCGTCGCCGTGCGAGGTCTGCGGCGCGGGCTCGACGAGGGTCCCCGTACCAGTCCCGCGCTGGGGCTGGGTCTCAGGCTCAAGAGTGCTCATAAACGCAAGGGTACTGAAGGTCACACCCGTCAGTTGAGCGAAGGGTCGTCCGCGTAGGTGGCGACCATCGCCAGCTCGCTGCGCTGGCGTCTGAGAACCTCGCGCCACAGGCGTTCCGGCGCCGGTGAGGAGACGTCTCCGGGCTCCGACTCGACGACGTACCAGGCGCCGTCCGCCAGCTCGTCCTCCAGCTGTCCGGGACCCCAGCCCGAGTACCCGGCGAAGATACGCAGCGACCCGAGTGCCTTCGCGAGCAGCTCCGGCGGCGCTTCCAGGTCGACGACGCCGATCGCGCCGTGCACGCGCCGCCAGCCGAGCGGGGTTCGCTCGCCGGATCCGCCGCCGCCGGGGATGACCGCGACACCGAGCGCCGAGTCGAGGGAGACCGGGCCGCCCTGGAAGACGACCCCCGGTTCACCCGCGAGTTCGGCCCAGCCCTCCAGGATGTCGCCGACGTCCACCGGCGTCGGGCGGTTGAGGACTACGCCGACGGAACCCTTCTCGTCGTGGTCGAGAAGAAGCACCACCGCGCGGTCGAAGTTCGGGTCCGCCAGGGCGGGCGTTGCCACGAGCAGTCGCCCTGTGAGCGAGGACACCTCGGTCATGCCAGACATGATCTCGCATCTTCCCTCCGCGCGGGGAGCCAATCGGGGTACCGGGAGCAAGGCAGGTCAGGGGGTACGGAAGCGGGACGGGGCGCGCGCCCACACCGGTGACCGCATGTGCCCGGCGGCGAACGGTTCGTGTTGTGGCAAACCTATGACACGGCTGAGCGGCGCTTGGGCTTACGGAAGGGGGGTGTGCGGCGATTACCCTTGCTCTTCGGCTCCGGCGCGTGCCTGTACGACCGCGTCCTGCACGACGGGCCCGCCAACACCCCCCGCCCAACTCACCGGAACGCGAGATACATGACGGTCAACGGCACAGACGACGTACTGATTGTCCACGGCGGCACCCCGCTGGAGGGCGAGATCCGTGTCCGCGGTGCGAAGAACCTCGTACCGAAGGCCATGGTCGCCGCCCTGCTGGGCAGCGGGCCAAGTCGACTGCGCAACGTCCCCGACATCCGTGACGTCCGGGTCGTACGAGGGCTGCTGCAGCTGCACGGGGTGACGGTCCGTCCGGGCGAGGAGCCCGGCGAGCTGATCATGGACCCGTCGCACGTGGAGAGCGCCAACGTCGCCGACATCGACGCGCACGCGGGTTCGAGCCGGATCCCGATCCTGCTCTGCGGCCCCCTTCTGCATCGCCTCGGACACGCGTTCATCCCGGGTCTCGGCGGCTGCGACATCGGCGGCCGGCCGATCGACTTCCACTTCGAGGTGCTGCGGAAGTTCGGCGCGACGATCGAGAAGCGCGCGGACGGGCAGTACCTGGAGGCTCCGCAGCGGCTGCGCGGTACGAAGATCCAGCTGCCGTACCCGTCCGTGGGCGCGACCGAGCAGGTGCTGCTGACGGCCGTACTGGCGGAGGGCGTCACCGAGCTGTCCAACGCGGCCGTGGAGCCCGAGATCGAGGACCTCATCTGCGTACTGCAGAAGATGGGCGCGATCATCGCCATGGACACGGACCGCACCATCCGTGTCACCGGGGTCGACAAGCTCGACGGCTACAACCACGCGGCTCTCCCGGACCGCCTGGAGGCCGCGTCGTGGGCGTCGGCGGCGCTGGCGACCGAGGGCAACATCTATGTCCGCGGCGCCCAGCAGCGGTCGATGATGACGTTCCTGAACACCTACCGGAAGGTGGGCGGTGCCTTCGAGATCGACGACGAGGGCATCCGCTTCTGGCACCCCGGCGGCCAGTTGAAGTCGATCGCCCTGGAGACGGACGTACACCCCGGATTCCAGACGGACTGGCAGCAGCCGCTGGTCGTCGCGTTGACGCAGGCCACCGGCCTGTCCATCGTCCACGAGACGGTGTACGAGTCGCGCCTCGGCTTCACCTCCGCGCTCAACCAGATGGGTGCGCACATCCAGCTCTACCGCGAGTGCCTCGGCGGCTCGCACTGCCGCTTCGGCCAGCGCAACTTCCTCCACTCGGCGGTCGTGTCGGGCCCCACGCGCCTCCAGGGCGCCGACCTGGTCATCCCGGACCTCCGGGGCGGCTTCTCGTACCTCATCGCCGCCCTGGCCGCCCAGGGGACGTCCAGGGTGCACGGCATCGACCTGATCAACCGGGGCTACGAGAACTTCATGGAGAAGCTCGTCGAACTGGGCGCGAAGGTGGAGCTGCCGGGCAAGGCCCTCGGATAGCCGTCCTCCCGCTCCTCCCACCCCCGCCCTGGCCCGCTCCGGGTCTCGGCTGGGGGTCCGGGGGTCATCCCCCGGGAAGGCACAGCATGGAGAAGCTCGTCGAACTGGGCGCGAAGGTGGAGCTGCCGGGCAAGGCCCTCGGATAACCGCAGCGGTCGCACGAACGCCGATGGGGCGGTCACCCGGACTCGGGTGACCGCCCCATCGGCGTCAGCTGAAGCGCCCCGAAGGGGCGCGGGGAACTGCGCGACCAGCCACTACGGGCCGGCAGTCGCCCGTGGCACCAAGCCACAACGGCGAACAGGCGCCCTTACTTGCCCTTGGCTGCTTCCTTGAGCTTGGAGCCCGCGGAAACCTTGACGCTGTAGCCGGCGGGGATGTCGATCGGGTCGCCGGTCTGCGGGTTGCGCGCGGTGCGAGCGGCACGGTGGGTGCGCTCGAAGGTCAGGAAGCCGGGGATGGTGACCTTCTCGTCGCCCTTGGCGACGATCTCACCGACGGTCTCGGCGAACGCGGCCAGAACGGCGTCGGCGTCCTTGCGGGTGACCTCGGCGCGGTCGGCCAGAGCGGCCACCAGCTCACTGCGGTTCATGTTGTTACTCCCGTGTTCTTCTTGCTGTTGAGGCGTGCCCCGCGGTGGAACCGCATGGGGGGCACAGCGAAGCCGATGCTGCCAGGGTCCTCGGTGGGTCCCCGGACCCGGGTCCGCCGTCGGACCCTCACGCCCGAAGACGCATCCTGCCCCCACCTGCGGCGGGAAAGCCAATCCGGCACCCCTGGGAGTCACACGAACACCCTTGGGAGTCGGACGGAAAGCGTCAGCGGCCGGGGCCGACAGGCTGAACCTGGCCGCCACCCTAGAGGCGCCCGGGGGCCTGGCGCCCCCGACGCGCCGGTACGGGGGCCCGTGGCAACCGTCACACATGGGGCGCGTCGCCCCGTGCGGGCCCCTACTCGGTGGCGGCCGCCGCCTTCGCGGCGTCCCGCACCGCGCCGGCCACCGCGCCCGCGACCTTGTCGTTGAAGACGCTCGGCACGATGTAGTTCGGGTTCAGCTCGTCCTCGGAGACGACGTTCGCGAGTGCGGTCGCCGCCGCGAGCATCATCTCGGTGTTGACCGTGCGGGACTGCGCGTCCAGGAGACCGCGGAAGACACCCGGGAAGACCAGCACGTTGTTGATCTGGTTCGGGAAGTCCGAGCGGCCGGTGGCCACGACCGCGGCCGTCTGGCGGGCGATGGCCGGGTCGACCTCGGGGTCGGGATTCGCGAGCGCGAACACGATCGAGCCGTCGGCCATCGCGGCCACGTCGTCGCCGTCGAGGACGTTCGGGGCCGAGACGCCGATGAAGACGTCGGCGCCGCGCACGGCCTCCTTGAGGGTGCCGGTGAGGCCGTCGAGGTTGGTGTTGTCGGCGATCCAGCGCAGCGGGGAGTCGGGCGCGGCGTTCACCAGGTCCGCGCGGCCCGCGTGGACGACGCCCTGGATGTCGGCGACGACCGCCTGCTTGACGCCGGCGGCGATCAGCAGCTTGAGGATGGCCGTACCGGCCGCGCCGGCGCCGGACATGACGACCCGGATGTCACCGATCGACTTGTTCGTGACGCGCAGGGCGTTGGTGAGGGCGGCCAGGACGACGATCGCGGTGCCGTGCTGGTCGTCGTGGAAGACAGGGATGTCGAGGGCCTCGCGCAGCCGGGCCTCGATCTCGAAGCAGCGCGGCGCCGAGATGTCCTCCAGGTTGATGCCGGCGAAGCCCGGGGCGATCGCCTTGACGATCGCGACGATCTCGTCCGTGTCCTGGGTGTCCAGGCACAGCGGCCAGGCGTCGATGTCGGCGAAGCGCTTGAAGAGGGCCGCCTTGCCCTCCATGACCGGCATGGCGGCCATCGGGCCGATGTTGCCGAGGCCCAGCACCGCCGAGCCGTCCGTCACGACCGCGACGGTGTTGCGCTTGATGGTGAGGCGGCGGGCGTCCTCGGGGTTCTCGGCGATCGCCATGCACACGCGGGCCACGCCCGGGGTGTAGATCATCGAGAGGTCGTCACGGTTGCGGATCGGATGCTTGGACTGCATCTCGATCTTGCCGCCGAGGTGCATGAGGAACGTACGGTCGGAGACCTTGCCGAGGCTGACGCCCTCGATGCCGCGGAGCTTCTGCACGATCTCGTCGGCGTGCGCGGTCGAGGTCGCCGCGATCGTGACGTCGATCCGGAGCAGTTCGTGGCCGGAAGCGGTGACGTCGAGGCCGGTCACCGAGCCTCCGGAGGACTCCACGGCGGTGGTGATCTGGGAGACCGCGGTTCCGCTCGCGGGCACCTCCAACCGGACCGTGATCGAGTAGGAGACGCTGGGCGCCGTTGCCATGGCCGACTTCCTTCTGCTTTCACCCTGATGCTTGGTTTGCCGTCCGATCGTCGCACCTACCGCGGAGTAGCTGGTAGCGGGGCCTCGATTGCGAACGTTTTGTTCTCAATAAGTTCTTCGACACGAACGTCAACACGAACGTCAACACAAAGAGGCCCACGCCACGTGGTGGCATGGACCTCTTGATGTTCAGTGGCACCGACCCGCCATGCTCGCCTCGCGGCAAGTGGTCGCTCGTAGCGACGAAGGTTGGGCCCGGGGGCTTGGATCGAGCCGGTGCCACGTCAACGGTAACAAACGATCCCCGTAAGGCAATTCCCTACGGGCTCTGTCTTTGCCGGTCGCGGTGTCGGTGTCGGCCTCAGTCTCGGAGAAGGTCCGGCACCCCTTGCGCGTCGGGCTCGTCGCGGTCGGCCGAGACGACCGTGAGCTGCTGGGTGGCCCGGGTCAGGGCGACGTAGAGAACCCGCAGGCCGGCGGGGCTCTCGTCGGCGATCTCCGCCGGGGAGACGACCACTGTGGCGTCGTACTCCAGGCCCTTGGCCTCCAGGCTGCCGAGGGCCACCACGCGGTCTCCGAGGCCCGCCAGCCAGCGCGCCGCCTCCTCGCGGCGGTTCATGGCCACGACGACGCCGACCGTGCCGTCCACGAGGTCCAGGAGGCGGGCGGCCTCCTCGCGGGTCGACTGGGCCAGCGAGTCCCGTACAGCCACGAAACGAGGTTCCACGCCCGTCGAGCGCACCGCCCTCGGGGATTCCGAGCCCGGCATGGCGAGGGCGAGGACCTTGGCCGCCAGTTCGGCGATCTCGGCCGGGTTGCGGTAGTTGACGGTGAGGGTGAAGCGGCGGCGCGGGCGGGTGCCCAGAGCCTCGTCACGGGCCTGGGCCGCCTCGTCGGGGTCGGACCAGGAGGACTGGGCCGGGTCGCCGACGACCGTCCAGGTGGCGTGCCGGCCGCGCCGGCCGACCATGCGCCACTGCATCGGGGTGAGGTCCTGGGCCTCGTCGACGATGACGTGGGCGTACTCGGTGCGCTCCTGGGCGAGTCGCTCGGCGCGTTCGCGCTGCGTCTCCTCCCGTACCGGCATCAGCTCCTCAAGGCCGCTGAGCTGGTCCAGGGGGTCCCGGTCGCGCTTCTTTCGAGGGCGGGCCGGGGTGCCGAGGATCGCGTTGAGCTCGTCCAGCATGGCCACGTCGTGGACCGAGAGGCCGTCGCGCTTGAGGGCGCGGGCGACCCGGCGGACCTCGCCCGGGTTCAGGATGCGGCGGGCCCAGCGGCCGAGGCGGCGTTCGTCGGACATGGCGGCGAGGACCGACGCGGGGGTCAGTTCCGGCCACCAGGCGTCCAGGAACGCGATGAAGTCGTCCTCGGTCGTGACGTCCTCGTCGAAGGAGGAGCGCAGTTCCGCGGCCAGTTCCGGGTCCGTGTGGCGGCTCTGCGAACCCGAGCGGGCCCACAGGGCGTCCAGGAGCAGTTTGCGGGCGCGGGGACGCAGCAGGTTGACGGGGGCCGTGCCGCTGAGCGCCGACTCGCGGATGCGGGCCAGCTCGGGAGCTTCGAGTTCGATACGGCGTCCGAAGACGACGACCCTCAGACGGCTGGTGTCCGTCGGCGACTCGTACTGCTCCAGGGCGCCCCGCGCGGCCTTCCGGAGCACCGCGAGCATGCGGTACGAACCCTTGGCGCGGGCCACGGCCGGGGCGTCGTACAGGGTGGCCTCGGCGCCGTCGACGAGGGAGCCGATGGCCCGGATGGCGACCTGGCCCTCCTCGCCGAGGGAGGGCAGGACACCCTCGGTGTACGCCACGAGCAGGGGCGTGGGCGAGACGATCAGAATGCCGCCCGCGTACCGGCGCCGGTCCTGGTAGAGGAGGTAGGCGGCGCGGTGCAGGGCGACGGCCGTCTTGCCGGTGCCCGGGCCTCCCTCGACATACGTCACGGAGGCGGCGGGGGCGCGGATCACCAGGTCCTGTTCGGCCTGGATGGACGACACGATGTCCCGCATGGTGTGGCTGCGGGCCTGGCCGAGGGCCGCCATCAGGGCGCCGTCGCCGATCACCGCGAGCTCCTGGCCGTCCAGGGACGCCGTCAGCTCGGGGCGCATCAGGTCGTCCTCGACGCCGAGGACCCGTCGGCCCTTGGAGCGGATGACACGGCGCCTGACCACCCGGCCCGGGTCGACCGGGGTCGAGCGGTAGAAGGGCGCGGCGGCCGGGGCGCGCCAGTCGATGACGAGGGGCGAGTAGCTCTCGTCGAGGACGCCGATACGGCCGATGTGGAGGGTCTCGGCGATGTCGGCGGTGCCGTCGGGGCGTACGGCCCCCTCCGCGGGCTCCACGGCCGTGTAGGCCCCGTCCGGGCCCTTCTTGCCGTCCATGCCGGCCAGCAGGTCGATACGGCCGAAGAGGAAGTCCTCGAACTCGTTGTTCAGCCTGTTGAGGTGGATACCGGCGCGGAACACCTGGGCGTCCCGTTCGGCGAGCGCGCCGGGGGTGCCGACCTGGCCGCGTTTGGCGGCGTCGTGCATGAGGAACTCGGCCTCGTCGATCTTCTCCTCGAGACGCCGGTACACCCGGTCCAGGTGTTCCTGTTCGACGCTGATCTCGCGGTCGCGGACGGAGTCCTGTACTGAGGAGTCCTCGACCGGTACGAGCGCCGTTTCCTGCTGAGCCTGAGCGGCCACCGGGCCCCCTTCTTACATGCTGGGCAGCCGTCAACCGTACGCGAAAAAGAGGCCGTCATGCTACGCGACCGCCCCAGGACACCGTACGAGTCTTCGTACGAGGTGTCCTGGGGCGGTCGCTGAGCGGCTGTGGGGCTGCCGAGGGAGTGCCTCGGCAGTGGTGGGGACGGGAGACGGGATCAGGCGTCGACCTCGACGAGCTGCTTGCCGGCGGAGGTGACGACCTCGAAGTGGTCGATCTCGTCGGCGCCGAACGCGGTTCCGCCGTGGATGTAGAGCGGGTTGCGGGCCGTTTCCGTCGTGGCGTCCTTGATCCCGTAGCCGGGCGTCGGGACGGACCAGTTGGACATGGTCTCGCGCGAGCCGTCCTTGCCGACGACGATCAGGGAGCACTTCAGCGGCCCCTTGACGCCGCCCAGCTCCAGGACCGCGCTGACACCCCAGGCCTTCGGCTCCATCGCCACGGTCGCGGTGACCTTGGTGGTGGGGTCGGTGGCGGAGACCTTGTCGCTCATGAGACCGAAGGCCTCCTTGGCGGAGCCGGTGCTCTTCGGCGTGGCCGTCGGCGAGGGGCTCGCCACGCTGGACGTGTCGTTGCTCGTCGTCGCGAACACCGCGGTCGGGCCGCCGATGATGAGGGCCGCCGCGGCGGCCACCATGTAGAAGCTGCGCCGACGCCTGCTCGCTCGCCGGTTCGCGACCTCGTCGACCAGCCGCGTGGCGAGCTGTGGACTCGGACGGGCGGAGAGCGACTCGCCGATGGCGGGCGTTCCCTGGGCACCGGGCAGGTCCGCGAGGGCGGCCAGCATCGGTTCCATCCCGGCCAGCTCGTCGAGCTGCTGGGCGCACCACTCGCAGCCCGCGAGGTGTGCCTCGAAGGCCGTGGCCTCCGCGTCGTCGAGGATGCCCAGGGCGTAGGCGCCCACGGTCTCGTGTTCGTTCGGGCCCTGGGAACCCTGCATTCCTCGCATGGAACCAGGACTACCCGCTCCGAAACCCCCGTAAATGCTCATGCCGTCACCCCCCGCTCCTCAAGTGCGAGTTTCATCGAACGCAAGGCGTAGAAGACACGTGAGCGCACCGTTCCGCTGGGTATGCCCAGCGTTTCGGCGGCTTCGTTCACCGTACGCCCCTTGAAATAGGTCTCGACCAGGACCTCCCGGTGGGCGGGGGTCAGGTCGTCGAGCGCGTCCGACAACGTCATCAGCCACAACGCCTTGTCGATCTCGTCCTCCGCGGGGATGACCTCCAGCGGCGACGGGTCCACCTCCTGCGGCCGGGCCTGCCGGCTGCGGTGCCCGTCGATGACGATGCGCCGGGCGACCGTCACCAGCCAGGGGCGTACCGAACCGGTTGCTCGATTGAGCTGACCGGCGTTCTTCCAGGCACGGATAAGCGTTTCCTGCACGACGTCCTCGGCTCGCTGCCGATCACCGGCGACCAGCCGGAGGACGTACGCCAGAAGGGGCCCTGCGTGCTCTCGGTACAGCGCACGCATCAGGTCCTCGTCGGGCTCCGAGGGCTGGGACATGCGATGTCGGGCCCTCGGTCCTTGTTCATTGGCCACGACGGAATCCTTACGCACGCCCACCTCCGCTGTCCCGGGTTCCCCCGGTCGGTCGCTCCCCCCGAGGTACGGAAGGGGACCGTGGGATGTTCAACGCGCGACCACAACTTTCTTTATCCGCCCCCGACGTGAGGGACAAGGGAGCACATTCCTGCCGCAAGTGCTTTACATTTCCGCCACATTGGCAAGTTCGGGGCGATGCCCGCAACCAATAGACGGGAAACACACGTGTAACCAACGTCACTGGAACCCGCGAGAGTTGATAGGCCCGATTCCGCACCACTTGCCCGCTATGGGTGATGTATGGAAGGGTCGGGGACGGTCTACGCACGTGCCAGGGCGACTCGCCGCCGATGTCTCGCGACCCGCTCGCGGTTGCCGCAGATCTCGCTGGAGCACCATCTGCGCCGTCGGCCCCGGGACGTGTCGAGGTAGACGATCGGGCAGCTGTCCCCCTCGCACTGGCGCAGACAGGCGCGCGCCAGGGGGTCGGTGAGCAGGTCCACGGCGTCCCGGGCGACCGCCCCGAGCAGGGCCGCGCAGTCGGGCGGCCCGTGCAACTCCCGTACGAGCGTGCCGTCGTCGCCACGGACCGCGCGCGGGGCCGGGGGCGCCGGGCGGGCCAGCTCGTTGACGCGGGCCAGGACGTGGTCGAGGCGGCGGGGGTCGGCGGCCGGTGGACTGTGCACCAACCGGCCGATCAGGTCCCGCAGTTCACGGAAGCGCGCCGCCCAGGAGACGTCGGCGTGCCGCAGGGGCGTGCCCGCCGGGACCAGTCCGGACGCGGCGATCCAGGCGCGGAGCGGTTCCGCTGCGCCGAGCCGTTCGCATGGGTGGGTGGTGGCCAGCAGGTCCAGGCAGATCCGCCCGGCGTCGAAACGCAGCTCGTACGAGGCTGTGGCCACGGTTGTCTCCGATGCCATGTGCCTGTCACCGCCTAGGAGTCGCCACCGTGCGAGGCGGAGTGGATGCCGATGAGCGCCGGTGGGATGCCAGTGAGGGGGTATGGGGAACCGTTCCCTCTACCTACAGTGCCTGCCCACCCTCCCGGCCGGAACCCCCCGTACGGGACGCTCCGCGGGATGGGCGGTTCGTTTGGGCGCGGGTTGGTTACGGGGCTCGCTCTGCGGGGCGCGGGGTTCGTTCGGCGCGAGCCGGTGGGGGCGCTGGGGCGATACGCGGTTCGTCCGCGCACGGGCGCGTGGGGGCTCGCTCCGCAGGGCACACCGAATCGTTCGGCGCCAGTCGACGGGGGCTCGCTCCGCAGCGCGTGTGGTTCGTTCGGTGCGGGTCTGTGGGGGCTGGGCGCGCAGTTCCTCGCGCCCCTGTGGGGCGGCCGGAGACCGGCCTGGGGGCTCGGGGCGGTCGGGGGCCGGGCTCGGGTGGGCCCGGAGTGGGGCGTGGGGCGGTCGGGCCGTCGGTGAACGGCCCCGGGCCACCCGGCCCCTTGCCCCCGCCCCGAGCGGAGCGACTACGCGTCGGCGTACTTGGCGTCGGCGGCCGGGTCCAGGGCGAGGCGGTAGCCGCGTTTGACTACCGTCTGGATCAGTTTGGGGGCGCCGAGGGCGGTGCGGAGACGGGCCATCGCCGTCTCCACCGCGTGCTCGTCGCGGCCGGCGCCCGGCAGTGCGCGCAGCAGGTCGGCGCGGGCGACGACCCAGCCGGGCCGCCGGGACAGCGCGCGCATCAGGGACATGCCGGCCGGCGGTACGGGGCGCAGGGCGCCGTCGACGAGGACGGCGTGCCCGCGGATCTCGACCCGGTGCCCGGCGATGGGCAACGCCCGCGCGCGGGACGGGAGTTCCTGGCAGAGGAGCTGTACGAGGGGGCCGAGCCGGAAGCGTTCGGGGGACACCGTGTCGACGCCGTGGGCCTGGAGCGGCAGCGCGGTGACCGGGCCGACACAGGCGGGCAGGACGTCGTGGTTCAGGGCGGCGAGGAGTTCCGGGAGCAGTCCCCGTTCCTCGGCGCGGGAGAGGAGGGAGGCGGCGGCCGGGGCGCTGGTGAAGGTGAGCGCGTCCAGGCCGCGCGAGACGGTGGCGTCGAGGAGCCGGTCGACGGGGCCGATGTCCTCCGGCGGCATCCACCGGTAGACGGGCACCCCGACGACCTCGGCGCCCGCCGCACGCAGCGACTCGACGAAGCCGGGCAGGGGCTCTCCGTGCAGCTGGATGGCGATACGGCGCCCCTCGACGCCCTCCTCCAGGAGCCGGTCGAGCACCTCGGCCATGGACTCGGAGGACGGTGACCAGTCCTCCGTGAGCCCGGCGGCCCGGACGGACCCCTTGACCTTGGGCCCGCGGGCCAGCAGTTCCACCCCGCCGAGGCAGGCGAGCAGGTCGGCGCCGAGCCCCCAGCCGTCGGCGGCCTCGATCCAGCCGCGGAAGCCGATGGCGGTGGTGGCGATGACGATGTCCGGGGCCTGGGCGATCAGCTGCTTGGTGGCCGCGAGCAGTTCGCTGTCGTCGGCGAGCTGCACGATCCGCAGAGCGGGGGCGTGGACGACGACAGCGCCCCGCCGCTGGAGAAGGGCCCCGAGTTCGTCGGCCCGACGCGCGGCCGTGACGCCCACGGTGAACCCCGCGAGGGGGCCGTGGTCCGGCGGGCCGTGCTCCGGTCGTTCCGGTCGCTGCTGTTCGTACATGGCTCTCGTCCCGCAGTCGGGTCACATCTGCACAAGCGTGCCGAACCGAGCCTGTCAACAGCGCGTGACAGGCTCGGTTCGGCTTCATGTCGCTGGTGTTACTTAAGCCGCTTCGGCCCAAGGTCACACCTCGGCGTAGCTGAGCTGCGGCTTCGCTTCGGAGGCCGTGGTTTCCGTGGCCTGTGCACCCTCCGGGCGGCGAAGGTATACGGCCCAGGTGACCAGGAAGCAGACCCCGTAGAAGGCGAGGAAGGCGACGAAGGCACCGGTGCCGGACCCCACCGAGAGGAAGGACTGGCGCAGGGCCAGGTTGATACCGAGGCCGCCGAGGGCGCCCACCGCGCCGATGATTCCCATGGAAGCGCCGGAGAGCCTGCGGCCGTACGCGGCGGCCTCCTCACCCTCCAGCCCCTTGGCGAAGGCCTTGGCCTGGAAGATGCCCGGGATCATCTTGAACGTCGACCCGTTGCCGAGGCCACTGAGCATGAACAGGACGATGAAGGCCGTGGTGAACAGCGGCAGCGACTTCTGCATCGACGCGACGACGATGAAGGCGGTCGCGCCGGCCATGGCGACGTAGTTCCACAGGGAGATCTTCGCCCCGCCGAAACGGTCGGCGAGCGCACCGCCCACGGGCCGGATCAGGGAGCCCAGCAGCGGACCGATGAAGGTGACGTACGCGGCCTGCAGCGGCGTACGGCCGAACTGGGTCTGCAAGACCAGGCCGAACGCGAAGCCGTAGCCGATGAACGAGCCGAACGTCCCGATGTAGAGGAAGGACATGATCCAGGTGTGCGCGTCCTTGACGGCGTCCTTGGCTGCGCCGGTGTCGTTCTTCAGGGACGAGATGTTGTCCATGTAGACCGCGGCGAGGACGGCGGCGATGAGGATGAGCGGGATGTAGATGCCCAGGAGCACCCGGGGCCCGCCGCTCGCCCCGATGACGGCGAGACCGATGAGCTGCACGACCGGGACACCGATGTTGCCGCCGCCGGCGTTGAGCCCGAGAGCCCACCCCTTCTTCCTGAGCGGGAAGAAGGCGTTGATGTTGGTCATGCTGGAGGCGAAGTTGCCGCCGCCGATTCCGGCGAGCATGGCGCAGGCGAGGAACGTGTTGAAGGACGTCCCCGGTTCCATGACGATGAACGCCGCGATCGTCGGGATGAGCAGGAGCGACGCGGAGACGATGGTCCAGTTCCGGCCACCGAAGAGGGCGACGGCGAAGGTGTAGGGGACGCGGACGACCGCGCCGACGGCCGTGGCCATCGACACGATGAAGAACTTGTCGGCCGGGGTGAGCCCGTACTCCGGTCCCATGAACAGCACCATCACGGACCACAGCGTCCAGATGGAGAAGCCGATGTGCTCGGAGAGCACGGAGAAGAACAGGTTGCGGCGGGCGACCTTCTCGCCGGTCGCGTTCCAGAAGGCCTCGTCCTCGGGATCCCAGTGCTCGATCCAGCGGCCTCCCCTGCCGGGTGCGGGGGCTGAACTAGGGGCTGTCATGACGCCTCCACGGTGGTCCGGGGCTCGGGTGGTTCTTTTGCGGGGTGCTGAGCGGTGATGAGTCCCGAAGGTAGAGAGAGCGCGTTTCCACGCTGTGGCTGTGGGTGACCGGAAGGGAACTTTGCTCTCACCCCGCGAGGAGGTGGGATGAGAGGTTGAGCAACGGGAGGTCACGACAAGCGTGCCGGACGGCACGCGGTCGGAGGGGCACAGGTGTGCGACGTCACGGCCCCCACACCCCTTTCGAGAATCTGTTCTATGTGTGACGATCTCCGTGCCCACGGGGGAAGTGGGGCAGGGAGCGTCGTGCCCGACCAGCACGACGGATGCTCCCGGCCCACGTCCGGGCACTGTTGTCCTCGCGTCGGTGTTCTCCGGCGCGCCAGCGATTCCTTTTGCCGTGCGACGCGTTCGCCGCTTCCCCTCCTGGGCCGATCCTTCGACCTCCGACGAGAAGACGGGAAGCGAAGTGCGCAGAGAGTTAGTTTCACGGGGCGGTTTCCGGAGGAGATCCCACGGTCCGCGCAAGGGACCGGCCGGCCTCGCGCTGGCGACGGCGGTGTCCGTACTGACCGGCCTGGTGTACGTCGTACCGGCGAACGCGAGTGCCACCGCCGAACCACTGCCGGACACCGGCGGTAATCGGATCTCCTTCGGCCAGGACGTCCGCCAGGACCGCTGTGAGGCCGGATTCGGGCTGCACGTCGGCGGGCCCGCGCTGAAGGCGGCGGCTTCGAAGGCCCTCGCCGGCACCGACGCCGAACTGGCCGCGGCGCTCTACCGCAAGAGCAACATCTACCCCAGCCTGCTGGACGACGCGGTGCGCGACGACGTGGCAGGCATCTCCGACTACGTCACCGCCTCCAACGCGAGCACCACCCGCTGGGAGGCCGCCAACAGGGTGTACGCCCTGTCGTACTGGGGCGGTGACGGTGCCGTCACCCTGCACGCCCCCGAGTTCGACGCGAACATCCTGGCCTTCACGATCGGCCCGCAGAAACGGCTGTACGACCGCTTCGGGGAGGACGGCCGCAGCGTCCCCGGCGCCGCCGCCATCGACAGCGCCAAGAAGCTGAACGCCTCGATCACCGGCAAGGACCCGCTCGGCGACGACCGGATCGCCGACCAGATGCTGTCCAGCAGCAGCCTCGGTGCGCCGTACAACGGCACCACCTCCAGCGACATCGAGCGCTATCTGCGCCAGGGCGGCTTCCCCCGGCAGGCGCCGGTGGAGGACAGCGCCGAGTACCGGATGGAGGTGGAGCAGCTCAAGATCGCCTGGGGCGACTGCGACAGCTGGAACCCCATCGACCCGCGCCGCGTGCTCGCCTCGGTGACCGCCACCGCCTACGCCGAGTGGGAGTCGGAGTACGCGTCCCAGGCCAAACCCAGGGCCGACATCATGGCCGCCGAGGTGACCGCCGCCGCGCAGGTGCACAAGGCGACCGACGCGATGATCGAGGGGATCGCCCAGGCCTGGCTCGCCGAGCAGATCCTGGTCTGGCAGAAGTACTGGGCCGGACAGCCCAAGGACGACATCCTCCGACCCAAGGCCGCTGTCTTCACCCAGGCCAACACCGACCTGGCCAGCGCCCGCACCCGGGTCTCCGCCCAGCTCACCCTGGCCAACCAGGCGGTGACCGCCGCCAAGGCCGCCGCCGACAAGGCGGCCACCGCCCAGACCAGTGCCTACGCCATCGCGGACTCGGCCAAGACGCCGCGCGGGCGTGGCCTGTTGTACGCCCAGCAGTCCGCGCAGGTCGTGAAGGCCTCGTATGCGGCGGCCCAGGCAGCCGCCAAGGCCACCCAGACCGCGGTGAACGCCGCCAAGGCCACCGTCGCCGACGCGAAGGCGCAGTTCGCGCTGGCGCAGACCCAGGCGCACGCGCTGAACACCGAGTTCCGCCGGGCCGCCGCCGAGGAGGCCGCGGCCCAGGCGAAGGCCGCCGCGACGGCGGCGGACGTACAGGCCAAGGAAGCCGCCGCCAACGCCACCAAGGCGAAGAACGCGCAGGCCACCGCCGAGGCCGCCGAGAAGACCGCGAAGACGGGTGCCGCCACGGCCGCCGCCCGACGCGCCGAGGCGGAGGCGGCCCGCGACACCGCGACGGCCGAACACGCCACCGCCACCCGCGAACGTGCCAAGGCGCAGGACGCCGAGACCCGCGCCAAGGCGGACGCGGCGACGGCAGCCACCGCGCGCGGAGCCGCCGAGACGGCCGGGGGCACCGCTTCCGCACGCAACGACGCGGCCCTCGATGCCCAGCAGGAGGCGTACGAGGCACGGGACAGGGCCCGGGACGCCGAGGAGACCAAGCAGGCCGCGCTGTCCAGGGCCGCCGCGCTCGAAGCGGCCGCCGCGGCAGCCGCCGGTACCGACGCGGCCGCCGAGGCCCGGACCGCGGCGACGGAGGCGAGGGCCGCCGCGAACACCGCGACGGCCGCGGCCACCAGCGCCCAGCAGAACGCCGCCGTGGCCACCACCGCGGCGGTCAACGCGCGCGCCGCCGCCACCCGGGCCGACGCTGCCGCCTCCCGGTCCCAGGCCGCGGCCGACGGCGCCACCGCCGCCGCGCTCACCACCCATGCCGCCGCCGTCACCGCACACGCCGCCGCCGCTACGGCGATCAGCGCGGCGGCAACGGCACAGAAGAACGCCGAGAACGCCGAGGCCGAGGCCAAGAAGGCGGCAGCGGCCGCGGTCACCGCCCGGCAGCAGGCGACAGCCGCCCGCGAGGAGTCGCTGAAGACGGCGCAGTGGGCGGCGGTCACAGCCGGCCAGGCCTATGCGGCGAGCGAGGCCGCGAGCGCGGCCCGTGACTCGGCGGCCGAGGTGATCAAGCCCGCCAATGACGCCATCAACATCGGCACCCCGTACAAGGAGACCGACTCCGCCGCGGCCTACGCCGTCCTCACCGGTCAGACCTCGCTGACCCTCGCCGAGCAGCAGGCAGCGGCGGCCAAGGCCAAGGCCGACGACGCGGCGAAGGCCGCGGCGACCGCGAAGGCCCTGGCCGACAAGGCCGCGGCCGACGCCAAGGCAGCCGCCACGGCGGCGGCCAACGCCGCCGCCGACGCCGCGAAGGCCGCCACCTCGGTGGCAGCCGCCCGCGCCTCCGCCGCCGAAGCCGCCAAGGCGGCGGAGGCGGCCAAGAAGGCCGACAACAACGCACAGGCGTACGACGCGCAGGCGAGTTCCGACGCCGCCTACGCCCAGACCGCGGCCTACACCGCCAAGAGCGAGGCCACCGCCGCGAACAACGAGGCCACCGAGGCGGAGCGCGACGCGGCCGGTGCCCACGCGGCGGCCGACGCCGCCACCGCGGACGCCACGTCCGCCCGGAGCACCGCGACCCGGGCGGAGAAGGACGCCACCGAGGCCGAGAACGCCGCGAAGAACGCCGACGGCGCGGCCAAGGACGCCGACGCGGCGGCGGACAGCGCCGCCGTGGAAGAACGCAAGGCGGTTCAGGAGCAGCGCGCCGCCAACGCCGTCGGCGACCCCGACAGCGGCCCCGGCCTGTCCGCGAGCGACGAGGCGCTGCTGCTCAAGGAGTGCGGCCAGAGCTGCGTGGACGACTACAGGGCGGCCAAGGCACTCGCGTCCCTGGATGTCATCGACTGGGTCAAGGAGAACGGCGCCGAGATCCTGCTGGAAGTCGTCGGCGTCAACAACCTCAAGCGCTGCTTCGGCAGCGGCGACGTCGAGAGCTGCCTGTGGTCGCTGGTCGACGTGGGCAGCCTGGCCCTGGCAGTCGGCAAGCTCCCCGCGGTCACCAAGGCGATCGTCAAGGTGACCAGGGGCATCGGCAAGTTCCTGGACGACGTGGCCCAGGCCAAGCACACCCTGGACCGGCTCCGGAAGCTGCTGGAGACCCTGCGCAGGGGCAGCGCGCCGGCGAAGTGCCTGCTGAGCCTCGCGGAGGACGCCCTCGGGGCGACCGCCTCCCTGGCCCCGGCCGCCCGCACCTCGTCACTGGCCGCCTCACCTGCCATCGCGTCGGCCGCCGCCGCGAAGATGTGCATGACCTCGTCCATCGGCAAGGACTCGGTCCTCACCAGGCTGGCCCGGAAGGCGACCCAGAACGCCGATGTCCAGGCGGACCTGGACAGCATGTTCAAGCAGCTGGCCAACGGCAACATGGAGCCGGGCATGTACAACAAGTACGACAAGGCGACGGGCATCACTTACGCCCGTGCCAAAAACGGCGGTCGCCTGTTCTTCCGTGTGCTGGGCGACACGGTCGAGGTCGTCGCCAAGTCGGACAAGAGGTGGGAGGACCAGGTGTTCAAGAGGTTGAAGAAGCTCTATGGAAAGTAATCTCCCCTTCCCTGAACACCGGACCGTCCGGAACGTCGGGGCCTCGGACCTGGAGATCCGCTTCTTCCTCGGCGACGGGGACGACCCGGCCTCCGTCGACAACGTGGACGCTGTGATCACCGCCCCCGACGGGATGCGGTGGAGCGCGACGCTGCTGACCCGGTCCGCGATCGACTCGGTCATGGACCGCTGGGCGACCACCGGCGAGTGTCTGGGCGGGCAGTACTTCCAGGTACGGGATCTCGTCCTCGTCCGGGAGCCCGGGCTGGACTCCATGGCACGGGCGCTGGGGGACATCTTCGACGAGTACGGCCTGGACACGAACGTACTCCCGAAGCTCGGCCCGGCCGATGACGAAGAGGAAGAGGAAGAGGAAGAAGGGGAGGGGGAAGCGGAAGAGGACGGCTGACGCGACAGAGGACGGCCCGGCACCCGGCAGGCATCGAGGTGCCGGGCCGTCCTGTTGCCGTCTCCCGTTCCCGTCTCCCGCCCCCGCCTTCTCACCCTCGGCTCTCACCCCCGGCGTCGGACGCCCACCCGCTTCGCCCCGTCCGGCCACAGCCGTGGGCTTCGTTTCGCCGCGACGTCCTCGATCCAGCCCAGGGCCAGGATCGTCAGGCCGATCAGGGGCCAGACCAGGACGAACATCCAGAGGTTGTACGTCGTGTCCAGCGCGGACACCATTCCGTCGGACATGAACGGGAGGTCGTACAGGCGGTCGATCAGGGGGACCGTGGCCATGATCAGCAGGTTGTGCCAGAGATAGATCGTCACCGCTCGGTTGTTGGAGAGGGTGATCAGCCTGTCCCACCTGGCCAGGCGGCCCGGCAGTTCCTGCCACGACGGGGAGTACTGGAGCAGGATCACCACGAACCCGAACGACCAGGTCGCCTGGGCCAGCGGAATGTCGTTCAGGTCCCAGCCGTCGGGGCCCTGGTGCCCCGAGGCCCACCAGATGCCGAAGGCCATGAGGAGGGCCGAGCAGGACACGGCGACATAGCGCGGGATCTGCTTCAGCAGGCCCTCGTGGTGGGCGAAGCCCAGTACCCAGCAGCCGCCGTACACCGCGAAGTCGGACACCGCGTTGCCCGTCTCGCCGGGGATCGTCACCAGGCCGGTGCCGACGACCGCCGTCAGGGCCAGCGGGGCGAGCAGCGTCGGCCACGGGAACCGGCGGAAGGCCCACAGCAGCAGCGGTGAGGCGATCACGAACCACAGGTAGGCCCGCAGGTACCAGAGGGGGCCCGCGGCCTGGACCGCCCAGGTGTTCTCCAGGATCCCGGACTTGGAGCCGATGCTCCACGGGTAGGGAGGGGCGCCGAGCGGGATGACGTAGTTGAGGAGTTCGACCAGGCCCCAGGTGCCGCCGTGGTCGGGATCCTTGCCCAGGTCCCAGCCGCCCAGGAACATCAGCGTCAGCGCCAGCGCGCTGAACGCCCACAGCGGGGGCAGCAGGCGCCGGATCCGGCCCCGGATCACCCCGAGCGCCGGGCGCTTCAGGGAACGGGCCATCAGGGAGCCCGCCAGGGCGAACATCACTCCCATGGACGGGAACAGCACGGTCAGCCACGCCCAGCCGAACAGGTGGTACACCACGACCCGGACCAGGGCGATGCTGCGGAGCAGGTCGAGATAGCGGTCCCGGCCCGGCTTCGCCGCCCTGGGTTCGGCGGGTTCGGTGGGTGCTGCGGGCGGCTCGTCGGTGGCCGGCTGCCGCGGGACGCCGTACGCGGGTGTCGTCGTCAGGTCGGCCGGCGTCGTGTCGGCCGTAGGTCGCTGGGTCATCCGACGGGCCTCCGGTTGTCGCTGCCGCTCGTCCGGGCGGCCGGTACGGCTTCCGGCGCCGAGCCGACGACTCCGGTGCGCCGGAGTTTCTGCCAGCGCAGCCTGCCGCCGGTGAGCGCGGTGATCCAGGACTGCAGCAGCACGACGTACATGAGCTGGCGGTAGAGGACCTGTTGCAGGGGCAGCGAGATCAGGTGGGTCATCTTCTCGCGGTCGAGACGGAACGCGTAGGCCGCGCAGATCAGCTGGATGGCGAGGACGCCCAGCCAGGCGAGGACGGTCTTCTCGGTCGGGCCGAACACCAGACCGTAGAGCAGGAACACGTCGATCAGGGGGGCGAGGAGCGGCGCCACCACCATGAACAGCGACACGAAGGGCAGGCCGACACGGCCGAAGCGGCCCGACGGACCCCGTTCGATCACCGAGCGGCGGTGCTTCCAGATCGCCTGCATGGTGCCGTACGACCAGCGGTAGCGCTGGGACCACAGCTGCTGGACGGACTCCGGGGCCTCGGTCCAGGCGCGGGCGTTCTCCGCGTACACGACCTTCCAGCCGTCGCGGTGCAGCGCCATCGTGATGTCGGTGTCCTCGGCGAGCGTGTCGTCGCTCATCCCGCCGACCCGCTTCAGGGCACTGCGGCGGAAGGCGCCCACCGCGCCGGGGATCGTCGGCATGCAGCCCAGGACGTCGTACATACGGCGGTCCAGGTTGAAGCCCATCACGTACTCGATGTGCTGCCAGGCGCCGATCAGGGAGTCCTTGTTGCCGACCTTGGCGTTGCCGGCGACGGCTCCCACGCGCGCGTCACCGAAGGGCTGGACGAGTTCGCGGACGGTGCCCGGCTCGAAGACGGTGTCGCCGTCCATCATGACGATCAGGTTGTAACGGGCGTTCACCACACCCCTGTTGAGGGCGGCGGGTTTGCCCGCGTTGAGCTGGCGCACGACGCGTACGTTCGGCAGGCCCATGTCCTCGACGATGCGGGCCGTGCCGTCGCTCGACCCGTCGTCGATGACGATCACCTCGATGGGATGCTCGCTCCGCATCAGTGACCGCACGGTGGCCTCGATGCACTTGGCCTCGTTGTACGCCGGGACGAGCACCGACACCGGTTCGGTGATCGGCGGGCCCCAGCTGAAGTCGGGGCGCCGGGTGCGGCGGGCGTGGAGGACGGAGAGCAGCAGCATCAGGCCGAACCGGGTGAACACCAGGACGCCGATGATCGCGAGAGCGACGACCAGTACGTCGGTGATGTTGTCGGAGGCCTGGACCAGGAACGTCCACGCCTTGCCCTTCGCCAGTTCGACGCCGGCGACCGGTGTGTGCGCGCTGGGCGCGTCCAGGGCCTCGGTGAGGTTCTGGAACCGGTACCCCTGGTTCTTCATGTCGGGCAGGAAGCGGTCGAGTGCCTGGACGGTCTGGTGGCGGTCGCCGCCGGAGTCGTGCATGAGGACGATCGCGCCCTTGCCGCCCTTGGGGGTGGCCTCGCGGATGATCGCGTCGACGCCCGGCTTGCGCCAGTCCTCGCTGTCCGTGTTGTTGACGACGGTGATGTAGCCGCGCTTGCCGATGTACTCCGTGACCGGCCACGACTTGTTGTCCATGGCGTCGGCGAAGGAGGAGTACGGCGGCCGGAACAGCGACGTACGGATGCCCGCCGCACCGGCGAGAGCCAGCTGGTTCTGGGACAGCTCCCAGTCGATCCGGGCCTTCGACTGGAAGGAGAGGTCGGGGTGGTTGAAGGTGTGCAGCCCCACCTCGTGGCCCTCGGCCACCATGCGCCGTACGAGTTCCGGGTAGCGCGAGGCATTGGTGCCGGTGACGAAGAAGACCGCGTGTGCGTGGTGCTTCTTGAGGACGTCGAGGACCTTGGGGGTCCACTCGGGGTCCGGGCCGTCGTCGAACGTGAGGACGAGTCGGCGGTCGGGCACGTTCAGGCTGGTGGTCTGGCCGCTTCTGGTGTCGATGACCGGGCCGCCCTCCAGGATCTTCTCCGGCACCCGGTCGGTGGATGCCTCGGGCTGGATGCGGTGGTCGGCGAGTATTTCGCTGTGCACGTACCCGCGCAGCATCAGCATCGCCATCAGGGCGACCAGGATGAGCGAGGGAAGCAGCAGGCGCATGGGCAGCCGTCGGCGCCGGGCGGCGCCCCCGGCGCCGTTCGGGGCGCCGTGGCGGCGGGTGCGGGATGCCATCAGAGGTTGTTCTCCGGGGACGAGGAGATCAGAACGGAGTCGGCGGAGTGCGGTCGACGGATGTTCTGCTGAGCGGTACGAGCGGGATGAGCGGTTCTGGAGCGGGCCGAGCGGGTCAGGAGCAGGACGAGAGCGAGTCGAGAGCAGGTCGAGAGGGATGAGCGGGCCGGCCACGGACACGGCCGCGGCGACCGGCGCCGCGAGGTGCCTCGGCCGGCTCTACGCCGTAACGCCTCCGACACGCCGTCACGCCGTCACGCCGGGCGACGTCGGCGGCGAGACCGGGTCACCGGTGGCGCTCGGTTCGGCCGCGCCCTCGGCGATCGGGGTCGGGTCGCTCGGACCGCCGGCGACCGTGCCGCCGTCACCGGTCGGGGTCGGAGTCGGGTCGGGTGAGGTAGCGACGCTCTCCGACGGGCTCGGCGCGGGCGAGTTGGACACCGACACCGAGGGCTCGGGGTCCGGGCCGGGCGTGCTGGTCCCCGGGTCGGGCTTGCCGACGCTGGCCGAGGGCCTGGCCGAGACGGACGGACCCGGGTTCTGCGAGGCGCTGGCCGAGGCGTCCGGCGTGACGGCGGCGGCAGCCCCCCGCGACGGAGTGACTCCCGCGCTCACCGACGCCCCCGGGGCCGGTGTGACCCCGGCCGCGTCCGACGGCAGCACCGACTCGGCGGGCAGCGGCGAGGTGTCGACCTTGCCCGCCGGCTGCTCGTCCGCCTGGCCCGGTACCGGCAGCCAGGGCGCGTCCGAGTTGCCGGAGAGGAGGGTGGCGACGATGACGACGGCGTACACGGCGCAGGCGGTGCCGACGACCATGCCGATCCGGCGGTATCGGCGGCTGCGGCGTCCGGTCTCGTCGACGAAGACGGGGCCGTCACCGGCACCGGCGTCCGCGCCCTCCTTGGCCTGCCGTACGAGGAGTTCCTCCACCTGGCGGCCCACTCCGTCGAGCTGGACCGTCACCTCGTGCGGGTCGTGCGTGTGACCGAACTCCGCCGCGTTCTCCCACGGACCGCCGGAGAACGTCCCGGCCGAGCCGGTGGATCCGGCCGCTCCGACCGCTCCGGTCGGTCCGGCAGATCTCGCCGATCCGGTCGCCGCGTTGGCCGCGGCCGATCCGGTGATCGCGGTTGATCCAGGCGCTCCCGTTCCGCTCGGGCGCGACTGGGCGTGCGCGCCTCTGCCTCCGGATCGCCCGGGCCGCACCGGCGCTCCGGCGTGCCTCTGGCGGGGCACAGGACCGGTGCCGCCTGGGGTAACTCCGGGTAGCTGCTGGGTCCCCGACACGGTCACGTCTTCGGCGTCGGACCGATTCGGTTGGGCGTCTTCGCGCCACTTCTTCACACGCACGTACATCCCCCCACGGGAGCCTTTCGGGCGCATGTACGATTTCCGGATTTTCGTACTACCGCTGTTCGAATCGGACCCCCACCCGACCCGAGCGCCCCATTTATCACACTGCATCCGGGCCACGAATGTAGCGCACATGGAGGACTCGTGTTTGCCATGTGCTACTTGTGAACCTGAATGATGCCGTTGTCCCTGGCCGGAATCCACGCCTCCGCAGGCCCCCGAAGCCACCCCTCCTCCTCCGTGAGCTGGGCCGCGGCCTGTCGCAGAGCGTTAAATCCCGGGTGTGTCAGCCCCCGCCGCCACACCAGGGACACGGGCGACAGCGGTACGGGATCGACCAGCGGTCGCACCACCGTCCCCGGCAGGGCCGGGAAATCCACCACGGCGAGGACCGGGGTCCGCAGCTTGGCCATGAGCCGCTGGAACTCCTCGTCGCCCACGGCGAGTGGCGCGGGCGGCGCGATCCCGATGCCGCGCCCCTCGAACAGCTGACGTGCGAGGTCGGTCCACTCCGGGGTCCGGGGATTGCCCGCACCGGCGTACACGCTCTCCCCCGCCAGAGCCGCCAACGGCACCTCGGGCAGCGCGGCCAGCCGATGGTCCTCGGGCAGGACGACCGCCATCGGCTCGTAGCGCACGAGCTGTTGATCCAGCCGGGCCCGCACCCCCGGGTCCAGGCCCGCGAACCGCCCGAACGACACGTCGAGCCGGCCCGCGAGCATCTCGTCGGCGGCGAAGGTGAGTCCGCTCTCGAACCGCGCCATCAGCTCGCACTCCGGGGCGAGTTCACGCGCCCGGTGCAGCACCCGCCGTCCGGTCGAGAGCCCCGGCGAGTTCAGGTCCACCAGCAGCGGCCGTATCTCTCCGAACGCGGCGAGCAGTTCGTCGTGGGCCGCCAACACCCGCCGGGCGTACGGCAGTAGCCGATCACCGTCGGCCGACAGGGTCACCCGCCGGGTCGACCGTACGAAGAGGTCGGCGCCCAACTCCCTTTCCAGGCGCCGGATGTCCCGGCTCAGCGCCTGCTGCGCCACGTAGAGACGTGCGGCGGCCCGGGTGAAGTGCAGCTCCTCGGCCACGGCGACGAAGGCGCGCAGGAGACGGGGGTCGAGGTGGTTCGGGGCAGACATCCGGCGAACCTACAACGAGAGTGCGTCAATCGCCGGGGATCAGGTGTTGGACCCCGTGATCGACACCGGGCGACGGTTGACCCATGCCGCCGCCATCGCCCCGACCGCCCTCCGGGCCCCGCTCCCGCCCACTCCCCCGCCCCCTCCCCGCTGTCACCCAGGACACCCTGGTCATCGCCGACTTCGGCCCCCGCCGCCGTGCCCGTACGACGGACGACCACCGTCCGCCCGGCCCCTACCGCCGCCTCCTCGCCGTCCCCGGCGCACGGGCCTTCACCGCCGGGAACCTGATCGCCCGGCTCCCCATGGGCATGTTCAGCGTGAGCGCGGTCATCATGATCGCCGGGTCGCGCGGCTCGTACGCCCTGGCCGGAGCCGTCACCGCCACCGGGCTCGCCGCGACGGGCGTGGTCGGGCCCTGGACCGCACGGCTCGTCGACCGGTACGGCCAGGCCCGAATCGCCGTACCGGCCACGGCACTTGCCGCACTCGGCTCCCTCGCGCTGCTGCTCTGCGCGCACTACGGCGCCCCCGACTGGACCCTCTTCGCCGCCTACGCCGCCACCGCCACGACCCCCAACACCGGCGGTATGTCACGCGCCCGCTGGGCCCATCTCCTGGACGGCGACAAGGAGGCCCTGCACACCGCCAACTCCTTCGAACAGGCCGCCGACGAGCTCTGCTTCATGCTCGGCCCGGTCCTCGCGGCCTTTCTCTGCGGGGCGTTGTTCCCGGAGGCGGGCACGCTGGTCGGGGCGGTCCTGATGATGACCGGCGTGCTCCTCTTCGCCGCCCAGCGATCGACCGAGCCGCCCGTCCGGCCTCGCGTCGAAGGGCTTCACACGCGGGGTACGTCCCCGCTGCGCGCCCCGGGGATGCGCCCACTGCTCGCCGTATGCCTGGCCACGGGCGCCGTGTTCGGGTCGATGGAGGTCGTCACGATCGCCTTCGCCGACGAGCGGGGACACCGGGCGGCGGCCGGGGCCGTTCTCGCCCTCCAGGCCGCCGGATCGTGCGCGGCCGGTCTGCTGTACGGAGCGCTGCGGCCGGCCGGATCCGCCGAGCGGCGCCACCCCTGGTGCCTGGCCGCGATGACGGCACTGATGACGCTGCCCCTGCTGGCCGCGGCCCTGACCGGCTCGCTCGTCGTCCTCGCGGGCGCGCTGCTCGTGGCCGGGACGGCGACCGCGCCCACCATGATCACGAACATGACCCTGATCCAGAGCCGCACTCCCGGGGGCCGCCTGAACGAGGGCATGACCCTCGCGGTGACGGGCCTCCTCGGCGGCATAGCCTGCGGTTCGGCAGCGGGCGGCTGGGCGGCGGAACACGCGTCGCCGACGACGGGCTACGGCGTCCCGCTCGCGGCGGCGGCCGGCGCGCTGCTCCTGTCGCCCCTCACCCGCAGAAGCGGCCCCGGACACTGACAGGCCCCCGGGCCCCGCCCCCATCCCCGCCCCCGCGCAAGCCGGGATACCGAACACCCACAAAGGCCGAGCCTCGACACCTGGCAGAGCCAATTCACGCGCACCCCATTGACTCGTTCACACGCCACACATACCTTCGCCCGTCGAAGCGCTTCGACGACCCGCGTCGAATCAGTTCGACGCCCCCTGCGCAACGGGTGACCGAGATCCATCCGACTCCCCTGGAGGCAGTGGATGTTCACGGCAAGAAGGCATGGCAGGTGCATGGCGATAGTAGCCGCGTCCCTGGTAGGGGCGCTGCTGACGGCCTCCTGCGGCGACTCGGCCAGTGGATCGGGCGACGGGAAGAGTCTGCGCCTGTGGCACTACGAGGGCCCTGACAGCGCGATGGGCGCGGCCTGGAAGGCGGCCGTCGAGGAGTTCAAGGCGACTCATCCGGGCGTCACGGTGAAGGTCGAGGAGAAGGGCTTCGAACAGATCCAGAAGACCGCCCCGATGGTCCTCAACTCCTCCGACGCGCCCGACCTGATGGAGTACAACAAGGGCAACGCGACGGCCGGTCTGCTCTCCACCCAGGGCCTGCTCACCGACCTCACCGGCGAGGTGACGAAGCGCGGCTGGGACAGACTGCTCAGCGCCGGTGCCCGCACCACCAGCCAGTACGACGCCAACGGAGTCATGGGCAGCGGCAGTTGGTTCGGTGTCCCCAACTACGCCGAGTACACGATGGTGTTCTACAACAAGGAACTCTTCGCACGGCACGGGATCGCCGTACCGACCTCGTTCGACGAACTCACCGCCGCCATGGACAAGTTCGTCGCCGAGGGCATCACCCCGCTGGCGAGCGCGGGCGCCGAATACCCGGCCCAGCAGTATCTGTACCAGCTCGCCCTGTCGAAGGCGGACCGCGCCTGGGTCGACAGGTACGAGCTGTACAAGGGGAAGACGGACTTCCATGACGCCGCCTGGACGTACGGCGCCGAGACCTTCACCGACTGGGTGAAGAAGGGGTACTTCGGCAAGAACTCCAGCGGTGTCAAGGCGGAGGACGCCGGGGTCTCCTTCATCCAGGGCAAGAGCCCGATCCTGTTCTCCGGCAGCTGGTGGTACGGCCGTTTCAAGAGCGAGGCGAAGTTCGACTGGGGCACGTTCCTGTGGCCCGGCAGCAACCTCACCCTCGGGTCCGGCGGCAACCTGTGGGTCGTCCCCAAGGGCGCGAAGAACAAGGAACTCGCCTACGACTTCATCGACATCACCATGTCGAAGAAGATCCAGAACCTGCTCGGCAACAAGGGCGGGGTCCCGGTGGCCGCCGACCCGGCCGCCATCACCGACCCACAGGCCAAGTCGCTCATCGCCGACTTCAACACCCTCTCCGACCGGGACGGTCTCGCCTTCTACCCCGACTGGCCGGTGCCCGGCTTCTACGACGTCCTCGTCTCCGAGGTCCAGAAGCTGATCACGGGCAGCGCCCAGTCGGACGCGGTCCTCGACTCGTTGCAGGAGGCGTACGACAAGGGCGTACCGAAGACATGACGGCCACCGTCGAACGGGCCCGGGTCGCCAAGGACACCGGGCCGCCGGGAAGTTCGCGCCGCCGCAGGGACTCGTACGCCGTCTTCCTCCTCCCCGGCGCGCTCGCCTTCCTCGCCGTGATCGTCGTGCCGTTCCTGATGAACACCGGAGTGAGCTTCACCGACTGGCGGGGTGTGGGCTCCCCGGAGTGGTCTGGGCTCGCCAACTACCGGGAGTTGATGGACGATTCGGAGTTCTGGGCGTCGTTCCGGCACAGCCTGTTCATGGTGGTGGCGATGGCGGCCGCACCCACCGCGGTCGGACTCGTCCTGGCCGCCGCCCTGTTCGACTACGTCGGCAAGCACTTCGGCAGTCGCTGGGCGGCCGTGCTCCGCGCCTGCTTCTATCTCCCCCAGGTGCTGCCGATCGCGGTCGCCGGCATCGTCTGGAGCTGGATCCTCGCGCCCGGCGACGGCTCGCTGAACGAGTTGCTGAGCGCCGTCGGGCTGGGCTCCTGGCAGCAGGACTGGCTCGGCGACCCGGACATCGCGCTCTACAGCGTGATGGGCGTGATGGTCTGGGTGCAGCTCGGCTTCCCGCTGGTCGTCTTCATGGCGGGCCTGCAACGCGTCGACCCGCAGCTCTACGAGGCAGCCGAACTGGACGGCGCCGGCTGGTGGCGCCGCTTCCGGCACATCACCCTGGCCCAGATCCGCCCCGAGATCTACGTCGTCCTCACCTGGTGCACGATCGCCGCGCTGAAGGTGTTCGGCGCGGTGTACGTCCTCACGAAGGGCGGCCCGGGCGGCGCGACCAACGTCCCGTCGTACTTCTCCTTCACCACGTTCTTCGAGAAGACCCAGGTCGGCTACGGCGCCGCCGTCTCCACCGTCCTGACGGTGATCATCCTCGCCGTCTCGCTCATCGGCCTGAAGCTCCAGACCCGGGCCGAGGACGCCGAGGACGCTCCGGCCGCTCCGGCGGGGGTGCGGGCATGACGACCGCCCTGCGCCGCTACCCGGTGCTCATCGCCCTCGTCCTCGCCGCCCTGTTCATGGTCGTGCCGTTCGTGATCGTCGCCGTCAACGCCGTGAAGTCGCCCGCCGAGTACTCCGCGAACGGCCCGCTCAGTCTTCCCGAGGGCCTCTACCTCGACGGCGTGAAGGACTTCTGGCAACGGGTCGACTTCGGCCAGAAGCTCGTCAACTCCACCCTGATCAGCGGGTCGGTGGCCGTCCTGGCGGTCGTCCTGTCCGTACTCAACGCCTACGCGATCGGCATCGGCCGGATCAGGGGCCGCACCTGGGTGCTGGCCTTCTTCGTCCTCGCGAACATGCTGCCGCAGGAGGCGCTGGTCTACCCGGTGTACTACCTGAGCAAGCAGGTCGGCCTGTACGACACCCGGTTGAGCGTGATCATCGTCTTCACGGTGATCCAGGCGGCCTTCGGAACGTATCTCCTCTCCTCGGTGCTGGGCCAGTTCCCCCGGGAGATCATCGAGGCCGCGCGGATCGACGGCGCGAACAAGTGGCAGGTGCTGTGGCGGATCGTCGTCCCGGTCAGCCGTCCCACCCTCGGTGTGCTCCTCGTCTTCTTCTTCATCTGGACCTGGAACGAGTTCCTGCTCCCCCTGGTGATGCTCATCTCCAACGACAACCAGACGGTGTCGGTGGCTCTCGGCGTCCTCCAGGGCCAGCGCCTGATGGACGCCACGATGACCAACGCGGCCGCCCTGCTGGGTGTGTTGCCGGCCCTCGTCTTCTTCCTCGTCTTCCAGCGAACGCTCACGCGCGGCATCGCCGTGGGTGCCGTCAAGTAACAGGCAACAGACAACAGGCCAAGTAAGGGGTATGCGCGTGAAGTTCACCGACGGCTACTGGCTGCTGCGCGAGGGCGTCACCGCCGCCCACCCGGTCGAGGTCCTCGATGTGACGGCCGACGACGGCACGTTGGACATCCACGCGCCGACCCAGCCCATCCGCCACCGCGGCGACCTGCTGAAGGGACCGGTCGTGACGATCAGCGCCCACGCCCCGATGCCCGACGTCATCGGCGTCACCTTCACGCACTTCGAGGGCGAGCAGCCGCAGAGCCCTCAGTTCGAGCTGCGCAGAGAGGACTTGACGGCTCACACGGAGTACGACGAGGAGCACGCGACCCTGACCTCCGGCACCCTGTCCGTCCGGGTCAGCCGCACCAGCCCCTGGCACGTCGACTTCCTCGCCCACGGCCGTGTCCTCACCAGCAGCGGCCCCAAGGGCATGGGCATCATGCGGGACGCGACGACCGGCGCCCACTACCTGCGTGAGCAACTGGGGTTGGGCGTGGGGACGAGCGTGTACGGCCTCGGCGAACGCTTCGGCCCGCTGGTCAAGAACGGCCAGGTCGTCGACATGTGGAACGCCGACGGCGGCACGGCGACCGAACAGGCCTACAAGAACGTCCCGTTCTACCTCACCGACGCGGGCTACGGAGTCTTCGTCGACCACCCCGGCCGGGTGTCCTTCGAGGTCGCCTCGGAGGCGGTGTCCCGGGTCCAGTTCAGCGCCGAGACACAGCAGTTGACGTACTACGTCATCCACGGCCCGACCCCGAAGGACATCCTCCGCAAGTACACGGCCCTGACCGGCCGGCCGGCACTCCCGCCACCGTGGTCGTTCGGCCTGTGGCTGTCCACCTCCTTCACCACCTCCTACGACGAGGAGACGGTGACGTCGTTCATCGAGGGCATGCGGGAGCGTGAACTCCCCCTCTCGGTCTTCCACTTCGACTGTTTCTGGATGCGCGAGTTCAACTGGTGCGACTTCCGGTGGGACCCGCGGGTGTTCCCCGACCCCGAAGGCATGCTCCAGCGGCTGAAGGCGAAGGGCCTGCACATCAGCGTCTGGATCAACCCGTACATCGCCCAGCGGTCACCGCTCTTCGCCGAGGGCAAGGCACTCGGTCATCTGCTGCGCCGACCCGACGGCAGCGTCTGGCAGTGGGACCAGTGGCAGCCGGGCATGGCGCTGGTCGACTTCACCAGTGCGGCGGCCCGCGACTGGTACGCCTCGAAACTGGAGGCCCTCCTCGCGCAGAGCGTCGACTGCTTCAAGACCGACTTCGGTGAACGGGTGCCGCTGGACGTGGAGTTCGCCGACGGCTCGGACCCGGAGCGGATGCACAACTACTACACGTACCTCTACAACAGGACCGTCTTCGACGTGCTGCGCAAGCACCGCGGCGAGGGCGAGGCGGTGGTGTTCGCGCGGTCGGCCACGGCCGGCAGCCAGCAGTTCCCGGTCCACTGGGGCGGCGACTGCGAGGCCACCTACGAGTCGATGGCGGAGTCACTGCGCGGCGGACTCTCCCTCGGACTCTCCGGCTTCGGCTACTGGAGCCACGACATCGGCGGCTTCGAGGGCACCCCGAGCCCGGCCCTGTTCAAACGCTGGACAGCGTTCGGGCTCCTCTCCTCGCACAGCCGTCTGCACGGCAGTTCGTCCTACCGGGTGCCGTGGCTGTTCGACGAGGAGGCCGTGGACGTACTGCGGCTGTTCACCCGGCTGAAGCTGCGTCTCATGCCGTATCTGTACGAGGCCGCCCGCGCCGCCCACACCGAGGGCGTCCCGATGATGCGGGCGATGGTCCTGGAGTTCCCGGACGACCCCGGATGCGCGCATCTGGAACGGCAGTTCATGCTCGGCCCGGACCTGCTGGTGGCGCCGGTGTTCAGCGACGAGGGCGATGTCTCGTACTACGTCCCCGAGGGCGAGTGGACCCACTTCCTGACCGGCCGCACGGTGACCGGCCCCCGCTGGGTACGGGAGCGACACGGCTTCGACAGCCTGCCGCTGCTGGTGCGTCCCGGGTCGGTGATCCCGGTCGGCGCGGTGGACGACCGCCCGGACTACGCGTACGCCGACGGGGTCACGCTGCACGCGTACGGCCTGGAGCGCGGCGCCCAGGTGACGGTCCCGGTGGGGGACATGACGTTCACGGTGGTCCGCGAGGGCGACACACTGCGGGCCTCGTGCGGCGATCCGTCGGTGCCATGGGGACTGTCGGCGGGCAGACGCGAGGTACGGGCGCAGGCGGGCACCGGCTTCCTGACGGTGGAACTGGGGCCGGGCAGGTCGGGGCCGGACGGATCGGGAGGCGAATGATGGTGAAGATCACCGATGTGGCACGGCACGCCGGGGTCTCCCCGAGCACGGTGTCGTACGCCCTCAGCGGCAAGCGCCCGATCTCCGAGGAGACCAGGCAGCGCGTCGAACGCTCCATCCACGAACTCGGCTACCGCCCCCACGCGGGCGCGAGGGCGCTGGCGAGCAGCCGCTCGAACGTCCTGGCACTGGTGATCCCGTTGCGGACCGGCATCCACGTCCCGGTGGCGATGCGGTTCGCGGTGTCGGTGGTCACGGCCGCGCGCAGCCACGACCACGACGTCCTGCTCCTCACCCAGGAGGAGGGCGAGGACGGTCTGCGCCGGGTCGCGGACACCGCCCTCGTGGACGCGCTGATTGTGATGGACGTCCAACTCCAGGACCCCCGGCTGCCGTTGCTGCGCGCACTGGACCTGCCGTCGGTCCTGATCGGCTTCCCCTCCGAACCGGCCGGCCTGACCTGTATCGACCTGGACTTCAAGGCTGCGGGCGAACTGTGCGTGGAACGCCTGGCGGCCCTCGGCCACCGGGTCATCGCCCTGGTCGGCTCACCGCCCGAGGTGTACGTACGCCGGACCGCGTTCGCCCAGCGCGTGGTTCAGGGGTTCACGGCGGCGGCGGACCGGGGCGGACTGTCGTCCTCGGTCCACCCCTGCGAGGCGACCCCCGCGGCGGCGAGGCTGGTGGCGGAGCAACTCCTGCGCGAACACCCGGCGTTGACGGGGGTCGTCGTCCACAACGAGGCGATCCTGGAAGCCCTGATAGACGCCTTCGAACACCTCGGCCTACGGGTTCCCGGCGACCTCTCCGTCACCGCGATCTGCCCGGACGACCTGGCCGAGAACCTGCCCGTGCCGGTCACCTCGGTCGCCATCCCGTCGGCGGAGGTGGGCGCTCAGGCGGTGGACCTCCTGATGAGAAAGCTGAACGGCACGGGCCACACCCCGGAGGCGACCCTCCTGCCACCCCGCCTGACGGAACGAGCAAGCACGATGGCCCGGGCGGCCCCATGACCCCGGCACTTCACAACTCCCCGCACCTCCACCTCCCTAGGGGCGCGGGGCTCTGACATTTGCGGCTCCGCCGCGGGGCGCGACAAGCCCCCACGGACCCGCACCCACCCACGACCACCACCCCCTCCCCCACCTACTCCACCGTCACCGACTTCGCCAGGTTCCGCGGCTGATCCACCTCGTTGCCCCGAGCAGTGGCCAACTCACAGGCGAAGACCTGCAACGGCACCGTGGCGACGAGCGGCTGCAGCAGGGTCGGTGTGGCCGGAACGCGGATGAGGTGATCCGCGTACGGCACCACCGCCTCGTCCCCCTCCTCCGCGATGACGATGGTCCGCGCACCCCGGGCCCGGATCTCCTGGATGTTGGACACGATCTTGTCGTGGAGGACGGACCGGCCACGCGCCGAGGGCACGACCACCACGACCGGCACGTCCTCCTCGATCAACGCGATGGGCCCGTGCTTCAACTCACCGGCGGCGAAGCCCTCGGCGTGCATGTAGGCGAGTTCCTTCAGCTTGAGCGCGCCCTCCAGCGCCACCGGATACCCCACGTGCCGCCCCAGGAACAGCACCGTGTTCTTGTCGGCGAGCGAACGCGCCAGCTCACGCACGGGCTCCATGGTCTCCAGCACCCGCTCGACCTCACCGGAGATCTCCGCCAGGTCCCGCACGACGGCCCGGATCTCGTCGCCCCACTTCGTGCCGCGCACCTGCCCCAGGTACAGGGCGACCAGATAGCAGGCCACCAACTGCGTCAGGAACGCCTTGGTGGACGCGACGGCGACCTCGGGCCCCGCGTGCGTGTACAGCACCGCGTCCGACTCGCGCGGGATCGTCGAGCCGTTGGTGTTGCAGATGGCCAGCACCCTGGCACCCTGCTCACGGGCGTGCCGCAGCGCCATCAGGGTGTCCATGGTCTCGCCGGACTGAGAGATGGCGATGACAAGGGTCCGCGCGTCGAGAATCGGGTCCCGGTACCGGAACTCGCTCGCCAGTTCCACCTCGCACGGGACGCGCGTCCAGTGCTCGATGGCGTACTTGGCGATCAACCCGGCGTGGAAGGCCGTACCGCAGGCGACGACGACGACCTTCTCGACCTCCCGCAGCGCACCCGCCGGAATCCGCACCTCGTCGAGCGTCAGTGATCCGGCGGCGTCGATCCGGCCCAGCAGGGTGTCGGCGACGGCCTTGGGCTGCTCGGCGATCTCCTTGAGCATGAAGAAGTCATGGCCGCCCTTCTCCGCGGCCGACACGTCCCAGTCGACGTGGTACGACCGCGCGTCCCCCGGACCGCCGTCGAAGCCCGTCACCGTGACCCCGTCCCGGCGCAGCTCCACGACCTGGTCCTGACCCAGCTCGATCGCCGAGCGCGTGTGGGCGATGAACGCGGCGACGTCCGAGGCGAGAAAGGCCTCGCCCTCTCCGACGCCCACCACCAGCGGCGAGTTCCGCCGCGCCCCGACCACTACTTCGGGCTCGTCGGCGTGCACCGCGACCAGCGTGAACGCGCCCTCCAGCCGTCGGCAGACGAGCCGCATGGCCTCGGCCAGATCGGCGCAGGACGAGAACTCCTCGGCGAGCAGATGGGCGACGACCTCGGTGTCGGTCTCGGAGGCGAGTACGTGCCCTCGCTCGGCCAGCTCGGCCCGCAGACAGGCGAAGTTCTCGATGATCCCGTTGTGGACGACGGCGACGCGCCCGGCGTTGTCGAGATGCGGATGGGCGTTGGCGTCGGTCGGCCCGCCGTGGGTGGCCCACCGGGTGTGCCCGACCGCCGTGCCCCCGGCCGGCAACGGCCGCTCGACGAGTTCCTTCTCCAGGTTGACGAGCTTCCCGGCCTTCTTGGCCCCGGCCAGCCCGCCGTCGGCCAGCACAGCCACCCCGGCCGAGTCGTAGCCCCGGTACTCCAGCCGCTTCAGCCCGGCCATCACGACATCGAGAGCCGACTGATACCCCACATATCCCACGATTCCGCACATGCGCGGCAGCCTAGGCGCCCCAACGGCCCGAAACCGGTACTTCATGCCCGAAATACCCGAAACCGGCAATTCCCGCCAGGGGCACGAGGCCCCGGCGGGAACGACTCCGGCAGCGAGATGCTCAGCCGAGCTTGCCCAGCTGCGCGTCGACGATCTCCGTGGGGAAGGCGTAGTCCTTGCCGGTGGAGGCCGAGGCGAAGTTGACGGCGGGGACGTAGACCACGGTGCTGCCCTTGCGGACGACGACGGCCTTCATCGGCGCCTTCAGACCGGCGTCCACGGTCACCGTCAGGGCGAGCGCCTCGTCCGCTCCCTCGGGCGCCGGGGTCTTGGCCACCTTGAGGGCGTCGTTCTTGGTGCCGGTCACGGTGTAGGAGAACCCGGCGGCGCACTTCTCGACGGAGGTGTTCAGGTCCTTCATGGCCTGCTCGGCGCCTCCGTCCTCGTAGGAGGCCAGCGTGATGACGGCCTGCGCGACATCCAGCTTGGCGAGGAACCGGTCCTCGTCGCTCGCCCCGGCGGCGGGCTTCGCGGCGTCACCCTTCCAGGTCCGCTTCACCACGGCCGCCGGCTTGCCGACGTAGGTGGCGGACTGGAGGTACGCCAGCGGCGCGCACGCCGCGTCGTCCGTCGTCACCTTGGCCTGCGCGATGTCGTCCTTCGCAGGCACCTTCTCGGTGAGCGTCCCGCTCTTGACGTCCGCCTGCACGAGGGCGACCTTCGCCAGCTCGGCGGCGGTGAGCGCCTTGGCGGCGGACTTCCCCCCGTCGGACTTGTCGGCCTGGGCGGTCACGCTGTCGCCGTTCTTGTCGTCGTCGCCGGACGAGTCACCGCAGGCGGTGACGAGAAGAGCGAGAGCGGCGGCGGAGGCGGCGAGGGCGGTGCGGCGAACAGCGGTGGTCCTCAAGGGAGAAAGCTCTTTCTCTTGGGTTTGTCGGGTGACACGCTTTACGCGCACTTTACTGACGGGATCCACGGAAAGATCATCGAACCCGCATTCGAAACCCACTCGTGACATGCCCCTCCCCGCCCCGGCGTGACGCACTCCACCCCCCACCCCGTCCACACTCCCGTAACAATGGACTGTGATCTCTCCGGTCTCCCCGATGCCCCGGAGCGCCCACCGGCAGCGGCCGGAGGCGACTCCCTACGTCGATCTCACCCGTACCGAGTGGAGTGCGCTGCGCGACAAGACGCCCCTCCCGCTCACCGCCGAGGAGGTCGAGAAGCTGCGCGGTCTGGGCGACGTCATCGACCTCGACGAGGTGCGGGACATCTACCTCCCGCTGTCCCGCCTCCTCAACCTCTACATCGGTGCCACGGACGGACTGAGAGGCGCCCTGAACACCTTCCTCGGCGAACAGGGCGCCCAGACCGGCACCCCGTTCGTCATAGGGGTCGCGGGCTCGGTGGCCGTGGGCAAGTCGACCGTCGCCCGTCTCCTCCAGGCGCTGCTCTCCCGCTGGCCCGAACACCCGCGCGTGGAACTGGTGACCACCGACGGCTTCCTGCTCCCGACCGAGGAGCTGACGTCCCGTGGCCTGATGTCCCGCAAGGGCTTCCCCGAGTCGTACGACCGCCGGGCCCTGACCCGCTTCGTGGCGGACATCAAAGCGGGCAAGGACGAGGTCACGGCCCCGGTCTACTCCCACCTCATCTACGACATCGTCCCCGGCGAGAAGCTCACGGTCCGCCGCCCCGACATCCTGATCGTCGAGGGCCTGAACGTCCTCCAGCCCGCCCTCCCCGGCAGCGACGGCCGCACCCGCGTCGGCCTCGCCGACTACTTCGACTTCAGCGTGTACGTCGACGCCCGCCCCGAGGACATCGAGCGCTGGTACCTCAACCGCTTCCGCCGTCTGCGCGAGACGGCGTTCCAGAAGCCGTCCTCGTACTTCCGCAAGTACACGCAGGTGTCGGAGGAGGAGGCCCTGGACTACGCCCGCACCACCTGGCGCACCATCAACAAGGTGAACCTCCTGGAGAACGTGGCCCCCACCCGGGGCCGCGCCACCCTCATCATCCGCAAGGGCCCGGACCACAAGGTGCAGCGCCTCAGCCTGCGCAAGCTGTAACCGGGGCACGCCACAACACTCGCCGCACACGGCCCGGTTACCCTGCCCCCATGCTCCACCTACGCCTCATCGCCCCGGCCGACAGAACGAACGACGTGGTCCAGCTGATCGGGAAGACGGTCGGCACGACCCACCTCGTCGTCCTGCCCGGCGCCGCCCGCAACCCCGCCGGGGACGTCGTGATGTGTGACGTGGCCCGGGAGGCGGGCGACGAACTCATCGCCGGGCTGCGGGAGCTGGACCTGGACGTGACCGGTTCGATCGCCGTGGAGAACATCGACCTGTCGCTCTCCGAGCACGCCGACAAGGCGGAGAAGGACGCGCCCGGCGAGGGCGCGGACGCGGTCCTGTGGGAGCACCTCGCGGACGCGACGCACGAGGAGTCGACGCTGTCGATCACCTACGTCGCCTTCATCACGCTCGCCACGATGATCGCGGCCTGCGGTGTGGTCCTCGACAACGCGATCCTGATCGTGGGCGCGATGGCGGTGGGCCCGGAGTTCGGACCCCTGGCCGGCCTGAGCACAGCCCTCGTCCAACGCCGCCCGAGACTGGCGGCACGCTCCCTGACCGCCCTACTGGTGGGCTTCGCGGCGGCGATGCTGGTGACGGTCGGCTTCAGCTACTTCATGGACGCCGTCGGCCTGTTCACCGAGGCGAAACTGGAGGCGGAGCGCCCCAACACGGGCTTCGTCTATGCCTACGACTGGTTCTCGTTCGTCGTGGCGGTCCTGGCCGGCATCGCCGGCACCCTCTCCCTGACGTCGGCGAAGTCCGGCGCCCTGGTAGGTGTCGCCATCTCCGTGACAACGATCCCGGCCGCCGCGAACGCGGCAGTGGCCCTGAGCTACGGCGACACCACCCAGACCACGGGCTCCACCATCCAGCTCCTCCTGAACCTCCTGGGCATCATCCTGGCCGCCACCTGCACACTCCTGGCCCAGAAATGGCTGTGGAGAAGCGCCCGTTAGGGGCGCGGGGAACTGCGCGACAAGCCACAACGAGCCCGCACCCCGCTACGAACCAGAACCCCCACCCCCAGCCCGGTCCCGCCAACTACCCAAGCGCGGACTTCACGACATCCGCCAACCGCCCAGCCACAGCCCGAGCCTGATCGATATCAGCCGCCTCGACCATCACCCGAACCAACGGCTCGGTCCCGGAAGGCCGCAACAACACCCTCCCCGTGGCACCGAGCTCACGCTCCGCCTCCGCCACCGCCGAAGCCAACTCCGCGGACGACCCCACCCGGGTCCGGTCGACGTCCGGCACATTCACCAGCACCTGCGGCAACCGCACCATCACCGACGCGAGATCCCGCAGCGTACGACCGGTCTGCGCGACCCGAGCCGCCAGCAGCAGCCCCGTCAGCGTCCCGTCACCCGTCGTCGCGTGGTCCGAGATGATCACATGCCCGGACTGCTCGCCGCCCAGCGCGTACCCGTGCTCCTTCATCTCCTCCAGCACATACCGGTCACCGACCGCCGCCTGGATCAGCGACAGCCCCTCCCGCTCCATGGCCAGCTTGAAGCCCAGGTTCGACATCACCGTGGCGACAACGGTGTCGGCACGCAGCACACCCCGCTCCCGCATCGCCAGCGCGAGTACGGCCATGATCTGGTCGCCGTCCACCTCCGCACCGGTGTGGTCGACGGCGAGGCAGCGGTCCGCGTCCCCGTCGTGCGCGATACCGAGGTCGGCCCCGTGTTCGAGAACGGCGGCCTGCAGCTTGCCGAGGTGAGTGGAACCGCAGCCGTCGTTGATGTTGAGGCCGTCCGGCTCCGCACCGATGGTGACGATCTCGGCGCCGGCCCGCGTGAACGCCTCGGGCGAGACCAGGCTGGCAGCGCCGTGCGCCTCGTCCAGCACCACCTTCAGACCGTCCAGTCGGTTCGGAAGCACCCCGACGAGATGGGTGACGTACCGCTCGAAGCCCTCGTCGTACGACCGCACGCGGCCCACTCCGCCGCCCGTCGGACGGTCCCAGGGAGCGCCGGTGCGGTGCTCCTCGTACACGGCCTCGATCCGCTCCTCCAGCTCGTCGTCGAGTTTGTGGCCGCCGCGGGCCAGGAACTTGACGCCGTTGTCCGGCATGGCGTTGTGGCTGGCCGAGAGCATCACACCGAGGTCGGCTCCCAGCTCGGCGGTGAGGAACGCCACCGCGGGGGTGGGCAGCACACCGACCAGCAGAACGTCGACGCCCGCGCTGGCGAGGCCCGCGACCACCGCGGCCTCCAGGAACTCCCCTGACGCACGTGGGTCCCGACCGACCACGGCGACCGGCCGGTGGCCCTCGAAGGAACCCGCCTCGGCGAGTACGTGGGCCGCCGCTACGGACAGGCCGAGAGCCAGCTCGGCTGTCAGGTCCGCGTTGGCGACACCGCGCACGCCGTCCGTGCCGAAGAGTCGTCCCACTGGTGTCCTCCGAAGATGCTGGAATGTGCGGCTCGTGCCGAGTGTCCATGCCGGACCTGGCTACGTATATCCCCTGTGCCTGTTTCCAGGCTGTAGGGAGCGTTCCTCGAACCTGTGCCGTAAGCCTGTGCTAAGCAACGTCCCCGGTAAACGAACCGCCCCGACAGCACGGAGAGTGCCGCCGGGGCGATACGTACGAGACGTGTGAAACGTCCGAGAACAGCGGAGCGATTAACGCTTGCTGTACTGCGGGGCCTTGCGGGCCTTCTTGAGACCGGCCTTCTTGCGCTCGACCGCACGGTCGTCACGACGGAGGAACCCGGCCTTCTTGAGGGCGCCGCGGTTGTTGTCCACGTCGGCCTCGTTCAGCGCACGGGCCACACCGAGGCGCAGGGCGCCGGCCTGACCGGAGACACCGCCACCCGTGATGCGGGCGACAACGTCGTAGCGGTTGTCGAGCTCGAGCACCTTGAAGGGCTCGTTGACTTCCTGCTGGTGCACCTTGTTGGGGAAGTAGTCCTCAAGGGTGCGACCGTTGATCTTCCACTTGCCGGTGCCCGGGACGATCCGGACGCGGGCGATGGCGTTCTTGCGACGGCCCAGGCCTGCGGCCGGCTGCGGGTCACCGAAGCGCCCGTCGAGCGCCTCCGCGTACTCGCCCTCGGCAACCGGCGCCTCGGACTCGGTGGTGTAGCTCTCGACGTCGGCGTTCTCGAACTCGGCGTCAGCGTTCTCGTCGAGCGGCTGCTCGACAGTGGTCTCGGCCACGATTCTCCTCAGAATTCTCTACGTCTTAGGGGGTGGCCGGAACTACTGCGCGACCTGGGTGATCTCGAACGGCACCGGCTGCTGGGCAGCGTGGGGGTGCTGGTCGCCCGAGTAGACCTTCAGCTTCGAGAGGCACTGACGGCCCAGGGTGTTCTTGGGGATCATGCCCTTGATGGCCTTCTCGACGGCCTTCTCGGGGTTCTTCGCCAGAAGCTCGTCGTAACGGACGGAGCGCAGACCACCCGGGTAACCGGAGTGGCGGTACGCCATCTTCTGGGTCTTCTTGTTGCCGGAGAGGTGCACCTTGTCGGCGTTGATGATGATGACGAAGTCACCAGCGTCGACGTGGGGCGCGTAAATCGGCTTGTGCTTGCCCCGCAGAATGTTCGCGGCAGTGGTGGCCAGACGGCCCAGGACGACATCCTGGGCGTCGATGACGTACCACTGGCGAGTGATGTCGCCGGGCTTAGGGCTGAACGTACGCACTTCGTAGCCTTCGCTTCTTCAGTGGATGGGTCCTGACACATGGCATCACTGAAGCGATCGTGCAGCTGGGGACGACAATGGCCGGGAACAACGCCCGTATGCCGCCCACTGGAAACTGCTCCAGGGAACCTACGTAAAGGCCTCTGGTCCAGGAGCGACCATGCCGATACGCATAACGAACGCCCAGGCTACCCGCGCGGCCCCGGACGGGTCAAAACGAGGCCGCGAACGCCGGGCGCGGGGACGCGGGGGGACAGTCCGGGCCGCTGTGTGAGAAACCGCCCAGAACCCCGACTCCGTTGCTCCAGTGGCCCATGAGAAGGGTCTGAGACGCATCGGCACACGGGTTGTACGGCGTCTAGGATGCGCCCATGAGCTTTGGGCAGGGGGGACCTCAATGGGATCCCTGGAAACCGAATACCCCGCAACAACCGTGGGACGACCAGAGCGGCCGGGCCCCGCAGCAGCCGTGGGGCGGCCAGAGCGGCGGTCAGGCCCCCGACTGGGCGGCGCTCGCCGACGCCTCCGAGACCCGTAACAGACGCCGCAGACTCCTGCTGATCGTCACGGCCGCGGTGGCCACCGTCGGCGTGGGCGCGGCCGTCGCCATGGCCGTGGTCAACGCCGACGGCAACAACCAGGCCTCCAACAGGCCGACCTCCGGGCTGCCCGCCACCGCGGACATCCCCAGCGACACCGCCTCGACGGTGCCGTCGTTCGCGCCGACGAGCGCGCCGCCGCCGCTGGATCCGAAGGACTTCATATCCAGCGTGAAGAAGGACACGGCGGTGCTGACGCCGGACACCCTCTTCCCCGGCACACAGCTGACGATGGGCGAGCGCCTCTACAAGAAGGGCCCGACCGCGGACACGGCGAACTGCGCATCGGCGGCGAAGAACACCCTTCCGAAGATCCTCAAGGACAACGGGTGCACGCGCTTCCTGCGCGTCACGTACAGCAAGGACGGCGTCGCGGTGACGGTCGGCGTGGCCGTCTTCGACACCGAGGCCCAGGCCACCAAGGTCAAGGCCACGGCGGACAAGAAGAGCATCGTCGAGTCCCTCTCCGGCGGCGGCGTCCCGACGTTCTGCCGCTCGGCGATCTGCCGGTCGACCACCAACTCGTACGGTCGCTACGCCTACTTCACGATCGCCGGCTTCACCAACGGCAAGGACGTGACGACGAAGAGCACGGCCGTCTTCACCACGGGCGACGACCTGGGCGAGTTCGCGTTCCGCCAGATCAGGCGCCGCGGCGAGGCCCAGGCCTCGGCGGCCAGCCAGTAGCCCACTGGGGCGTGTTTCCCGAAATGGCCGACGATCGGTGATCGTCGGCCATTTCGTCACGCCCTGGCATGAATCGATTAAATTTTGAACACATCGCCCTCACATCAGTTCCATGGTCTGGCCACACATGCGAGGATCACGTCTCTATTCGGCCATTGGATTTAGGACACCCCAGGGGGGTTCCAGCCAGCGGGCGGCCGATGTCGCCAAAGACGGCGTTGGGGGCATGACACCCGGACTGGCCCTGCCAGGGCGCGCTTCGGCGTGCCCGGCCGAGATCCGTGACTGCCTCGACGCACGACCGATCTCACGGGGAGTTCCACAGAAGTCATGGCCTCAACAGTTGTCGACCACGAAGTGCCGCTCTCGCGGCAGAGCGCGAAGCCGACCAGACGCACCGCGGGGTGGAAGCCCGGAATCATCCCGTTCCTGCTGCCCTTCGTCCTGCACCCCGTACCTCAAGGCCGCCGGGGAGACGAGGACGAACAACCTTCGTGATCGGCACCGAGCTCAACTCGCTGGAGGGCCACCTCGGCGTCGACGCCTGCTTCCCCGTGAAGGTGCCGGACACGGCGCCCGTTTCGACACTGGTCGACGGCTGGAACAAGTGGCTGGACAGGAAGGCCACCGGCAAGCTGCCGAACATCGTCCTCTCCGAGTCCGGCATCGGCGCGATGGACGGCGCCTACCACGCACCCGGCGACAAGACCGCCTCCCGGCTCGACTTCGCCGGGCGCCCCCTTCCGAGAAGGCCATCAGAACCTGCTTCGGCTCCGGCTACGCAGGCCCCGGCACCAACACCCCGAGCTGACGAGCGAGGAATCATGCAGGAAGCCATCATCCTCGTGGGCGGCAAGGGAACACGCCTGCGCCCGCTGACCAACCACACCCCGAAGCCGCTGCTCGGCGTCGCGGGCACCTCCTTCATCCGGCACCAGATCGCCAAGCTGATGGACGCCGGCGTGGAGCACGTCGTGTTCGCGACCTCGTATCTCGCCAGCCTCTTCGAGACGGAGTTCCGGGACTTCTCCCAGGACCTGGAGATCTCCTACGCCGTCGAGGACGTGCCGCTCGGCACCGGCGGGGCGATCCGCAACGCCGGACGACTGCTGCGCGGCGACTCGGCGGACGCCCCGGTCCTCGTCCTCAACGGCGACATCCTCTCCGGCGTCGGCCTGCCGGCCCTCCTGGAGCACCACGAGACCCGGGAGGCGGATGTGACGCTGCACCTGACCAGGGTCGCCGACCCGCGGGCCTTCGGACTGGTCCCCACCAACGAGGCGGGCCGGGTGCTGTCCTTCCTGGAGAAGCCGAAGACGGCCGAGGAGTGCGTCACCGACCAGATCAACGCCGGCTGCTACGTCTTCCGCAGGTCCGTCCTCGACGCCATCCCGGCCGACCGTGAGGTCTCCGTCGAACAGGAGACCTTCCCGCAGCTCGTCGCCGCGGGCCGACGCGTGTTCGGCCGCACCACCGCCGACTACTGGCGTGACCTGGGCACCCCACTGGCCTTCGTCCACGGCTCCGCCGACCTGGTCACCGGCAAGGCGGGCTCTCCCCTGGTCGGACGACCTGCCGAAGCCCTGATCCACTCCACGGCCGAGGTCCACCCGACCGCCCGGGTCACCGGGGGCTCGACGATCGGCCCGCACGCGGTCATCGGCGCGCACGCGGTCGTCCACCGGTCCATCATCGGCGGGAACGTCACCGTGGCAGAGGGTGCCCAGGTCCACGAGTCCGTCGTGGACCACGACTCCTCCATCGGCAGCGAATCGATTCTTCGCGAGGTCGTGGTGGGCTGCCACAGCCATGTCGGCGCCCAGAACGAGCTCCCTGCCCAGCTACGGCTGACGTGCGGCATCCGCATCCCCGCCCAGGGCGTACGCGTCAGCGGCACGGCCGCCGCCTGCCCGACCGTCCACTGCTGAAGTCCGACACGGCCGTGGACCTCCCGGGGCTCCGACTCCTCGAACGTGAAGTCGCGGAACAGTACGGGGCTACGGTCGTCAACACGCTCCCGCCTTCTGCGCGGACGGCTACTGCCCGGCGGTGATCGGCGGCCACGTGGTCTATCGGGACGACAGCCACATCACGGGCAGCTACGCCGGCTTCCTGGAACCCTTCCTGGAACCGACGTTCAGACAGGCACTGGCGGACTGACGCAAATCGCCTCCCCCTTTCAGTGCACCTCGCCCCGCACCCGCCGGGCCAGCAGCTGCCGCTCGGCGAGCTGGTCGTCCGCCGGGTAGGCGACCTCCTCCAGCGTCAGCCCGTACGGCCGTACGACATGCACGGCACTGTCCCGCACCCGCGCGTCAAGCACCTTCCTCGGCCACTCGACCCCCCGGTGTCCGTCCCCCACGAACAGCAGGGCACCGACCATGGACCGCACCTGGTTGTGGCAGAAGGCATCGGCGCGGACCTCGATCTCGACAATGCCGTCCGACCGCCGAAGCACCCCGAAATCAAGAACCTCGCGAACCGTCGAAGCACCCTCGCGCTTCTTCGCGTAGGCAGCGAAGTCATGCTCCCCGACCAGGGACTTGGCAGCGACGTCCATGATGTCGACGTCCAACTCCCAGTCGTGCCACAACACATGGTTGCGCAGCAACGGATCCACCCCGCCGGGCCGGTCACCGACCCGGTAGACGTAACGCCGCCACAGAGCGGCGAACCGCGCGTTGAACCCGCTCGGCGCCTCAGCGGCCCGCCACACCCGCACGTCCTTGGGAAGCCGCCCGGCAAGCCGCTTGAGCAGCTTCTCCTGATGCTCGCCCCACACCTCCACCGGCAGATCGACATGGGCGACCTGCCCCCGCGCGTGCACCCCGGCGTCGGTACGCCCGGCCACGGTCAGGTCGTACTGGGTGTCCCCGGACCGGGTCACCGTCCGCAGGGCGTCCTCGATCTCCCCCTGTACGGTCCTGCGTCCGCCGGCCTGCCTGGCCCACCCGGAGAACGCGGTGCCGTCGTAGGAAAGGTCCAGCCGCACCCGCACGAACCCGGGCTCTACGTCGTCGCTCACACAGAGATCCTCTCAGCAACACAAAAGCGGGCCCGCCCCGGAAAGGAACGGACCCGCCTTGAGAACGCTTACGCGTCCTTGGACTCCTCGGCCGGAGCCGCGTCCTCGACGACCTCGTCGGACTTGGCCTCGACGGCCTCGTCCTTCTTGAGGGTGTCTTCCTTGACGGCACGCTTGGTCGCCGCCTCGGCCTCACCGGTGGCCTGCTGGGCCACGGTCAGGGCCTCCACCAGCTCGATGACAGCCATGGGCGCGTTGTCGCCACGACGGTTACCGATCTTGGTGATACGGGTGTAACCACCCGGGCGGTTCTCGTAGCGCGGGCCGATCTCGGTGAAGAGCGTGTGCACGATGCTCTTGTCCGTGATGACCTGGAGCACCTGACGGCGGTTGTGAAGGTCGCCCTTCTTCGCCTTGGTGACCAGACGCTCGGCGTACGGACGCAGCCGGCGCGCCTTCGCCTCGGTGGTCGTGATCTTGCCGTGCTCGAAGAGCGACTTCGCGAGGTTCGCAAGAAGCAGCTTCTCGTGCGCGGCACTGCCGCCCAGACGGGCACCCTTGGCGGGCTTCGGCATGATCTTTCTCCTTGTTGTCTGCCCCGGCCGTATCAGGTACCAGAGTCAGTGTCCGAGCGGGCGGTCACCCGTCGGAGATCCGGGCGTCTCTTTCAAGACGCCCGGAAGGTCCGCGCCCCGTGAGGAGCGCGGGGATCTGCGCGACCGGCCGCGGCGGGCCGGCAGCCGAATCAGTACTGCTCGGTCTCCACGAACCCGGCGTCCACGTCGTCGTCGGCGCCGAAGGCGTCGACCGCCGCGGTCGGGTCGAACCCGGGAGGCGAGTCCTTGAGCGCGAGACCCATCCCCGCCAGCTTCGCCTTGACCTCGTCGATGGACTTCGCACCGAAGTTGCGGATGTCCAGCAGATCGGCCTCGGACCGAGCCACGAGCTCACCCACGGAGTGGATGCCCTCACGCTTCAGGCAGTTGTACGACCGAACGGTGAGCTCCAGCTCCTCGATCGGCAGTGCGAGATCAGCGGCGAGGGCGGCGTCCGTCGGGGACGGACCCATGTCGATGCCCTCGGCGTCGATGTTGAGCTCACGGGCAAGCCCGAACAGCTCGACCAGCGTCTTACCGGCGGAAGCCATCGCATCCCGGGGACGCATGGCCTGCTTGGTCTCGACGTCGACGATCAGCTTGTCGAAGTCGGTGCGCTGCTCGACACGCGTGGCCTCGACCTTGTACGTGACCTTGAGAACCGGCGAGTAGATCGAGTCGATCGGAATACGACCGATCTCCTGACCCACCTGCTTGTTCTGCACAGCGGAGACGTAGCCGCGACCGCGCTCGACGGTCAGCTCCACCTCCAGCTTGCCCTTGCCGTTGAGCGTGGCGAGGACCAGGTCGGGGTTGTGCACCTCGACACCGGCCGGCGGCGCGATGTCGGCGGCGGTGACAAGACCGGGCCCCTGCTTGCGCAGGTACATCACGACCGGCTCGTCATGCTCGCTGCTGACGACGAGCTGCTTGATGTTGAGGATGAGGTCGGTGACGTCTTCCTTGACACCCGGCACGGTGGTGAACTCGTGCAGCACGCCGTCGACACGGATGCTGGTGACGGCCGCACCCGGAATCGAGGACAGCAGAGTCCGGCGGAGCGAGTTGCCGAGGGTGTAGCCGAAGCCCGGCTCCAGCGGCTCGATGACGAACCGGGAACGGAATTCGTCAACGACCTCTTCGGTCAGGGACGGGCGCTGAGCAATCAGCATGTGGAAATCCTTCAGTCATGGACACCCGCTATTTGATGCCCGACTAGTACTACAAGGGTACGGGCGATACGGCTCCAAGGAGCCATACCGCCCGAAACCTCAAACCGGCAAACGCCCGTGCGTCAGACGCGACGGCGCTTGGGCGGACGGCAACCGTTGTGCGGGGTGGGGGTGACGTCCTGGATGGAGCCGACCTCAAGACCGGTGGCCTGGAGCGAACGGATCGCGGTCTCACGACCCGAACCCGGACCCTTCACAAACACATCAACCTTGCGCATGCCGTGCTCCTGCGCGCGGCGGGCGGCCGACTCGGCGGCCATCTGCGCGGCGAAGGGGGTGGACTTGCGCGAGCCCTTGAAGCCGACGTGGCCGGCGGAGGCCCAGGAGATCACGTTGCCCGCGGGGTCCGTGATCGAGACGATGGTGTTGTTGAACGTGCTCTTGATGTGGGCGTGCCCGTGAGCGACGTTCTTCTTTTCCTTGCGGCGCACCTTCTTGGCAGCGCCCTGACGACCCTTGGGGGGCATCTAAATCTCCTACAGGGAGGTGGTCGGTCCTACAGCGAAGACCGCTGATGAAGCGTTGTCCGCTGAGGACTACTTCTTGCCCGGCTTCTTCTTGCCGGCGATGGCGCGACGCGGGCCCTTGCGGGTACGAGCGTTCGTGCTGGTGCGCTGACCGTGGACGGGCAGGCCACGGCGGTGGCGAATACCCTGGTAGCAGCCGATCTCGATCTTCCGGCGGATGTCGCCCTGGATCTCGCGACGGAGGTCACCCTCGGTCTTGATGTTGGCGTCCACGTACTCGCGGATCGCGACGAGCTGCTCCTCGGAGAGGTCCCGAACACGGGTGTTCGGGTCGATGCCCGTCTCCGCCAGCGTCAGCTGGGAAAGGGTCCGGCCAATGCCGAACACGTAGGTGAGGGCGACCTCCACACGCTTTTCGCGCGGGATGTCAACACCGGAAACGCGTGCCATTCAATGGCTCCAGTTGTCGTTCGGAGGTCTTCCACAAGGCCGTTTCCCAGCCGCCGTATGAGGTACGAACTGGGTCCCCGGCCTCCGACCGGGGGTATCAGGTCTCTTGGAACTCCAGACCTGGGCCCTGCGTATGAACATGTACTGCTCGCGTCGCGCGAATTTCTGCGGGTGCAGAAGGTCGGTCGTGCGTCAGCCCTGGCGCTGCTTGTGGCGCGGGTTCTCGCAGATGACCATGACCCGACCGTGACGGCGGATCACCCTGCACTTGTCGCAGATCTTCTTGACGCTCGGCTTGACCTTCATGGGGTGAGGTTCTCCGGGTCAGTGCCCCACGCCAGGTGCGGACGAAGGGCGAGAATAAAGATCTACTTGTGTCGTTGGAGCTCTCCCCCCGATCCGACTGACTGACTGATTAACTGTCTGCCTGCCTGATCGGAAAGAAGCTCTCCTGGATCGCTCCGGAGAGTTTGACAGGTGGAACAAGATCCTGTCCGACGACGACCCTCCCGGCCGCCGGGGCGAGTTCGGGACCCGCCCAAGCTCACTTGTACCGGTAGACGATCCGGCCGCGAGTCAGGTCGTACGGAGACAGCTCCACCACGACCCGGTCGTCAGGGAGGATACGGATGTAGTGCATCCGCATCTTGCCGCTGATGTGTGCCAGGACCTGGTGGCCGTTCTGGAGCTCAACCTTGAACATCGCGTTCGGAAGAGACTCGACGACAGTGCCCTCGATCTCGATGGCACCTTGCTTCTTGGCCACGCTTCGCCCTTCGAATCGACTACCTTGATCGACTCTGCTGCACTCCCCCAGAGGGGCGCATGCGGACATGCGGGTGCACGAGAGCCGACGAGTCAGTCTACGTCAGCACACCCGGAAAGACGAATCGAGGAAGAATGCCCCACCCCCGTGATCCTTAACCAGAACAACCCCCCAGACCCCCCAAAAACGAAGCACATGGCAGGGCAAAACCCGGGCCAGGGGCGCATCCCCGGTCGGGGCGCAGGGCCAGACCCGGTCGGGGCGCAGGCCCCGGGCCCAAGCGGGTGCATGGGCCGCAGCCCCCGCCGGGGGCGAATAGGGCGCAGCCCCGCCGGCCCGGGACCCACCCCCCGTGGAGACACAGTCCCCGCCTGGGTGCAGAAGGCACACCCCCGCCCGGAACGGCAGGTTACAGAGCCCCGCCGGGGTCGAAGAGGCCGCAAGCGCACGAGACCCAGCCCCCACCCGGGGCACAGGGGACACCGTCCCCACCCGGGGCGCAGGGGCGCAACCCGAGCCACAGGCCACGCCCGCCCGGGGTACAGGGGCGAAGCCCCACCGAAGACCCGAACCGCAACCCCCACCGGGGCGCAGGGGCGCAACCCGAGCCACAGGCCACGCCCAAGCGGGGTGCAGGGGACGCAGTCCCCGCCCGGGGTACAGGGGGCTGCGCCCCCTGGCCGGGGTCGAAGGGGCGGAGCCCCTGGGGATGGGACGGGTAGGGGCGGCGGGGGCGAAGAACCTACGCCAGCGGATCCGGCGCCGCAGTCACCCCAAGCTCAGCCAACTTCGCCGCCCCCCCGTCGGGAGACGTAAGCACCAACGGCCCCGCCTCCGTCAACGCCACAGAATGCTCCCAGTGCGACGACCACGTCCCGTCCGTCGTGATGACCGTCCAGTCGTCCGCGAGCACCTCGGTCTTCGGCGTACCCAGCGACACCATCGGCTCGATCGCGAGACAGAACCCGGGAACCAGCTTCGGCCCCTTCCCCCGCCTGCGCTCGACGTAGTTCAGCAGATGCGGGTCCATGTGCATCTCGGTCCCGATGCCGTGCCCGCCGTAGTCCTCGACGATCCCGTACCGCCCGCCACCCGCCTTGGGCTGACGCCGGATGTACGTCTCGATCGCACGCGAGATGTCGACCAGCCGGTTCCCCAGCTTCATCGCGGCGATCCCCGCCCACATCGACTCCTCCGTCACCCGCGACAGCTCGATCAGCTCCGGAGCATGCCCCGACCCCACGAACGCCGTGTACGCCGCGTCCCCGTGCCAGCCGTCGACGATCGCGCCGCAGTCGATGGAGATGATGTCGCCGTCCTTCAGCACGACCTCGTCGGACGGGATGCCGTGGACCACGACCTCGTTCACGGACGTGCAGATGGTCGCCGGGAACCCGCCATACCCCAGGAAGTTCGGCTTCGCGCCGTGATCCGCAAGCACCTTCCGCGCGACCTGGTCCAGATCCTTCGTAGTGGCGCCCGGCACGGCCGCCTCACGAGTGGCCGCGTGGATGGCGGCGACGACAAGCCCCGCCTCGCGCATCTTGGCGATCTGCTCGGGGGTCTTGATCTGCACCATGGGAACTACGGCCTTTCCTGAACCGACCAGTCGGGGAAGCGAACGAACACACAACAGCCAAGGAACCAACAAGCCAGGGAACCAACGACCCAACGATACGGCGCCCCACCCCAACGCAGCAGCCGCGGTCCCCTGGCAGGAAACCGCGGCTGACCGACGTAAAGCCAACGAACTAAACGAACTGACGGAGCTACTCGCCCTCGCCGTCACCCTTGAGCGCGGCCATCGCCTTGCCCGTGACGTCCTCCACCTTGCCCAGCGCCGAGATCGTCACCACGAGGCCCTGGGCCTTGTAGTAGTCGATGATCGGCTCGGTCTGGGTGTGGTAGACCTCCAGCCGCTTGCGGACCGTCTCCTCGGAGTCGTCGTCCCGCTGGTACAGCTCGCCGCCGCAGACGTCACAGACGCCCTCGGCCTTCGGCGGCTGGTACGTCACGTGGAAGACGTGCGCCGAGTCGTTACGGCAGATGCGGCGGCCGGCGATGCGCTTGACCACCTCGTCCTCGGGGACCTCCAGGTCGAGGACCGCGTCCAGCTTCATGGACTCGGCCTTGAGCATCTCGTCCAGCGCCTCGGCCTGCGAGACGTTCCGCGGGAAGCCGTCCAGCAGGAAGCCGTTCACCGCGTCGGGCTGCTCCATGCGGTCCTTGGCCATGGCGATCGTGACCTCGTCCGGCACCAGGTTGCCCGCGTCCATGTAGGACTTCGCGAGTTTCCCGAGATCCGTCTGCTTGCTGATGTTGGCCCGGAAGAGGTCGCCCGTGGAGATGTGCGGGATCGACAGGTTCTTGGCGAGGAACGCGGCCTGCGTTCCCTTCCCGGCACCAGGCGGCCCGACGAGGACGATTCGCATCAGCGGAGGAACCCTTCGTAATTGCGCTGCTGGAGCTGGCTCTCAATCTGCTTCACGGTCTCAAGACCGACACCCACGATGATCAGGATGCTGGTCCCGCCGAACGGGAAGTTCTGGTTTGCTTGGAAACCAATCAACGCCATTGTCGGTACGAGAGCGATCAGACCCAGGTACAGCGAACCCGGCCAGGTGATCCGGTTGAGTACGTAGCTCAGGTACTCAGCAGTCGGCCGGCCAGCCCGGATGCCCGGGATGAAGCCACCATACTTCTTCATGTTGTCGGCTACTTCTTCGGGGTTGAAGGAGATGGCGACGTAGAAGAACGCGAAGAACACGATCAGTGTGAAGTAGGTGACGATGTAAATCGGGTGGTCACCCTTGGTCAGGTTCTGCTCGATCCACGTCTTCCAGCTGGAGTTCCCGCCGGAGAACTGCGCGACCAGCGCAGGAATGTAGAGGAGCGAGGAGGCAAAGATCACAGGGATGATGCCGGCCTGGTTGACCTTGAGCGGGATGTACGTCGATGTGCCGCCGTAGGACCGGCGGCCGATCATGCGCTTCGCGTACTGGACCGGAATGCGGCGCTGAGCCTGCTCGACGAAGACCACCAGCGCGACCATGACGAGACCGACGGCGATGACCGTGCCGAACTCGATCCAGCCGTCCGCCAGGTCGCCCTGGGTCTTGATGGCCCACAGCGCCGACGGGAAGGTGGCGGCGATCGAGATGAACATCAGGATGGACATGCCGTTGCCGATGCCGCGGTCGGTGATGAGCTCACCGAGCCACATGACCATGGCGGTACCGGCGGTCATGGTGATGACCATCGTGATGGTCACGAAGATCGACTGGTCCGGGACGATCTCGCTGGCGACCTGGCAGCCGCTGAAGAGCGCACCGCTGCGCGCGGTGGCGACCAGGCCGGTGCCCTGGAGGATGGCGAGAGCCACCGTCAGGTAACGGGTGTACTGCGTGATCTTCGCTGTGCCCGCCTGGCCCTCCTTCTTGAGGGCTTCCAGACGCGGGATCACCACCGTCAGCAGCTGCAGGATGATGCTCGCCGTGATGTACGGCATGATGCCCAGCGCGAAGATCGTGATCTGCAGCAGTGCCCCGCCGCTGAACATGTTGACCAGACCGAACAGGCCCTGGCTTCCGCCCTTCGCGACGTCGATACACGTCTGGACGTTCTGGTAGTCGACACCTGGGATCGGGATGTGCGTGCCCACCCGATAGACCACGATGATGCCGAGCGTGAAGAGCAGCTTCTTGCGCAGGTCGGGCGTCTTGAACGCCCGGGCGAACGCGGTGAGCACGGTGCCTCCTGCGACCCCCGCGCTACTGCGTAGAGGTGACGGTTTTGAGGTTCGACGAATACGTTGACAGATAACTAACAGCCGAGAGGGGTCCGGAGTTCCTCATGAACACAGCGGACTCAACTTGACAGTGCTGGCCACCTTACCGGCGACCAAGCGTCCTAGGAACGACCAACCGGGGATACCCCATTTGTGGGGTATCCCCGGTAGGGATCGCTCAAGTCATCGAGACGCCTGTGGTGTTCAGAGCAGCTCGGTGACGGTACCGCCGGCGGCGGTGATCTTCTCCTTGGCGGAGCCGGAGACGGCGTCGACCGTCACCTGCAGTGCCACGGAGATCTCGCCCTGGCCGAGGACCTTGACGAGGCTGTTCTTGCGAACCGCACCGTTGGCGACGAGCCCCTCGACGGTGACTTCGCCACCCTCCGGGTACAGCGACGCCAGCTTGTCGAGGTTCACGACCTGGTACTCGGTCTTGAACGGGTTCTTGAAGCCCTTGAGCTTCGGGAGACGCATGTGGAGGGGCATCTGCCCACCCTCGAAGCGCTCCGGAACCTGGTAACGGGCCTTGGTGCCCTTGGTACCACGTCCAGCCGTCTTACCCTTCGACGCCTCACCACGACCCACACGGGTCTTGGCGGTCTTGGCGCCCGGGGCAGGACGGAGGTTGTGGATCTTGAGCGGGTTGTTCTCCGCCATGATCAGTCGACCTCCTCAACCGTCACGAGGTGGCGGACGGTGTGAACCATTCCGCGGAACTCGGGGCGGTCCTCCTTGACGACCACGGTGTTGATCCCCTTGAGACCAAGGGACCGCAGGGTGTCACGGTGGTTCTGCTTGCTGCCGATGTACGACTTCGTCTGCGTGACCTTGAGGCGAGCCATTACGCACCCGCTCCCGCACGCGCACGGAGCAGAGCCGCGGGGGCGACGTCCTCGAGGGGCAGACCGCGGCGGGCCGCGATCTCCTCGGGACGCTGCAGGCCCTTGAGGGCCGCCACGGTCGCGTGCACGATGTTGATCGCGTTGGACGAGCCGAGCGACTTCGACAGGATGTCGTGAACGCCGGCGCACTCCAGGACAGCACGCACCGGGCCACCGGCGATAACGCCGGTACCGGGGGAAGCAGGCTTGAGCAGGACGACGCCCGCGGCCTTCTCGCCCGTGATCGGGTGCGGGATGGTGCCCTGGATACGGGGGACCTTGAAGAAGTGCTTCTTGGCCTCTTCAACACCCTTGGCGATCGCGGCCGGCACCTCCTTGGCCTTGCCGTAACCGACACCGACGGTGCCATCGCCATCGCCCACTACGACGAGCGCAGTGAAGCTGAAGCGACGACCACCCTTCACAACCTTGGCGACGCGGTTGATCGCGACAACGCGCTCAACGTACGCGGTCTTCTCGGCGGCAGCAGCGCCGCCGTCACGGCCCTTCCGGTCCCGCCGCTCGCCGCCACCGGCACCGCTTCCGCGGCGCTGGGGTCCAGCCATTGGATTACCTCTCTCTTTTTCCGCTAGCTACGCTGCGCCGCGGCACAAGGCCGCAAGCGCGACGGGCGGCTCAGAACTTGAGCCCGGCTTCGCGGGCGGCGTCGGCCAGGGCGGCGATACGCCCGGCGTACCGGCTGCCACCACGGTCGAACACGACGGCCTCGACACCGGCGGCCTTGGCGCGCTCGGCGACGAGTGCGCCGACCTTGCCGGCCTGCGCCGACTTGTCTTCGCCCTCGTTACCGCGGATCGAGGCGTCCAGGGTCGACGCCGACGCCAGGGTGTGACCCTTGATGTCGTCGATGACCTGGGCCACGATGTGGCGGTTCGAGCGGGTTACCACCAGGCGGGGACGCTCACCCGTTCCGTTGACCTTCTTACGGATCCGGATGTGACGACGCTTGATGGCAGCACGCTTGTAAGCGTCGCCCTTAGCGATCTTCGTACCGTATGCCATGGCTTACTTACCCGCCTTTCCGACCTTGCGCCGGATGACTTCGCCCTCGTACTTGACACCCTTGGCCTTGTACGGGTCGGGCTTGCGCAGCTTGCGGATGTTGGCCGCAACCTCGCCGACCTTCTGCTTGTCGATTCCCTCGACAGAGAAGCGGGTCGGGTTCTCGACCTTGAACGAGATGCCCTCGGGCGCCTCGACGGTGATCGAGTGGCTGTAGCCGAGCGCGAACTCGAGGTTCGAGCCCTTCGCCGCCACGCGGTAACCGACACCGCTGATCTCGAGCTTCTTCACGTAACCCTGGGTCACGCCGGTGATCATGTTCGCCACCAGCGTGCGGGACAGGCCGTGCAGGGCCTTGTTCTGACGCTCGTCGTTGGGGCGGGTGACGTTGAGAACGCCGTCCTCACCCTTGGCGATGTCGATCGGCGCAGCGACGGTGTGGGAGAGGGTGCCCTTGGGGCCCTTCACCTGGACCGTACGGCCGTCGATGGTGACGTCCACGCCGGCGGGAACCGTGATGGGGAGCTTGCCAATACGCGACATAGCTGTTTCCTCCGTTCCCTTCTACCAGACGTAGGCGAGGACTTCTCCGCCTACGCCCTTCTTGCCGGCCTGCTTGTCGGTGAGGAGACCGTGGGACGTGGAGATGATCGCCACGCCCAGGCCGCCGAGCACCTTCGGCAGGTTGGTGGACTTCGCGTAAACCCGGAGACCGGGCTTGGAGATCCGCTTGATGCCCGCGATGGAGCGCTCACGGTTCGGACCGAACTTCAGCTCGAGGACGAGCTTCTTGCCGACCTCGGCGTCCTCGACCTTCCAGCCCGTGATGAAGCCCTCCTGCTGGAGGATCTCCGCGATGTGAGACTTGATCTTGCTGTGCGGCATCGCGACGTCGTCGTGGTATGCCGAGTTCGCGTTACGCAGACGAGTCAGCATGTCCGCGATCGGATCAGTCATGGTCATGAATTGGCCTTCGGCCTCTCTCGCCGGGGTTTCCTGGATGCGCCATCCCTCTCCCCACTCACTCAGTGGCGGGACGGGTGCGGTGCGGGGGACCTACGGCGTAGTAAGTCGTACGGGCGGCAATCAGGCGCCCAACCCTCCAAGCCTAAGCCATGAAAGGGTGGGCGCCTGACACGCCCATTGCTTACCGAGAGCTTCGGGAATCCCTGGAAAACAGGGACTACCAGGAGCTCTTGGTCACGCCCGGCAGCTCGCCACGGTGAGCCATCTCACGAAGGCACACGCGGCAGAGGCCGAACTTGCGGTACACGGAGTGCGGACGGCCACAGCGCTGGCAGCGCGTGTAACCCCGTACAGCGAACTTGGGCTTACGAGCAGCCTTGGCAATCAGAGCCTTCTTCGCCATCTCGCTTACGCCTCCTTGAAGGGGAAGCCGAGGTGACGGAGGAGCGCGCGGCCCTCAGCGTCGTTGGTCGCCGTGGTCACCACGGTGATGTCCATACCCCGGGTGCGGTCGATCTTGTCCTGGTCGATCTCGTGGAACATGACCTGCTCGGTGAGACCGAAGGTGTAGTTGCCACGGCCGTCGAACTGCTTGGGAGACAGACCACGGAAGTCGCGGATGCGCGGCAGCGCGAGCGACAGGGTGCGGTCCAGGAACTCCCACATGCGGTCGCCACGGAGCGTGACGTGGGCACCGATCGGCTGACCCTCACGCAGCTTGAACTGCGCGATGGACTTGCGGGCCTTGGTGACGGCCGGCTTCTGACCGGTGATCGTGGTGAGGTCGCGGATGGCGCCCTCGATCAGCTTGGAGTCGCGGGCGGCGTCGCCCACACCCATGTTGACCACGATCTTGACGAGGCCGGGGATCTGCATGACGTTCTCGTAGGAGAACTCCTCACGCAGCTTGCCCGCGATGTCCTCGCGGTACTTCGTCTTGAGACGCGGAGTCGTGGTGGTAGTCATCAGATGTCCTCACCCGTCCGCTTGGCAACGCGGATCTTGTTGCCCTCGTCGTCGAAGCGGTAACCGACACGCGTGACAACCTTGTTGCCGTCCTTCTCAACGACCAGCTGGACGTTGGAGACGTGGACGGGCGCCTCGGTCGTGACGATGCCGCCGGCCTGCGAACCGCGAGCGGTCGGGCCGGCCTTGGTGTGCTTCTTGACCCGGTTGACACCCTCGACCAGGACGCGGTCCTCACGGGGGAAGGCCGCGATGACCTTGCCCTGCTTGCCCTTGTCCTTACCGGTGATGACCTGAACCAGGTCGCCCTTCTTGATCTTCATGCTTACAGCACCTCCGGCGCGAGCGAGATGATCTTCATGAACTTCTTCTCGCGCAGCTCCCGGCCCACCGGGCCGAAGATACGGGTGCCACGAGGGTCGCCGTCGTTCTTGAGAACAACGGCGGCGTTCTCGTCGAAGCGGATGTACGAGCCGTCGGGACGGCGGCGCTCCTTGACGGTGCGAACGATGACCGCCTTGATGACGTCACCCTTCTTCACGTTGCCGCCGGGGATCGCGTCCTTGACGGTGGCGACGATGACGTCGCCGATGCCCGCGTAGCGGCGACCGGAGCCACCGAGGACACGGATGCAAAGGATTTCCTTCGCACCAGTGTTGTCGGCGACACGCAGTCGCGACTCCTGCTGGATCACGTCTATCTCCTGATTGTCTGCCGGTTCCCGGCGAGCTCCGCAGGTGTTGTCCTACGGAGCTCACCGAGCCTGGCGGAACTTCCCTGCGAGGATGCCCGCAGGAGGACTTACTTGGCCTTCTCGAGGATCTCGACGATGCGCCAGCGCTTCGTCGAGGACAGCGGACGGGTCTCCATGATGATGACCCGGTCGCCGACGCCGGCGGCGTTCTGCTCGTCGTGAGCCTTGAGCTTGTTCGTACGACGGATGACCTTGCCGTACAGCGCGTGCTTGACGCGGTCCTCGACGGCGACGACGACGGTCTTGTCCATCTTGTCGCTGACGACCAGACCCTCACGGGTCTTGCGGAAACCGCGGCTCGTCTTGGTCTCTTCAGTCACGTTGCTCTCGCTCATCAGGCGCTCTCCACCGTTTCGATGCCCAGCTCGCGCTCACGCATCAGGGTGTAGATCCGCGCGATGTCCTTACGGACGGCCTTGAGCCGACCGTGGTTCTCGAGCTGACCGGTCGCCGCCTGGAAGCGGAGGTTGAACAGCTCTTCCTTGGCTTCGCGGAGCTTGTTGAGAAGCTCCTCGTCACCCAGTTCGCGCAGCTCGGACGCCTTGGTACCGGCCGACATCACGCTTCACCTGCCTCGCGCTTGACGATCCGGCACTTCATCGGCAGCTTGTGGGCTGCGCGAGTGAGGGCCTCACGAGCGATCTTCTCGTTGGGGTATGACAGTTCGAACATGACCCGGCCCGGGTGCACGTTCGCGATCCACCACTCGGGAGAACCCTTACCGGAACCCATGCGGGTCTCGGCAGGCTTCTTCGTGAGGGGGCGGTCCGGGTAGATGTTGATCCAGACCTTGCCGCCACGCTTGATGTGGCGGGTCATCGCGATACGGGCGGCCTCGATCTGGCGGTTCGTCACGTACGCCGGCGTGACGGCCTGAATGCCGTACTCGCCGAACGAAACCTGCGTACCGCCCTTGGACATGCCGCGACGCTTCGGGTGGTGCTGCTTGCGGTGCTTGACCCTACGGGGGATCAGCATTTCGGTCAGGCCTCCGTTCCGGTGCTTTCAGCAGCCGGAGCGGCAGCCGCCGGAGCCTCGGCCTTGGGGGCCTCGGCAGCGGGAGCCTGCTGCGGCTTGCGGCCACGGCCGCCACGCTCGCCACCACGGCCACCACCACGGGCCGGACGGTCGGCACCGCCACCGGCACCACCGCGGGCCGGGCGGTTACCCGCACGGGCAGCGGCGTTCTCGGCGCGGACCTCGGCGATGTTCTTGACGTCGCCCTTGTAGATCCAGACCTTCACACCGATACGGCCGAAGGTCGTCTTGGCCTCGAAGAAGCCGTAGTCGACGTTCGCGCGGAGCGTGTGCAGGGGCACACGGCCCTCGCGGTAGAACTCCGAGCGGGACATCTCGGCGCCGCCGAGACGGCCACCGCACTGGATCTTGATGCCCTTGGCGCCGGCCTTCATCGTCGACTGCATGCTCTTACGCATGGCCCGACGGAAGGAGACGCGGGAGGACAGCTGCTCGGCAACGGCCTGAGCGACCAGCTGAGCGTCGAGCTCGGGGTTCTTGACCTCGAGGATGTTGAGCTGGACCTGCTTCTTGGTCAGCTTCTCCAGGTCGCCGCGAATACGGTCGGCCTCGGCGCCGCGGCGACCGATGACGATGCCCGGACGCGCGGTGTGGATGTCGACGCGGACGCGGTCACGGGTGCGCTCGATCTCGACCTTCGAGATGCCGGCGCGCTCCATGCCGGACGTCATCATCCGACGGATGGCGACGTCTTCACCGACGTAGTCCTTGTACAGCTTGTCGGCGTACCAACGCGACTTGAAGTCGGTGGTGATGCCGAGTCGGAACCCGTGCGGGTTTACCTTCTGGCCCATTACCGGGAACCTTCCTTGCTGCTGACGACCACGGTGATGTGGCTGGTCCGCTTGCGGATCCGGTAGGCGCGGCCCTGGGCACGCGGACGGAACCGCTTCAGGGTCGGACCCTCGTCGACGTACGCCTCAGTGATGACGAGGCTGTCGGCGTCGGTGTGGTCGTAGTTGTGTGCGGCGTTGGCGATGGCGCTGTCAAGCACCTTGCCGACCGGCACGCTCGCGGCCTGCGGGGCGAAACGCAGGACCGCCTGAGCCTCCGTGGCATCCATGCCACGGATAAGGTCCACCACGCGGCGGGCCTTCATGGGCGTGACGCGGATGTACCGCGCCTGGGCCCTGGCTTCCATGGTTGTCCTTCCAGTGTCTGTCATGGTCGATTCCACCCCGCGTTAGCGGCGCTTCGACTTCCGGTCGTCCTTGACGTGACCCCGGAAGGTGCGCGTCGGCGAGAACTCGCCGAGCTTGTGGCCGACCATCGACTCGGTGACAAACACCGGAATGTGGGTCTTGCCGTTGTGCACCGCGATGGTGTGGCCCAGCATGGCCGGGATGATCATCGAGCGACGGGACCAGGTCTTGATGACGTTCTTGGTACCGGCTTCGTTCTGTACGTCCACCTTCTTGATGAGGTGTCCGTCGACGAAGGGTCCCTTCTTGAGACTACGCGGCATCTAAACCCGCTCCTAGCGCTTCTTGTTCGTCTTGCGGCGGCGGACGATGTACTTGTTCGAAGCCTTCTTCGGCGAACGAGTACGACCCTCCTTCTGACCCCACGGCGAGACCGGGTGACGTCCACCGGAGGTCTTGCCTTCACCACCACCGTGCGGGTGGTCAACCGGGTTCATCGCCACACCGCGAACGGTCGGACGGACGCCGAGCCAGCGCTTACGGCCGGCCTTGCCCCAGTTGATGTTGCTCTGCTCGGCGTTGCCGACCTCGCCGACCGTGGCGCGGCAGCGCTGGTCGACCAGGCGGATCTCACCGGAGGGCATACGAAGGTGGGCCATCGTGCCCTCCTTCGCCAGCAGCTGCACCGAGGCGCCTGCGGAGCGGGCGAACTTGGCGCCGCCACCGGGACGGATCTCGATCGCGTGGATCGTGGTACCGACCGGGATGTTGCGGAGCGCCAGGTTGTTGCCCGGCTTGATGTCGGCCCCAGGACCGTTCTCGACGCGGTCACCCTGCGACAGGTTGCGGGGGGCGAGGATGTAGCGCTTCTCGCCGTCCGCGTAGTGCAGCAGCGCGATGCGCGCGGTGCGGTTGGGGTCGTACTCGATGTGCGCGACCTTCGCCGGCACGCCGTCCTTGTCATGACGACGGAAGTCGATGACGCGGTAGGCGCGCTTGTGTCCGCCACCCTGGTGGCGAACGGTCACACGACCGGAATTGTTACGGCCGCCCTTGCTGTGCAGGGGGCGAACCAGCGACTTCTCCGGCGTGGACCGCGTGACCTCGACGAAGTCGGCGACGCTGGAGCCACGGCGGCCCGGCGTAGTCGGCTTGTACTTGCGGATTCCCATTTCTCAGTCCTCGTCCGATATCGGACGATCCGACCCGCTTACGCGGCCGGACCGCCGAAGATGTCGATACGGTCGCCCTCGGCGAGGGTCACGATCGCGCGCTTGGTGTCAGCGCGCTTACCGAAACCGCTCTTGGTGCGCTTGCGCTTGCCGATGCGGTTGATCGTGTTGACCCCGGTGACCTTGACCGAGAAGACCGCCTGGACGGCCTGCTTGATCTGGGTCTTGTTGCTGCCGGGAGCGACGATGAACGTGTACTTGTTCTCGTCGATGAGCGCGTAGCTCTTCTCCGACACGACCGGCTTCAGCAGGACGTCACGGTGGTCCGTGAACGACTTGCTGATCGGCGTGACGACGGTGTTCTTGCCCTCGGCCTCGTGGCGCTTCGCCTTGGCGACGCGCGCGGCCTTGGCGGCCTTGGCCGCCTTGGAGGCAATGGCGGGGTGACGGATCGCCATCAGACCTCGCTCCCTTCGGTGTCAGTGGCCTTGGGGCCGGACACGAAGGACTCGAAAGCGGCCTGGGTGAAGACCACGTCGTCCGAGACGAGAACGTCGTACGTGTTCAGCTGGCCCGGGTCCAGGATGTGCACCTGGGGCAGGTTGCGGGCGGAAAGCAGCCCGGCCTCGTCGGAGCGCTCGATGACCAGGAGCACGTTCTTGCGCTCGCTGACCTTGCCGAGGAAGCTCTTCGCGGCCTTGGTGGAGGGGGTGTCGCCCTCGATCACGCTCGTGATCACGTGGATACGAGCGTTGCGGGCCCGGTCGGTGAGGGCGTGGCGCAGGGCCGCGGCCTTCATCTTCTTCGGGGTCCGCTGCGAGTAGTCACGCGGGGTGGGGCCGTGCACGACGCCACCGCCCGCGAACTGCGGCGCACGGGTCGAACCCTGACGGGCGCGGCCGGTGCCCTTCTGACGGTAGGGCTTCCTACCGCCACCACGGACCTCGGCGCGGGTCTTGGTCTTGTGCGTGCCCTGACGGGCAGCGGCCAGCTGTGCGACGACGACCTGGTGAAGCAGCGGGATGCTGATCTTCTCTACGTCGAAGATCTCCGCGGGGAGCTCGACGCTTCCGGCCTTCTCGCCAGCGGGCGAAAGGATGTCAACAGTGCTCATCGGTACCTCAGGCCCCCTTGGCCGCGGTGCGGACCAGGACGAGGCCGCCGTTCGGACCAGGGATAGCGCCCTTGATGAGCAGCAGACCCTTCTCCGCGTCAACGGCGTGGACGGTCAGGTTCTGGGTGGTGACCCGCTCGTTGCCCATGCGGCCCGCCATGCGGACGCCCTTGAACACACGGCCGGGGGTGGCACAGCCACCGATCGAGCCGGGAGAGCGGTGCTTGCGCTGGACACCGTGGCCGGCGCCGAGGCCCTTGAAGTTGTGACGCTTCATGACACCGGCGAAGCCCTTGCCCTTGCTCTTGCCGGTCACGTCCACCTTCACGCCGGCCTCGAAGACCTCGGCAGAGATCTCCTGACCCAGCGTGTACTCGGAGGCGTCCGCGGTGCGGATCTCGACGAGGTGGCGGCGGGGGGTGACGTCAGCCTTGGCGAAGTGACCCTTGAGGGGCTTGTTCACCTTGCGAGGGTCGATCTCGCCGAAGGCGATCTGGACCGACTCGTAGCCGTCGGAGTCATTCGTACGGACCTGGGTCACGACGTTCGGACCGGCCTTGACGACGGTGACGGGAACAACACGGTTGTTCTCGTCCCACACCTGCGTCATGCCGAGCTTCTCGCCCAGGATGCCCTTGATCTGCTTAGCCATTCTCAGATCACCGTCCCCTAGAGCTTGATCTCGATGTCGACACCGGCCGGGAGGTCGAGTCGCATCAGAGAGTCAACGGTCTTGGGCGTCGGGTCGAGAATGTCGATCAGGCGCTTGTGGGTGCGCATCTCGAAGTGCTCGCGCGAGTCCTTGTACTTGTGCGGCGACTTGATGACGCAGTACACGTTCTTCTCAGTGGGCAGCGGCACCGGGCCCGCGACCGACGCACCAGTTCGCGTCACCGTCTCGACGATCTTCTTCGCCGAGGAGTCGATGACCTCGTGGTCGTAGGCCTTGAGCCGGATGCGGATCTTCTGTCCCGCCATGGCTACTCAGTAGTCCTGTCTCTTCGTACGCTCTGGAACCCGGTGTTCCGTACTCACTTCTCGCCCACTTGTCCGACCCACGCGGTCGGGTGTGTCGCGCTCTCACCAAACACAGATGTCCCATATGAGACATCCCTGGACGGGAAGCACGGCCCTTCCGGAACCGCAGGCCGGGGGGCGACTGCGTCAAATGCTCCTGACGCGAACCCACCGGGTGCCTGGCCGGCGCCGCACTGACACTTCCCGAAAGATTCCCGTACGTCCGCCCCAGCGCTGCCTTACGACAGATTGGGCGACGAGTACTGTGGGACTCGCTTTCGGTCCTCCCGGCGGGAGGCGCGCAGCATCGACAACTCGACCGAGCAACTAGGGCAGTCTGCCATACGGGGCAGGCACTCCGCCAATCGAGCGGGAGAGAATACCCCCAGGGTGACGAAGGTCAAACCAAACCGGGGCGTGTCCCCACACCCGGCGGCACCGGCGATGATCCTGATGTGACGCATGACATGAACCTGAGCGCAGCCGCAACCCGTCTGGAATCGCACATACGCGCCTGGCGGGCGGAGGGCATACAGGTCTCGGAGCCCCTGTGGGCGGCGGACGCACGCGTGGTGGAGGTACGGATCGCGTCCCCGTCCTGGCAGATCCCACTCACCGTCATACAGCTGTACGAATCCGGCCTGGCGTGCGCCCTGTACCTCTCGGCGGCCGAGACCATCGAGGAACGTCACCAGGTCTCGTCCCTGGACGAGTGGAGCACGGTACTGACGGGGGCGACGGCCCGAGCGGCGCGCGTACGCCATGCCCAGGCCCGTCTGCTGTCCAGCACCTGCACGACGGGCTGGCTGGACTGGATCCACGGCAGGCTGTGGCTGCTCCCCGAGGGCCTGCTACGGGTGCGCGGCGACCTCATGACGACGCTGGTGAACGGATTCGGCTCCGGCCTGACGGCCCTGGACCCGTACCGGCCCATCACGTACGACCCGGCGACCGTCCTGGCGGCCCACCCCACGAACAAGCTGATCCCGTTCGCGGGGATGGCCACGGCTCGCCTGCACGGCGGGGTGACCACCTCCGGCCTGGAGGTGGCCATGACGGACGGCACCCGCCACAAACTCCTGTGGATGAACTCGGACCCGGCCCGCGGACTGCTCAGAGAGCGGTTGCTGCCGCTGCTGGGAACACGGCTCGCCCACTGACCGGTCAGCGCACGTCGATGTAGTCCTGGCCGCTGGTCGCGGTGCCGGTGACGCTGTTGCCGTAGTACACCCACCGGAAGAAACCGTCGGTGGTGGCGGTGACCGTGGTGCTCAGTGCGCCCGCGCTGTTGGTGGTGACCTTCTTGAGCGTCTTGAAGGTGGTCGCACCCTGGGCACGGAACTGAAGGCTCACCGCGCTGCCGGCGTAACCGTCGTTCTTCTTGGTGGTCCAGTTCGCCCGGGTGAGCCTGCTTTTGAGGGTGAGCTTCTTGCCCTTGTCGACAGGCTCGGGGGTTGCGTCGGCCACGGAGAGCTTGGCGGCTCGGCGGAGGGAGACGGTTCCGGACCTCGACTCGAATTCCTCGGCCAGCACAGGGCCGTCGCCGGCCGGGAACAGAGCGAGATGCACGCCGATCTTCCACTTGGTGGCATCGCTGTTGGAGTCGGCCTCCTCCATCTGCGGATGGGGATCAATGAAGAGTGTGCCCTCGCAACGGGCCCTCTGGGAGTCCTGCTCGTAGCAGGTGTAAGGGATCGTCCACAGGGAGTTCTCCCCGGTGCCATTGGCCACGTCCTTCAGGCTCCCCCGGTAGAGGAAGGGGGCAATGCGCCAGCGGCCCGTATTGTCCGTGCTGTACCCAGCGGGCAGGGCGATGTTGAACGTGAGGGGCGTTTCCGACACCTTCGATGTGCCGACCACGATCGGCTTGCCCTTGTTGAAGACGAGGTTCGACACGACGATGCCCGTGTCCTTCGCCTGCGCGGCCGGCGCGTTGAGCACCGAGAGTGCGAGGGCTCCGGCCGTCGCGATCACGGCGGCGGTACGTCTCCGGCCCCGTATACCTGTGTTCACACACACCTTCTTCCGACAGTTACTCGATCAACTGCCGGAAGCGTACGAGACGAACTCGACCAGGCGGTGGGGCAGTTCCCCTTCCTCACCGGAACCCGGGAACGTGCGTCCCGGTGAGGTGTGCGCAGGAGGGCCCGGCGCTCTTCGAAGGAAACACGAAAGACAAAGAGACCCACCAAACCCACCCGCCCTCCCGTCGGCTGCAGGCGGCGCCCACGGCCGCCTCTGCGCGAACTCACTCCCCCGCGTGAACATCAGCAACTCTGCTGGATTTGCGCCCGGTTGCCTGGCCCGCGCGGACCTGGCACTGGCCACCCTGTCCGCCATCACACACGCGACCGATCCGGACATCTTTGCCATACTGAAAGCACTGTCCACAGCTCTGCAGGACGAGCCCGAGGACGTCGCCGACCCGATCATCGAATTCACCGCACAAGGCCTGGGCGACCGCCCGGCGAGGCAGTACTGGAGGAAACTGGTGGCCGTGGACCTCTCCTTCTACAAGTCCTACATCGCGGAGGAAATCCGCGACGAAGGGCGAGCACAAGGCCGAGCACAAGGCCAAGCCGAAGGCATCGCCCAGGGCAAGGCCGAAGGTCAGGCCGCCGCCGTACTGCTCGTCCTGGAACAGCGCGGCCTCGACGTGACCGACGAGATCCGTGACCGCATCACGGGCTGCGACGACACCGAGACCCTGCGCACCTGGCTCACCCGCGCCCTCACCGCCACCTCCGCCCCGGAGATCTTCGCGGACCAGTAGGCGAGGTCCGGCAGACCCCAGCGCGCCGTCTCGCCAGGCTGGTTGGGCGGCAGGTCAGCGCACGTCGATGTAGTCCTGGCCGCTGGTCGCGGTGCCGGTGACGCTGTTGCCGTAGTACACCCACCGGAAGAAACCGTCGGCGGTGGCGGTGACCGTGGTGCTCAGTGCGCCCGCGCTGTTGGTGGTGACCTTCTTGAGCGTCTTGAAGGTGGTCGCACCCTGGGCACGGAACTGAAGGCTCACCGCGCTGCCGGCGTAGCCGTCGTTCTTCTTGGTGGTCCAGTTCGCCCGGGTGAGCCTGCTTTTGAGGGTGAGCTTCTTGCCCTTGGCGACAGGCTCGGGGGTCGCGTCGGCCACGGAGAGCTTGGCGGCTCGGCGGAGGGAGACGGTTCCGGACCTGGTCTCGTACTCCTGGGCCGCGATCGTGGTCTCGTCCGCTTTCCACAGACGGAGCAGCACGGCGATCCTCCACTTGGTGGCGTCGCTGTTGGAGTCGGCCTGCTCCTGTGTCGGATGGGGATCGATGTACAGGTTGCCCTCGCAATGGGCCCTCTTGAGGCCGAGTTCGTAGCAGGTGTAACCGCCAGGCCCTATGTAGTTCTCTCCAGACTTGACCGCCTCCGTCAGATTTCCCCGGTAGATGAAGGGCTCCGCGTCGTAGCGGAACGGGTGGTCTGTGTCGTACCCCGGCGGCAGGGCGATGTTGAAGCTGATGGGAGGTTCCACCACCCGCGACGTGCCGACCACGATCGGCTTGCCGTTGTTGATGACGAGGTCCGACAGGACGATGCCCGTGTCCTGGGCCTGCGCGGCCGGCGCGTTGAGCACCGAGAGCGCGAGGGCTCCGGCCGTCGCGATCACGGCGGCGGTACGTCTTTGGTTCATTCGGGCCCCTCCGATGTGTAAAGGAATCGGAAAGGCTACACCGGTGTGATCAACTGCCGGACGCGTACGGGATGAACGGCGGGCCGTCACGCTCGTCATGGCCTGTGTCGGTGTGTTCGTCGCCTATCTGCCGGTGACCACCGTCTCGGCGTCCTCGACGGCGTCCAGGCCGTCGAGACGGCCCTCACCCTCCGCCAGATCAAGCAGCTCACCTACGAACCGGGACGCTGCGACGTCACCCCGCCGCCAGTCCCTCCCCCACCGCCGCGAACGCCGGCTTCCGCCCGAACTCCTCGTCCATCAGCGTCGCCGCGCCCTGGCCGTCGAAGACCCCCGGCACCCACGAGTACTTGTCGCTGAACCCCCACACCGTGAACGAGGTGCACCGCCGCGCCTGGACGCACGCGTCCAGCAGCCCCCGGAAGTACGCGGCCTGCGTCGCCAGTTTCGTGTCGTCCACCGGCAGGATCATGCGTACGTCGACCTCCGTGAACGCCGTCTGCATGCCCAGCTTCTCGAAGCGGGCGAGGTTCTCGGCGACCTGGCCCGGGAAGCCGTACTGGATGGCCAGGTGCCCCTGGATACCGAAGCCCTGCACCGGGACCTTCTTCGCCCGCAGCCGCTTCGCCAGGTCGTAGTAGGCCGTCGACTTCGCGTTGACGCCCTCGACGTTGTAGTCGTTCAGGAACAGCTTCGCCTTGGGGTCGGCCGCGTGGGCCCAGCGGAAGGCGTCCTCGATGTACGAGGGCCCCAGCTGCCGCAGCCAGATCGAGTTCCGCAGCGAGCCGTCGTCCTCGAAGACCTCGTTCACCACGTCCCACTGGTATATCCGGCCCTTGTACCGCTTCACCTCCTTGGTGATGTGGTCGCGCAGTACGGCCCGCAGCTCGGTCGCCCCGATCGAGCCGTCCGCGACCCCCGCCGTCAGCCAGCCCGGCAACTGGTTGTGCCACACCAGCGTGTGGCCGCGCACCGCCTGCCCGTGCGCCCGTGCGAAACGGACCAGGTCGTCAGCCTGCCGCCAGTCGTACGTCCCCCGACTCGGCTCCACCGACTCCCACTTCATGGCGTTCTCGGCGGTCATCGAGTTGAACTCCCGTGCGGTCGTCGTGCGGTACGTGGTGTCGTCGGCCAGCGCCGCCATGTCCACGGCCGTGCCGACGCGTACGCCGGTGCCGGCCGCCAGCGTCCTCAGTGGGACGGGGCCGGGGCGGGCCGCCGCCGGCTGCGCACCCGCGCCGGTGATCAGCAGCGTCGCGCCCAGCACAGCCGCAGAAACGGGCATGCGGAAGACGTTCATGTACGGTCCCCTCGCTCGGTGTATTGGTTGCCTGCTCGTGCTCAGCGGACGCGTCGGCTCTCCAGTGGTCCCAGGTACGTCGGTGTCAGCCCGCCCGTGTCGATCACCAGCCGCTGCACCACCACCGTGGGGTCGACCACCCAGAACTTCAGCCGGTGGACGCCCGCCGCAACCACCGTGTGCCTGGTCGCCGTCAGGTTCACGTTGTCGGAGGTGTGCCGGGCCCACTGCTTGTTCATCCGGCCGTCGTCCGCACCCGTGACCGCGTGGATGTCGACCTGCCGCGGCTCGTCCTCGTCGAAGGAGACCGCGTAACGCAGGCCGCCCGTGGGGAGCGTCGGGTTGCGCGGCGACAGATACGCCCACACCGTGACCTCACCCGCCGACAGCAGGCTGACCTCGTACTCCAGCCGCGCCGAGGCCCCACCCGGTGTGCGGCGCGGAGCCGTCACCGGCCACGAGGTCATCCCCGAGCCGGTGCGGCCGATCCGGTCCAGCCGCCGCCAACCGCCCACCGCCCGCGCGTAGTTGTCCGCGTCGATCGCGACGTAGCCGCTTGCCTCGACGAACCCCCGCAGTCCCCGCCGCACCCTCCGTGAAGGTTTCTCGGCAACGCACGCGACGGTCACCGACGCCCCCGCGCCCGACACCGTCAACGAGGCGTCCGTACGGCCGTCCGGCACCCGGGCCCAGTCCACCGTCACCGTCAGGCGCACCTGCTGCCCGACCCGCCCCCTCGGCCGGTCCACCACCAGCCACGGCTCCGACGACTCCACCCGGTACTCGAAGGGCGTACTCCCCCGGTTGAACACCTCGACGTACTGGTCCGGCCGCGTCTGGTACGGGCTGAACACCGGTAGTACGGCCGAACCAGAGGATCCCTTCGGCCACCACTCCCCCGAGTCCCCGGCTCCGTCGACCGTCACCCCCAGCTCCCCGGCCACCGGCAGCTCCAGCCGCCGTACGGCCGGGAACAGCACGTCCGGCAACGCCACGTTGTCCTTCTCCGGCTGCTGCCAGGGCGCGTTGGGCCCGTACCGTTCGATGTCCCCGTAGTCGATGTGCGGCTGGGTCTGGAAGCCCTCCCACTTGCCGTCCGCCACACCGTGGTTGAAGCGGTCGGCGAGTGCGAAGTCCCGTTCCAGACCGGCTTCCGCCTCCGTCGCGCGGTCGTTGGTCGCCGCGCGGCCCTGGGACGCGTACAGGAGGTTCTCGAACTCGGCCTCGCGCAGCCCGTACAGGTTGGCGGTCGCCTCCACCGCGTACCCCACGAGTTCGTACCAGGCGTCCCGCACCCGGGCGGGCAGCCGCCTGCGTACCCGCTCCGCCTCCCTCTCCAGTCGCCGCCAGTCCTCCGTGACGCGCGCCAACTCCCGGTGGCCGAAGGCGAAGGGGGTCTCCTGGTCGTCGTACACGATCGCCGACTCGTCCCTCGTCGGGTCCTTCGCGGGGTCGAGTGTGATGCGGCGGTTGAGCAACTCGGGCTTGCGGCGGGCCTGCAGCCGCCCGTACTCGGCGAGGACCGAGGCGATGGCCGTGGCGTGCTCGGCGCCGAAGTTCTGGCGAGCGTAGCGGCGTTCCCACTCCTCCAGGTTGGACGAGTCCCAACGAGTCGGATTCCAGGCGTAGTCGAGGAAGAACTCCGCCGGAAGCTCGTTGCCCTTCAGGTCGCCGACGTTCGCCACCCACAGGCCGTGGTTGCCGTACACGTGGGCCTGGTGGAGCTGGTCCCAGAGGTTCTGGAGATTGGTGGTGTCCACCCACTTGTAGTTGCGGCCGACGCCCACGTAGTCGAAGTGGTAGTACAGGCCGTAGCCGCCGCTCCTCGCCGGCTCGGCCGGGTCCGGGTGCTTGCGGATGTTGCCCCAGTTGTCGTCGGTCAGGACGACGGTGACGTCGCCGGGGACCCGTAGCCCCCGGTCCCAGTAGCGCTGGACCTCCTTGTACAGGGTCCACACCTGCGGGGTTTCGTCCACGGGCTTCCCGGTCACCTCCGCGATGATCCCGCGTTGTGTCTCGATGATCTCCCGCATCAGCTCGATGCCGTCGCCGTCCGGCAGGCTCGTGTCGCCGTTGCCGCGCATGCCCAGGGTGACGACGCCCTCGAAGTCCTCGTCGACCATCCGCCGGATGCCGTCGCGCCAGTACGCCCGGACAGCCGCCGCGTTACGACGGTACGACCACTCGCCCGTGCCCCCGTAGGGGTCGTGGCCCGGGGTCACGATGTTCCCCGCGCTGTCGCGTACGGCGGGGACCGCGTGTCGGTTCCACTCCTCGATGCCCCGCATCATGGGCGCCTCGTGGGACGTGCCCATGACGATGCCGTACGCCTTCGCCCGGGCGTGGTTGTCCGGGTCGTCCTCGGCGAACGCCCGGCCCCAGACGGCCGGCCAGAGATAGTTCGCCTTCAGGCGCAGCAGCACCTCGAAGACGCGAGAGAAGAAGGCGGAGTTGAAGCCCCCTGGATGCCCCGGCGCCTTCCCCGGACCGAAGAACCTCGGCGCCCACGTCCCCAGCGCCGGGTTCTCGTCGTTGACGAAGACGCCCCGGTACTTCACGGCCGGGGTGCCCTGGGTGTGCCTGCCCGGCAGCACGTACACCGCGTCCCGGTGGACCGGCGGCACGTCGTCCCACCAGTACCAGGGCGAGACGCCGATGCCGTACGAGACGTCGTACGCCCCGAAGATCGTGCCGCGCGGGTCGCTGCCCGCGATGACGAACGCCCGGTCGACGCCCAGCATCGGACGCTCCACGACCGTCTGCAGCGAGGTCTCCCAACGGCCCGCGATGCCCGTGACGTCCAGCTTGCCGGCGCGGATCAGACCGTCGATCAGCGGGCTGCGGCCGATCGTGCCGACGAGGATCACCTCGCGGGCGACGGTCGCGGCCGGACGTACACCCGTGACGCGTTCGATGTCGTCCCGCAGGTCACCGGCGACGCGTACGACTCCGGGGTGGTCCTCGGCGCTGACCACGACCGGGGCGCCGACGACCGCGAACGAGCCGCCGGTGAACGAGATGTACGCGCCGGAGTCCGTGCGACGCACCGCGTCCTCCCCGGCCCGCGCGACCCCCGACAGCACCGGCACCGCCGCGAGACCGGCACCGACACCGAGCACAGCTCTGCGGCTGACCGACCCAGACATGACGTACCCCACCCTCCGCCGAATTTGGTCAGTGGCATGACAAATAGTGGAGGGAGTGACCAGCGGGGGGAACGGGTCGTACGCGCCGAATAGTTTCGTAACAGCAAAGAGGCCCGTACGACCGAAGTCGTACGGGCCTCCCTGACGAACTGCCCGAAGTACCGGGTCAGGCTGTCAAGCCAACAAGAACTACTTGTTGATCTTGATGACCTGGCCGGCGCCCACGGTCCGGCCACCCTCACGGATGGCGAACTTCAGGCCCTCTTCCATAGCGATGGGCTGGATGAGCTCGACGCTCATCTCGGTGTTGTCGCCCGGCATGACCATCTCGGTGCCCTCGGGGAGGGTCACGACGCCGGTCACGTCCGTGGTGCGGAAGTAGAACTGGGGGCGGTAGTTGTTGAAGAACGGCGTGTGACGGCCGCCCTCGTCCTTGGACAGGATGTACGCCTGCGCCTCGAACGAGGTGTGCGGGGTGACCGAGCCGGGCTTGATGATGACCTGGCCGCGCTCGACGTCCTCGCGCTTGATGCCACGGAGGAGCAGACCGACGTTCTCGCCCGCCTGGCCCTCGTCGAGCAGCTTGCGGAACATCTCGATGCCGGTGACCGTGGTGGTGGTCTTCTCCTGCTTGATGCCGATGATGTCAACGGTCTCGTTGACCTTCAGGACACCACGCTCGATACGGCCGGTGACGACCGTACCGCGACCGGTGATCGTGAAGACGTCCTCGACGGGCATGAGGAACGGCTTGTCGACGTCACGCTCGGGGGTCGGGATCGCCTCGTCGACGGCAGCCATGAGGTCGAGAACCGACTTGCCCCACTCGGCGTCGCCCTCGAGCGCCTTGAGCGCCGAGACCTTGACGACCGGCAGGTCGTCGCCCGGGAACTCGTACTCGGAGAGGAGCTCACGAACCTCGAGCTCGACGAGCTCCAGGATCTCCTCGTCGTCCACCATGTCGGCCTTGTTCAGGGCGACGACGATGTACGGCACGCCGACCTGGCGGGCCAGGAGCACGTGCTCCTTGGTCTGCGGCATCGGGCCGTCGGTGGCGGCGACGACCAGGATCGCGCCGTCCATCTGGGCGGCACCGGTGATCATGTTCTTGATGTAGTCCGCGTGACCGGGGCAGTCGACGTGGGCGTAGTGACGACCCTCCGTCTGGTACTCCACGTGGGCGATCGAGATCGTGATACCGCGCTGACGCTCTTCAGGAGCCTTGTCGATCTGGTCGAAGGCCGAGGCCTCGTTCAGGTCGGGGTACTTGTCGTGCAGCACCTTGGTAATGGCGGCCGTGAGGGTCGTCTTACCGTGGTCGATGTGACCGATGGTGCCGATGTTGACGTGCGGCTTAGTCCGCTCGAACTTTGCCTTCGCCACTGGGGTCCTCCTGCGGAGTGGTTCTGGTACGCCTTACTCATCGGCGCCAGGTGATCTTTGCTGGGATGCCGCCCGCCGGGGTTTTCCCTCCCGGGTCTCCCCCGGCGGTCGGGTCAAGCCTAAAGCGTGTAAACGGGGTGTGTTACTCGCCCTTGGCCTTCGCGATGATCTCCTCGGCGACGTTCCTGGGAACCTCGGCGTAGGAGTCGAACTGCATCGAGTAGCTTGCGCGACCCGAGGTCTTGCTGCGGAGGTCGCCGACGTAGCCGAACATCTCCGAGAGGGGCACGAGGCCCTTCACGACGCGGGCGCCGCTGCGCTCCTCCATGGCCTGGATCTGGCCACGGCGGGAGTTGAGGTCGCCGATGACATCGCCCATCGACTCCTCGGGCGTGGTGACCTCGACGGCCATCATCGGCTCCAGGAGCACGGGAGATGCCTTGCGTGCGGCCTCCTTGAACGCCTGCGAACCGGCGATCTTGAACGCGAGTTCGGAGGAGTCGACCTCGTGGTAGCCACCGTCGAGAAGAATGACGCGGACGCCCGTCATCTCGTAGCCGGCCAGGATGCCGAACTGCATGGCCTCCTGCGCACCGGCGTCCACCGACGGGATGTACTCCCGCGGGATACGTCCACCGGTCACCTTGTTCACGAACTCGTACGCCGGACCGTCGGTCTCGGTGATGGGCTCGATCGCGATCTGCACCTTGGCGAACTGACCGGTACCACCGGTCTGCTTCTTGTGGGTGTAGTCATGACGCTCGACGGCCTTGCGGATCGTCTCACGGTACGCGACCTGCGGCTTGCCGACGTTGGCCTCGACGCGGAACTCGCGCTTCATACGGTCGACCAGCACCTCAAGGTGCAGCTCGCCCATACCGCCGAGGATCGTCTGACCGGTCTCCTCGTCCGAGTGAACGTGGAAGGAGGGGTCCTCCTCCGCGAGACGCTGGATGGCTACACCCAGCTTCTCCTGGTCACCCTTGGACTTGGGCTCGATCGCGACCTGGATGACCGGCGCCGGGAAGTCCATGGACTCCAGGATCACCGGGTTCTTGTCATCGCAGAGCGTCTCGCCGGTCGTGGTCTGCTTCAGACCCATCACGGCGACGATGTCGCCGGCGCCCACCGCCTCGATCTCCTCACGCTTGTTCGCGTGCATGCGGTAGATCTTGCCGATGCGCTCCTTCTTGCCCTTGACGGAGTTCAGCACCGCGGTGCCGGTCTCCAGGCGGCCCGAGTAAACCCGGACGAAGGTGAGCTTGCCCAGGTGCGGGTCGCTCATGATCTTGAAGGCGAGCGCGGACAGCGGCTCGTCCACGGACGGCTTGCGCTTGACGACGACCTCGGGGTCCTTGACGTCGTGGCCTTCGATGGCCTCGACGTCGAGGGGGGTCGGCAGGTAGCGCACGACCGCGTCGAGCAGGGGCTGGACGCCCTTGTTCTTGAACGCGGTGCCACAGAACACCGGGGTGACCGTGACGCCGCCGGACTTGCCGGACGCGATGGTGACACGACGGACCGCGGCGTACAGCTGCTCCTCGGTGGGCTCCTGGCCCTCCAGGAACAGCTCCATGATCTCGTCGTCGTGCTCCGCGACCGTCTCGACCAGCTGGCCGCGGTACAGCTCGGCAGCCTCGGTGTGCGTGGCCGGGATGTCGACGACGTCGTACATCTCGCCCTTCGCCGCCTCGGCGGACCACACGAGCGCCTTCATGCGGACCAGGTCCACAACGCCCTTGAAGTCCATCTCGGAACCGATCGGCAGCTGCATGATGATCGGAACGGCACCGAGCCGGTCCTTGATCATGTCGACGCAGCGGTGGAACTCCGCGCCGGTCCGGTCGAGCTTGTTGACGAAGCAGATACGCGGCACGCCGTAACGGTCGGCCTGACGCCACACCGTCTCGGACTGCGGCTCGACACCCGCGACACCGTCGAACACCGTGACGGCACCGTCGAGGACGCGCAGCGAGCGCTCTACCTCAACGGTGAAGTCGACGTGCCCGGGGGTGTCGATGATGTTGATGGTGTGGTCGACGTCGTCCAGCGGCCAGTGACAGGTGGTCGCAGCAGAGGTGATCGTGATGCCACGCTCCTGCTCCTGCTCCATCCAGTCCATGGTCGCGGCGCCGTCGTGGACCTCACCGATCTTGTAGCTGACGCCGGTGTAGAAGAGGATCCGCTCAGTGGTGGTCGTCTTGCCCGCGTCGATGTGGGCCATGATCCCGATGTTGCGGACCCTGGCCAGGTCAAGTGAAGTGGTAGCCATAAGGCTTCGGTCTTCTCTCGGTCTCGATGTGGGTTGCGACTACCAGCGGTAGTGCGCGAAGGCCTTGTTGGACTCGGCCATCTTGTGGGTGTCCTCGCGCTTCTTCACGGCCGCACCGAGGCCGTTCGAGGCGTCGAGAAGCTCGTTGAGGAGACGCTCGGTCATGGTCTTCTCGCGACGGGCGCGGGAGTAACCGACCAGCCAGCGCAGCGCGAGCGTGTTGGCGCGACCGGGCTTGACCTCGATCGGAACCTGGTACGTCGCACCACCGACACGGCGGGACTTGACCTCGAGGGTCGGCTTGATGTTCTCCAGCGCGCGCTTCAGCGTGATGACCGGGTCGTTGCTGGTCTTCTCGCGCAGGCCCTCCATGGCGCCGTACACGATGCGCTCGGCGGTGGAACGCTTGCCGTTGAGCAGGATCTTGTTGATCAGCGACGTGACAAGAGGAGAGCTGTAGACCGGGTCGATGATGACCGGGCGCTTCGGGGCGGGGCCCTTACGAGGCATTCTTACTTCTCCTTCTTGGCGCCGTAGCGGCTGCGGGCCTGCTTGCGGTTCTTGACACCCTGGGTGTCGAGCGAGCCGCGGATGATCTTGTAGCGAACACCGGGCAGGTCCTTCACACGGCCACCACGCACGAGCACGATCGAGTGCTCCTGCAGGTTGTGTCCCTCACCGGGAATGTAAGCAGTGACCTCGATCCCGCTGGTCAGACGCACACGCGCGACCTTACGCAGGGCCGAGTTCGGCTTCTTCGGGGTGGTCGTGAACACACGAGTGCAGACACCGCGGCGCTGGGGCGAACCCTCGAGCGCGGGCGTCTTGTTCTTCTCGACCTTGTCCTGCCGGCCCTTCCGGACCAGCTGCTGGATCGTAGGCACTACTTCTCCGGTTTCTGTGTGCCGATGGTGGAGCTAACCTGGAACGTCACCGACCCACGCGGTCGGGTGTGTCGAATACTGCAGATCCCCGCCGCGAGGCGGGAAGGGCGCAGATTGCGGTGGTCGCTTACGGCTCCGCGTGCGGTTCGAAGGCACACACGAGGGCCAGGGCACACCCCAGGCACAAGGTCTGAGCGTACCTACCTCAACGACTTCGGTCAAAACAAATGGAGGCCGGTACGACACGCCGGGCTTCGGGCGGCCCGCGAGCCCTCCTTTGACAACTTGCGCCCGCTTGCGCCGGCTTTTGGTCAGGTGCGAGCCAAGGTGGCTGATTCGCGCCCTTTACAGCCCCGCGGGCCTGCCCGTTCAGTACCTTGATCCGTCCGCTGCGACGATTCGGGGGCAGAGCGTGATCAGGACGGCCGCGTACTCGCTGGACGACGGGGGCCTGGACGACCGGGTGCCCTTTCTCGCCCGCCTCGAACATGAGGACCGCACGGCCCTCCTGTCCCTGGGCCGCGAGCTGAACTTCGCCACCAGGGTGGCCCTGATCCACCAGAGCGAGCCCTCCGCCCACGTCCTCTTCCTGATCCAGGGCTGGACGAAGGTCACCGCGTCGGCCGCCAACGGCTACGAGGCACTTCTCGCGCTGCGCGGCCCCGGCGACATCGTCGGCGAGTCGTCGGCGCTCACCGGGCGCCCCCGGTCGGCCACGGTGACCGCGCTGGAGGCGGTGCGGGCGGTGGCGGTCGAGCACGAACGCTTCAAGGACTTCCTGGGCCGTTCACCAGCGGTTTCCTTCGCCCTGCTGGGTCTCACCGCCGACCGCACCCGGGCCGCGGACCGCCGCCGTCTGGAGTTCGCGTCCATGAACGTGCGGGAACGCTTCGCGGTCCTCCTCCTCGACCTGGCCCGCACCCACGGCCGCCGCACCCCCGAGGGAATCGAACTTTCTGTCCCCCTGAGCAAACAGGAACTGGCGGGCTCGGTGGGCGCGTCAAGGGAGATGGTCCAGCGACTGCTGAGGGAACTGCGCGAGAAGGAGGCGGTGGAGACGGGGAGACGAGCACTGCTGATACGCCGGCCGGACATCCTCCGGCGGATCGCGGCAGCGGACGGCTGACGCGGGCCCGCACCATCCAACCCGCCCGGCGCTTGAGGACACCGGCCCACACCATTCAGCCCGTCCGGCGTTTGAGGACGAGGCCCCTTCAGGGCCGAAGCGGGGGCCTGGGGGCGGCAGCCCCCAGCGACGGCAACCCCAGCCAACCTGAGCCTCGAACACCCCCGTACGTGTACTCCGTCACACTCCGACTGCGTCATCCGCCCTCACAGCACACCGTCCACACCCGCCACGCTGCTGCAAGCAACCCCCACATGTCGAAGGGCGATCATGACCGACCCCGTGAGCCGCACGATCCTGCTGCTGGACATAGAGAGGTTCAGCGACCGGGACGACGTGGAGCAGGCGTACCTGCGGCGCATGCTCTACGACATCACCGACCGCACGCTGGAACGCGCCGGCATCGACGAGACCCGTCGTCTGCGCGCGGACCGCGGGGACTCCGTGATGGAGCTGATCGACGCGAACGCCCCGGTCACCGCCCTGCTGCGCGCCCTCCTCGTGGACGTCCCGGCGCAGTTGCGCGCCGTCAACCGCATGGCGTCCAGCTCGGCCCAGATCCGGTTGCGAGGGGTCCTCGCCACCGGTTACGTGGCCGTGGACCAGCACGACGGCTGGGTCGGCACCGACCTGAACAACGCCTGCCGGCTGCTGGACGCCCAGCTGCTGCGGGCCGCCCTGGGCGAACGCCCCCACGACTTCGCGCTGATGGTCTCGGACGCCCTGTACTCGGGCGTCGTACGGCACGACCATCCCGGCATCCCGGCCGACGAGTTCCATCCGGTCGGGGTGGACACCAAGAACGGCCCGATGCGGGCCTGGCTGCACGGCCCGCTGCCCAGCGGCCACGAGACGGCCCCGACCGGCACCGTCGGCAGCATCGGCACGGCCGGCCCGGCCGACCAGGACCACCGTGGCACGGGGGCGGGGGAGGCGCCGGGCGGATCGGGGGACCGCCCGGCGCCACAGGCCCCGCCGGCACCGGAGGCGGCGGCGGAGGCACCGAGAGTTCCCCCGCAGGGCACCTCATCCGAGAGCCGTCACGCCCCGGGCCCCGTCTTCAACTTCAACGGCGCCGTGAACATCGGCGGCAGCGTGGTGGCCGGCGACCAGACCGGCGTGAGCGGCGGCCAGGTCACCGGGGACGTCAACATGGGCGGTCGCGCCGGGGGTGACGGCTCATGAGCACCCCGGACGCGGCGGAGGCCGCCCGCCCGTTACCCACCGACGACCCGCCCGCCTCGGCCGACGGCAAGGACGGCAGAGACGGCGCGGCGAAGGACTCCAAGGACGCCAAGGAGTCCAAGGAGGCCGATGGCTCCGAGGGGTCGGAGGAGTACGAGCAGCCCCAGACCGCCTGGTCGGCCCGGCGTGACCTGATCGACCACAGCCCCCGGTCCATGAACCTCGGCGACCGGGCCCGCTTCGGCGGCAGCATGGTCGGCGGCAACCAGCACGGCGTCAGCGGCGGCCAGGTCGCCGGTGACGTGATCATGGGCAGCAAGACGGAGATCCACCAGTGGGCGATACCCGGGTTCTCCGCCTCGTCCGCCTCCGCGTCCGGCGAGGTCCCGCAGTCCACGCTGGACCGGCTCGCCGCCTCGTTCGTGACCGCCGAGGAGACCGTCGAGGCCCTGCTCGTCCGGCTGCGCCGCGACCGCGTCCTCGTCCTGTCGGGCGCCCGCTTCACCGGCAGACACACGGCCGCCCTGATGCTCCTGCACCGGCTCGGGACGACCCCCGTACACACGCTCGACCGCGACACGAACCCGAGCGGCCTGGCGGACAAGTTCACGGCACCGGACACAGCCGCCGACGGATCGGCAGCCGCAGGGGCCACGGCCGGAGGAACCCCGGCCCACCCCCGCGGCTATGTCCTCGCCGACCTCGTCACCCGCCGCGACCGTCCTCTCCGCGAGCACCACCTCCTCGCCGCCCGCGACCGTCTCACCGCGCAGGACGCGTACCTCGTCGTCACGGTGGGCCCGACCGCCGTCCTGGAGGACGTACCGGTCGTCACCTGGCAGCCGCCGGACCCGGCCGACGTCCTTGCCGCCCATCTCCGCACCCGCGTGGCGGCCCAGGACGACAGGGCGGCGACCGTGGCGAAGCTGCTCGAACTCCCGGACGTCACCGAGTTCCTGAGCCGCAGTCACCAACTGCGCGAGGTCGCCGCGTTCGCCCAGCTGCTCGGCCGGTACGCGGCCGGTGAGGTCACCGAGAACGACGTCGCGCAGTTCTCCCTGGTCTCCCTGGAGAACCAGGTCCAGGAGTGGTTCGAGGAGGACGAGTCGTCGATCCATCTGCGGGACAAGGCGTTCCTGGTCGCACTGGCCGCGTTCGACGGCAGCCCGTACGCCCTCACCGCCGAACTCAGCGATCTGCTCTACCGCTTCCTGCAGCAGACCCAGAACCCGGCCGGTATCCCCGAGGTCCCCGTCTTCGGCACCCACATCGGCAAGCGCCTCCAACTCGCCCGCGCCGAACCGTACGAGGACGACGAGCACACCGAGTGGGGCCCGGTGACCCAGCAGAAGGCCCGGTTCGTCGACGACCGCGCCTCCCTCGTCCTGCTGCGCGAGGTCTGGACGGGCCACCCCTCCGCGCGCCCCGCGCTGATCGACTGGCTGCGCCGGCTGGCCGACGACGGGCGCCCCCTGGTCCGTACCCGGGCCGCGTCCACAGTGGCCGTCCTGGCCCGTACCGACCTGCCCTCGGCCATGGCCCTGGTCATCCAGCCCTGGGCGACCTCCAACCGCTTCCGGCACCGCCTCGTGGCCGTCAACGCGCTCACCCTCGCCCACCTCCTGGAGACGCCGAACATCCCGCGCATCCTCGACGAGTGGTCCAAGGGCGAGGACCGGCGGCTGCGCTGGGTGGCCGTACGGGCGTACGCGCTGATCGGCGCCGAACGCCCCGAGCAGGCCCTCGCCGCCCTGCGCACCGCGGCCCGCAGTCTGTACCGGGACCTCGCCGACCCGGACGACTTCGACCGCGAGATGGCCCGCGAACTCGGCGAGGCCGTCGCCCTGTTGCTGCTCTCCGAGGCCAGCGACGCGGTCCTCGCCGAACTGCGCCTGCACCTCCCGGACGACCGCCCGGTGCACGACCTGACCATCGGCGGCTTCGTCAGTGCCTGCCGCCACACCCAGGACGACGAGCGGTACGGCCAGCCGCTGGTCCTCGCCTGGTACGCGCGGACCGCCACCGAGGGCTCGGCCGCCGCCCACGGCATCCCGTTCCTGTGGCGGGCGGCCCTGAACGACCCCAACGCGACCCGGCACGCCCTGGACGTGCTGCGCGAGTGGGTCCTCGTCGCCGACCGCTCGACGGCCACGGAGTGGGCCCTGGCGGCCCTGCTCCCGACCCTGGTCACCACCCCGGCGGAGTACCAGCGCCTGGGCCACCTCCTGCGGACGATGCCGGGCGAGGACGGCGCGAAGCCGCCCGAGGTCGCCGCCCGCCTCCTGACGACACTCCCCGTCCGCTAGCCGGCCAGACACCCGTCCCCGCTCACCGAGGAGCAACGCACGATGTCCGCCTTCCACCGCCCGCCGGAGTGGCAGCAGTCCGCAGACCGGCACACCCAGCTGATCGACCCGGTGCTCACCGTGCGCCAGTTGTCGCGCTTCGAGCTCTCCCTGAAGTCGACGGTCCGCATCGACCACGCGCTCGTCTTCGCGACCGCCAAGGGCGGCTACGAGGCCTATCTCCCGCCCCGCCGGCCGACGCGCAGCGACATCGCGGCGCGGCACTACACCGCGGTGTACGAGGTCGACATGGGCGTGCATCCCTTCTCCGGCACGCTCACCCTCCCCAGTGACAACGACGCCTTCGAGTTCTCGGCCGAGCTCGACATGTCCTGGCAGGTCGTCGACCCGGCCCGGTTCGTGGGCAGCGGCCACCGGGACGTACCGGGCCTGCTCATCGGCGAACTCCAGCGCGCGGCCCGCCCGGTGAGCCGGCGCTTCCAGATCGCGGACAGCGCGGCGGCGGAGGGGGAACTCCTCCAGGCGATCAACGTCCTGGGCCCGCTGGGCGCCCCCGCGGGCCTCCAGACCACCTGGACCCTGCGCCTGCGCCGCGACCAGGAGAACATCGACCACCAGCGCCGCCTCCAGGCCATCGACCACTCGGCGACCGAGCAGGTACGGGTTGCCCAGCGCGGCTCCGAGATCGACGTGGAGGTGGACCGCCGCAACCGGGCGCAGGACGCGCTCCAGATCGAGCGCTCGATGTCGTACGGCGCCCAGCAGCAGCACCTGGCCCTCCAGCAGCAGCGCTGGGACTACGAACAGGCGGCTCTGCAGAGCAGCCAGCAGCACCAGCTCTCCATCCAGCAGGGCCACCAGGAACTGGAGTTGCAGCAGATAGAGGCACAGAAGATCGCCTTCTACCAGTACCACCTGCAACAGGGCGGTGTGCAGGCCTGGGCCCTCCACCTCTCCCAGCACCCCGAGGACTCCCGCATGGTCATGACGAGCATGCGGGAGGACCAACTCCGCATGATCCAGGCGCAGATGGACCTGGTGAAGGACCTGCTGCACGGCGACACCGCGGAGAAGTTCGAGCTGGAGGGCCCCAAACAACTGGCCCTGCGCACAGTGAGCGACATCCTCAACCAGCGCCTCCCGGGCGTCCCCCAGACCCCTCCCCCGCTCCCGGGCGACCCGTACGCGGAGTACGGCCAGGGAGCCCCGGAGGTGCCGGCGCAACCGGGATACGGCCAGGCGGTCCCCGGGGTTCCGGCGCAGCCGGGATTCGTCCCCGGCCGGCCGGGCCTCGACCCGTCGTACGCGCAACCCGGCCACCCCGGCTCCGGGCCCGCAGACCAGCCCCCGACCGGCGCATCCCAGACCCAGCCACAGCCGCCGGCCCAGGCACCGGCCGGCCGGCCGACGACCAGTCCGTATCCGGGCGCCCCGCAGCCCCCGGCATCCGCGCCGGGCTCCGCGGGCCCCTACGGAGCCGCCCCCGCGTACGGCGGCGCCCCGGGCCCCACCGGCTTCCCCGCCTACAGCCCGCCCAGTCCCCCGCCGTACCAGCAGCCGTACAGCGCTCCGCAGACGCCGGGCGCCTACGGAACTCCCGCCGCCCCCGCCTGGCAGCCGCCCCCGGGCTACGGCAGCACCCCGACCCTCCCGGACCAGCAGAACGCGGCAGCGGCGACGGACGAGCCGGCCGCTGGCCCCGAAGACCCCGCCAAGGAGGACAGGACGGGCAGCGGCACATGACGACGCTCGACCCGCGCCCCACCCCGGCACCGTCCCCGCCAGGCACTCCCGCCGATCCCACCCAGCTCTGCGAGCGCCTCCTCGTGGACCTCCGTACCGAGATCGCCCGCGCCGACAGCAAGGCGTCCGTCCTGGTCGCCGCGCTGGGGATGACCGCCGGTGTGTTCAGCGGACTGCTCGCCGGGCGGAACTGGAACCCGGCAGCGCTCAGCGTCTTCGGCACCGTCGTGTGGAGTGCCGGGGCCGCGTCCCTGGTGCTGTCCCTGTTCTCGCTGCTCCTGGCCGTGCTGCCCCGCTACCGCTCCGAACCGTGGGCGCCGGGGCAGCCGCTCTCCTACTTCGGCGACATCCAACAGGCCGTACGGCTCGGCGGGTTGGAGGCAGCGCTCGCCGACACCCTGCGCGACCCGACGGCCGCGCTCACCTCGGCGCTCACCGAGACGAGCCGTATCGCCGCACGCAAGCACCAGTGGATCCGTACCGGCCTGATCTCCTTCTGCACCGGCACGCTCCTCCTTCCCGCCTCACTGCTCATCGGCTGAACACCCCGCACCGGACCGCTCAGTCACCGTCACCGCACGTGAAGGAAGACCATGACCCAGCCACCCTCGTCCCCACCGGACCACCCCGAGCCCTCCGAGCAGCCCCTGTTCCCGCCGACGTACCCCGAGCAGAAGGCGCCCCGCCCCTCAGCCGAGCCGCCCTACCCCGACCAGCCCGCACCCACGTACCCCCGGGCCACACAACCCCCACCCCAGTACCCGAACCCACCCCGACAACCGCAACACCGGAACACACCCCGACGCCCCGATCACCCCGGCTTCGCCGAGCCCCCGACGTACCCGGGCTCCGCCGAACCCCCGAGCTACCCGGACGCGGGCCCACATTCCCAGCGCCCGACCTACCCCGGCTCCGCCGAACCTCCGACGTACCCCGGCACGCCCCAGCAGCCCCAGTACCCGAGCGCGGCCCAGCGCCCCGATTCCCTGGGCTTCGCCGAGCCCCCGACCTACCCCGGCTCCGCCGAACCCCCCACGTACCCGGACGCGACCCCGAAATCCCAGCACCCGAACACGGCCCGACCCCCGACCTACCCGGACGCGAGCCCACAAGCCCAGCCCCCGGCCTACCCCGGCTCCGCCGAACCTCCGACGTACCCCGGCACGCCCCAGCAACCCCTGTACCCGAACGCCGGAGGTCCCCCGACCTACCCGGGCGCGACCCCGACCCCCGCCTACCCGGGGGCCGCTCCCGCTCAGTCCCCGCCCTACCCCCAGGCCACCGCCCAGCCCGTCCCCCCGCAGTACACGCCCCCTCAGCAAGCCCCGACCACTCCCACCCCACCAGCCCCGACCCCCGCCCCGGCCGCGCCCTCCTCTCACCCCCACCACATCTCCACCGACCGCCAGCGCGTCCACATCTCCGCCCACCAGCGCCGTACCGACGCCACCGCCGTGGGCAACCTCCTCCTCTACCTCCCGAACTTCCTCTGCAGCCTCCTCGTCGTCAGCATGTTCTCCCTCTTCTTCGGCGACCTCGCGTTCCTCGTGATCATCGCCTGGATACTGAGCGGCGCACTCGTCTTCCACCGGCCCACCGAAAGCGCCCTCGCGCGCCGTTTGCTCCATCTGCGCTACCCCACGCCGCAAGAACGAGCCAAACTCGAACCGGTCTGGCACGAGGTCACCGCCCGCGCGGGTGTCATGGGCCGCAACTACGAACTCTGGGTCGAGGACAGCGACGGCCTGAACGCGGTCGCCGCCGCCGGCCACATCGTCGGTGTCACCCGCTACGCCATGAACGAGCTGCCCAACGGCGAACTCGCCGCCGTCATGGCACACGAGCTGGGCCACCACGTCGGCGGCCACGCCTGGTCGGGACTCCTCGGCTACTGGTACGCCCAGCCCGGCCGTATCGCCTGGCGCTTCCTGCGCGCGTTCTCCGGGTTCGTCTTCCAGGTGTCCCGCGCCTTCTCCTGCTTCGGCATCGGCTTCGTCGTACTCGTCCTCGGCGGCATCGCCATGGCGACCATCAGCACGCTGTACGGCCTGCCCCTGCTGATCCTCGGAGTTCCGTACGCCCTGGCCGCGGTCGGCCGCCGCGCCGAACTGCGCGCCGACGAACACGCGGCGGCCCTCGGCTTCGCCCCGATGCTGGCCTCCGTACTCGGCAAGCTCCACCAGGAGGAGCAGCGGCAGACGGCCGCGCTCGCCGCGCTCAACAACGGTGTGGCACCGGAGGAGAGCCCGCTGCGCAAGCTGCTCTCCTCGCACCCGGACTACCACACCCGGCTGCACCACCTGCAGCCGTACCTCCAGCAGCAGCGCTGAGGGGCAGGACACGCGAAAGGGTGGTCACCCCGCAACCGGGGTGGCCACCCTTCAGGGTTACCGGGATCGCCGTGCCGCCGCCCGTGTGGCGCGCTCCGCCGCGAACACGTCCTCCAGCCGGAAGAGCAGGGCCCGCCCTGCCCGGCCCGCGGCGGTGAGTCTGCCCAGCTGAACCCATTTACGAATGGTGGCAGGGGCCACACCGATCTCACGGGCGGCCAGCTCGCCGGTGATCAGGGTCGCCTGTCCGTCCCACGGAGTGCTCGTACGTGTGTTCATCGGCTGCTCCCCATGGCCTGCCCCCCGGCGGCGATCCGCTCCCCCCACTCCCCTTCCGGCCACCTGTGCCGGTGCCCGGGGTCGTGGTGGCAGCCGCAGTCCGCGTCGGCGCAGCGGCACGCGGGGTTGATGCAGAGAACCGCCTGGCGGTCGGGGAAGGCCCGCAGCGAGACCGAGTCGCACCAGGGGCAGCGGCCCGACACTCGTACGACCATCTCGGTGTCGCCCAACGCCCGGGCGCAGCGGCGGGCCATCCGGCGGGTCTCGTCGCGTACATGTGCGGCCAGGACGGGGTCCATGGCGATCTCGTCGAGCAGGGCACCGATACGGCGCAACCGCTCCGGCACGGGAGCGCGGTCCGGCCGGGACAGCCCGAGCCCGTCCCGTACCGCCTCCTCCAGTTCCACCACCCCGTCCGCGATGTCACGGATGGCGTCGGAGATGTGCAGGCGCAGGGGTGCCGTCCGGGGTCCGGGGACCGCCAGACCCTGGTGCTGCTGCAACAGCAGGGCCTCCTCGCGCTCCTGGCGGAGACGAGTACCCAGCTCCGCCGAGGGTTCGGCCGCCGTACGACCCCGGCGGCCGGCCGTGCGGCCTCGACCGGGGGCCAACTCCTCGGCCAGTTCAGGGAATTGCTGCACCAGAACGCCGATCCAGAGAGCGGCGTGCGCGGTCGGCCGGTCAGCCATCGGAACCTCCGAGGCAGGGCCCGATCACGCATGCCGACAGCCGTAAATTTCGAGCGCGCGCGCAATAAGCAGTCCTCGCGCGCCCCATGCCAAACGAACCCCACATACCCCGAACCTCTCCCCCGTGCCCCTGCGTCACATTGCCGCAAGCTCGTAATTCCGCGCGCGCAAGCAAGCTAAACTCGCGCCACCCCCGAAGAAAGCGAGTAGCGCCATGACCACCCCCGAGCTTGACGTGTTCGCGGCATGGGTCGAAGGGTTGATGCGCGGGCGCGGCTACGACATCGACAGCCCCCGCGGCGGCGGCAAGTCACGTGTCGCGGACGAGGCGGGCATCCACCGGGCCGCCGTGACACGGTTGTTGCACCGGCAGAGCATGCCGGACCTGGAGACGACCAGACGGCTCGCCCGCGTACTGGACGTGTCGGTCCGCGAGATGCTCATCCGCTCCGGCCGGCTGACCGCCGAGGAACTGACCGAACCCCTCGCACACCTGCCCATCTCACCCCCGACCCCCACCCCGATGCGTCGAATCACCGTCGGCGAGGCAGCGGAACTCCTCGGCGTACCGACGGACCGGCGTGAGCGGTTCACCAGAGCGGTGGAGCCCTTCCTGCCGACTGCGGACACAGGCACACCACTCGCCTCCCGCTGACCCCGTTCCCTCCGTCCCCCACCTTCCGTCGCCCAACCCTCCCCCACCACCCTCCCTCCAGGGGTCCAGTTTCGCAAGTTGCGCGCGAGCAAGCAATCTGTCACAGTTGATGCAGCACCACAGCTGTGTCCACTAACCGGCTACCGGGGTTCCTGATGTCTCAGGAACCCCTTTTTCGTGCTCCCGTCGAGCTCGCTCAGTCGTCCAGTCATTCAGCCGCCCAGCCGCCCGAGGGGATCCGGCATGACCTCACCCATACCTCCCCCAGAGACCTTTCTCGAAGTCGAAGCGCTGGTCGTCGACATCCTCGAAGCCGACCCGGCCGTCTCCAACGCCCTCATCGCGGTCGAGCCGCCCGCCGGCTTCGACGGCACCGCCGCCGCCGTGCTCGTCAACCGGCGGGGTGGCGCCTGGATCGGGGATCTGCACGTCGACGAACCGCTCATCGAGCTGGAGGTGTACGGGCCGACCAAGGCCGCCGCCCACACCCTGGCCAACGCGGGCCGCCGCGCCGTACTCGCCGCGGCCGGACGTACGTACGGCACGAATCTGATCACCGACGTCGTCGAGGAGGACGGCCCGCGCTGGCTGCCCGACTACCTCTACCGGGCGGCCAACCGGTACGTGTGCGTCCTCAAGGTGTCCGTGAACGTCTACTGACTCCCCCTGTCCCTCAGTTCTGACCCTGAGTTCTGTCACTTAGTCGAGGAGAACCAGCAATGGCAGGTAGCAACACCTCAGAGATCCGCATCGCGGGAAACGGCCGCCTCTACGTCGCCGCCGCCGGCACGGCCGTACCGACCGCCTTCTCCAACACCCCGGCCGCCGACTGGGGGGCCGCCTGGAAGAACCTGGGCTACACCTCCGGTGAGGGGGTCACCTTCAGCAAGAAGGACAAGCTGGAGGCCGTAGACAGCTGGCAGACGATCAGCCCGGTGCACTTCGTCTACTCCGACCGGGATCTGACGCTGAAGTTCACGCTGCTCCAGTTCAACGAGGACACGCTGCCGTTCTTCATGGGCGGCGGCGCCGTCAAGGCGGTGGAGGGCGGCTCGGGGGTTTTCGAGTACAAGATCGCGGACCGCGCGTACGCCGACATCCGTGCGCTCGGGCTGGAGTTCACGGACGTACGGGCGAGTGACGGCACGGTGGTGACGTACCGCTTCGGCATCCCGCGCGGCCAGGTCACCGCGTCCGACGACATCAAGCTGGGCCGCAAGGCCCCGGCCCAGCTCGGCATCACCTTCCAGGCCCTCGCCTCCGCCGACGGCGACTCCCTGGGCGGTTTCGTCATGAAGGACGCGGCGTACGCGGTCTGACCCGCTCCACCCGCCGGACACCGGGGCGTCCACCCTCCGCCGACGGTGTCCGGCCCCTCGCCCCACCGCCCCACCGCCTCTGACAAGGAGTACGACCGCGATGTCCTCTTTCGACGTCAACGCCGCCCGCGCCCAGCGCCTCGAAGCCCTTGGCCGCAGCTGGTCCTTCAACCTGGACGGCGACACCTTCACCCTGCCGACCGAGCTGTCCCGTGCCACCGCCAAGGCCCTGCGCAAGCTCGACGACAACGACGTGGACGGGCTGCTCGAACTACTCATGGGCGAGGAGCAGTTCGCCCGCTTCGAACGGCACGAGGTCACCATGCAGGACATCGCCGCGATCCTGGAGGCGTACGGCAAGGAGACCGGGCTCGGCCTGGGGGAAGGCTGAGCCTCGGCGTGTTCGTCGACGAACACGCCGAGGCGCTGGAGGCGGACCTGCTCCGTTTCTACGGCACCGACCTGCTCGACTGGCACCGCGGCCGGCTCTCCTCGCGTCGGCTCGCGGTGCTGGTCAAACACCTGCCGCGCGACTGCGCCCTCAACCGTGAACTACACGGCGAGGCCGCCGAGTGGTCGATCGTCGAGCATCTGCTGGCCGCCACCGTGGACCATCTGGCCGCCGCCAACTGGATGTTCGCGTCGGTCAACTCGGCGGAGGACGCGGATCCGCCCGAACTGCCGGTGCCAGTACCACGTCCGGAGGACGGAAGGCTGGGGAGAGCGGGCGAGGAGCGGTACGGGTCCACGTACAGGGACGGATTCGGGGACGGGTCCGAGGAGGAAGCCGAGGCCGACGACAAGTTCGGCGAGCCGGGGACCCCGCAGCCACCGGCGTCGACGACGGCGACACCGTCCCAGGTAGCCCGCTTCTTCGGGTGATCCGGGTCGCCTTCAGGCAGGTTCGGGCGGGTCCGGGGTGACCTCCGTAGCTGCCTCCTGGTCCGGCCCACGAGACCCCCCGGCCGGCCCGTCGTCGAGCGGAGGCACGCTGGGCCGCCCCTTGCGCCGGACCACTTTGCGCCGGTCCGGTGCGGCGCGCCGCTCCCGTACCTCGCGGGCGGAGAGCAGGATGTCCGGCTCGGGGTCGGGGGAGGCGTCCGCTCCTCCGTCGGCCACGGCCCGCTCCCGTTCCCCCCGCTGCTCCACGCCGGTCACGGCGGGCGGCGGTTCGAGCAACTGAACGTACGGCAACGGAATGACCTCGCCGTCACGCTCCCCGTCGGGCCTCTTCGCCGGTCCCGGCCGACGGGACCGGCGCCCGATCCGCGCGTCCTCCTGGCCCTGGAGATAGGCGGCGGTGATCCGGACCTCGTACTCGTGCCGTATCCCGGGCAACTGCTCGGAGACCACGTCGGCCCAGCCCGCGCTGTAGGCGGTGAGTTCACGCCGGTCGAGCTCGGCTCGGGGCATGACGACGAGATCTTCGGGGTCGTAGCCCTGCCGGAGGACGAGTTCGGTCACTCGGGCGATCAGATGGGCCAGGTCCTCCGACTGGTCGAGCCAGTCGATCACATGGTCGTGCCGAACTCTGCTCGCTTCCCTGTCCACCCCATTGGCCTTGCTCTCGTACGTCAAGTCCCTTCAGTAGCACGGTAGTTCACCGACCGCTCAGCTGTGGCGCATCGCGGCCGGATCGTGACCCGAACCCCGACAGGTTCTTCACCGCGTCACCACAACGGGCGAGGAAGGTCGTCGAAAGTGGCCAACCACACAATTGACGAGATATACGTAAAAGCGGAATCGATCGAGGGCAGGATCGCCGACCTGCGCAATCAGCTGGTCAGCACGAATCTGCTCGACACCAAGGTGAGAGAACTCAAGACGGCCATCGAAGCCGGGCCGAAGGACAAGCCCACGGACATCGCGGCCGCCGGTTCCAACATCCCCATATTCAAGGAAATCCTGCTGGCTCTCAAGGCCGCGGACTGGGGCACCAAGGCGATTCTCCTCGGAGCCCTCATTCTGTCGGCCGCCAGCCTCCTTGTTCTGGTCGACGACACCAGGAAGGTCGTAGGCCAGGTCAGGGACTGGTTCAAGAACCGAAAAGAACCCCCGAAGCCCGAGACACCCGCGAGCGGTGGAAAACCCACAGCGTCAGGCAAGCTGGACGGTCCCGCCCTCAGCGCGCCCAAACCGGCCGAACTCGCGAAAACCACCGGCGCGGTCAACACACTGAAAAACGCTTTCGCCGGCCTCACCCGTTCCATATCGACGCTCTTCGGTCCACTGAACAGCGCCAACAACTTCCTGGGCACCTACAAGGGGAACGCGAACAACGCCGCGACGGCCACGAGCAATTTCGGCGCCTCCGCACAGAAGACCGCGGGCCAGATCAAGGCGAACGGGACGGCGGCCCAGGCCGCGGCAGCGACCACGAACAGCATGCGGAGCTCCGTCGACCAGGCCGAGAAGTCTCTCACCAGAACAGGCAAGGCAGGCCAGACCGCCGGCACCGGCCTCGGGAAATACGAGTCCGGCGCCGGCAAGGCCGCCAAAGGCCAGGACAAAATGAACAAGTCGATGAAGGGCAACTTCTTCGGCATGCTCATGAACCTGCTCGCACCGCTCATCACGAAGATCATCGACATGGCAACCCAGTCGAAGACCATGCAGAAGATCCTCAACACGGCGTTCGAAGTCATAAGGTCCGTCATAAGCAACGTCATGAAGGCCATCGGGCCCATCATGAAAACCGCGGCTGACCTGGTCAAGAAGATCTGGGAAGGCATCAAAACGGCGATCTCCGCCGTCGTGCAGGCCGTGGCCACGGTCATCCAGACGTATTTCAACATCTGGAAGACCATCATCACCACCGTCCTCAACGCGATCAGAAGCGTGGTCAGCGGCGTATGGAACGGCATCAAGGCCGTCATCACACCCGTCGTCGACTGGGTCAGGACGGCGATTCCCAACGCCTTCCAGGCCGTCAGGGACAAACTCTCCGACGCCTGGAACGGCCTCAAGGACATAGCGGGCCGCGCCTTCGACGGAATCAAGAACGCCGTGAAGGCGCCGATCAACGCGGTCATCGGACTCATCAACTCCGCGATCGGCAAGCTCAACAGCATCAGGGTGTCGATCCCGGGCTGGGTGCCGTTCGTCGGCGGCAAGACCTTCGGGCTGAGTCTTCCGCAGATCCCCACCCTCGCCACCGGCGGTGTCGTCCTGCCCCGCTCCGGCGGAGTACCGGCGATCCTCGCCGAGGCCGGAGAGGCGGAGGCCGTGCTGCCGCTGAGCAAGCTGGACCGGATGCTCAGGAACGCGGCGGCGCAGGGCCGTATCGGCAGCGACGGAGCCGGCGCAGGCGGTGCCCTGCGCATCGAGAACTACTACGCGGCCACCTCCAGTGACCCGCAGCACACCGCCGACGCGCTGATGTTCCTGGCCAAGGCACGCGGGTGGCGCGGATGAGCACCGCGGCGGCAGCGGGTCCGGCGGGCGCCGACCCGCTGGCCCCGGTCCTGCCCGTGCTGAACGCCTTCCGGACGCAGGCGGCGCAGGGCGCGGGCGCCGTGCGAGCGGTCACCGACCGGATCCGGAGCGCCGCCACATCCACCGGCGGCATCCGCGCCTCCCTCGCCCAGGGCAGCCAGGCGGTGGGCCGGGTCAAGTCCGGGGCCGACACCGCCGCCCGCTCCGTTGCCAGGCTCGGTCAGTCGGCCGCGACCGCCGGCAGGAGCGTGAAGGGGTTCGGCGACCGGGCCAGGAGCGCCGGACGGTCCGTCGGCCTGCTCAGGGCCGGCCTCGCCACCGTGGCCACGCTCCTCGTCGGGATCGCCGGCACCATGGGCGTCGTGGGCGACCTGATGGGCGCCTTCGGCCTGGCCATGACCATCGGCGCCGGCGTGGTGATGGTCATCAACCTCCTCACCCGCGCCAACCCGATCGGCTTCGTCGTGGGCCTGCTCCTGCCCGTCGCGGGCTGGCTGATCGACCTCGCCGTGAACTCCGAGGCCGGGCAACGGTTCATCGAGCAGCTCGCGACGATCGTGCTCCAGTACGTCCAGGGGTACCTGGCTGTCATCACCCCGGTCCTGCAGTTCGTCGGGAACCTGGTGAGCACGTACTTCGGCTCGATCCTCACCGTCATCACGACCGTCCTGTCCGTCGTCGGCGCGGTCATCGGCACCGGCTTCGCCGTCCTTCGCGCGCTCACCACCGGAGACATCGAGGCGCTGCGCCAGAGAGTCGACACCGTGTGGCGCGGCTTCAAAGGCGTCCTGGAGTCCGCCGCCAACTGGATCACCCAGACCGTCCCGGACATGTTCCAGCGGATCAAGGGCGCCATGTCGAGCACGCTCGGCGGGATCGGCAGGTTCCTCGGTACGGGCGTCGAGATGGTCGCCGGCCTGGTCAAGGCCCCGATCAACGGCCTGATCGCCTTCGCCAACTGGATCATCGACGGCCTCAACTCGCTGAGCGTCTCCATCCTCGGCAAGACGTTCGGCATCAATATCCCCAAGATCCCGATGCTCGCCGAGGGCGGTGTCGCCGTACCCGGAATCGCCGGCCGCGCGGGCAGGGTGCTGCCCCTCACGGCCCTGGAGCGGCAGCGGGCCCTCGCGAGCAGGCACCGGGCCCCGTCGGCCTCGCCGTACCGGATGGCCGAGTTCCGCGAGTCCGCGGGCGCGGGCCCCCGGGCCACCGCCGAGGACCTGCTCTTCCTCTCCTCGGCCCACGCACACCCGTGACGCCCTGACCACGGCCCCTGACAGTGAGGTGACGGCCCCCATGGCCGAGACAACGGCCCAGACACCGGCCCAGCCAACCGCGTACCCCGACTCCACCCCGGACCCGGACCCGCCCCCCGGCTCGCTCATCACCCGCGAAGGACAGCTCCAGTGGGCCGGGCTGCTGATGGGCCCCGGCACGGGGTACGAGATCGACCGCGGCGGACTCACCGGCTGGGAGGACCTCCCGGACTTCGACACCGGCGACGCCGACCACCCCACCGCCCACGGCGCCTGGGCGGGCGCCCGCTACGCCAAGCCCCGCAGGATCGGCGCCACGGTGTGGACCCTGCCGGAGACGACGAGCGGCCCCCGGTCCGCGCTGACCGCGACCCGTGTCCTGCGTCAGGCCCTGCTGCTCGCCGACGAGGAGCGCTGGCTCGCGGTCAGACTGCACGGCGAGACCCTGGCCGTACGGGCCCGGGTCAGCCAGCGCGTCCTGACCGCCGACCGCGTGTACGCGACCCAGGGCGTCTCCAGGGCGGCCGTGCAGTGGTACGCCACCGACCCGCGCCGCTACCTGGTCGACGAGCAGACCGCGGTCACCGGGCCCCCGCAGCCGGAGAGCGGACTGAGCTGGCCGCTGACGTGGCCGCTGTACTGGGGCCAGACCGTCTCCACCGGCGATGTCGTCGCCGCGAACGACGGCTCCGCGCCCACCCACCCGGTGATCACCTTCAGCGGCCCCTGCGTCAACCCCATGGTGACCGACCGCACCACGGACCGCCGGCTGCGCTACACGATCCGGCTCGCCGCCGGTGACCAGCTCGTCGTGGACACCGGCGCCGGCACGGTCACCCTCAACGGCACGGCCTCCCGCCGGCACACCGCCGCCCCGGACAGCGGTCCGGAGGAACTGTTCGCGCTCACCCCGGGCCGCGCCCAACTGGCTTTCCGCCCGGACGACTTCGACCCCGGCGCCCAGATGTCGGTGCGCTGGCGCAGCGCGGAGTGGTGACGGCGCGGCACTCCCCGGGTTCCCGGAACTCTCCCGATCCACAGGATCCACAGAAGGGCTTGGCATGAACGCACGCTCCGCCTGGCTGTCCCCGAACGGCCAGACCCGCGAGGACACCCGCGTCGCCCAGACCGGCGCCGTCACCCCCGCCACCGGCATCCGGGGCCGCTCCGGCATCTTCCCGGGGTCCCCCGACGGGGCCTTCCGGATCACGGGCTTCGCGCTGACCGGCACCACCGGCCGCATGACCGCCACCGTGGGCGTCGGCCGGGCCGTCGTGCAGGCCGAGGACAGCCGCGGCGCCTATCCGGTGGCCGTCACGGAGCCGATCACCCTCACGTTCGGCGACGGCCAGGAGTACGCCCGCAAGGACCTCGTCGTCCTGCGGATCTACGACGACCAGTACGACTCCTCGGGCCGCACCCAAGCCGTGGTCGAGATCGTCAAGGGCACCGCCTCCGCCACCGACCCGACCCCGCCCGCGACCCCCGCCGCCGCTCTGCCCCTGTACACCGTCACGGTCCCGGCGAACGCCAGCGCCGGCAACGGAGGCATCACCTGGGCCTCCGCCGCCAGCGTCACCGACCTGCGCGCCAGTGTCGTGGCCGTCGGCGGCATCCTTCCGACGGACAACGACTCCCGCACCGGCGCCTACCCCGGCCAGTACCGGGACACCAGCAACACCCTCCAGCGCTGGAACGGCACCGCCTGGGTCGCCTACCCGAGGGACATCGGCGGCATCGCCCCCAACGGCGCCATCGGCAACGGCGGCTACGTCGGCCAGCACCGCGACGGCCCGAACGGCCTGCTCCAGCGCTGGAACGGCAGCGCCTGGGTCTCCTACCAGCAGGTCCCCACCTGGCAGGACTACACGCCCGTCTGGTACGCCAGCTCGGGCGTCGCCCCGGTCGTCGGCAACGGCAACCTGCTCGCCAACTACGCCAAGATCGGCACGGTCGTCCATGTCCGGCTTCGCCTGCAGATCGGGACGACGACCAATATCGCGGCCCAGGACGCCGCCGCCACGTGGTCCTTCTCCCTGCCCGCTCCCCCGGTCGTCGGCTGGATGACCGACATCGTGTTCAACGTGGTCGGTTTCAACTCCGACGGCTTCAAGTTCCTCCAGGGCACCTGTCAGCTGGCGACCAACGCCGACGGCATCGGCGTGGCGACGCGTTTCACCACGACGCTGGGCGCCTCCGGCATCGCGTGGAACAAGGCCAACCCCTTCCCCTGGGTCTCCGGCTCCGTCCTGTCGATCTCGGGCACCTACCAGTCCGCGTCCTGACCCCCGTACCCGAGACGGGGGCGTCGCCTGCTGGGCAGCCGGCCTGAACACCCCACCGCGACCCAGGAGTTGACCGCCGTATGGCAACCGTCACCACCCCGTACCGCGCGATCTTCTGCGACCTGCGCACCGACCGCACCATCGACATCCTGCCCGTACGGGACGTCACCGTCGACGACTACATCGGCAAGGCCGGCTCGTTCTCCGGCACCATCCCCGTGCCCACCGCGGCCCTCGCCGCCCGGGTCCGCCGTATCGAGGAGGGCCGCACCGCGGTCTACCTGGAGCGCGGCGGCGACCTGTGGTGGGGCGGCATCATCTGGACCAGCACCCTGCAGAGCGACGAACGCGGCGTCCTCACCCTCGGCATCCAGGCGGCGACCTTCGACTCGTACGCGGGCCGCCGCCGGATCCGCGCCGACCTCACCTTCCCGGACACCGAGCAGCTGGCCCTGGCGCGCGGCCTGTGGCGGCACATGCAGGAGTCGCTCGCGGGCGGCGACATCCGCGTCACCTACGGCACCGAGACCTCCTCGGCGACCCGGACGGTCTCGTACCGCGACGGCGACGAGATCGTCTACTCCGAGGCACTCGACGCCCTGGCCGCCCTGGACAACGGCTTCGAGCACCACATCGCCGTCTACCGCGACCCGGCCACCGGAGCGCGGGTCCGCCGGCTGCGCCTGGGCAGCCCCAGGATCCGCACCGGCACGACCGACCTGGTGATGGACCGGCCGGGCACGATCCTGTCGTACTCCTTCCCGCGCGACGCCACCCGCGGCGGCACCACCGCCCGCGCACGCGGCGCCTCGGTCAACGACAACCAGGCCGAGGACTCCCGACCGCTGTACGCGGACGCCCCGCCGGCCACCGCCCTGATCAACGCCGGTTACCCGCTCATCGACCTGAGCTCGGACCACAACACGGTCACCGACGTCGACACCCTCACATCCCTGGCCACCGCCGAACTGGCCTCGGCCGCCGGTGCGGTGGTGATCCCCGAGATCAGCGTCCGCCTCGACGACATGGTGCCGCCCGCGCTGCTCGGCCGGACCGTCCGTATCCGCATCACCGACGAGTGGTGGCCCGAGGGCCTGGACGTCCGTTACCGGATCATCGGCGTCAAGGTCAGCCCGGCGCAGCGCGGCCGCCCCGACACCGCCGAGCTCTATCTGGAGGAACCCTGATGCCCCAGCTGCCCGAGGACATCATCGACCGGCTCACCGCCATGGAACGCCGTATCCAGCAGCTGTCGACGGCCGTCAACTCCCGGCCCGCGCTCAACAGGGTGGCCGGTGGCGGTGTAGAGATCACCGACGGGGGCTGGCTCCACGTGCTGCCTTCGTCGGGCGGCTCGGCCGTCTTCTCGGTCGGCGCGGGAGGCCTGGCCCGGCCCTGGCTGGCGATGCTGCCGCCGCAGGACACCACTGTCGCCCGCTGGCCGCAGACCACCGCGACCGCCTGGACGACGATCGCGGTGTCGCAGAACCCGCTGTGGCAGCCGAGTATGCGTCTCCAGGTGCAGTCCAGTGCCAGTTCGGGCGCCACCGGTTCGGTCCGGGTGCTGGTGGACGGCGCCCAGTGGGGCGAGCCGGTCCCCGCGGGCACGGGCTTCGACCACACCGCCACCGTGACCGACGACTTCGGCGCGGCCCTCGGCAACCTGCTCAGGGTCGAGATCCAGGCGACGGTCACCAGCGCCTCCGGCACGGTCTACGCCAGGCCGCAGCTGATGTACGGCTGCGGGAACTGACGACCACCGGGAACGCCGAAGGGCGGCCACCCCGTACGAAACGGAGTGACCGCCCTTCAGTACTTCAGACCTACGCCTTACTGGTTGTACGGACCGTAGTCGTAGTCCTCCAGCGGAACGGCCTGGCCGGAGCCCGTGCCGAACGGCGAGTAGTCGATGTCGTCGTAGCCGACGGCCGAGTACATCGCGGCCTTCGCTTCCTCGGTCGGCTCCACCCGGATGTTGCGGTAGCGGGACAGACCCGTACCGGCCGGGATGAGCTTACCGATGATGACGTTCTCCTTGAGGCCGATGAGGCTGTCGGACTTGGCGTTGATCGCCGCGTCCGTCAGCACTCGGGTCGTCTCCTGGAAGGAGGCGGCCGACAGCCAGGACTCCGTCGCCAGCGAGGCCTTGGTGATACCCATCAGCTGCGGACGGCCGGAGGCCGGGTGGCCGCCTTCCTGGACCACACGACGGTTCTCGGTCTCGAACTTGCCACGCTCGACCAGCTCGCCGGGCAGCAGCTCGGCGTCGCCGGACTCGATGATCGTCACACGGCGGAGCATCTGCCGGATGATGATCTCGATGTGCTTGTCGTGGATCGACACACCCTGCGAGTTGTAGACCTTCTGGACCTCGCCGACCAGGTGGACCTGGACCGCGCGCTGACCGAGGATCCGCAGCACGTCGTGCGGGTTGGTGGCACCGAAGGTGAGCTTCTGGCCCACCTCGACGTGGTCACCCTCACGCACCATGACCTTGGCGCGCTTCGAGATCGGGAACGCCGTCTCGTCGCTGCCGTCGTCCGGGGTGATGACGATCTTCTTGGTCTTCTCGGTCTCCTCGATACGGACGCGGCCGGCCGCCTCCGAGATCGGGGCGACACCCTTGGGCGTACGAGCCTCGAAGAGCTCGACGACACGGGGCAGACCCTGGGTGATGTCGTCACCGGCCACACCACCGGTGTGGAAGGTACGCATCGTCAGCTGGGTACCGGGCTCACCGATGGACTGGGCGGCGATGATGCCGACCGCCTCACCGATGTCGACCAGCTTGCCGGTGGCCAGCGAACGGCCGTAGCACATGGCGCAGGTGCCGACGGCGGACTCGCAGGTCAGGACCGAGCGGGTCTTGACCTCCTCGACGCCGTGCCTGACCAGCTCGTCGATGAGGACGTCACCGAGGTCGGTGTTGGCCGGGGCCAGCACACGTCCGTCGATGGTGATGTCCTCGGCCAGCGCACGGGCGTACACCGACGTCTCGACGTTCTCGGTCTTGCGCAGCACTCCGGCTTCGTCGCGCTCGGCGATCGCCAGCTTGAGGCCGCGGTCGGTGCCGCAGTCCTCCTCGCGGATGATGACGTCCTGCGAGACGTCCACCAGACGACGGGTGAGGTAACCCGAGTCGGCGGTACGCAGGGCGGTGTCGGCGAGACCCTTACGGGCACCGTGGGTGGAGATGAAGTACTCCAGCACGGACAGGCCCTCACGGAAGGACGCCTTGATCGGACGCGGGATCGTCTCGTTCTTCGCGTTCGACACCAGACCACGCATACCGGCGATCTGTCGCATCTGCATCATGTTTCCTCGGGCACCCGAGTCAACCATCATGAAGATGGGGTTCGTCTTGGGGAAGTTCGCGTTCATCGCCTCGGCAACCTCGTTGGTCGCCTTGGTCCAGATCGCGATGAGCTCCTGCGTGCGCTCGTCCTTGGTGATCAGACCGCGCTCGTACTGCTTCTGGACCTTCTCGTCCAGCTCCTCGTAGCCCTTGACGATGGCCTTCTTGGCCTCGGGCACGACGACGTCGGAGATGGCCACGGTGACACCGGAGCGCGTGCCCCAGTAGAAGCCGGCCGCCTTCAGGTTGTCGAGCGTCGCCGCCACGATGACCTTGGGGTAGCGCTCGGCGAGGTCGTTGACGATCTCACCGAGCTGCTTCTTGCCCACCGAGTAGTCGACGAACGGGTAGTCCTCGGGCAGCAGCTCGTTGAAGAGCGCGCGGCCCAGGGTGGTGCGCAGGCGGAAGGTGTCCCCCTGCTGCCACTCGGGCTCGTTCTCGTCACGGGCCGGCGGGGTCCAGCCGCGCGGCGGGATGGTGCCCACCGGGAAGCGGATGTCGATCGCCGACTGCAGCGCGAGCTCGCCGTTGTCGAACGCCATGGTCGCCTCGGCCGTGGAGCCGAACGCGCGGCCCTCGCCCTTGACGTCACGCAGTTCACCGTCGGTGGTGAGGAAGAACAGACCGAGGACCATGTCCTGGGTCGGCATCGTCACCGGACGGCCGTCGGCGGGCTTGAGGATGTTGTTCGAGGACAGCATCAGGATGCGGGCCTCGGCCTGCGCCTCCGCGGAGAGCGGCAGGTGGACGGCCATCTGGTCACCGTCGAAGTCCGCGTTGAACGCGGTGCAGACGAGCGGGTGGATCTGGATGGCCTTGCCCTCGACGAGCTGCGGCTCGAAGGCCTGGATGCCGAGGCGGTGCAGCGTGGGCGCACGGTTCAGGAGAACCGGGTGCTCCGCGATGACCTCTTCCAGAACGTCGTAGACGACGGTCCGGCCGCGCTCGACCATGCGCTTGGCGCTCTTGATGTTCTGCGCGTGGTTGAGGTCCACGAGCCGCTTCATGACGAACGGCTTGAAGAGCTCCAGCGCCATCGCCTTCGGCAGACCGCACTGGTGCAGCTTGAGCTGCGGACCGACGACGATCACGGAACGCGCGGAGTAGTCCACACGCTTGCCGAGCAGGTTCTGACGGAATCGACCCTGCTTGCCCTTGAGCATGTCGCTCAGGGACTTCAGCGGGCGGTTACCGGGACCGGTGACCGGACGACCACGACGGCCGTTGTCGAACAGCGCGTCGACGGCCTCCTGGAGCATGCGCTTCTCGTTGTTCACGATGATCTCGGGAGCACCGAGGTCGAGAAGCCGCTTCAGACGGTTGTTCCGGTTGATCACACGGCGGTACAGGTCGTTCAGGTCGGAGGTCGCGAAGCGGCCACCGTCCAGCTGCACCATCGGGCGGAGGTCCGGCGGGATGACCGGGACGCAGTCGAGAACCATGCCCTTGGGGCTGTTGGAGGTCTGCAGGAAGGCAGACACGACCTTCAGCCGCTTCAGCGCACGGGTCTTCTTCTGGCCCTTGCCGGTACGGATGATCTCGCGAAGCCGCTCGGCTTCCTCGTCCAGGTCGAAGGACTCCAGGCGCTTCTGCAGAGCAGCCGCACCCATCGAACCGTCGAAGTAGGTCCCGAAGCGGTCGCGCAGCTCGCGGTAGAGCAGCTCGTCGCCCTCCAGGTCCTGGACCTTGAGGTTCTTGAAGCGGGTCCACACCTCGTCGAGACGGTCGATCTCGCGCTGCGAACGGTCCCGCAGCTGCTTCATCTCGCGCTCGGCACCTTCGCGCACCTTGCGGCGTACGTCGGCCTTGGCACCCTCGGCCTCCAGCTCGCCCAGGTCGCTTTCCAGCTTCTTGGCGCGGGCTTCGAGGTCGGAGTCACGGCGGTTCTCGACCTGCTGCCGCTCGACGGAGACATGCGCCTCCAGCGAGGGCAGGTCACGCGTACGACGCTCGTCGTCGACGTACGTGATCATGTACGCCGCGAAGTAGATGACCTTCTCGAGGTCCTTCGGGGCGAGGTCGAGCAGGTAGCCAAGACGCGACGGGACGCCCTTGAAGTACCAGATGTGGGTGACGGGAGCGGCGAGCTCGATGTGGCCCATCCGCTCACGACGCACCTTGGCGCGAGTGACCTCGACGCCACAGCGCTCACAGATGATGCCCTTGAAGCGGACGCGCTTGTACTTGCCGCAGTAGCACTCCCAGTCCCGGGTCGGACCGAAGATCTTCTCGCAGAAGAGTCCGTCCTTTTCGGGCTTGAGCGTGCGGTAGTTGATCGTCTCGGGCTTCTTGACCTCGCCGTGGCTCCACTGACGGATGTCGTCAGCGGTGGCCAGACCGATCCGGAGCTCGTCGAAGAAGTTGACGTCGAGCACTATGCGTCAATCCCTCTCAGGGTTGTAAGTCATGGGGTCTGATACGGGGGTCCTGGGGCCGGAGGCCTTCATGACGAAGGCCTCCGAACTCCCGTCAGACCTCTTCGACGCTGCTCGGCTCACGCCGGGACAGGTCGATGCCGAGTTCCTCCGCCGCGCGGAAGACGTCCTCGTCGGTGTCACGCATTTCGATGGACATACCGTCACTGGACAGCACCTCCACGTTGAGGCAGAGAGACTGCATCTCCTTGATGAGCACCTTGAAGGACTCGGGGATGCCGGGCTCGGGGATGTTCTCGCCCTTGACGATGGCCTCGTAGACCTTCACGCGGCCGGTCACGTCGTCGGACTTGATGGTCAGCAGCTCCTGGAGGGCGTACGCGGCGCCGTATGCCTCCAGCGCCCACACCTCCATCTCACCGAATCGCTGGCCACCGAACTGGGCCTTACCACCCAGCGGCTGCTGGGTGATCATCGAGTACGGGCCGGTCGAACGGGCGTGGAGCTTGTCGTCGACCAGGTGGTGGAGCTTGAGGATGTACATGTAGCCGACGGAGACGGGCTCCGGGAACGGCTCTCCGGAACGGCCGTCGAACAGCGGCGCCTTACCGGTCGGGAGCACCATGCGCGATCCGTCGCGGTTCGGGATCGTGTGGTTCAGCAAACCGGCCAGCTCGTCCTCACGCGCACCGTCGAAGACGGGGGTGGCGACGTTGGTGCCGGGGGCGACGACGTCGGCCTCGATGGCCTGGAGTCGCTGCGCCCAGTCGTCCGCGAGGCCGGAGACGTCCCAGCCGCGACTGGCGAGCCAGCCGAGGTGGATCTCCAGCACCTGTCCCGGGTTCATTCGGGACGGCACACCCAGCGGGTTGAGGATGATGTCGACCGGAGTTCCGTCCTCGAGGAACGGCATGTCCTCGATCGGAAGGATCTTCGAGATAACACCCTTGTTGCCGTGGCGGCCGGCGAGCTTGTCACCGTCCGTGATCTTGCGCTTCTGCGCCACGTAGACACGAACCAGCTGGTTCACGCCCGGCGGCAGCTCGTCGCCCTCCTCACGGTCGAAGACGCGGACGCCGATGACCTTGCCGATCTCACCGTGCGGCACCTTCAGCGAGGTGTCGCGCACTTCACGCGCCTTCTCACCGAAGATCGCGCGGAGCAGGCGCTCCTCGGGGGTCAGCTCGGTCTCACCCTTGGGCGTGACCTTGCCGACGAGGATGTCGCCGGCGACGACCTCGGCACCGATGCGGATGATGCCGCGCTCGTCGAGGTCGGCGAGGACCTCCTCGGAGACGTTCGGGATGTCCCGGGTGATCTCCTCGGGGCCGAGCTTGGTGTCACGGGCGTCGACCTCGTGCTCCTCGATGTGGATCGAGGAGAGGACGTCGTCCTGCACGAGGCGCTGCGACAGGATGATCGCGTCCTCGTAGTTGTGACCCTCCCACGGCATGAAGGCGACGAGCAGGTTCTTGCCCAGCGCCATCTCGCCTTCCTGGGTGGCCGGACCGTCGGCGAGCACCTGGTGCTCGACGACCCGGTCGCCCTCGTTGACGACAACCTTCTGGTTGACCGAGGTGCCCTGGTTGGAGCGCGAGAACTTCGCGATGCGGTACGTGGTGTACGTGCCGTCGTCGTTGGCGACGGTGACGTAGTCCGCGGAGACCTCCTGGACCACACCCGCCTTCTCGGCCTTGATGACGTCGCCGGCGTCGACGGCGCAGCGGTACTCCATGCCCGTACCGACGAGGGGAGCCTCGGCGGTGATCAGCGGCACGGCCTGGCGCATCATGTTCGCGCCCATGAGGGCACGGTTGGCGTCGTCGTGCTCCAGGAAGGGGATCATCGCGGTCGCGACGGACACCATCTGGCGCGGGGAGACGTCCATGTAGTCGACGTCGTCGCCGGGGATGTAGTCGATCTCGCCGCCACGGCGGCGGACGAGAACGCGGGACTCCTCGAAGCGCATGTCCTCGGAGAGGATCGCGTTCGCCTGGGCGATCACGAACCGGTCCTCTTCGTCGGCCGTGAGGTAGTCGACGTCGTCGGTGACGACACCCTCGACGACCTTGCGGTACGGGGTCTCGACGAAGCCGAAGGCGTTGACCCGGCCGTAGGAGGCGAGCGAGCCGATCAGACCGATGTTCGGGCCTTCAGGGGTCTCGATCGGGCACATGCGGCCGTAGTGCGAGGGGTGCACGTCACGGACCTCGAAGCCGGCCCGCTCACGGGAGAGACCACCCGGGCCGAGCGCCGACAGACGGCGCTTGTGGGTGAGACCCGACAGCGGGTTGTTCTGGTCCATGAACTGCGACAGCTGGCTGGTGCCGAAGAACTCCTTGATGGAGGCGACGACCGGCCGGATGTTGATCAGGGTCTGCGGCGTGATCGCCTCGACGTCCTGAGTCGTCATGCGCTCGCGGACGACACGCTCCATACGCGCCAGACCCGTACGGACCTGGTTCTGGATGAGCTCGCCGACGTTGCGCAGACGACGGTTGCCGAAGTGGTCGATGTCGTCGGTCTCGACGACGATCGTCGTGCCGTTGTCGCCAACGGTCTCGGTCTCACCGGCGTGCAGCTTCACCAGGTACTTGATCGTCGAGATGATGTCCTCGACGGTCAGCACACCGGCGTTCAGCGGGGCCTCGCCACCCAGCTTCTTGTTGACCTTGTAACGGCCGACCTTGGCGAGGTCGTAACGCTTCGGGTTGAAGTACAGGTTCTCCAGAAGCGTCTGCGCGGCCTCACGGGTCGGCGGCTCGCCAGGACGGAGCTTGCGGTAGATGTCGAGCAGCGCGTCGTCCTGGCCCTGGGTGTGGTCCTTCTCCAGGGTGGCGCGCATCGACTCGTACTCGCCGAACTCCTCAAGGATCTGCTCGGTCGTCCAACCGAGAGCCTTCAGCAGAACGGTCACGGACTGCTTGCGCTTGCGGTCGATACGGACACCGACCATGTCGCGCTTGTCGATCTCCATCTCGAGCCAGGCACCCCGGGAGGGGATCACCTTGGACGCGAAGATGTCCTTGTCGGACGTCTTGTCGATGGAGGAGTCGAAGTAGACACCCGGCGAGCGGACCAGCTGCGACACGACGACACGCTCGGTGCCGTTGATGACGAAGGTGCCCTTGTTGGTCATGAGCGGGAAGTCGCCCATGAAGACCGTCTGGGACTTGATCTCGCCGGTCTCGTTGTTGGTGAACTCGGCCGTGACGAAGAGGGGCGCGGAGTACGTGAAGTCGCGGTCCTTGCACTCGTCGATCGAGTTCTTCGGCGGCTCGAAACGGTGATCGCGGAACGTCAGGGACATCGACCCGGAGAAGTCCTCGATCGGGGAGATCTCCTCGAAGATCTCCTCCAGACCGGACTTGGTGGGGACGTCCTGTCCGCTGTCGAGAGCCGCCTCGACGCGAGCCTTCCATGCGGCGTTACCGAGCAGCCAGTCGAAGCTCTCGGTTTGCAGCGCAAGAAGGTTCGGAACCTCGAGGGGCTCCTTGATCTTTGCAAAAGAGATGCGCAGCGGGGCAGTGCTGGCGCCATGGTTCGTATTCGCGGAGGCAGTGCGCGAGGCGGCCAAGAGGGGGTCCTTCCGAGGGCTCGGACTCACTACGCGCGTACCGGCCCCCCACAGGGGCACAGAGACGGGCACTCCACGACCAGCCGTAAAAGGCCAGGTCGGAGAAGGTCCGATCGTCGGTGCTCAAGCGAGGGCATGCCCCTGGTGACGGGCAGGAGGCAGCTAACAGGCAGCGCAAAGGGTCAGTGTAGCCACTAGGCCCACTGATGTCCAGTGCGGGTTTTTGAAGACCCTCGTTGCTCTCAACCCCTGCTGCAAGCCACGCCCTCGATGCACATCGATACTGCCCTCTTCGCCACCGATCCATGCCTCGGATCCGGATCGTTGTGACGACGCGTCCTGAGAATTGCGCGCCCCGTGCGGTTCGTCAAGGCCTCCAAGCCCGAACCCGGTGCTGCCATCGTCACGTGCGGCACAGCACCAGGGGCGTTCGGAGGCACGACGAAGATCACCTTACTCGCCGTCACCGAGCCTGCAAGGCAGCCACGACCCGACCCCTCGAACGCCGAAGAGCGACCACCCAGATGGATGATCGCTCTTCACTGCGTCAGCGTTACAGGGCTACGAGAAGCCCTGTGTCACCGCGAGTCGAGTTACTTGACCTCGACCGAGGCGCCGGCGGCCTTGAGGGACTCGGCGGCCTTCTCGGCGGCCTCCTTGGCGACCTTCTCGAGAACGGGCTTCGGGGCGCCGTCCACGAGGTCCTTGGCCTCCTTGAGACCCAGGGAGGTCAGCTCACGCACGACCTTGATGACCTGGATCTTCTTCTCGCCGGCGCCGGTGAGGACGACGTCGAACTCGTCCTGCTCCTCGACGGCGTCCGCGACGGCGGCGGGGCCGACCGGGGCAGCGGCGACGGCCGCGGCGGCGGTGACGTCGAACTTCTCCTCGAAGGCCTTCACGAACTCGGAGAGCTCGATGAGGGTGAGGGTCTCGAACTGCGCGAGCAGCTCTTCCTGGGACAGCTTCGTCGCCATGTTGGGCGATCCTTCCAGTCAATTCGGCAGGTGCCGAGGTAAGTGTCGGCGGGCGTACGTTCGGCCCGCGTCGACCGCCGCCTCAGGCGGTGGTCAGAGTGCGAGCCGAGTTACTCGGCACCGCCCTGCTCGGCGAGCTTGACGCGAAGCGCTTCCGCGGTGCGGACGAACTTCGACGGCAGCGCCTGGAGGAGCGAAGCGGTCTGCGACTGCTTGCCCTTGAAGGCACCGGCCAGCTTGCTGAGCAGAACCTCGCGGGACTCGAGGTCCGCGAGCTTCTTGATCTCGTCGGCGGACAGCGCCTTACCGTCAAGGACACCGCCCTTGATGACGAGGTTCGGGTTGTCCTTGGCGAAGTCACGAAGACCCTTCGCCGACGTCACCGGGTCACCAGTGATGAAGGCAACCGCCGTCGGACCGTTGAACAGGTCGTCGAGCGTCGAGATCCCGGCCTCGTTGGCCGCGATCTTGGTCAGCGTGTTCTTCACCACGGCGTACTGGGCGTCTTCACCGAGCGAACGACGCAGCGTCTTGAGCTGCGCCACGGTGAGACCCCGGTACTCGGTCAGCACGGCGGCGTTCGAGCTACGGAACTGGTCCGCGAGCTCGGCTACCGCGGCAGCCTTGTCGGGCCTTGCCATAAGCGTGGCCTCCTTCCGGGTGATGAGGACCGCTCAGAAGGAGACTGGGAAAACGAAACGCCCCGGCGCAGGCGCTCGGGGCGTGAACTCGACCAACCGGATTCCGTGAGCGGAATCCGTCCGGGAGTACATCCACAATCACACCTGCGCGGGTCGTCCGCAGTTCAGCGGATCCTTCGGTCACCGAGCCCTCTCACGAGAACAAGGCAACGACCAGCGGTCTTTGGCTTCTGGACGAGAGTACGTGAGGCCGTCCCCGTCAAGCAAATCCGCGCCCCTGCAGGGGCGCGGGGAACTGCGCGACAAGCCCCCACGGCCCCGCAGACAAAAGAACCGCGCACCCACCGCAGGCTCTAACCGGCCTGCCCACCCTTCATCATCTCCGCCAGGTCCGCGACATCCTTCGCAGCCGGCGCAGCAATACTCACCGGCTTGTTGAAGTCGTCGAAGGTGATCGTCATGTCGAGGGGGCCCTTGTCGGCCGCGCCGCGCATCCGGAACTGCTTGGTGACGTCACCCTCGCCGATCCACATGTCCATCGTGAACTTGTCGATCCCCAGCTTCTCGTACTGCTCAAGGCTCTTCTCGCGCAGCTCGCGGGTCGCCTTGGTCTGGGACTTGAGCGACGCGCGGAACTGGTCGAGGGTGACCGTGCCCCGGTAGTGGGTGGTCTTCACCCCGTCCACGGTCTCCTCGCCGACCTCTTTCACGTCCTTGGAGCCGGTGAGGAAGGTGGACTCCTGGGCGGGGTTCTTGTCCGCCTGACCGGCCGCCCCGAGGGACCCACCGGCGGCGCCCATGGCGCTCATGTCGAACTTGATCCAGCTCTTGCCGTCCATCTCCTTGGCGGCGGCAGCGCCCCCGCCTATGAACAGCGCTTTGTCGACGAGACGGATCTCAGCGGTGCCGTCGGCGCCCTTGTCGAGCGCGGTGATCTTCATACTCATCGCGACGTCGGGCTTGAGGCGCATCTTGGCGTCGGCCTTGACGCGGCCCTCCTCGGGCATCTTGCCGGTCATCCGGTAGCTGAGGGAGGTGATGTCCTCCACGTTCTTCGCCGCCTTGGCGACAGCCGCCGCCGGCGTCATCTTCGGAGACTCCTCCGAGGCACCCTTGGAACAGGCGACAGCGCCGGTACCGAGAAGCAGCACTGCGAGGCCTACACGTCCCGCACGCACAGAAGAAGCACCCATGATTCCCCCCAAGGAACATTGTGAACACACGGTCGATTCACAGAAACGAACGCGAGCCTAACCCGGCGGGGCGGACGAGGCCTCCGAATTCCCCAACAGATCCTTGAAGTCCACGGTGTCCCCGCCCCCCGGCGCCGTGACCGCGGCCTTCACTCCGTACGCGCTGTAGTACGCCGTCGACGACATCCGCCCGCTCGCCAGCTCGCCCCGTTCGACCTTCTTGACCAGCAGGTTCCGGTCGTTGACCCAGATGTCGACCGTCTCGGTGGTGACACCGGCCTCGACGAGCTGGTCCTTGAGGGCCGAGTCGGCGAGGGCGGCCACCTCAACCGTGCCCGAGTAGCGCGTCGTACGTTCGCCGCGCACCGTCTCCGTCCCGGTCCCGCGGACGTCACCAGAGGCCAGCAACAGCTTGACCGGCTGGACGGGGGCGGTGTTGTGCAGTTGGTCCTTCAGATACGTCCCGGAGCCGCCCGGCAGGTCCGCCAGGTCGTCGTAGGCATACCTGATCCAGTGCCTGCCGTGCATCTGGGCGGCGAACTTGTCCCCGACCTTGGCGTAGTAGGCGTCGGGCAGCAGCCTGGCCTCCATGGAGGAGCTGTTGAGCGCCCGCATCGACTCGGCCAGCTCTCCGCCGGTGTAGGTGATGCTGAGCCGGCCGACCGGCTCGTCGGCCCAGCCGAGGACGCCGGCCGTCCGCATGGAGAGCAGGTCGCCCATGACGGAGGAGGAGCTGACCCGGGCGGAGCCGGCCCGGTCGGTGGCCTGCTCCACCGCGTGCAGCGCGGCGGCCGTACGGGCGTCGAGGCGGCTCGCGCCCGGTGTCGGCTCGGCGCCCTCGTCGTCGGATCCCCCGGAGAAACTGCACGCCGACATCGCCAGGCCCGCCACGACCAGCGCGGCGGTCACCGCGACCGGCCGGACCCCTCGCCGCAGGCCCCGTATACCCCGTACGCCGCTGTTCCTCATCCGGTCCCCCACCCCTCGTGCGCCCCGTGATCTTCACGCTAACCCCTCGGTACGACAACGGGCCCCGCACCTCGAAAGGTTGCGGGGCCCGTCGTACGAACGCGAACGCGCGGCTGCCGGAGTGAGCGTCGGCTCAGACGGCGGCCGGGTCCTCCTCGACGAGGAGGTTGCGGGTGCGGTTGGGGTCGACCGGAATGCCGGGGCCGATCGTCGTGCTGACGGCGGCCTTCTTGATGTAGCGACCCTTGGCGGCGGACGGCTTCAGACGGAGGATCTCCTCCAGCGCGGCGCCGTAGTTCTCCACCAGCTTGTCGTCCTCGAAGGACGTCTTGCCGATGATGAAGTGCAGGTTCGAGTGCTTGTCGACGCGGAACTCGATCTTGCCGCCCTTGATCTCGGTCACGGCCTTGGCCACGTCCGGGGTCACGGTGCCCGTCTTCGGGTTCGGCATCAGACCACGCGGGCCGAGGACGCGGCCGAGGCGGCCGACCTTGCCCATGAGGTCCGGGGTGGCGACGACGGCGTCGAAGTCCAGACGGCCCTTCGCCACCTCGTCGATCAGTTCGTCGGAGCCGACGATGTCGGCGCCGGCGGCGGTCGCGGCCTCGGCACGGTCACCGGTCGCGAAGACCAGGACCCGGGCGGTCTTACCGGTGCCGTGCGGGAGGTTCACGGTGCCACGGACCATCTGGTCGGCCTTGCGCGGGTCGACACCCAGGCGGAAGGCGACCTCGACGGTGCCGTCGAACTTGCTCGTGGAGGTCTCCTTGGCGAGACGGACGGCCTCGAGCGGGGCGTAGAGCTTGTCCCGGTCGACCTTGGCGTCCGCAGCGCGGAGAGACTTGCTGCGCTTGCTCACTACTGCTCCTGATGTTGTTCCGAGGAGTCGTGGTAACGGACCGAGCAGGTCCTGCCACGTACTACTGCTGAAGAGTTACGGGGTGGGGCTCAGCCCTCGACCGTGATGCCCATCGAACGGGCGGTGCCGGCGATGATCTTCGACGCGGCGTCCAGGTCGTTGGCGTTCAGGTCGGGAAGCTTGGTCGTGGCGATCTCACGGACCTGCGCCTGGGTGATCTTGGCGACCTTGGTCTTGTGCGGCTCGCCGGAGCCCTTCTCGACACCTGCGGCCTTGAGGATCATCTTCGCGGCCGGCGGCGTCTTGGTGATGAAGGTGAAGGAGCGGTCCTCGTAGACCGTGATCTCCACCGGGATCACCCAGCCACGCTGCGACTCGGTCGCGGCGTTGTAGGCCTTGCAGAACTCCATGATGTTGACGCCGTGCTGACCGAGCGCGGGGCCGACCGGCGGCGCGGGGTTGGCCGCACCGGCGTTGATCTGGAGCTTGATGAGCCCCGTGACCTTCTTCTTCTTGGGAGGCATTCCGGGTCCTCTATCTTCGTTTTTCTTCGGTCTTCGCTGTGCCCGACAGAAGCCGGGCAACCGCACCACGATAAGGGACATCGTGGCGAGGCGTGAAACCGAGCAGGTCAGGCCAGCTCCGAGAGCCGACCTGACCTGGACGGAAGCTATGTGGCGTACTAGTTCTTCTGGATCTGGTCGAACGACAGCTCGACCGGGGTCTCGCGACCGAAGATCTCGACGAGGCCCTTGACCTTCTTCGAGTCGGCGTTGATCTCGTTGATCGTCGCCTGCAGCGTCGCGAACGGGCCGTCGGTGACGGTGACCGAGTCGCCGACCTCGAAGTCCAGCACCTGGACCTCGAGCTTGCGGGCCGGAGCCGGCCTGCCCTCGGCCTCGGCTGCCTCACGGGCGGCCTTCTCCTCGGCCTCCGGAGCGAGCATCTTGACGATCTCGTCCAGGGTCAGCGGGTACGGGTCGTACGCGTTGCCCACGAAGCCGGTGACACCGGGGGTGTTGCGGACGACGCCCCAGGACTCGTTCGTCAGGTCCATGCGGACGAGAACGTAGCCGGGAAGCTTGTTCTGGCGGACCGTCTTGCGCTCGCCGTTCTTGATCTGCGCGACCTCTTCCTGCGGCACCTCGGCCGCGAAGATGAAGTCCTCGACGTTCAGAGAGACGGCACGCTGTTCGAGGTTGGTCTTCACACGGTTCTCGTAACCGGCGTACGTGTGGATGACGTACCACTCGCCGGGGAGCGTGCGCAGTTCCTCGCGGAGGGCCTCGACGGGGTCGACGGGCTCGGCGGCCTCTTCTTCGACTTCCTCGACCTCGGCTTCGGCGTCGTCCTCGACGAGCTCTTCGTCCTCGTCGGTGTCGGCGTCGGCCTCGAGCACATCGCCGTCCTCATCCTCATCGTCCTCGATGTGGATGGCGTCTTCCTCGGCGGGCTCTCCCACGGCGGCGTCCGCAGCGTCGACCTCGTCCTCGACCTCGTCAACGCCCTCGATGATGTCGAGCTCGTCATCCACGGACTCGTCCGGCACGATGGCGTCGTTCAGGTTCGGGTCAGACACGGTGGCTGCTTCTTCCTGGATACATGTGGGTGGAACATGCGAAAGGGGCGCCGCACCCGGCGCCCTTCGCTCTTGGCTCAGCCGAAGACGTACTTGGCGGCTTTGTTGAGTCCAAAGTCAATCACAGTCACCAGGCCGATCATGACGATCACAAAGACGATCACCACGGTCGTGTACGTCGTCAGCTGGTTACGCGTCGGCCAGACGACCTTGCGGAGTTCCGCGATGATCTGGCGGTAGAAGACCGCGAGACGCTTCAGCGGGCCCTTCTTGGCGCGCTTACCGCCCTTACGAGTCTTCTTGTCCGACTCGGGCGCCTCATCCTGGGCATCAGGCATATCGATGGAGCCCACGGCATCCGCCATTCGTCCTCACCTGTTCCCGGGTCGTGGCCGTGCCGCGCCCGGTCCGAGCCGCACGGCGGTGCATTGCAGTACGTACATGCGCACACAGCCTGGTGACAGGCGTGTGTAGCAGGGCCGGAGGGACTTGAACCCCCAACCGCTGGTTTTGGAGACCAGTGCTCTACCAATTGAGCTACGACCCTTTGTGGTTACTCCAACGTACCGTACTCGTCCGGATGCTCAATGTGCACCGGATAAGCGCGGGCCGCTGAAGGCCAACGAGGTGAGAGTGTACGTGCTCCGGAGCCGGTCGTCGAACAGAAAGCGCCCGCTGGACCCTTGTCGGCGGAAGATCGCCCAGCACAGGCGCCGGATCCGGACGCTTGTTCAGCCATCCGTCGGCATGATGCCCCTCCGCCTTCCCTTCCGCGGTCCGGTCTGACCAATAGGTGAAACCCGTGTGCCGGGGAGGTTTCCGGTCTGAAACGATGGGCACCATGAGCGCTGCAACCCCTTCCACCGCGCGCCGGGTCTCCGCCCGAGTCGGCGCGATCTCCGAGTCCGCCACCCTCGCCGTGGACGCCAAGGCCAAGGCCCTGAAGGCCGCCGGGCGCCCGGTGATCGGCTTCGGCGCCGGTGAGCCGGACTTCCCCACCCCGGACTACATCGTCCAGGCCGCCGTCGAGGCCTGCTCCAACCCGAAGTACCACCGCTACACGCCGGCCGGCGGTCTGCCCGAGCTGAAGGCCGCGATCGTCGCCAAGACGCTCCGCGACTCGAACTACGAGGTGGACGCCTCCCAGGTCCTGGTGACCAACGGCGGCAAGCAGGCCATCTACGAGGCGTTCGCCGCGATCCTCGACCCGGGCGACGAGGTCATCGTCCCGGCCCCGTACTGGACGACGTACCCGGAGTCGATCCGTCTCGCCGGCGGTGTCCCGGTCGAGGTCGTCGCGGACGAGACCACCGGCTACCGGGTCAGCGTGGAGCAGCTGGAGGCGGCCCGCACCGAGCGGACGAAGGTCGTCCTGTTCGTGTCCCCGTCCAACCCGACCGGCGCGGTCTACAGCCCCGAGGACACCGAGGCGATCGGCCGCTGGGCCGTGGAGCACGGCCTGTGGGTCCTGACGGACGAGATCTACGAGCACCTCGTCTACGGCGACGCGAAGTTCACCTCGCTGCCCGCGATCCTCCCCGAGCTGCGCGACAAGTGCATCGTGGTCAACGGCGTCGCGAAGACGTACGCCATGACGGGCTGGCGGGTCGGCTGGATCATCGGCCCGAAGGACGTCGTCAAGGCGGCGACCAACCTCCAGTCGCACGCCACGTCCAACGTGTCGAACGTGGCGCAGATCGCCGCCCTCGCCGCCGTCTCCGGGAACCTGGACGCCGTCGCGGAGATGCGCGTCGCCTTCGACCGCCGCCGCCACACGATCGTGCGCATGCTCAACGAGATCGACGGCCTGGTCTGCCCGGAGCCCGAGGGCGCCTTCTACGTCTACCCGTCGGTGAAGGCCCTGCTGGGCAAGGAGATCCGCGGCAAGCGCCCGCAGGACTCGGTCGAGCTGGCCGCCCTGATCCTGGACGAGGTCGAGGTGGCCGTCGTCCCCGGTGAGGCGTTCGGCACACCGGGCTACCTGCGCCTGTCGTACGCCCTGGGCGACGAGGACCTCGTCGAGGGCATCAGCCGCGTGCAGAAGCTGCTGGCCGAGGCGAAGGACTGACCCCGCGATACGAGAAGGCCGCTTCCCTCTGGGAAGCGGCCTTCTTTCGTCTCGGAGTACGAGCGTCAGTGCGAGCAAGACCACGTTCAGGGAAAGCGCTACCGATACGAGCCGGACGTACGGCAGGATCCGAGAATGGAGCACGTACGTGATGTCTCTGAACTGCCGAAAGCCCATCTGCATCTGCACTTCACCGGGTCGATGCGGTCAGCGACCCTGCTGGAACTGGCCGACAAGTACGGTGTGCGGCTGCCCGAGGCGCTGACCGACGCTCTCACCAGTGGCGAGCCACCGAAACTCAGGGCGACCGACGAGCGGGGCTGGTTCCGTTTCCAGCGCCTGTACGACGCGGCCCGGTCCTGTCTGCGGGAGCCCGAGGACATCCAGCGGCTGGTCCGCGAGGCCGCCGAGGAGGACGCCAAGGACGGCTCCGGCTGGCTGGAGATCCAGGTCGACCCGACGTCGTACGCCCCCCGGCTGGGCGGTCTCATCCCGGCGCTGGAGATCATCCTGGACGCGGTGGAGACGGCCGGCCGGGAGACCGGGATCGGGATGCGGGTCCTGGTGGCCGCGAACCGTATGAAGCATCCTCTGGACGCACGCACGCTGGCTCGCCTGGCCGTGCGGTACGCGGACCGGGGGGTGGTGGGCTTCGGCCTCTCCAACGACGAACGGCGGGGCATGGCCCGGGACTTCGACCGGGCCTTCGCCATCGCGCGTGAGGGCGGTCTGCTGTCGGCCCCGCACGGCGGTGAACTGACGGGCCCGTCGTCGGTCCGCGACTGTCTGGACGACCTGCACGCGTCCCGGATCGGCCATGGCGTGCGGGCGGCCGAGGACCCACGCCTGTTGAAGCGCCTCGCGGACCGCCAGATCACCTGCGAGGTGTGCCCGGCGTCGAACGTCGCCCTGGGCGTGTACGAGAAGCCCGAGGACGTCCCGCTGCGCAGGCTCTTCGAGGCCGGTGTGCCCCTGGCGCTGGGCGCCGACGACCCGCTGCTGTTCGGCTCGCGGCTGGCCGCCCAGTACGAGATCGCCCGCGAGTACCACGCCTTCACGGACGCGGAACTGGCCGAACTGGCCCGGCAGTCGGTACGGGGTTCGGCGGCGCCGGAGGACGTGCGGGCGAAGCTGCTCGCGGGGATCGACGACTGGCTGGCCGGCTGAGGGATCTGGCCGCAGGCCTCAGAGGCGGACGCCGACCGTCACCGGTTCGTTGACGAGAGTGACCCCGAAGGCGTCCTGGACACCGGCGACGACCTCGCGGGCGAGGGCGAGCAGGTCCTCCGTGGTGGCCCGGCCGCGGTTGGTGAGGGCCAGAGTGTGCTTGGTGGAGATCCGGGCGGGGCCGCTGCCGTACCCCTTGGTGAAGCCGGCCTTGTCGATCAACCAGGCCGCCGAGGTCTTCGTGCGGCCCTCTCCGGCCGGGTAGGCGGGCGGTACGACGTCGGCGCCGAGCCGCTCCGCCACGCGCGCGTGGAACGCGGCGAACTCGGCGTCGTCGAGGATCGGGTTGGTGAAGAAGGACCCGGCCGACCAGGTGTCGTGGTCCTCGGGGTCCAGGACCATGCCTTTGCCCGCGCGCAGCTTGAGGACCGTCTCGCGGGCCGCGTCCAGCGGCACCCGGTCGCCGGGCTCGACACCGAGGGCACGAGCCGTCTCGGCGTACTTCAGGGGCGCCGACAGTCCGTCCGCGTCCTCCAGGGCGAAGCGGACGCGCAGGACGACATGGCGCTCGGGGTCGGCCTTGAAGCGGCTGTGGCGGTACGAGAAGTCGCACACGGCGCCGGAGAGGGTGACCGTCTCGCGGGTGATCCGGTCGTAGGCGACGACCTCGGTGATCGTCGAGGACACCTCCTGCCCGTACGCCCCCACGTTCTGGATGGGCGTCGCCCCCGCGGAGCCGGGAATCCCGGCGAGGCACTCGATCCCGGCGAGGCCTGCCTCGACCGTGCGTGCGACGGCGTCGCTCCACACCTCGCCGGCGGCCAGCTCCACGCTCGTGCCGTCGAGGTCGACTCCGCTCGTGGCGATCCGCAGAGCCGTCCCCGCGAACCCCTTGTCGCCGATGACCAGGTTCGAGCCGCCGCCGATGACCAGCAGCGGGGTCCCGGAGTCGTCGGCCTCACGGACGGCGGCGATCACCTCGGCGTCGGTCGTCGCCGTGATCAGCCGGTCCGCGGGACCGCCGAGCCGGAAGGTGGTCAGCGGGGCGAGGGGCGCGTCGTGGATTTCCTGCACGCGCCAAGACTACGAGACCCCACTGACAGCCCCGCCCGGCAGCGCCACGAGCAGCGGCACGCGCGCGTACGGCCCCGCCGGTGAGGATCGGGGCCGTACGCGCGCGTGCGGTGGTCCTACGGGGTTCAGTGGGCGGCCGTCTCCAGTACCGGCGCCGACTTGGTGGACTCCGTCACCGCAGCGGGGCGGCGGACGGCCGGGATCAGCAGGGCCGCGACGCCCGCGAGAGCGACCACCGCCGAGCCGACCACCAGGGCGGGCCGGAGACCGTCGACGAAGGTCTGGCCGCTCTCGTAGCCGCCCTGGGCCGCGAAGATCGATCCCATGACGGCGATTCCGAGGGCGCCGCCGACCTCGCGCAGCGCGTTGTTGGCGCCGGAGGCGATGCCCTGTTCGCTCGGGCGGACGCCGGACATCACCAGGTTGGCGGCCGGGGCGAAGAACAGAGCCATGCCGATGCCGCTGATGATCAGGCCGGGCAGCTGGATGGCGTAGGAGGCGTCCGCGGTGACCACGAAGGCCATGTAGCCGAGGCCGGCGGCCTGGAGGAAGAGGCCGGTGGCGACGACCGGACGGCCGCCTATCCGGTCGGAGAGGATGCCGGCGATCGGGGCGACGAGCATCGGCATCCCGGTCCAGGGCAGCATCCGCAGGCCCGCCTCGGTGGGCGAGTAGCCGAGCACGCCCTGCATGTACTGGCTGAGCAGGAAGATCGACCCGAACATGCCCAGGAACATCAGCAGGGAGGCCGCGTTGATCCCGGCGAAGGCTCGGGAGCGGAAGAGCCTCATGGGCAGCATCGGGTTCTTCGCCCGGGTGCCGTGGACGACGAAGGCGACAAGGAGCGCGCCGCCCGCGAGCAGGCCGGTCAGGACGTAGGAGCTGGTCCAGCCGTCGGCCGGGCCGCGCACGAGCCCGTAGACGATGCCGAACAGGCCGCCGCTGGCCAGCAGGGTGCCGGTGATGTCGAGCGGGGCGCCGGTGCCGTGCGACTCGGCGAGGCGCAGCCGGGCGAGCGGCAGCAGGGCGAGGCCCAGCGGCACGTTCAGCCAGAAGATCCAGTGCCAGGAGATGTGCTCGGTGAGGCTGCCGCCGATGAGCGGACCGGAGGCCACGGCGAGTCCGTTCACGGCGCCCCAGATGCCGAACGCCATCCCGCGTTTGGCGGCCGGGACCGCTGCGGTGAGCAGGGTCAGCGTCAGCGGCATCATGATGGCCGCGCCGACTCCCTGGACCGCGCGGGCGGCGATCAGCGAGTCGATGCCGGGTGCCATGGCAGCGGCGGCGGAGGCGCCGGTGAAGACGGTGAGCCCGGCGAGGAAGAGCCGGCGCCGACCGAAGCGGTCGCCGAGGGCCGCGCCGAACATCAGCAGAACGGCGAAGGTGAGCGTGTAGGCGCTCACGGTCCACTCCAGGTCGTCCAGCGCTCCCCCGAGGTCCTTGCGGATGGAGGGCAGCGCGGTGGTGACGACGAGGTTGTCGAGGGCCGCCATGAATCCGGCGACGCTGGTGATGACCAGAGCCCAGACGGCTCCGCCGCGCGGTGCGCCGGCCCTGCCCTGTTCACGCTGTTCGCTCTGCTTGCCCTGCCGCTCTGACATCGCTCCCCCTGGGGATGATCGCTACCGGTGATTTCGACGTTGATTTAGTTATTGATCACTAACTTTTACGGCCGACCGAAAGCCGCGGATTCCGCCCCGGACCCCTCACCCTTGACCCGGCCCCTTGATCTGCGCCGAGGGCCACATCCCTCGCCAGACCCGGTGCCCGGTCGGAAAGCCCATGGCCGCAAGGGTGTTGATGAGCATCCCGTACGCCAGGAAGGTCGTCGTCTCCTCTCCGACGGGCACCTCGACGGCGTCCTGGAGCTTCATCCAGCCGGCCCTCACGGCCTCGCCGAACTCACGATCACCCTCGGCCTCGGCGGCGGCGACGGCCACATAGGTCTGCATCTGCATCTGCAGCCGCTCGGGGTGCTCGCTGATCAACCGTGCGTACGCGTCCGCCATGGAATGCAGGGCCTGCTCGCCCTCCAGCCCGTCGGCGGCCTCCTCCAGAACCCGGCGCACATCATTCATGCACCGCTGGGAGGCGGCGGCGAAGATCGCCTTCTTGCCCGGGAAGAGCCGGAAGAGGTACGGCTGCGAGACACCCACCCGCCTGGCGATCGCCTCGGTGGAGGTGCCGTAGTAGCCCCTCTGCGCGAACTCGGCGATCGCCGCGCGAATGACGCTCTCGCGTCGCTCCTCTGCGCTCATCCTGACCATGCGAGTAAGTTAGTGTTCAATCACTAACTACGTCAAGAGGTACGCGCCCCACCATCCTCACCCCCGGTACGGGCCCGGCGATGAGCGGCCACCCGCTCGCGGGTCGCACAGCGGCGCGAACAGTAGTGCCGTTCGGGCCCACGCCCCTGGGTGACGAACACGTTCTCGCAGCTCACCGACGCACAGACAGCTCCCGGCGGACGCTGATGCTCCCAGACGAGCACGGCCAGCGCGAGACAGGAGGAACCGAGAAACCACTCCCCCCAGGGCCCCTCGTCGTCCCGGTCGACATGCGGATGCCAGGGCGCGTGCCCGCCGTGCGAGGTCAGCCGCAGCGGCCCGGCACGATCGAGGAGCAGCCGGTTCAACAGGCCGGCGGCCCGATCCACGTCCCCGGCACCGAAGACCTCACGAAGGAGAAGCGCCGCCTCGCGCATCTCGCCCACGTCATGGGCGGTGAGGTCGAGGGGGTCCGGCTCGCCGTGCGCCCGGAGCACGGCGACGATCGCACCAGGGGACACCGGACCACTGCCGGTCAGGGCGTTGACCAGGGCGGCGGCGCGGCGGGCGTTGGCCAGTACGGAGTGCCGGGTGGACCGGCCACCGGAGGCGTCGGAGGCGTCGGAGGCGTCGGAGGCGTCGGAGGCGTCGACAGAGGGCGAGACGGGAACGGGGGCGGGCACGCAGGGAATGTAACGCATATTGCGAAGTTTTGAGTTACTTATCTAACGTCGCCGGGATGAAGAGGCTCTGCGCGACCAGGCCGACAGCGGCGTATCTGGCCGGGGCGACGGCGGCCCGCACCGGGGACGAGATTTCGGGTCCGGCGCTGCTGCTGGCCGGGTACGCGGTCACGGGGTCGGCCGCCGAGGCGTCGGCGCTGCTCGCGGGCATCACGATCGCGGCGGCGGTCGGCGGCCCGCCGGCAGGGGCGCTCCTGGACCGTGCGGTACGACCGGGCCGCCTGCTGGCCGTCGCACTGGCCCTCTACGCGACCGGCCTGGTGACAATCCTGGCCGTGCTGGGCCGGGTGCCGCTGCCGTTCGTCGTCCTGGCCGCGGTGACCACGGGCCTCCTCGGACCGGCGCTGTCGGGCGGCTGGACGGCCCAGCTCCCCCGGGTGGCCGCGTCCGGGACCCTGCCCCGCGCGAACGCCCTCGACGCGATGACGTACGGGGTCGCCGGCCTCACCGGACCCGCGCTGGCCGGAGTGGCCGCACAGCTGTTTGGTCCGTCGGCGGGGTTGGCGGTGTCCGTATCGCTGATCGGGCTGGCGCTGCCCGTGGCGTGGGGGCTGCCGAGCGCCCCCGGATCAGCGGCGAGGGCCGAGGGCTCGGTGACCGCCGACCTCCTGGCCGGCGCTCGCCACATCCTTCGTAACCGGCCGCTCGCCCGGGTCACTCTCACCTCGGTCGTCTCCTGCACGGGCCAGGGCATGCTGATCGCCTGCGTTCCGCTGCTCGGGGAACGGGTGCTCGGTGAAGCCGCCCACGGCACGATGCTGCTGTCCTGCACAGCCGTCTCGGCGCTCGCCACGAATGCCGTGCTGGCCCGTTTCCCGCCCCGCTGCGACCCGGACACACTCGTCTGGGCCGGGGCCCTGCTCCGGGCGGTGGCGCCGGCACTGGCGGCGACCGGTCGACCGGTCGCCGTTCTGGCCGCCGTACTGGTCGCGGGAATCGGCGAGGGGCCGCAGCTCACCGCTCTGTTCGCGGTACGTCACCGGGAGGCGCCGGAGCGGCTGCGCGGGCAGATCTTCACGACGGGGGCCAGTCTGAAGATCACCGGGTTCGCGGTGGGCGCCGGACTCGCCGGACCACTGACCACGTGGTCCCTGGCGGGGGCGCTGCTGACGGCTGCAGGCGTGGAACTGCTGGCGGTGCTGGCCTTCTTCACGCTCGTACGGAGACTTTTCCTTCTTGAAGAAGAAGTCGGGTAAGGGGCGCCCGCCATTGACGAACGCCCCTTACCCGCGTGTCACTCGCGTGCTCAGCCCAGGCGGACAACGGCCCGGGACATGCCCAGAACCTTCTGTCCCGCGCACATCGCGAGCAGGTCGACGCGGACCGTGTTGTCGGCGAGCTTGGCCCCGACCTTGCCGCTGACCTCGATGGTGGCGCCCTGGCCGTCGTTGGGGACGACGACCGGCTTGGTGAAGCGGACGCCGTACTCGACGACCGCTCCCGGGTCGCCGACCCAGTCGGTGACGACGCGGATCGCCTCGGCCATCGTGAACATGCCGTGCGCGATGACGTCGGGAAGTCCGACCTCGACCGCGAACTTCTCGTTCCAGTGGATGGGGTTGAAGTCCCCCGAGGCGCCCGCGTACCGCACGAGCGTGGCACGGGTCACGGGAAAGGTCTGGGCGGGCAGCTCGGTGCCCACCTCCACGTCGGCGTAGGTGATCCTCGCGGAATCGTCCCCGGAATTGGCCGTCATGGGTCAGCCCTCCTCGGTCGCGCGGGCGACGAGCTTGGTCCAGGCGGTCACGACGTGCTCGCCGGCCTCGTCGTGGACCTCGCCGCGGATGTCGATGATCTCGTTGCCCGCCATGGACTTGATGGCCTCGATGGTCGAGGTGACGCTGAGCCGGTCGCCCGCACGGACGGGGCGGACGTAGGCGAACTTCTGGTCGCCGTGCACGACTCGGCTGTAGTCCAGACCGAGCCGCGGGTCCGCCACGACGTCTCCCGCGGCCTTGAACGTGATCGCGAACACAAAGGTGGGCGGGGCGATCACATCGGCGTGACCGAGGGCCTTGGCGGCCTCGGGGTCGGTGTACACGGGGTTGGTGTCCCCCACCGCCTCCGCGAACTCGCGGATCTTCTCCCGGCCGACCTCATAGGGCTCGGTGGGCGGATAGGACCGCCCCACGAAGGACTGGTCGAGCGCCATGGGCTCGCAACCTCCTGAATCGCACCTGAGTCGCAAGTCGCACTGGTCACGCGACCGCATGGTTCACAGCTGGTGTGCTGAACAACGACGCGAGGCCGCCCCCCAGGAAACAGGGGACGGCCTCGACGTACGAGCCTGAATTATCGCGTTTCGCGATGCGCGGTGTGCGCATTGCAACGCGGGCAGTGCTTCTTCATCTCCAGTCGGTCCGGGTTGTTACGCCGGTTCTTCTTGGTGATGTAGTTCCGCTCCTTGCACTCCACGCAGGCCAGCGTGATCTTCGGGCGGACGTCGGTGGCAGCCACAGGAGTGCTCCTTGACGAACGGATGGGACATTGAACGCATAGAAGAGTAGCCGATCGAAGGACCGACCCCGCAATCGGCTACCGTCAGTAGCGGTGACCGGACTTGAACCGGTGACACAGCGATTATGAGCCGCTTGCTCTACCGACTGAGCTACACCGCTTTGATGCGATTAGTCCCCGCCTCGCGACGGGGACCTCTCACACCAGAGCCCCAATGCGGAATCGAACCGCAGACCTTCTCCTTACCATGGAGACGCTCTACCGACTGAGCTATTGGGGCGAGCGATGAAGACATTACACGCTCGGCCGCCGTCGCCCAAATCCGTTTCGCGGCTGCCGTCTCGGCCTGTTCCGGCCCTTGTCCCGCACTCCGCCCGCACCTCGAAAACCCCTCCCCCAGCGGCCTCGGAACCCCCTCCCGCAACCGCTCTCACACCCCCTCGCCAGCGATCCTTCCCGTCCGGCGGACCACACCGGTACGACTATTGCGCTCCTCCGCAACAGGGGTGGACGACCGCCCTAGGCTCGTCTCACTCTGCGTGATCTTGTGTCCCCGCTTGCGCGCAGCCGCCCCCGACCACAGGAGCGCGATGCCCGACAGCCAGCCGCAGCCGCCCCACTCGTCGTCCTCCTCGTCGTCACCCGATTCCTCCGGGGACCCGGCCGCCCTGCTGCTGTGCGGGGCGCGGCTCACCGACGGCCGGACCGTGGACGTACGGCTGGGTGGCGGTCGTATCGAGGCGGTGGGCACGGTCGGCAGCCTCGGTGCGTATGCCACCCGCGTGGACCTCAGCGGCTACCTCCTCCTGCCGGCCCCCGCCGAACCGCACGCCCACGGCGACACGGCTCTGTCCGCCGACGCCGACGGGCCGCTCTCGTACGACCCACAGGACGTCCAGCGCCGGGCCACCGAGGCCGCTCTGCTCCAACTCGGCCACGGGGCCACGGCGTTGCGCTCGCACGTCCGGATCGGCGACGTACCGGGGCTGGGCGCCCTGGCCGCCGTACTGCGGGCTCGGCGGGCGTTGCGCGGCCTCGCCGAGCTGACGGCGGTGGCGATGCCGCGCGTGCTGACCGGGGCCGCCGGGGCGGACGGGCTGGCGATGCTGCGGGACGCGGTGAAGATGGGCGCGTCGGTGGTGGGCGGCTGCCCGGACCGCGACCCCGATCCGACCGGGTACGTGGAGGCGGTCCTGGAGGTCGCCTCGGAACACGGCTGCCCTGTCGACCTGCACACGGACGGTGACGACCCGGCCCGGCTGGCCCGTCTCGCGGCGATGGCGGGCGGTCTGCGTCCCGGTGTCACCATCGGCCCCTGCGGCGGCCTCGGCCGTCTGCCCGCCGAGGTCGCCTCCCGGGCCGCTGACCAGCTCGCGGCGGCGGGTGTGACGGTGACCTGCCTCCCCCAGGGCGGCTGCGGCGGCGCGGAACGCCGTGCCACGGCTCCGGTACGGCTGCTGCGGGCTGCCGGGGTGCGGGTGGCGGCGGGCAGCGGCGCGCTGCGGGACGTGTCCAACCCGGTGGGCCGCGGGGACCCCCTGGAGGCGGCGTACCTGCTCGCCTCCCGCCACGGCCTGCGCCCGGAGGAGGCCTACGACGCGGTGAGCACGTCGGCGCGGGCGGCTCTGGGCCTGCCGGAGGTACGGGTGGAGGCGGGCTTCCCGGCAGAACTGCTGGCGGTCCGGGGCGACCGTCTGGCGGGCGCGCTGTCGCTCGCCTACAGCCGGATCGTGGTGCACAGGGGGCGCGTTGTGGCACGTACGAGCGCGGTACGTGAGTACTGCGACACCCCGGCGGCGGGAGCGCGGGACCTGCCGCGACAGGGGCGTACGGAGCTGTCGTGAGGTGAGGGAGGCGGGACCCGTCGGCAGAGCGCGCGGACGTCGTGCGGGCTGTGCGCCGGACGGGTTCGGCGGACGGGTTCGGCGGACGGGTTCGGCGGACGGCTTCGGCGGACGGCTTCGGCGGACGGCTTCGGCGGGGCGTACGGTCGAAGGCATGCGCATTGTCATCGCTGGAGGACATGGTCAGATCGCGTTGCGGCTGGAGCGTCTGCTCGCCGCACGCGGTGACGAGGTCGCGGGCATCATCCGCCGCGCCGAACAGGGCGACGACCTGCGGGCGGCGGGCGCGGAGCCGGTCGTGTGCGACCTGGAGTCGGCCTCGGTGGACGAGGTCGCGGCGCTGCTGCGGGACGCCGACGCGGCGGTCTTCGCGGCGGGCGCGGGCCCGAACAGCGGCACGGCCCGCAAGGACACGGTCGACCGGGGAGCGGCGGTGCTGTTCGCGGACGCGGCGGTTCGGGCGGGGGTACGCAGGCATGTGGTCGTGTCGTCGATGGGCGCCGATCCGGCCCACCCGGGTGACGGCGTCTTCGACGTCTACCAGCGGGCGAAGGGCGAGGCGGACGCCTACGTCAGCGGCCTGGACGCCCTCGACTGGACGATCCTGCGCCCCGGCGCCCTCACGAACGACCCCGGCACGGGCCTGGTACGCCTGGAGGCCGACACCGGGCGCGGCGCCGTCCCCCGCGACGACGTGGCCGCGGTACTCAGGGAACTCCTGGACACTCCGGCGACCGCGGGCCTGACACTGGAGCTGATCACCGGCTCGACGCCGGTTTCGGTGGCGGTGAAGTCGGTGGCGGGGAACTAGGGCAACGGCTTGAGGACCGGGCCACCGGGAAGGGCTCCGGAGCCCGGAGCCGGGGCCTGGACGAGGGGCTCAGAATAGGGGCAACTGGCCGGGGAACTCGGGTTGGACGTACCCGTCCAACGACGGCTGGGCCGCCCCGAGTTCCGCCTGCCGCCGCGACCCGGGGCACGAGACGAGTTCACCACTCCCCCGGGCCCCCTGCGGATCGTGCCGCGCGAACCTCCCGGCGACCACAGCGATCTCACGCCGGCACTCGGGACAGCTCCGGCGACGGGACGACGACACGAACGACGGCCGCGACAGCGATGACATGGGGCCACTCTCCCCCATGGCCACCACGTCCGCCCACAACAAAAAGGCCCTCTTTCCCCTGCGAAATCGCAGAGGGAAGAGGGCCTCCCCAATGTGGCGGCGCCAGGGTTCGAACCTGGGTAGGCTGAGCCGGCAGATTTACAGTCTGCTCCCTTTGGCCGCTCGGGCACACCGCCAGGGATTGCTGCCCTTCGAACCGCTTTTCGGCGGTCCTCCTTGGCAACGACGTAAACGATACCTGATGGACCGGGGTGCTTCGCCACCCGATTGAGCGGCGCCCGGACGGGAGGGGGTGGCTAGGCTTATGCGGATGCGGCCCGGGACGTACGCCGGGCTCGGCTGCTGTCGTCACGCATGCCGATACACAGCTCGCAGATTCCGACAAGCACCCCATACAAGGAGCCACAGGACATGGCCGACTCCAGTTTCGACATCGTCTCGAAGGTCGAGCGGCAGGAGGTCGACAACGCCCTCAACCAGACCGCCAAGGAGATCTCCCAGCGCTACGACTTCAAGGGCGTGGGCGCCTCGATCTCGTGGTCCGGCGAGAAGATCCTCATGGAGGCGAACTCCGAGGATCGGGTCAAGGCGGTCCTCGATGTGTTCGAGACCAAGTTGATCAAGCGGGGTATCTCGCTGAAGTCCCTGGACGCGGGTGAGCCGCAGCTCTCCGGCAAGGAGTACAAGCTCTTCGCCTCGATCGAGGAGGGCATCTCCCAGGAGAACGCGAAGAAGGTCGCGAAGATCATCCGCGACGAGGGCCCGAAGGGCGTGAAAGCTCAGGTCCAGGGCGAGGAGCTGCGCGTCAGCTCGAAGAACCGCGACGACCTTCAGGCCGTCATCGCCCTCCTCAAGGGCAAGGACTTCGAGTTCGCGCTGCAGTTCGTGAACTACCGGTAGTCCACCTGTTGTCGACGGATGGGGATGGGCGCCCCGCGACGGGCGCCCATCCCCATCCGTCGACTCCGATCAGGTACAGGCTCAGTCGCGTGAATTGCCGAACAGAATGCGATACGCGATCAGCAGCACCAGCGAGCCGCCGATCGCGGCCGCCCACGTGGTGCCGTCGTAGAACTGTTTGCTGATGGGGTGGTCGAGGAAGCGCGCCGAGATCCAGCCGCCGAGAAACGCGCCGGCGACGCCGATGACCGTCGTGCCGATGAAACCGCCCGGGTCTCGCCCCGGCAGCAGGAACTTGGCGATGGCTCCGGCCAACAGCCCCAGGATGATCCAGCCGATGATGCTCATGCCCTGAACCTGCCCCTCCGTGCTGTGCTCGAACTGTCCCGGCACTGTGATCTGCGACGTCGTGACGGCCGCGCTCATGCCGGTGCGTTCGAATTGTGTGTTGTTGGGTCGGTGTTGCCGTACACGACGTCACCGCGATGCCTGGTGGTTGCACCGGTCAGTAGGGTGCGTCGCATGACACAGCCCGGTGCGGAATCGCGCGCTGAACTGCGGCGCACCCTCGGCGTCGGGGACGCCGTGGTCATCGGGCTCGGTTCCATGATCGGAGCCGGTGTCTTCGCAGCCCTGGGACCCGCGGCACACGCGGCCGGGCCCGGGCTGCTCCTCGGGCTCGGCGTGGCAGCCGTGGTCGCCTACTGCAACGCCATGTCGTCCGCCCGGCTGGCCGCCCGCTATCCCACCTCCGGCGGTACCTACGTGTACGGGCGTGAGCGGCTCGGCCCCTTCTGGGGGTACCTCGCCGGCTGGTCGTTCGTCGTCGGGAAAACCGCCTCCTGCGCGGCGATGGCGCTCACTGTGGGAACGTACGTCTGGCCGGGTCAGGCCCATGCCGTGGCGGTCGCGGCGGTGGTGGCGCTGACCGCGGTGAACTACGGCGGCGTCCAGAAGTCCGCCTGGCTGACGCGGGCGATCGTGGCAGTGGTCCTCGCTGTCCTCGCTTCCGTGGTGGTGGTGTGCCTGGGCTCCGATGTCGCTGACGCCGGCCGGCTGGAGGTCGGGGTCTCCGGGGGCGTGGGCGGAGTACTTCAGGCGGCCGGGCTGCTGTTCTTCGCGTTCGCCGGGTACGCCCGGATCGCGACCCTTGGCGAAGAGGTACGGGATCCGGCTCGCACCATTCCGCGTGCGATCCCGTCGGCCCTGGGCATCGCGCTTGTGGTGTACGCGTTGGTGTCGGTGGCTGTCCTTTCCGTGCTGGGGTCGGGTGGGCTCGGGCAGGCGAGTGCGCCGTTGGCCGACGCGGTCCGGACGGCGGGCGTGCCAGGGCTGGTGCCTGTCGTCCGGACCGGTGCCGCCGTAGCCGCGCTCGGCTCGCTGCTCGCCCTGATCCTGGGCGTCTCACGGACGACGCTGGCCATGGCCCGCGACGGTCATCTGCCCGGTCCTCTGGGCGCCGTGCATCCGCGTTTCCAGGTACCGCACCGGGCCGAGCTGGCTGTGGGTGCGGTGGTCGCTGTGCTGGCCGCGACGGTGGACGTGCGGGGCGCTATCGGTTTCTCCTCCTTCGGGGTTCTGGCCTACTACGCGGTGGCCAACGCCTCCGCCTGGACTCTGAGTTCGGCTTCGGTGCCCCGGGTGGTGCCGGCGGTAGGGCTCCTCGGCTGTGTGACTCTGGCGTTCGCACTTCCGGGGGTGTCGGTGGTCGTGGGCACGGGCGTGCTGGGCGTGGGGGCCGTCACGTACGGCGTGCGGCGATGGTGGTCGGCTTCGCGGTCGGCAGCTCGGCCGCACGACTGACAGGACGCGAGCGTCGCGTCGGTCACGTGCCTTGGGCCGGCGGCGTTGTCGCCGTACGTATGCGGAATTCGGGCCAGGGTTCCAGGTCCTGGCCGTCGTTGGACTCCTCGTACCAGCCCGAGCCGTCGAGCCAGGTGTTCAGCCACTCCGCGAGGCTGGGGGCGTCGGTGTACCACGCGTGCTCGGCGTCGTCGGCGTTCGGCTCGAACAGCAGGACGGTGCCTTGCGGTGTGCGGCAGTCCACGCACGCGTACATCCCGCAGCCCCAGTGGGATATCGGCAGGATGCCCTCGGGCCAGGGCCAGTCCGGGTCCCTGCGGCCCTCCTCGCGGTTGGCGAGGTACTGGCCGACGACGGGCGGTTCGCCTGCGGGCTGGCCTTCGAGTAGGGGCAACAGGCCGTAGGACGGGCCGAATCCGCCGTCTCCTATCCGGAGATACAGCTCGGCGAGGAGCGGTGGCAGGGAGAAGCCGAGGGCGGTCTCGGCGCGGTCGAGCGTCGCCGCGTCCGCGGGGAGTGAAGGCCAGCCCCACGGACGGGTGTTGCGCGCCGCGAAGGCCACCCGTGTCAGCAACTGCTCGATCTCGGTCATGGATTCATCATGCAGGCCGCCACTGACAATCGCGGCTGCCTGTGGACAACCCGCGAGCGGGGACATGATCCCGCCCGCGGGCTGTGGACAAACAGTCGGGCGGTCGCGAGGACGCCCCTTCTGCGGACGCGTTACCAGCGCGAGCTGAACGGCTGGTCCGTCGGCACGATTTCGCGGCCCAGCGGCAGCAGCGAGACTGGGATGAGCTTGAAGTTGGCGATGCCGAACGGGATGCCGATGATCGTGATGCACAGCAGAACGCCGGTGACGACGTGTGCCAGGGCGAGCCACCAGCCCGCGAGGACCAGCCACAGAACGTTGCCGACGCAGGAGGGGGCACCCGCGTCGCGTCGCTCGACCGTCGTACGGCCGAAGGGCCACAGGGCGTACGCGCCGATACGGAACGAGGCAATACCGAACGGAATTCCGATAATCGTGATGCAGAGCAGTGCGCCTGCGGCCAGATAGGCGAGGAACAGCCAGAAGCCGCTCAGGAAGAGCCAAATGACGTTGAGAATTGTTTTCACTGCTGGCGACCTGCCATCTTTTCGAGCCGGGCGATGCGCTCCGCCATCGGCGGGTGCGTAGAGAACATCTTGGAGAGTCCCTGGCCCGGGCGGAAGGGGTTCGCGATCATCATGTGGCTCGCGGTCTCGATACGCGGCTCGGGGGGCAGCGGCAGTTGTTTCGTGCCCGCTTCCAGTTTGCGCAGGGCGCTCGCGAGGGCCAGCGGATCGCCGGTGAGCTGGGCGCCCGACGCGTCGGCCTCGTACTCCCTGGAGCGGCTGATGGCGAGTTGGATGATGGTGGCCGCGAGGGGGCCCAGGATCATGATCATCAGCATGCCGAGGATGCCGGGGCCGTCGTCGTCGTTGGAGCGGCCGATCGGGATCAGCCAGGCGAAGTTGACCAGGAACATGATCACGGAGGCCAGGGCGCCCGCGACCGACGAGATGAGGATGTCGCGGTTGTAGACATGGCTCAGCTCGTGGCCGATGACGCCGCGCAGTTCGCGCTCGTCCAGGATGCGCAGGATGCCGTCGGTGCAGCACACGGCCGCGTTGCGCGGGTTGCGGCCCGTCGCGAACGCGTTCGGCGCCTCGGTCGGCGAGATGTACAGGCGCGGCATCGGCTGGCGGGCCTGGGTCGAGAGGTCGCGGACCATTCGATACAGGGCCGGGGCCTCGAATTCGCTCACCGGGCGCGCGCGCATCGCGCGTAGAGCCAGCTTGTCGCTGTTCCAGTACGCGTACGCGTTCGTACCGACCGCGATGACGAGCGCGATCAGGAGGCCCGCTCGGCCGAAGAAGCTGCCGATGACGATGATGAGTGCGGACAGTCCCCCGAGGAGCAGGGCTGTCCTGAGCCCGTTGTGCCGGCGGTGCACGGTACGCCCTCCTAGTGGTGCGGCAGGGGAACCCTGGTGTCAGGTCAAGTGGACCCTTCTGCACTGGTCAACGCCAGGCGGGGGTTCGCAGTTCCCTTGCGCGCGCTCGGGCACGCGTGGGCCGTCCGGGTGAGGGTCCACGCGCGCGTGCCCGCCGCGGAGGGTCAGAAGAGGCCGGTGTCCGCGAAGCGCAGCACCAGTTGGGGTGCGCCGGACAGGGCGATACCGAGGACGGCGGTCAGGGCGATCGCGGCCGTGAGGGGGGCCGGGGTGCGGTGCTGTTCCTCGGCTCCTTCAGGGGTGCGGAACAGCAGGGCCGTCCACTGGAGGTAGTAGAAGAGGGCGATCACCACGTTGACGGCCATGATCACGGCCAGCCAGCCGAGTCCGGCGTCGACGGCTGCGGAGAAGACGGTGACCTTCGCGAAGAGGCCGATGATGCCCGGCGGCAGCCCGGCGAGGCACAGCAGGAAGAAGCCCAGGACGAGCGCTGCGAGGGGGCGGGTGGCGTACAGGCCTCGGTAGTCGCTGACGCGGTTCAAGGGCTTCGTACGGGCCACCAGAGCCGCCACCGCGAAGGCGCCGAGGTTCACGGCGGCGTACATCAGGGCGTACGCGACGGTGGAGCCGATCGACTTCCTGGCGTCGTCGGAGTACGCGGCGGCGGCGATCGGCACCAGGAGGTAGCCGGCCTGGCCGACGGAGGACCAGGCGAGCAGGCGTACCGCGCTGTACGCGCGCGTGGTCCGCTGGCGGAGGGCTCCGACGTTGCCGACGGTCATGGTGAGCGCGGCCAGTGCTGCCAGTGCCGGGCCCCAGACGTCGGCGTACGACGGGAAGGCGACGACGGTGACGAGGATCAGGCCGGAGAAGCCGACGGCCTTGCCGACGACCGACAGATAGGCGGCGATCGGCAGGGGTGCGCCCACGTAGGTGTCGGGCACCCAGAAGTGGAAGGGCACCGCGGCTGTCTTGAAGGCGAAGCCGATGAGGGTGAGGACGACGCCTGCCTGGGCGAGGGTGTGGAGCTGCGGGTCGACGTGCTGGATCCGGTCGGCGATCTCGGTGAGGTAGAGGGTGCCGGTGGACGCGTACACGAAGCTGATGCCCATGAGGCCGACGGCGGTCGCCGTCACGGAGGACAGGAAGAACTTCAGGGCCGCTTCGGAGGACTTCCGGTCGCCGTGCCGGATGCCGACGAGGGCGAAGGCGGGCAGGGAGGCGACCTCCAGGGCGACGATCAGGGTCGCGAGGTCGCGGGAGGCGGGCAGGAGGGCCGCTCCGGCGGCGGAGGACAGCAGCAGGAACCAGTACTCCCCTTCGGGGAGTCCTCGGTCGGCGTCCTTGAGGGCGGTGACCGAGAGGAGGGCGGCGAGGAGCGCGCCCCCGAGCACGAGGAACTGGATGACGAGGGTGAAGCGGTCGGCCGTGTAGCTGCAGACGTCCGTGCTGCCGGTCAGGCAGAAGGTGGAGCGGTCGCCGTCCATGAGGGGCAGCAGCAGAAGGCCGGACGCGGCGAGGCCCGCGACCGAGATCCAGCCGAGGAGGGCCTTCCTGTTGTCGCCGATGAACAGGTCGGCGACCAGTACGACGAGTCCCACGACGGCGGTGAGGGTGGGCGGTGCGATGGCGAGCCAGTCGACGGACTGGACGACGGACTCAGCTGTGGACTGGGCCGGGGAGCTCATCGGGGGCCTCCTGAGAGGAGCTGCTGCACGGCCGGGTCGGTCAGGCCGAGGAGGGCTTTCGGCCACAGCCCGGCGATGACGGTGAGGGCGACGAGCGGGGTCCAGGCCGCGAATTCGTACTTCTGTACGTCGGCGAGTTGGGGGGCGTCCGGCTGCGGGGCGGCGCCCATGCAGACACGGCGTACGACGACGAGCATGTACGCGGCGGTGAGCAGGGTGCCGAACGCGGCGATCGCCGTGAAGGTGAGGAAGGCGGGGCGGCTGAGGTCGTCGGCGGGGTCGAACGCGCCGAACAGGGCCAGCATCTCGCCCCAGAACCCGGCGAGGCCCGGTAGTCCGAGCGAGGCGACGGCGGCGAAGGCCACGAGGCCGCCGAGGCGCGGGGCCCGGCCGTAGAGGGCGGCGCCGGTGCGGTCGGCGAGGGTGTCGAGGTCCGTGGTGCCCGTACGGTCCTTCAGCGCGCCGACCAGGAAGAAGAGGAGGCCCGTGATGAGGCCGTGGGCGATGTTGGCGAACAGCGCGCCGTTGACGCCGGTCGGGGTCATGGTCGAGATGCCGAGCAGGACGAAGCCCATGTGGCCGACGGAGGAGTAGGCGATGAGCCGCTTGAGGTCGCCCTTCGCACCGCGCCGGGCGAGGGCCAGACAGGCCAGGGAGCCGTAGATGATCCCGACGACGGCGAACGCGCCGAGGTAGGGCGCGAACGTCCGGAATCCGTCAGGTGCGACCGGCAGCAGAATGCGCACGAACCCGTACGTGCCCATCTTGAGCAAGACACCCGCCAGCAGGACCGAGCCGACGGTCGGGGCGGCGGTGTGAGCGTCGGGCAGCCAGCTGTGCAGCGGCCACATCGGCGTCTTCACCGCGAGCCCGATCCCGATCGCCAGAACGGCGGTGACCTGCACGGATGCGGTCAGGCCCGAGCCGTTGTCAGTGGCGAGTGCCATGATGTCGAACGTGCCCGCCTTGATCCCGATCAGGAGCAGGCCCAGCAGCATGACGACGGATCCGAGCAGGGTGAAGAGGATGAACTTCCAGGCCGCCCGGGTCCGTTGCTCACCGCCCCAGCGGGCGATGAGGAAGTACATCGGGATGAGCACCGTCTCGAAGGCGAGGAAGAACAGCAGCAGATCGAGGACGGCGAAGGTCGCGAGGGTGCCGGACTCCAGGACGAGGAGAAGTGCGACAAAGGCCTTCGGGGCGGGGCCGGCGGGCAGCTTGAAGTAGGAGTAGAGCGCGCAGAGGAAGGTCAGGAGCGCGCTCAGGACCAGAAGGGGGAGGGAAATGCCGTCGACGCCGAGGTGGATCCGCACGTCGAGTGCGGGGATCCAGCTGATGTCGGTCGTGGCCTGCATCTTCGACGGATGGTCGTGGTCGAAGCCGAGCGCCAGAGCGATCGCGGCGATGAGCACCACGCCGGTGACGGTCACACCGTGCCGCAGCACGGCCTGCTCGGGCGACTTCCCCTTCAGTCCTGGTGGGGCCGGCAGGAGAGCGGCGACAGCGCCGATCAGCGGGCCCACGACGAGGAATGCCAGAAGGAACCGCATCACTGACTCGTTGATATCGATCACGCCTGCTCACGCTCCCGTGGCGACGAGGAGGACGGCGACCACCAGGACGACGGTGCCGGCGAGCAGCGCGCTCACATAGGTCTGCACGTTGCCGGTCTGAGCGCGCCGTACGGCGTCGCCCAGCAGACGGGGCACGGCGCTCGCGCCGCGTACGTAGGTGTCGACGACCTCGCGGTCCAGGAACCGGACGAGGGTGGCGCCGGCCTGGACCGGGCGGACGAACAGCGCCGTGTACAGGGCGTCCAGGTGGAAGCCGACGGCCGCGTGCCGGTGCAGCGGGCCGAGCAGGAGGCGTCCGGGATCCGCCGGGTCGGGTGCGGTGGCCATGTCTCCGTAGGCGGGGGTGTGGGTGGCGATGGCCTCGGCCTCGACGACGCCGCCGTCGGCGTCCGGGTGGGCCGCGACGGCGCCCATCGGAACGCGGGTCGCCAGAGCGGAGGTGTGGCGCCAGGCGCCGTAGGTGACGAGGCCGCCGACGAGGGCCACTCCTGTGCCGAGGACGGAGGTGGTGAGCGTCGGGTTCAGGTCGTGGCCGTCGAACCAGTCGGGCAGTCTGCCGTAGGCGAGGCCGCCGAGGGCCAGGGAGGGCACCGCGAGCACCCAGAGCACCGTGGTCATCGCGACTGGCTGCCTGCCGTGGTCGGGGGCGTCGGCGCCTCGGCCCCGGAAGGCGAGCAGCCACAGGCGGGTCGCGTAGGCGGCCGTGAGGAGGGCCGATACCAGGCCTGCGACGAGGACGATCCAGCCGGCGGCATCGGGGATGCCCTCGGTGTGTCCGGTGGTGACGTGTTCGGCGGCGCCGAGGACGGACTCCTTGGAGAAGAAGCCACTGAACGGCGGGATCGCGGCGAGCGCGAGGAGCGCCACGGTCATCGTCCAGTAGGCGTCGGGGACACGGTCACGCAGTCGGCCCATGCGGGACATGGCCGCCAGTGAGTTGGTGCCGGCGGCGTGGATGACCACGCCGGCCGCGAGGAAGAGCAGCGCCTTGAAGGCGCCGTGGGTGAGGAGGTGGAAGACGGCGGCACCGCGGTCGCCGACGGCGAGGGCTCCGGTCATGTAGCCGAGCTGGCCGATCGTCGAGTAGGCGAGGACGCGTTTGATGTCGTCCTGGGCGAGGGCGGCCAGGGCGGAGCCGGTCATCGTGACGGCGGCCATGACGGCGAGGACGACCAGGGCGGCCGAGGAGGCCGCGAAGACCGGGAGGAGCCGGGCGATGAAGTAGACACCGGCGGCGACCATCGTCGCGGCGTGGATCAGCGCGGAGACGGGCGTGGGGCCCGCCATCGCGTCGGGGAGCCAGGTGTGCAGCGGGAACTGCGCCGACTTGCCCGCCACGCCGGCCAGGAGCAGCAGGGCAACCAGCGTCGGGTGGTCGAGTCCGCCGCCGGCGACGGTGCCGAGGATCTTCGTGATCCGGAAGGACCCGGCGTCGGTGGCGAGCGCGAACAGGCCGATCAGGAAGGGGACATCACCGAGTTTGGTGACGAGGAAGGCCTTGAGGGAGGCGGCGCGGGCTTCCGGGGTCTCCCAGTAGTGGCCGACCAGGAAGTACGAGCAGATGCCCATGATCTCCCAGCCGACCAGCAGCACCATCAGGTCGCCGGAGTAGACGACGAGCAGCATCGCGGAGGTGAAGAGGGAGACGAGAGCGGCGTACGAGGGGTAGCGCGGGTCGTCGCGCAGATAGGCCGTCGAGTAGATCTGCACGCAGGTCGCGACCAGGGCGACCAGGACGGCGACGAGGGCGGCGAAGCCGTCGATGTGCAGGGCGAGTTCGACGGGGACCGAGCCGGTGGGCGTGAGCTCGGTGGCGGCGTCAATGGCCCGGTCGCCGCCCTGACGTACGGCGACGAGTACGGCGAGGACGAGCGCCGCGAGGGGTGGCAGCACGGCGAGGGGGCGTACGAAGCCGGGGGCCGTGCGGCCCAGGAGCAGGCCGGCCGCGGCGCCCAGGAACGAGAGAAGGGGGACGAGGACGGCGAGGGTGGTCGTGGTCACGCGGTGGCCTCAGCCTTCTCGTCTTCCGTGAGGGTGGTCCCGGTGGGATCGGTGGCTTCGTCGGGGCCGTGCGGCTCGGCGGTGTCGCGGAGCTTGTCGATGTCCGCGGTGCCGCGGTTGCGGTGGACGGCGAGGACGATCGCCAGGCCGATGCCGATCTCGGCGGCGGCGATGGCGATGGTGAACAGGGTGAGGGCCTGGCCGGAGTGCAGGGTGTCGCGGGCCGTCCTGCTGAGCCAGACGTCGAAGGCGACGAGGTTCAGGTTGACGGCGTTGAGCATCAGCTCGACGGACATCAGGACCAGGATCGCGTTGCGGCGGGCCAGGACGCCGTAGAGGCCGGTGCAGAAGAGGAGGGCGGAGAGTACGGCGGGATAGGCGAGGTGCATCAGAGGGCACCTTCCTGCTCGGCCGGGCCGTTTCGCTCGATCGGGTGATTCCGGGAATCCGGGACAGAGGGGGAACTACCGGTCGCCGCTCGGGAGTTCACGGGGGGAGAGCTCGACTCCGCCTTCTTCTTGCGGGAGAGGACGATCGCGCCGACCAGGGCGGCGAGGAGGAGCACGGAGAGGGCCTCGAAGGGGAGGACCCAGTTCTGGAAGAGGCTGGCGCCGGTGACGGCGGTGGAACCGGCGGCGGCGCCGTCCAGGTCGATCCAGGTCGTGCGGAAGGCGTCGACGACGACCCAGACCAGGGCGACGGCCGAGGCAAGGGCCACGCCGAGGGCGGCCCACCGGTTGCCGGAGTCGGCGTCCGGGGAGCGGCCGATGGGGGCCCGGGTGAGCATCAGGCCGAAGAGGAGGAGGACGACGACGGAACCGACGTAGATGAGGACCTGTACCCAGGCGATGAACTCGGCCGTGAGGAGGAGGTATTCGACAGCCAGGCCACCGAGGGTCACCACCAGCCACAGTGCGGCGTGCACCAGCTGCCGAGTGGTGACGGTGACCAGCGCGGCGCCGAAGGTGACGAAGCCGACGAGGAGGAAGGCGATCTCGACGCCGGTCGGGGAGAGGAAGCCGGGGTGTGCGGCGGCGAGGCTCACGACGTTCCCTCCTGCGGCTCGGTGGCCACCGGGGACACGGGGGACGCAGGGGGTTCGTTCGGGTCCGTCTGTGCGGCCGCGAGTTTCTCCGCCGTCTTGCGGGCGGCGGCGATCTCCTTCGGTTCCTCGGCGGCGGGATCGGGGGCGGGCGGGGCCGGGACCGTCCACATCCACTCGCGGAGCTTGTCGCGTTCGTGGGTGAGTTCGTGGATGTCGGTCTCGGCGTACTCGAACTCCGGGGACCAGAAGAGGGCGTCGAAGGGGCACACCTCGATGCAGATACCGCAGTACATGCAGAGGGAGAAGTCGATGGCGAAGCGGTCGAGGACGTTGCGGCTGCGCTCGCGCCCGCCGGGGGCGGCGGCCGGGATCGTCTCCTTGTGGGAGTCGATGTAGATGCACCAGTCCGGGCACTCGCGGGCGCACAGCATGCAGACCGTGCAGTTCTCCTCGAAGAGGCCGATGACTCCGCGGCTGCGGGGCGGAAGGTCGGGCTGGGCGTCCGGGTACTGCGCGGTGACGGTCTTCTTCGTCATCGTGCGGAGGGTGACGGCCAGGCCCTTGGCCAGGCCGATGCCGGGGATACGGGGCCCGGTGGGCGGGAGGGGCTCAGCCATGGTTACGAGATCACCACCTTCACGATGCCGGTGAGGGCGATCTGGGCGAGGGAGAGGGGGACGAGAAGGGTCCAGGAGAGCTTCTGGAGCTGGTCTTCACGCAGGCGGGGATAGGTGACGCGCAGCCAGATCACGACGAAGGCCAGCGCTGCCGTCTTCAGGAGGGTCCAGACCCAGCCGAAACCGTCGGCGGCCCAGGGTCCGTGCCAGCCGCCCAGGAAGAGGACGGTGGTCAGGCCGCACAGGACGACGATCCCGGCGTACTCGGCGAGGAGGAAGAGGGCGAAGCGGAGGCCGGTGTACTCGGTGTAGGCGCCGAAGATGATCTCCGAGTCGGCCACCGGCATGTCGAAGGGGGGCCGCTGGAGTTCGGCGAGGCCGGCCACGAAGAAGACGATCGCGCCGACGATCTGCCAGGGCAGCCACCACCACTCGAAGGCGTCCAGGATGCCGGGGAGTGAGACCGTGCCCGCCGCCATCGCCACCGAGGCGGCGGTGAGGAGCATCGGGAGTTCGTAGGCGAGGAGTTGGGCGGCGGTGCGCAGGCCGCCGAGGAGGGAGAACTTGTTGGCCGACGCCCAGCCGGCCATGAGCGAGCCGAGGACGCCGACGCCCATGACGGCCAGGACGAAGAAGATGCCCGCGTCGACGACCTCGCCGACGGCGCCCTCGCTCGGGCCGATCGGGATGGCGAGGAGGACGAGGAGGTACGGGAGGAGGGCCACAGCGGGGGCGAGTTGGAAGATACGGCGGTCGGCTCCGGCCGGGACGATGTCTTCCTTCTGCGCGAACTTGACACCGTCCGCGACCAGTTGGGCCCAGCCGTGGAAGCCGCCGGCGTACATCGGGCCGAGGCGGCCCTGCATGTGGGCCATCACCTTGTGCTCGGTCTGACCGACGATCAGCGGGAAGGTGAGGAAGACGACGAAGACGATCAGGAGTCGCAGGGCGACGTCCAGCGCGTCGTTCACTGCGAGCCTCCTGTGGGGTGGTTGTCGGGCGCCTCGGGGGTGGCGTCCTCGCGGGGCGAGGCATCCCGTGTCGGGCCTTCAGGGTCGGAGGCTTCAGAGGCGGGAGGCTCGGTCGGTTCAGCGGCGTTCGGCGTGGGTTCGTCGAAGGTGGGGCGGGCGTGGTGCCAGGGGGCGTCCGTGGCGCGGGGGGCCGTGGTCGGGGGCTTGGGGGTGGTGTCGGCGGCGACTGTTTCCGCCTCCTTCGCCTCTGAGCCTGGCGGATGGGGGCCTGGTGACTGTGGGCCTGTCGCCGCTGTCGCCTCTGCCACGTCTGTCGCCGGTGGGCGTGGCGCTTCCGTCGCGCCTGGTTGGGGGGCCTCCGGCGCCGGTGTCCGCGGGCGTTGTGACGCGGATCCCTGGCTCGCGCTGCGCGCTCGGCGGGGTGTGGCCGACGAGGTCGGTGGGGAGGGCGGGGTCGGCGCGAGGGTGCCCTCCGGAGCCGGGGTCCGGGCTTCCGGGGTTGGGGTTTCCGGGGTTTGGCCGACCGAGCCGTCCGATGCCGTGCGGGTGCGGCGTACCGGGCGGTCGCCGGTCGCCCGGCCGGCGGCGGCGCGGGCCGGGCGGGTCGGGGCCGGAGGGAGCTGGCCCTTGAGGGGGCCCCATTCGTTGGGGTCGGGGACGCCGGGCGGGAGCATCTGGCGGCGCTTGGGCCCACCGTGTGCGGCACCCGCCGCGGACTCCCCTGGTTCCTTCGCGCCCGGCCAGGCCTTGGCGACGCGGGCCGCGAGGACGAAGTCCTTGCGGAGGGGGTGGCCCTCGAAGGTCTCCGGGAGGAGGAGGTGGTCCAGGCCCGGGTGGCCCTCGAAACGTACGCCGAACATTTCGTGCGTCTCGCGCTCGTGCCAGGCGGCGCCCGCGTAGACGTCAACGAGGGAGGGCAGTACGGCGGACTCGTGCGGGACCGTCGTCCGTACGAGGAGGCGGCGGACCGGGGAGAGGGCGACCACGTGGGCGGCGACGCGGAAGCCGGTGCCCGGTTCGTCGACCGCGCTGAGCCAGTCGAAGTAGGTGCAGTGGAGGCGGTCGCGTGCTGTCTCCAGTGCCGCGGTCCAGGACGTGGGGGGTACGTCGACGGTCAGGACGTCGTAGGACTCCTCGGCCGTGGCCTCGGCGCCGAAGAGGTCCTCGGTGGGGGCGGGCAGCCAGCCGGTTGTCGTCATCCCCGGCCCTCCCCGGCGGCCGGCGGCTGCACCAGGGGGCTCTGGAGCGCGGCCGGTGAGGGGCGCGCCGCCCGTCCCGACGCGTACCGCTCGCCCAGGGACTCCCGGGCGATCTTCTCCTGGAGCTTGAGGATGCCCTGGAGCAGCGCTTCGGGGCGGGGCGGGCAGCCGGGGACGTACACGTCGACCGGGATGATCTGGTCGACGCCCTTCGTCACGGAGTAGGAGTCCCAGTACGGGCCGCCGCAGTTGCTGCACGCGCCGAAGGAGATGACGTACTTCGGCTCGGGCATCTGTTCGTACAGGCGCCGCACCGCCGGGGCCATCTTGTCCGTGACCGTGCCCGAGACCACCATCAGGTCGGCCTGTCGCGGCCCCGGAGCGAAGGGGATCACACCGAGGCGGATGAAGTCGTGGCGAGCCATGGACGCGGCGATGAACTCGATCGCGCAGCAGGCGAGGCCGAAGTTGAAGACCCAGAGCGAGTAGCGGCGGCCCCAGTTCAGGACCACCTTCATCGGCTCGGGGGCCAGGCGGGCGAGGGCGCCCAGGCGTTTCGGCTCCGGCAACAGCACGGGCGCAGGAACAGGCACGGGCACGGCGTCCGGCGAATGCGTTTCTGGCGTCACGTCCATGTCAGGACGCCCTTCTTGTATGCGTAGAGCAGGCCCACGGCCAGGAAGCCGAGGAAGACGAACATCTCGACGAGGGTGGCCGCGCCGTAGCCGGGGGCCGCGAAGACGGTCGCCCAGGGGAACAGGAAGATCGAGTCGACGGCGAAGATGACGTAGAGGAAGGCGTAGACGTAGTAGCGGACCTGGGTGTGGGCCCAGCCCTCGCCGACGGGGTCGACACCGCACTCGTACGTCAGGAGTTTCTCGGGAGTCGGGACCACGGGCCGCAGCAGGCGGCCCGCTCCGAAGGCGACCGCGACGAAGAGCACGCCGACGACGGCGAGCAGTCCGACGACGGAGTAGGACTGGAAGTACTCCGACGCCGCGATGTTCGACGCTGCGATGTTCGACGTGGCTACGTTCGACTCCGCGATGTACTGCGTCGCGGCTACGGCGGTCGGTACCGGCACGTCCGTCCCTCGCTCCCTGGCCTCGTGGGATCTCGCCCCTGGTCTTCGGTGATCTGTACGGACGGGAGTCTAGGGCCTGCTAAAGAGACCGTAAGCAGCCCGTCACGCATGGCCATGTCCGAGTTGCCTCGCGTTCCTGCGACACCCTTCGCATTCCCTCGCAAGGTGGGGTTTTCCCCCGGGTCGCCGGGCGGTCCGCCTCATGGCGTGGTGGCGCGCGGCCGGGCAGGCTGGCGGGCATGACCGCACGTATCACCGCCACCAGCGCGGAAACCGAGGGCGACCGACTGCCCCCTGTCCGTTTCGCCCTCGAACCGCACACCTGGAAGGAGATCGCCCATCTCCTGGCCAACCTGCCGATGGCGTTGTTCGGTTTCGTGTACGTCGTGACCGTGGTGAGCGTGGGTTCCGGCCTCGCGGTCACGGTGATCGGCCTTCCGGTTCTCGCCGTCGGGCTGATGGGCGCGCGCCTGTTGGGCCGGTTCGAGCGGGCGCGGGCCAGGGCCCTGCTCGGGGTGCGGGTGGACGAGCCCAGTCCGCTGCCGCGGGGTGGCAGCCTGGGCGCTCATGGCCAGAAACTCGGGTTCGTCGGCCGGTTGATGCTGGCGGTGAAGGACCCGGTCGGCTGGCGCACCATCCTGTACGACCTCATCCGGCTGCCCTGGGGGGTCTTCACCTTCTCCCTCGTGCTCGTGTCGCTGTTCGTGCTGTGGCCGGTGCTGCCGTTCCTGGCGCGGGGGCTCTCGAACGTGGACCGGGTGATGGTGCGCGGGCTGCTGTCCCCCTCCGACGAGCTGGAACGCCGTATCGCCGAACTGGAGTCCGACCGGGGGGTCGTCGTCGACACGGCTGCCGCCGATCTGCGGCGGATCGAGCGCGATCTGCACGACGGGGCGCAGGCCCGGCTGGTGAACCTCGCGATGGGGCTCGGGCTGGCCAAGGAGAAGCTTCTGGAAGGCCAGGCCGACGACGTGGTGGCGGCGATGGTCGAGGAGGCCCATGGCGAGGTGAAGCTCGCGTTGCAGGAGTTGCGCGATCTGGCGCGCGGGATCCATCCGGCCGTGCTCACCGATCGCGGGCTGGACGCGGCGCTCTCGTCGGTGGCCTCCCGGTGCACGGTGCCGGTGAAGGTGACCGCCGACCTGCCGGCCAGGCCTGCCGCCGCCATCGAGGGCATCGCCTACTTCACGGTCTCCGAGCTGCTCCAGAACATCAGCAAGCACAGCGGGGCGCGGAACGCCTCGGTCGAGGTCTGGCGCACCGAGAACCGGCTGCTGATCCAGGTCTGGGACGACGGACGCGGCGGTGCGCGGCTCGACGGTGGTACAGGGATGGCGGGGCTCGCGGAACGGCTGGACGCGGTGGACGGGCTGTTCGTCATCGACTCGCCGGAGGGCGGCCCCACGACCGTCACGGCCGAACTGCCCTGGCGGGAACGGACCCAGGCGTAGAGGTCAGGGCGCAGGTGTCGGCACGTAGGTGTCGGCACGTAGGTGTCGGGGCGCAGTAACGAGGTGCGGACATCAGGGTCCAGGTAGGGAAAACCCCCGGGGGAAGACGCCTACGTGCTCCATGGTCCGAGCGGTTCGGTGCGAGCAGGCTGATGGAAGACAGACCGATGGAAGACAGACCTACGAGCTTATGAACTGACGAGCCGACTACCGGAACGGACGGGAACGATGGCCATGGAGTACGGACAGGGGTACGGGCAGCGGGGCGGCCCCGGGGCCGGATTCCACTCGACGGCCGACGGGGGGACGGGCCCGGGGCGGCGGCATCGGTTGCCGGCCGCGTTGCGGGCGCCCGTCGAGGCGCGCAGTTGGCGGGAGTTCGCGTATGTGCTGCTGAGCCTGCCGATGAGCGTGCTGGTGTTCTCGTACGCGGTCACCATGGCCTCCGCCGGTGCGGGTCTCCTGGTCACCTTCCTCGGGATTCCGGTGCTGGCCGTGGGCCTGGCGGGATGCCGTGGGTTCGGGGTGCTGGAGCGGAAGATGGCGCGCGGGCTGCTCGGGCTCGACGTGGCCGAACCGGAGCCCGCGCGGGGACGGAAGCCCGGGGCGGTGGCCTGGATGGGGGCCGTGCTCAAGAGCGGCACCTCGTGGCGGCATCTGCTGTACTCGGTGCTGCATCTGCCGTGGGCGACGTTCTCGTTCGTGGTCTCGGTGATCTTCTGGGTGTACGGGTGGGCGCTGCTCACGTACCCCCTGTGGTTCTGGCTCTTCCCGATGTACGGCGGGCAGGACGGCCTCCAGCTGTACGGCGACGAGACCCACAGCATCTACCTCGACAACCCGTTCGAGATCGTCGTGACCGCGCTGGTCGGACTGTTGTTCACCATGGCCACGCCCTGGATCGTGCGGGCGCTGACCCTCGTGGACCGGGTGATGGTGCGGGGGCTGCTCGGACCGTCGCGGCTGGCGACGCGGGTCGTCGAGCTGGAGTCCGACCGGGGGGTCGTCGTCGACACCGCCGCGGCCGACCTGCGGCGGATCGAGCGGGATCTGCACGACGGGGCGCAGGCACGGCTGGTGGCGCTGGCCATGGATCTGGGGCTCGCGAAGGAGAAGCTCACGGAGGATCCGCAGGCCGCGGCGCGGATGGTGGACGAGGCGCACGGTGAGGTGAAGACGGCGTTGCAGGAGCTGCGGGATCTGGCGCGCGGGATTCACCCGGCGGTGCTGACGGACCGGGGGCTGGACGCGGCGCTGTCGGCGGTGGCGTCCCGGTGCGCGGTGCCGGTGCGGGTGGAGGTGGACCTGGTGGAGCGGCCGGCCGCGGCGATCGAGGGGATCGCGTACTTCACGGTGTCGGAGCTGCTGCAGAACGTCAGCAAGCATGCGCGGGCGACGGGGGTGTCGGTGGATGTGTGGCGGGTGGAGAACCGGCTGATGCTGCAGGTCGTGGACGACGGGGTGGGGGGTGCGGATGCCTCCGGCGGGTCCGGGTTGGCGGGGTTGGCGGGGCGGCTCGATGCGGTGGACGGGATTCTGGTGGTGGATTCGCCGGTGGGTGGGCCCACTCGGGTCACCGCGGAGTTGCCCTGGCGGGGGTAGGGCGCCGGGGGGTGGGGGGGGTATTTCGCCCCCGCCGCCCTTACCCGTGCCATCCCGTTCCTGGGGGCTGCGCCCCCAGACCCCCTGGAGGGTGCCGGGCGGCGCTTTTAGTGCGGGGTGGGAAAACCCGGCGACAACAACCCCTTCCTCGTCCGAATACTGGGATGCTGGAGCCTGGTGTTCGGACGGGGTGGGGAGCCGGGAATCGTGGAGGACAGGGTGCGGGTGGTCATCGCCGAGGATTCAGTGCTGCTGAGAGAGGGCCTGACCCGGTTGTTGACCGACCGTGGGCATGATGTCGTCGCCGGTGTGGGTGACGGGGTCGCGCTGGTCAAGACCATCACCGAGCTCGCCGAGCAGGACGAGCTCCCGGATGTCGTCGTCGCGGATGTGCGGATGCCGCCCACCCATACCGACGAAGGGGTCCGGGCCGCCGTACAGCTGCGGAAGTCGCATCCGGAACTCGGTGTGCTCGTGCTGTCGCAGTACGTCGAGGAGCGGTACGCGACCGAGTTGCTCGCCGGGTCGAGCCGGGGCGTCGGGTACCTGCTGAAGGACCGGGTCGCCGAGGTGCGGGAGTTCGTGGACGCGGTGGTGCGGGTGGCCCAGGGGGGTACCGCGCTCGATCCGGAAGTCGTGGCCCAGCTGCTGGGCCGGAGCCGTAAGCAGGACGTGCTCGCCGGGCTCACTCCCCGGGAACGCGAGGTGCTGGGGCTCATGGCGGAAGGCCGGACCAATTCGGCCATCGCACGGCAGCTCGTCGTGAGTGACGGTGCCGTGGAGAAGCACGTCAGCAACATATTCCTGAAGCTCGGGCTCTCCCCCAGCGACGGCGACCACCGGCGTGTTCTGGCCGTTCTGACCTACCTCAACACCTGACCGCCTGACACCCTGTCAGCGTCGGGGCAGGAAATCATGACAAGTCCGGGCGTCGAACCGTCTCAAAATGGCGTCCATCATGCGATCGGCCCAGGGAAGGCCACCCTTACCGACGTACTGTTGATGCTGGGAAGGTCCGCGGGAGGGCCGCTCCCAGGCCGCCGCCTCGAAGGAGGTCCAGTTCAGTGACCAGCCAGGTCAGCAGTCCAGCGGAGAGTTCAGCGGAGAAGGCCGGCTCGGACGTCGGAGCCGTCGTGGGAGAGCAGCGCAATCCGGCGGGCGTGAAGGACGTACGACGCCTCGATCGGGTGATTATTCGGTTCGCGGGGGACTCCGGGGACGGTATGCAGCTCACGGGGGACCGCTTCACCTCCGAGACGGCGTCCTTCGGGAACGATCTGTCGACGCTGCCGAACTTCCCCGCCGAGATCCGAGCGCCCGCAGGAACCCTGCCGGGCGTTTCTTCGTTCCAGCTGCATTTCGCCGACCACGACATCCTCACGCCCGGGGACGCGCCCAACGTGCTTGTCGCGATGAATCCGGCCGCGCTGAAGGCGAACATCGCCGATGTGCCGCGCGGCGCGGAGATCATCGTCAACACGGACGAGTTCACCAAGCGGGCCATGCAGAAGGTGGGTTACGCGGACTCGCCGCTGGAGGACGGGTCGCTCGACGGGTACAGCCTGCATCCGGTACCGCTGACCACCCTGACCGTCGAGGCCCTCAAGGAGTTCTCGCTCTCCCGCAAGGAGGCCGAGCGCAGCAAGAACATGTTCGCGCTGGGCCTGTTGAGCTGGATGTACCACCGGCCGACCGAGGGCACCGAGAAGTTCCTGGCCACCAAGTTCGCCAAGAAGCCCGAGATCGCCGCCGCCAACCTGGCCGCTTTCAGGGCCGGTTGGAACTTCGGGGAGACGACCGAGGACTTCGCGGTCAGCTACGAGGTCGCGCCGGCCTCGACCGCGTTCCCCACCGGCACCTACCGCAACATCTCGGGGAACCTGGCGCTGTCGTACGGGCTCATCGCGGCCGGACAACAGGCCGATCTGCCCCTGTACTTGGGGTCCTACCCGATCACGCCGGCCTCGGACATCCTGCACGAGCTGAGCAGACACAAGAACTTCGGTGTCCGCACCTTCCAGGCCGAGGACGAGATCGCCGGTATCGGGGCCGCGTTGGGCGCCGCCTTCGGCGGGTCGCTGGGCGTCACCACCACCTCGGGGCCGGGAGTCGCCCTCAAGTCCGAGGCGATCGGGCTTGCGGTGTCGATGGAACTGCCCCTGCTGGTCATCGACATCCAGCGCGGCGGACCCTCGACCGGTCTGCCGACCAAGACCGAGCAGGCCGACCTGCTGCAGGCCATGTTCGGCCGCAACGGCGAGGCCCCGGTCCCGATCGTGGCCCCGTGCACCCCCGGCGACTGCTTCGACGCGGCACTGGAAGCGGCACGGATCGCCCTCACCTACCGCACCCCGGTCTTCCTGCTCTCCGACGGGTACCTCGCCAACGGGTCCGAGCCCTGGCGTGTCCCCGAGGTCGACGAACTCCCCGATCTGCGGGTGCGGTTCGCCCAGGGACCCAACCACACCCTCGACGACGGCACCGAAGTCTTCTGGCCCTACAAGCGGGACCCGCAGACCCTCGCCCGGCCCTGGGCCATCCCCGGCACCCCCGGGCTCGAACACCGCATCGGTGGCATCGAGAAGCAGGACGGCACGGGCAACATCTCCTACGACCCGGCCAACCACGACCTGATGGTCCGTACCCGTCAGGCCAAGATCGACGGCATCGACGTACCGGATCTGGTGGTCGACGAGCCGTCCGGGGCGGCCGACACCCTGGTGCTGGGCTGGGGTTCCACCTACGGGCCGATCACGGCGGCCGTGCGCCGGCTGCGCGCGGCGGGTGAGTCCGTCGCGCAGGCCCATCTGCGCCACCTCAACCCTTTCCCCCGGAATCTCGGCGAGGTGCTGCGGCGCTACGACAAGGTCGTGATCCCCGAGATGAACCTCGGCCAGCTCGCCACGCTGATCCGGGCGAAGTACCTGGTGGACGCCCATTCGTACAACCAGGTCAACGGTATGCCGTTCAAGGCCGAACAGCTCGCCACGGCTCTCAAGGAGGCCATCGATGGCTGAGACGTCCACGGAAGGCGCCGGTACCGGCTCGATCGAGGCACTCACTCTGGTGCCCAAGGCCGAGGCCAGGCAGTCCATGAAGGACTTCAAGTCCGATCAGGAAGTGCGCTGGTGCCCCGGCTGCGGGGACTACGCGGTTCTCTCCGCCGTGCAGGGCTTCATGCCCGAACTGGGGCTGGCGAAGGAGAACATCGTCTTCGTGTCCGGGATCGGGTGCTCCTCCCGCTTCCCGTACTACATGAACACCTACGGGATGCACTCCATCCACGGCCGCGCCCCGGCCATCGCCACCGGGCTCGCCTCCAGCCGGCGCGACCTGTCGGTCTGGGTGGTCACCGGTGACGGCGACGCGCTCTCCATCGGCGGCAACCATCTGATCCACGCCCTGCGGCGCAATGTGAACCTCAAGATCCTGCTCTTCAACAACCGGATCTACGGGCTGACCAAGGGCCAGTACTCGCCCACCAGCGAGGTCGGCAAGATCACCAAGTCGACGCCCATGGGGTCGCTGGACGCACCCTTCAACCCCGTCTCCCTGGCGATCGGCGCCGAGGCCTCCTTCGTCGCCCGGACCGTCGACTCCGACCGCAAGCACCTCACCGGCGTGCTGCGCGAGGCCGCCGCCCACCCCGGTACGGCGCTCGTCGAGATCTACCAGAACTGCAACATCTTCAACGACGGCGCCTTCGAGGTCCTCAAGGACAGGCAGCAGGCCGAGGAGGCGGTGATCCGGCTGGAGCACGGGCAGCCGATCCGGTTCGGGGCCGACGGCGCCAAGGGGGTCGTACGGGACCGGGTGACCGGCGATCTGAAGGTGGTCGCCGTCACCGCCGAGAACGAGGGCGAGGTGCTCGTGCACGACGCGCGCTCCGCGTCCCCGACCACCGCGTTCGCGCTGTCCCGGCTCGCCGACCCGGACACCCTGCACCACACGCCCATCGGCGTCTTCCGTTCCGTCGACCGGCCCGTGTACGACACACAGATGGCCGAGCAGCTCGACACGGCGATCGTCCAGAACGGCAAGGGCGACCTGGGTGCGCTGCTCGCGGGCGGGGACACCTGGACCGTCGTCGGATAGTCGGACAGCCGGATAACCGGTATGTACGAGGGTGTGGCTACTCGGCCCGGGCCCTGTCGGCCCGGGCCTTGTCGTACGTCCGGCGGGCCTCCTCGACGTCCCGCATGCGCTCCGCCGTCCAGGTGGCCAGGGCCTTGACCTGGGCGGCCGCCTCGCGACCGAGGTCGGTCAGCGAGTAGTCGACGCGGGGCGGGATGACCGGCTTCGCGTCCCGGTGGACCAGGCCGTCGCGTTCCAGCGTCTGGAGGGTCTGCGTCAGCATCTTCTCGCTGACCCTGCCGATGGCCCGGCGCAGCTCGCTGAAGCGGTACGGGCGCTCCAACAGCTCCAGAAGGACCAGGACCCCCCAGCGGCTGGTGACGTGCTCCATGACCAGGCGGTGCGGGCACATGCCCTCGGCGTCGACCGGGCCTCCTGGCGCGCTTCTCACAGTGCTCGCCGCCGTGTTTCCTACCGCACTTACTCCCATGTAAGTACCTTACTTGAAAGTGGGTACTTTCCAAGAGTTAGCGCTTCTCTTAGGGTTAGTGCCAGCCCGCACCCCACAAGGAGATTCGCAATGAGCATCGTCGTCACCGGAGCCACCGGCCACCTCGGTCGTCACGTAGTCGAGCAGCTGCTGGAGAAGGTTCCGGCCGACCAGATCACCGCCGTGGTGCGCGACGCGGAGAAGGCCTCCGGCTTCGCGGCCCGCGGTGTGAAGATCGCCGTCGCCGACTACAACCAGCCGGAGACCTTCGACGGCGTCATAGCCGCCGGCGACAAGGTGCTGCTCATCTCCGGCAACGAGTTCGACAAGGGCCGCGTCGGCCAGCACAAGGTCGTCCTCGACGCCGCCAAGGCCGCGGGCGCCGCGCTGCTCGCCTACACCAGCGCCCCGGGCACCCTGACGGCCTCGCTCGCCGACGACCACAAGGGCACCGAGGCGGCGATCCTCGAGTCCGGCGTCCCGTACTCGCTGCTGCGCAACGGCTGGTACAACGAGAACTACACCGAGCAGCTCGCCGTCGCCCTCGAGCACGGCGTCACCCAGGCCGCCGGCGAGGGCCGGGTCGCCTCCGCCGCGCGCGCCGACTACGCCGCCGCCGCTGTCGCGGTGCTGACCGGCGAAGGCCACGAGAACACGACGTACGAGCTCAGCGGCGACACCAGCTGGAGTTTCGCCGAGTACGCCGCCGAGGTGTCCAAGCAGTCCGGCAAGGACGTCGCCTACAACGCCGTCTCCGCCGAGGTCCTCACCGGCATCCTGGTCGGCGTCGGCCTGCCCGAGGGCTTCGCGGCGATCCTCGCGGGCGTGGACGTGGCCATCGAGCAGGGCCAGCTGGCCGGCACCCCGGGCGACCTCTCCCGCCTGACCGGCCGCCCCACCACTCCGATCGCCGAGTCGATCGCCGCCGCGCTCAAGGCCTGACCCCCGGTCCACCCCGTACCCCTCGGGGGCGCGCACTCCCCCGTCACGCCCCCGAGGACGCCCACCCCCGTCTGTCATGACCGTATGGCGATACGAGCATGACAGGCGGGGGCGCTCGGCGTTACCGTCGTGGACGCACGTCCATATGCCGATGTGCTGGTACGAGGGGAGACACGGGTGTCCGGCAGGCCGACGAACGAGCAGCGCACAGGTCTGCTGAACGGTTTCGCGGCATACGGGATGTGGGGCGTCGTCCCGCTCTTCTGGCCCCTGCTGAAGCCGGCCGGAGCGGTCGAGATCCTCGCCCACCGGATGGTGTGGTCCCTGGCCTTCGTCGGCGTCGCCCTGCTGGTACTGCGCCGCTGGGCCTGGGCGGGCGAGCTGCTGCGCCAGCCGCGCCGGCTGGCACTGATCACGGTCGCCGCGGCGTTCATCACGGTCAACTGGGGCGTCTACATCTGGGCCGTGAACGCCGGGCACGTGGTCGAGGCCTCGCTCGGCTACTTCATCAACCCGCTCGTCACCATCGCCATGGGTGTGCTCCTGCTGAAGGAGCGGCTGCGCCCGGTGCAGTGGGCGGCGGTCGGCGTCTGCCTGGCCGCCGTACTCGTCCTGACGATCGGCTACGGCCGGCCGCCCTGGATCTCCCTCTGCCTCGCCTTCTCCTTCGCCACGTACGGCCTGGTCAAGAAGAAGGTCAACCTCGGCGGGGTGGAGTCGCTGGCCGCCGAGACCGCGATCCAGTTCCTGCCCGCGCTGGCGTATCTGCTGTGGCTGGGCGGCCGGGGCCAGGCGACCTTCGGCGCGCACGGCGCCGGACACGCGGCCCTGCTCGCGGCGACCGGGATCGTGACCGCCCTCCCGCTGGTCTGCTTCGGCGCGGCGGCGATACGGGTACCGCTGTCGACCCTGGGCCTGCTCCAGTACCTGGCACCCGTCTTCCAGTTCCTTCTGGGCGTCTTCTACTTCCACGAGGCCATGCCGGCGGAGCGCTGGGCCGGGTTCGCGCTGGTGTGGCTCGCCCTGGTCCTGCTGACGTGGGACGCGCTGCGGGCGGCCCGGCGGGGGGCGCGGGCGCTGAGGGCGGGGGCCGACCCGGTCCTCGTACCGCCCGTGACGGAGACCGCGGAGGCGGCCGCGGAGGACGTACGCCGCTGACGGCGGGCGTGGAGCGGGCCGCTGTCAGTGCGGCACGTTATAAGTGGTTTCCATGACACAGACACCCGCACAGCAGGACCCCACCCCCGTGCACTGGAAGCTGGTCATCGACTGCGCGGACCCGCATGCGCAGGCCGACTTCTGGGCGGACGCGCTCGCCTACACGGTCGAGGACCACAGCGCGCTGGTCGAACGTCTGCTGGGCCTCGGCGCCGTACCGGCCGAGCTGACCGTCGAGTCGCACGGCCGCCGCGCCTGGCGGGACCTGGCCGCCGTACGGCATCCCGGTGACCCGTACCAGGAGGAGAGCGGGACCGGGCTCGGGCGGCGTCTGCTTTTCCAGCGTGTGCCGGAGCCGAAGGCGGGCAAGAACCGGCTCCACCTCGATCTGCACCCGGGCCCGGACCGCCGCGCGGCCGAGGTCGAGCGGCTGACGGGGCTGGGGGCGAGCGTGCTGCGGGAGGTGCGGGAGGCGGGCGGCGAGTGGGTGGTGATGACCGATCCGGAGGGAAACGAATTTTGCATGCACTAGTCATGTCCATGTTCATCCGGTATGCGAACTCCCTGTCCAGATAGCGCTCTTGACGAACAGTTAGCCAGAGCTTCACCATCCAGGCACCCATCCGCTGTGGAATCCCTGTCGATTCCCAAGGAATTCGGAGCCCCCCACATGAAGCTCTCGGTTCCCGGACGCGCCACAGCCACCGCTGTCGCCGTCACCGTGCTCGCCACCACCGCGCTCCTCAGCACGAGCACGGTGGCCGGCGCGACCCCGGCCCCCGACTCCGCACCGGCCGTCACCCTCGCCGCCGCACCCGACCTGCCCCTGGCCAACGTCAAGGCGCATCTGACCCAGTTGCAGTCCATAGCCACCGCCAACGGCGGCAACCGAGCGCACGGCAGAACCGGTTACCGCGCCTCGCTCGACTATGTGAAGGCCAAACTGGACGCGGCCGGATTCACCACGACCATCCAGCAGTTCACCGCGTCCAGCCGTACCGGCTACAACCTGATCGCCGACTGGCCCGGCGGCGACACCAACCAGGTGATCATGGCGGGCTCGCACCTCGACAGTGTCACCGCCGGCGCCGGCATCAACGACAACGGCAGTGGTTCGGCCGCCGTCCTGGAGATCGCGCTCGCCGTCTCCCGGGCCCAGTACCAGCCGACCAAGCATCTGAGATTCGGCTGGTGGGGGGCGGAGGAACTGGGCATGGTCGGGTCCAAGTACTACGTCAACAACCTCACCTCCGCGAACCGTTCGCGCATCAAGGGCTATCTGAACTTCGACATGATCGGCTCGCCGAACCCCGGCTACTTCGTCTACGACGACGACCCGACCATCGAGCAGACCTTCAAGGACTACTACGCGGGCATCGGTGTCACGACCGAGATCGAGACCGAGGGCGACGGCCGCTCCGACCACGCCCCCTTCAAGAACGTGGGCGTACCCGTCGGCGGTCTGTTCAGCGGCGCCGACTACACCAAGACGGCCGCACAGGCGGCCAAGTGGGGTGGTACGTCGGGCCAGAGGTTCGACCGCTGCTACCACTCGTCCTGCGACACGACCGCCAACATCAACGACACCGCCCTCGACCGCAACAGCGACGCCGCCGCGTACGCCGTGTGGAAGCTGTCGGAGTAACACGCGCACTGACGCTCACTCCAGCTCCTTGGGGCGACTTCCCCGTACCGAGCTGCTCGGTACGGGGAAGTCGGACCCGCTGGTGGGTACGCGCGCGTTCCGCGACCCGGGGTTCAGGCCGTGACGTCCTTCGTCGTGAAGCGTGCCCAGGCGGCCGAGCCGAACACCGCCGCGTACACGGCCTGGATGCCGAGGTTCTTCACCAGGTCGTCCCAGTAGACCGGTTCGCGCATGAGGTCGGCGAAGGACAGCCAGTAGTGGGAGAAGAAGTACGGCTGAAGCGCGTGCAGTTGAGGGATCTGGTCGAGGATCTGGACGGTGATGAGCAGCCCGACGGTCGTCGCCATCGCCGCGATGCCGCTGGTCGTCAGAGTGGAGATGAACAGGCCGAGCGCCGCCAGTCCGATCAGTGACGCGGCGACGACCAGCGCGATCAGCAGAGCCCGCCCGAGTCCCTCCGAGAAGCTGATGCTCGTACCGGAGATCGTCATCAGATCGCCGAGCGGGAAGAGGAACGCGCCCACCGTGAACGCCGAGACCGCCACCACCAGCGTCGCCACCAGGCAGAACGTCAGCGTGGTCGCGTACTTGGTGAGCAGCAGGCGGGTGCGGCCGGCCGGGGCGACCAGGAGATAGCGGAGTGTGCCCGCGCTCGACTCGCCGGCGATCGCGTCGCCCGCGATGACTCCGATGGCCATCGGCAGGAAGAACGGGAGGGTCGCGGCCAGCGCGGTGAACACCAGGAACAGACCGTTGTTGCTGATCTGCGAGATGAAGGCCGGTCCCCCGCCACCGCCGGGGCCACCACCGACGGCTGACGAACCGTCGCTCGTCTCGATCTTCACGGCGATGCCGACGACGATCGGTACGGCGGCGAGTACGGCGAGCAGTGCGAGGGTCCGCCAGCGCCGGAAGGTGATGACGAGCTCGCTGCGGAACAGGCTCAGGCTCCAGAGGGGGTTGGGCCTCGCTGAGCCGTTCGGAATCCCGAGAGCCGTGGAGGACCGCGGGGGTTGGGCAGACAGCGCAAGCCGGTGGGCGGGCCGGGAAGGCTCGGGAGGTGCTGTTTCGGTCTCAGCCCGCGACATCGAAGCCCTCCCCCGTCAGCGCCACGAACGCGTCTTCCAGGGACGCCCGTTCCACACCGAAGCCCCGGACGCGGACGCCCGCCCCGACCAGTGCGGCGTTCAGCTCGGCCAGTTCACGGTCGCGGTCCGGCACCTCGCCGGTCACCCGGTCGTCGGTCACGACCACGTCGCCGACGCCCTGTTCCTTGAGCACACGGGCCGCGTCCGCCGGATCGGGCGTCGTCACGACCAGCCTGCCACGGGCCCCGGCGGCCAACTCGGCCACCGCTCCCTGCGTGATCAGCCGCCCCTGCGCCATCACGGCCGCGTGCGTACAGACCTGCTCGATCTCGTCGAGGAGGTGGGAGGAGAGAAAGACGGTGGTGCCGTCCAACGCCAGCTCCCGTACCAGGGAGCGGATTTCGCGCATCCCCTGCGGATCGAGCCCGTTGGTCGGCTCGTCGAGGACGAGCAGTCGGCGCGGCTGGAGCAGCGCCGCCGCGAGGCCGAGCCGCTGCTTCATGCCCAGCGAGTACGCCTTCGCCTTCTTGCCGGCGGCGGCCGTCAGGCCCACCCGGTCCAGCGCCGTCGCGACGCGCGCTCGCCGGGTGCGCGGATCGGCGGTCGGGTCGGCGGCGTCGTACCGGACGAGGTTGTCGCGGCCGGAGAGAAAGCCGTACAGCGCGGGGCCTTCGATGAGCGCGCCGACGTGGGGCAGGACGGCGCGGGTGGCGCGGGGCATCGGCCGCCCCAGCACCCGCGCCGTGCCCGACGTCGGCTCGATCAGGCCCATCAGCATGCGGATGGTGGTCGTCTTGCCGGAGCCGTTGGGCCCGAGGAAGCCGAAGACGCTGCCCGCCGGGACGGTGAGGTCGAGAGCGTCGACGGCGAGCTGTCCGCCGCGGTAGCGCTTGGTGAGGGCCCGGGTGACGATGACCGCGTCGTCACCCGGGGGCACCTCCTGCGGCACCGTGGCGGACGGTTCCTCCATGGGCTCCCTCAATCGTCATGCGCGTACGACGGTTTCCGTACGGGCGTTACTGGGCCGCGTTCGCCGCCTTGACCAGGGCGTCCTTCGTGACGGCGCCGACGTAGAGCTTGCCGTCGTCCGTCACCAGGGCGTTGATCAGGCGGGTCTTGTAGACCGTGCCCGAGCCGAAGTCGCCGGAGACCTTGTCGCCGAAGGAGTCGAGGAAGCCGCCGAAGGCACCGGCGTCGGACGAGCCGCCGCCCGACGGCATACCGCTCTCGGCCCCCGAGTCGAACGTGAGGATGGAGTTCCAGCCCTCACCGATGACCTTGCCGTCATCGCCGCCGGGACCGTCCGCCGACCCGTGACCCTCGGGCCCCTTGCGGTCGCCGTCGAACTCCTTGCCGAACTCCTTACCGAAGTCCTTGCCGCGCTCCTTGCTCGGTGCCTCCTCGGCCTTGCCCGCGCCCTCCTCGGTGACCTTCGTGCCCTTGGGCGGGGTGAAGTCGAAGGTCGAGGCGGCGGGCTTGGCGAAGTCGACGTCGACGAAACCGGCGTCCACTACGGCGGCACCGCCGCTCGCCGGGGTGAGCGTGAACTTCAGCGGGGTCCCGGTCTTCGAGTCGACCGCGATACTGATCGCCCCGACCGTGGACCCGGACGCCTTCGGCTTGATGACCAGCTTGTAGGCGTCACGGCCGGCGACCTGGGCGGTGCCGTCGACGGTCACGGAGGTCGTGCTGTCGACTGCCTTCAGGGCCTCCTGGGCGAGCTCCCCGGGCGTGGCGGCCGTGTCGTCGCCGGGCAGGAGCTGGTCCTTGCCCTTGCTCTCGCCCTTGCTGCCACCCTTTTCCTTGCCGCTCTCGGACGCGGGGGCCGTGGCGTGGTAGGCCTCGTTCGACGCGCTGTCGTACGCCCACACCTCGTCGCCGTTGTGGATCACGCTGTACTCGGCGGCCTTCTCCAGCAGCGACACCTTCTGCTTGTCGGGGCCGTCCGCGGCGACGCGGATCGTGTGCGTGCCGGACGCCAGTGCGAGGAGCTTGGCGCTCGGATCGGCGGCCGACCCCGAGCCGTCGGAAGCCCCGCCGAGACCGCCGCCCGACAGAAGTCCGCTCTCCAGGCCGCCGAGGTCGGGCAGTCCCAGATCCGTACTGATCTTCACCGTGCCGGACAACTGCTGTACGTCCGACGCGGCGATCTTCTCGATGAGCTGCTGCGCGCTGATCTTCGGCAGATCGGGGTCACCGGAGCCGGCGAACGCCGGTACCAGCCCGATCGTCGCGACCGTCAGACCGATCACCGCGGCCGGGGCGGCGTACCGCGCGGCCTTGCGGCGCCGGGACGGCACGTCCTCGGCCTCGATCTCGGCCTCGATCCGGTTCCCGGCCTTGGCCTCTTCGTACGGTGCCATGTGTGCCTTACCTCCGTCGTCGGCGGCGGCTGTCCGTCCCACACTTGTCCACCCTGAGCCGCCATTCTCACCCGAACCGGTGAGGAGTGGTTGGTTTCCATCTCACCAAATCCACGAGGAGGAATCGTCAGACCTTGGGCTCAACTCCATGTACTGCTACGGGATGACATCAGGAGGCGCAGCTTCCCCCGACCCCTAGGGGGCCGGCGCCCCACTCCCGGCGACGGGACGGGCCGAGACAGGGCAGGTGCGGTCAGGTGAGCGGGGCGGGGCGGACGCCTCAGCCGGCCCGGTGCACCACCGCGTCGCACATCTCCACCAAGGCGGCCTTGGCGTCGCACTCCACCAACGGCGCCAACGCGGCCCGCGCGTCCTCCGCGTACCGCACGGTGTCCCGACGGGCCTGCTCCAGCGCCGGGTGCGCCCGCAGTCGGGCCAGCGCCTCCGCGTGCCGGGCGTCGTCACTCAGGTCGGAGTCCAGCAACTCGCACAACGCGACGTCCTCGGCCAGCCCCAGCCGGGCCACCCGCTCCCGCAACCGCAGCACGGGCATGGTGGGAATGCCCTCCCGCAGATCCGTCCCGGGTGTCTTGCCCGACTCGTGGGAGTCGGACGCGATGTCCAGCACGTCGTCCGCGAGCTGGAAGGCGACCCCGAGCCGCTCCCCGTACTGGGTGAGCACATCCACGACACCGTCGTCGGCCCCGGACATCATCGCCCCGAACCGGCAGGCCACGGCCACCAGCGACCCGGTCTTCCCGCCCAGTACATCCAGATAGTGCTCGACGGGGTCCCGGCCGTCCGACGGTCCCGCCGTCTCCAGGATCTGCCCGGTCACCAGCCGCTCGAACGCCTCCGCCTGCACCCGAACCGCCTCGGGCCCGAGATCGGCGAGGATGTGCGAAGCCCGTGCGAACAGGAAGTCCCCGGTGAGGACCGCGACGGAGTTCCCCCAGCGTGTGTTGGCGCTGGGCACACCGCGACGCACCTCGGCCTCGTCCATGACGTCGTCGTGGTACAGCGTCGCGAGGTGGGTCAGCTCCACCACCACCGCGGACGGCACGATGCCCGGCGCGTGCCGGTCCCCGAACTGTGCCGCGAGCATCACGAGGAGTGGCCGGAACCGCTTCCCGCCCGCCCGTACGAGATGCTGCGCGGCCTCCGTGATGAAGGGGACCTCGCTCTTGGTGGCTTCGAGCAACCCTTCCTCGACAGCCGCCAATCCGGCCTGGACATCGGCTTCGAGAGCCTGGTCCCGCACGCTCAGCCCGAACGGCCCGACGACGGTCACGAGGGATCTCCTGTCTGCTGGTGTCTACTGGCGGTCACACGGTGTGTCGATAGATCGCTGCCATCACTCAAGTCAGCGTATCCGGTCATGTTTCGATCACCGCTAGCGCCCGCCCGTCCAGGCCAGGCGCTATCGGATCACGACCGGAATGTTTTTGATCAGTCCAAAGCATGGACATTTATAAACATCCCGCGCCCCGTAGGCGAGCACTCACGCGCATACGTCACCTCATCCCCACCGTTCACCGCGACCGTCACCACAACAACGTCACGTGGCGCGCCCGAGGTTCCGCCACCCACAACGCCTCACACCGTCGCGCAACGCCTCGCAATATCACGCAATGGACATGAGCATTCAAGTAACGCCAAATGCCCCAAAACCCTTGCTCATCGCACTCATGTCACGACTACCCCCGCTCCGTGATTCGAGTCACGCCCACGGGCACCCCCCTCCGCCCGCGCTTCGCAAACTACCCATTCGCTAAAGGCAAGTTGCCCTTCAGGCCCCATCTCCAACTTGCCCCTTTTATCCGCAATGGGCATCCCAAATGGGTAAGTCCTGCATTTCTGCCCCTTGTTCGATCCATGTGCTCTCGCATACGTTTCGCGCCACACCGGGCGGACCGCCGAATCCTGCCACCGCCCACAGAGCAGCAGACCCACCCACCCACATGACTCACGCAGGCAGGAGCGGGGGACCCAGGTAAGCCGCCGGTCCGGGCGTTCGCGCCGGACCGGCTCGGGGTGAAGCCGTGCGCCGACCGCGCGCCCGGCCGGGCATCTCCCGCCCGAACCCGACAGCTCACCTCGCAGGCGCCGGAGAGGACTCACCATGCCCGCACGAGGTCAGCACCACCGCGCGAGAAGCCTGCGCCGCCCGCTCACACTCACGCGCACACTCGCCATCACGGCCACGGCCGCCGCAGCCCTGGCCATCCCGGTCGTGACTGCGACGACGGCCTCGGCCGCACCTTCCGCCGCGTCCACAACGACGTACTACGCGAACAACCTGGACGGCTGGATCCGCGAATCGCTCGACATCATGGCGCAGCACGGCATCCCCGGAACGTACGACGGCATCTACCGCAACGTCATCCGCGAGTCGTCGGGCAACCCGTACGCCATCAACAACTGGGACTCGAACGCGGCAGCCGGAACCCCCTCCAAGGGCCTCCTCCAGGTCATCGACCCGACCTTCGCCGCGTACCACGTCGCCGGCACCTCGTACGACCCCTACGACCCGATCGCGAACATCACCGCCGCCTGCAACTACGCGGCGGCGCGCTACGGATCGATCGACAACGTGTTCGGGGCCTACTAGTCCGCCCCCTGGACCAGTGGCCGCCCAGGCCCGGTACACCCGGGCCTGGGCGGCACGGAGGGTGGGGCGGTCCGGTATCCCCAGGGCTACCGGACCGCTCCACCCTCGAACAGCCGCTCCAGCACCACCGCGATGCCGTCGTCCTCGTTCGAGAGGGTGACCTCGTCCGCCACGGCCTTCAGTTCGGGATGGGCATTGGCCATGGCAACTCCGTGGGCCGCCCAGTCGAACATCGGGATGTCATTGGGCATGTCACCGAAGGCGATGGTGGCCGCCGACGTCAGTCCGAGGTACTCGGCGGCCAGCGCGAGCCCCGTCGCCTTGGTGATGCCGCATGGCTGGAGTTCGACGGTGCCCGGCCCCGACATGGTGACCGTCGCGAGGGAACCGACCGCTCCGCGCGCCGCCGACGCCAACTCGTCGTCGGACAGGGACGGATGGCGCAGCAGTACCTTGCTGATGGGCTCGGCCCACAGGTCGTCCCGGTGCCGCACCCGTACGGCGGGCAGCGTCGGGTGCGGCATCAGATACCCCGGCTCGATGAGCGTGAGCCCGTCCACACCGTCCTGATCGACAGCGGCGTACACCTGCCCGACCTCGGCCTCGATCTTGCCGAGCGCGGTCTCCGCCAGCTCCTGGTCCAGGGTCACCGACCACAGCAGCCGGTCCGCACCGGCGTCGTACACCTGCGCTCCCTGACCGCACACCGCGAGCCCCCCGGCACCGAGGTCGTCGAGCAGCGGCCGGACTCTCGGCGCCGGCCGTCCCGTCACGACCAGATGCCGGGCGCCGGCGGCCGTGGCGAGCGCGAGCGCGGCCCGCGACCGGTCGGAGAGCGTGTCGTCGGCACGCAGAAGCGTTCCGTCCAGGTCGGTGGCGATAAGTGCGTATGCGGTGGGAGCGGCCATGATCCAGAGAATACGGATCGTTCGGCACCTCGGTATCCGCCCGAACCGGACGACGTACGGCATCCCGGCAGCAACAGCCCCCCGCGCCCGGGCCGGTTCCTGTCGCGACACCGGCCCGGGAAGGCACGATCAGCACAGCAGCGCCCCCGGGGCGAGTATCTGGGCACCGGGGCGGTCAGGGGTCTGGCAGGGGTGGGCGCGGCAAGCGTCGGCTACCACGCGGGGCGGGGCGGGGCGGGGCCGACACGGGCGGAGTGCCCTACCCGTGCGCCGCCGCCAGATGCCGCGCCAGCCTCGGAGAGGCGAACTCCGTTCCGCACACGAACCGCATCACCGGCCCGTACGAAGCGGCCGCCGGCAACCCCGTGAAGTACAACCCGGGTACGGATGACACATACCCGGCCCCGAGCCTCGGCGTCCCCCTGCTCACCGCCAGCTCCATACGCAGCTCATGTCCGAGAAAGTCCATCGCGGCGATGTCGACGCGGTAGCCGGTCGCGGCTATCACATGGTCGGCCGACAAGTCCCGTATACGGCCGCCGGGTTCCTCGACCGTCAGCACCGGGTGCCCCCCGACGAAGCCCACTCCGCTCCCCGAACCGTCCCCTTTCTGCGCACCCTTGGCGCCCTGCGTACCCTCCGCCTCAGCCGCTCCCGCGACCTCCATAGCCCCCGTGACTCCCGCGACTCCCGCGACTCCCGCCCGGACGATCCGTGCGACCTCGCTCACCTGCACCTCGCCCTCGAACCGGTCGCGCAGCCACCACGCACCGAGCGGTCCGAGAACCCGGCGGACCAGATAGTGGCGAGCCCGGGCCGGGAGATAGCGGTAGGGGTGCGGATAGTAGGTGAGGGCCCAGAGCGACCACGCGTTGCCGAACGGCGACTCGGGCCGCAGCCTCGGCTGCTGCCAAGGGGGCGCGCCGAAGGCGACCCGACCGCTCCCCCGCGACACCACCCGTACCCGTGCTCCCGCCTCCGCCGCCAGTGCCGCCGTCTCCAGCGCGGACTGGCCCGCCCCGACGACGATCAGCTCCCTGCCCTCGAACCGGCTCAGGTCATGATGCTGCGAACTGTGGGACACCGGTCCCGTGGGCGAGGGCCCGTCCGGCGCCGCGGCCGCCAGCTCCGGGGGCAGATGCGCGAGCCCTGACAGGCCCGTCGCCACCACGACCGCGCGTGCGGTGAACAACTCACCCGAGTCCAGCTTGAGTTCGAAGCCATCCCCCCTGCTGTGGCCGCTGCCACCTCCGCTACCCGTTCCTTTGGGGCGCCTGTCCACGGACACCACCCGCACCCGCTCCAACTCGGGCACGAGCCGCTGCTGGAACCACTCGCCGTACGCGATGAACGTCTCCACCGGGATGATGTCCTCGTCGGTGACCAGTCGGCGCGCCCCCACCGCGTCGCAGTAGTCCACCAGGGCGTGACCATGCTGCGGGGCGTCGATACTGGAGGCCGCCGGTGTGGATTTCAGGAGCATCCCGGCGGGCATGTGGTCCCGCCAGCTCACCATGGGCTCGCCGAACACTCTCACCGGGATGCCACGTGCCCGCAGATGCGCGGCGGTGGACAGTCCGAACGGTCCCGCGCCGATAATCGCTACTGGATGATTCACGAAGTCCCTCCCCAGGACGCTGCTTCGCCACTTCGTGTTGCTCTGTACTCACTGCCATCCGCACCACCCCGCCCCCGCCCCCGCACCGGACGCCCGCGCCCCGGCTCTCGCCGGCAGCTCCGGCTCTCAGCCGACGCCGCCGCCACGGCGGCTGGTCCGCCACAGCTGGTACAGGTGCTTCGCGCCCGGCCGCACGAACCGGGCGAGCATCGTGAGGAACGGCAGCGGGTCGTCACCCGCGAGCCAGGCCAGTTCCGTCCCGCTCGCCCGGGTCGGCGCGTGCGGCGTCGTGTAGCCGCTGCGCCGGTAGGCGAGGAGGGCGGGCAGGTCGATGTTCTCCACGATGTACCGGTGCCCGGCGCGCTGTTCCCCCTCCGGAACGGCACGCCCGGTCAGATCGAGATGCATGGCACGGACCACGTCCACTGCCGACTCACTCTCGAAGAGCCGGAACTGGGCGCCCATCCGCGGATTGAAGTCGAGGAGTTTGTACTGTCCGTCGCGCCGGTCGAAGCGCAGGTCGAGGTCGATGATTCCGGTGAAGCCGATCTGCTTGATGAAACGCGCGGCAAGGTCCGCGAGTTCCGGATTGTCGACGACGTACGCATTTGCCGTCATTCCTGCGTGCGGCGGCCACGAACGGACCTTCACCCCCGTGAACAGCGCCCGCGGATTCGAGTCCGCGTCGAAGTAGGCGTGGACGATCCAGTCCTCGGCCTCCTCCCGGGGCAGGTACTCCTGCAGGATCACACCGGGACGCTCACCCCAGTCACGGGCCAGGGACAGCAGCGCCTCCCGGCTCGCGATGCGCGTGGTGCCGTTGACAGCGGGCCGGGCGCGCCGCACGAACGCCTCCCGGTTCTTGGCCACCACCGGGAACCTGGCCGTCCGCGCGAACCGCTCGATGTCGTCGTACGACCGCGGAAAAGCGGCGGACGGAGTCGGTATGCCGTGCTCCACGCACAACTCGTGCAGTCCCTGCTTGCTGGCGAGGCGACGCGGTAGCCCCGCCTCCACGCGCGGGAAGAGAAACGCGCCGCCGAGTTCCTCCTGCCGCTCGGCGATCAGTACGGCCGCCTCCTCGTCCGTGGGAACGAGGACAGCGGGACGCCCGATCCGCTTCCCGATCCGCAGCAACCCCTCGACGAGCCGCTCCGGTTCCTCGGTCCCGGTGGTCGGCCAGACGAACGCACGCCGCAGATAACGCGACGAGGCCGCGGGCGTGTAAGGGTCCTCGGTGATCGCGTACATCGGAACGCCCAGCCGTCCCAGACTGCGGATGGCCCCGACGCCTCCGTGATGCAGTGGATAGTCACCGAACTTCACGATCAACGCCGGCACGGCATGGTCGGCCGAAAACGGCACACTGCTGTTCCTGGCCACGGGTCCCCCCACGTGTCCCCCCTACGGACCGGACCCACCCCGTCCGCGTCCCCCCAAAGGACGCTAAGCCGGAATCATCCACTCCGGACAAGGCTTATCCGGACATTACGAACTCTTTAGACACTGGGAACACTGCCCTGAGTCGGCGACTCACCCGTAACCTGTGGCGCGACCACTTGAGCAGACGGCACACGAGAGCGAGGCAGCACCCCATGCCCCCCTTCGATGTCCCCGAGGGTGACCCCTTCGGCCCGCACAACCTTCCGTACGGTGTGTTCTCCCCGGCCGGCTCCACAGAACGCCGGGTCGGCGTCCGGCTCGGCGACCACGTCCTCGACGCGGGTGCCGCAGCCGCCGCGCTCGGCTCCCCGTATGTATCCGTCCTGGCCGGCCCGACTCTCAACCCCCTTCTCGCCGCCGGCCGCACGACCTGGTCCGACATCCGGCGCGCCCTCACCGCCTGGGTCACCGTCCCGTCCCACCAGGACGTCGTCGCCCCGCTCCTGCACCCCCTCTCCTCGGTGACGCTGCACCTCCCCTTCGAGGTCGCGGACTACGTCGACTTCTACGCCTCCGAGAACCACGCCCGGAACGTGGGCCAGATCTTCCGCCCGGATGCCGCGGACTCCCTGACCCCCAACTGGAAGCACCTGCCGATCGGTTACCACGGCCGCTCGGGCACGGTCGTGGTCTCCGGCGCCGAAGTCGTACGCCCCTCGGGCCAGCGCAAGGCCCCCACCGACCCGGCCCCTCTCTTCGGCCCGTCGGTCCGCCTGGACATCGAGGCGGAGGTCGGTTTCGTGGTGGGCACGCCGTCGTCCATGGGCAACCCCGTGGCCCTGTCCGCCTTCCGGGACCACGTCTTCGGCCTCTGCCTCCTGAACGACTGGTCCGCTCGCGACATCCAGGCCTGGGAGTACGTCCCACTGGGCCCGTTCCTCGGCAAGTCCTTCGCCACGTCCGTCTCGGCGTGGATCACCCCGCTGGACGCCCTGGAGGATGCCCGACTCTCCCCGCCCACCCGTACCCACCCGCTGCTTCCCTACCTCGACGACGCCGAGGAGGAGCCAGGCGGCTACGACCTGCGTATCTCCGTCGCCGTGAACGGCCACACCATCTCCGAGCCCCCCTTCTCCAGCATGTACTGGACGGCCGCGCAGCAACTCGCCCACATGACCGTCAACGGTGCCTCCCTGCGCACCGGCGACCTCTACGGCTCGGGCACGGTCAGCGGCCCCACCGAACGAGAACGCGGCTCCCTCCTCGAACTCACCTGGAACGGCACCCGGCCCCTCGACCTCCCCACCGGCAAGCTCACCTTCTTGGAGGACGGCGACGAGGTCACCCTCACCGCCTGGGCCCCGGGTCCGGACGGCACCCGTGTAGGCCTGGGCGAGGTGACGGGAAGAATCACTCCGGCGAGCTGAGCGAGGCGCCCGGGAAGCGGCCCGGAGTCCGCCGGTCTACATCCAGTCCTCCGGCTCGGGCTCCATCTCCATCTCGGGCCAGTCGTCCGGTCCCATCTGGTCGGAGCCCGTCCCGGGCCCCGTACCCCCGCCGGCACTGCCCGTGTGTGTGGGCTCCGCCCGCGCCGCGGACACCGGTGCCCCGCCCAGCGCCGCGAGGGCCTTCAGCACACCCTCCCCGTAGGTGGCGAGCTTCTTCTCGCCCACCCCACTGATACCGCCCAGTTCCGCCACCGACCCGGGCCAGACGCTGACGATCTCCCGCAGCGTGGCGTCATGGAAAATGACGTACGCCGGAACTCCCTGCTCACGGGCCTGTTCACCACGCCAGGTCCGCAGGGCCTCGAACGCGGGCTGCAGCTCCGTGGGCAACTCGACCGCCGCCGCCTTCGCCTTCCGCTCACCCCGGCCGCCGCCACCGGCCGACCGCGAGGTCGCCGTCTTCTTCGGTTCCTTCCGCATCGGCACGTCCCGCTCGCGCCGCAGCACCGACCCGCTCTCCTCGGTCAGCACCAGCGTCCCGTACTCCCCCTCGACCGCGAGGAGTCCCTGCGCCAGCATCTGCCGGACCACTCCGCGCCATTCGCCTTCCGCCAGCTCCTCCCCGATGCCGAACACGGAGAGCTGGTCGTGGTCGAACTGGATCACCTTCGCGGTCCGCCGGCCCAGCAGAATGTCCACGATCTGCACCGCGCCGAACTTCTGCCGCCGCTCGCGCTCCAACCGCCACACCGTCGACAGCACCTTCTGCGCGGCGACCGTGCCGTCCCAGGTGTCGGGCGGCACCAGGCAGGTGTCGCAGTTGCCGCAGCCGCCCGGCTCCGGGTCCTGGCCGAAGTAGGCGAGCAGCTGACTGCGCCGGCACTGCACCGTCTCGCACAGTGCCAGCATCGCGTCCAGATGCGCGGCGGACCGGCGCCGGTGTGCCTCGTCCCCCTCACTGCCCTGGATCAGTTTCCGTTGCTGTATGACGTCGTTCAGTCCGTACGCCATCCAGGCCGTGGACGGCAGTCCGTCGCGCCCCGCGCGGCCGGTCTCCTGGTAGTAGCCCTCCACGGACTTGGGCAGGTCGTAGTGGGCGACGAACCGGACGTCGGGTTTGTCGATACCCATCCCGAAGGCGATGGTCGCGACGACGACGAGACCGTCCTCCCGCAGGAAGCGGGACTGGTGCGCCGCGCGCGTACCCGCGTCCAGTCCCGCGTGGTACGGCACCGCCTGCACACCGTTGGCGGACAGGAACTCCGCCGTGCGTTCCACGGAGTTGCGCGAGAGGCAGTAGACGATGCCGGCGTCGCCCGCGTGCTCCTCCTTCAGGAAGGACAGCAGCTGCTTCTTGGGGTCGGCCTTGGGCACGATCCGGTACTGGATGTTGGGCCGGTCGAAGCTCGCCACGAAGTGACGGGCATCCGGCATGCCCAGCCGCTCGGTGATCTCCTGGTGCGTCGCGTGCGTGGCCGTCGCCGTGAGAGCGATCCGCGGGACGTCCGGCCAACGCTCGCCCAGCAGCGACAGCGCCAGGTAGTCGGGCCGGAAGTCGTGGCCCCACTGCGAGACGCAGTGCGCCTCGTCGATGGCGAATACAGCGATCTTTCCCCGGGAGAGCAGGTCAAGGGTCGACTGCAGACGCAGCCGCTCCGGAGCCAGGTACAGAAGGTCCAGCTCACCGGCGAGGAACTCGGCCTCGACCACCCGCCGCTCGTCGAAATCCTGCGTGGAGTTCATGAACCCGGCCCGCACGCCGAGCGCGCGCAGCGCGTCCACCTGGTCCTGCATCAGCGCGATGAGAGGCGAGACGACGATCCCCGTACCCGGTCTGACCAGGGACGGAATCTGGTAGCACAGCGACTTTCCGCCGCCGGTCGGCATGAGGACGACCGCGTCGCCGCCCGCCACCACATGCTCGATGACGGCCGCCTGCTCACCGCGGAAGGAGTCGTACCCGAAGACCCGGTGCAGCGTGGCCAGCGCCTCGCTGTCCTCCACCGCGGCCGACACCGCGACTGCTCCCAGCCCCTCGTCCGCTTCCGTCATCACACCCGACCCGCCCATCACGCTCATCGCGCTCATCGTCGTGTCCCCCGTACGTCGCGCCTCGACCACTGCGTCCACCATAGGGGCCCGCACCGACAGCCCCGGAGTTATCCACAGGTCGCGCCCGTCCCGCCTCGTCCGTGTCTCCGGGCCTCTGGGCCGAAGCGGGGTGTTCAGCCCAATGGGCCCCTTCGCGTGGCGCCCCCGAACGGCCCGCGACACGCTGCTCGGGCGGGACGAGGGGAGGCCCGCACAACGGACCGGCGCGCCCCGCGCGCCCTGCGGACCGGCGCCTTCCGAGGTGCCTCTCCAGTTCAAGGAGTCCCCATATGCCCCGCCGCCGGCTCAAGCTCACCGTCGCCCTCGCCACGACCGCCGCATCCCTTTCCCTGGCCGTCGCCCCCGCGCACTCGGCGCCGAGCGACCCCGTCGACCCCACGGTCCTGACCGAGCTGGCCAAGACGCTCGAAGCGACGGCGAAGTACCAGTACGCCCCGTCCGCCGTGACGGACGGCTACAAGCCCTCCTTCTGCGGAGTCCATCCGACGGAGGGCGGCATGGGCTTCCACTACATCGACAAGGACCTCTACGGTTCACTCGATCCAGCGAAGCCGACCGCTCTGCTGTACGAGGACCGGACCAGCGAGGACTGGACGGACACGGCCGCCGACGCGAGCTGGGCCGACGACCTCGACTCGCTGGACGGGGACGCCCCCACTGTGGCCACCCCGAGCGCCGCCGGCGAGTCACGCAGGCTCGTCGGCGCGGAGTGGATCGTGGTCGACAAGGACCAGGACGTCAAGACCGACGACGACCGCCCGAGCCTGTTCGGTATGGCCTTCGACGGCCCGATGCCCGGCCACGTGGAAGGCATGCCGGTCCACTACGACCTGCACGTCTGGCTCTGGAAGGAGAACCCCAGCGGCATGTTCGCCCGCTGGAACCCGACGGTGACGTGCCCGACGCCGTGAACACGCGCCGGGCCCCGGTCCCACAAGGGGACCGGGGCCCGGCGCTTTCCGTGAAACCCGCTGGTCAGCGTACGAAGACGCCCGCCTGGTTCGCCAGGTCGAGGAAGTACTGCGGCGCCACACCCAGCACTACGGTGACTGCCACCCCCACCGCGATCGCCGTCATGGTCAACGGCGAGGGCACGGCGACGGTGGGTCCGTCGGGCTGCGGCTCGCTGAAGAACATCAGGACGATCACCCGGATGTAGAAGAACGCGGCGATGGCCGACGAGATCACACCGACGACGACCAGCGCTCCCGCCCCGCCCTCGGCCGCCGCCTTGAACACGGCGAACTTCCCGGCGAAACCGGAGGTCAGCGGAATGCCGGCGAAGGCCAGCAGGAACACCGCGAACACGGCGGCCACCAGCGGCGAACGGCGTCCGAGCCCCGCCCACTTGGACAGGTGGGTCGCCTCGCCTCCAGCATCCCGCACCAGGGTGACCACGGCGAACGCCCCGATCGTCACGAACGAGTACGCGCCCAGATAGAACAGCACGGACGAGACCCCGTCCGGTGTCATGGCGATGACACCGGCGAGGATGAACCCCGCGTGCGCGATGGACGAGTAGGCGAGCAGCCGCTTGATGTCGGTCTGGGTGATCGCGACGACCGCGCCACCCAGCATGGTGACGACCGCGACGCCCATCATGACCGGCCGCCAGTCCCAGCGCAGGCCCGGCAGCACCACGTAGAGCAGCCGCAGCAGCGCGCCGAACGCCGCCACCTTCGTCGCCGCCGCCATGAAACCCGTCACCGGGGTGGGCGCGCCCTGGTAGACGTCCGGCGTCCACATGTGGAACGGCACGGCGCCGACCTTGAAGAGCAGACCCATGACGATCATCGCGGCGCCGATGAGCAGCAGCACGTCGTTGCCCATGGTGTCGGCGAGCGCCGGGTCGACGTTCTTGATGGTGCCGTCGACGACCTGGGCGATCGTCCCGTAGGACACCGAGCCCGCATAGCCGTACAGCAGTGCGATGCCGAACAGGGTGAACGCGGAGGCGAAGGCGCCGAGCAGGAAGTACTTGACCGCGGCCTCCTGCGACATGAGCCGCTTGCGGCGGGCCAGGGCACACAGCAGGTACAGCGGGAGCGAGAAGATCTCCAGGGCCACGAACAGGGTCAGCAGGTCGTTGGCCGAGGGGAAGATCAGCATGCCGCCGATCGCGAACAACAGCAGCGGGAACACCTCGGTGGTGGTGAACCCCGCCTTCACCGCGGCCTTTTCGCTGTCGCTGCCCGGTACGGACGCGGCCTGCGCGGCGAACGAGTCGACGCGGTTGCCGTGCGCCTCGGGGTCGAGCCGCCGTTCGGCGAAGGTGAACAGGCCGACCAGTCCCGCGAGCAGGATCGTGCCCTGCAGGAACAGTGCGGGCCCGTCGACGGCGATCGCGCCCATGGCCGCGATGCCGGCCTTGGTGGTGCCGTATCCGCTCGTCGCGAGCCCCACGACCGCGGCGAACGCGGCGACAAGAGCGACGACGGACACGAACAGCTGTACGTAGTAGCGGGATTTGCGGGGCACGAACGCCTCGACCAGGATCCCGACGATCGCCGCGCCGATGACGATCAGGGTGGGCGACAACTGCCCGTATTCGATCTTCGGCGCGTCGATCTTGGAGATCGGGTCGGCCGCCGTTGTCCACAGGCTGTGGACGGCTGATGCGCTCACTTGGCCGCCTCCACCTCGGGCTGGGGGTCCTTCTTCTGGACGTCGGACATGGTCTGCTTGACCGCCGGGTTGACGATGTCGGTCAAGGGCTTCGGATAGACGCCCAGGAAGATCAGCAGCACGATCAGTGGTGTCACCACCACGAGTTCACGCACCCTGAGGTCCGGCATCTCGGCGACCTCCGCCTTCACCGGGCCCGTCATCGTCCGCTGGTAGAGGACGAGGGTGTAGAGCGCGGCGAGGACGATGCCGAAGGTGGCGATGATGCCGACCGCCGGGTAGCGCGCGAACGTGCCCACCAGGACCAGGAACTCGCTCACGAAGGGCGCGAGGCCCGGGAGCGACAAGGTCGCGAGCCCGCCGATCAGGAACGTGCCGGCGAGCACCGGGGCGACCTTCTGGACGCCTCCGTAGTCGGCGATGAGCCGTGAGCCGCGCCGCGAGATCAGGAAGCCGGCCACCAGCATCAGCGCGGCCGTCGAGATCCCGTGGTTGACCATGTACAGCGTCGCGCCCGACTGGCCCTGGCTGGTCATCGCGAAGATGCCCAGGATGATGAACCCGAAGTGCGAGATCGACGCGTACGCGACCAGCCGCTTGATGTCGCGTTGCCCGACGGCGAGCAGCGCCCCGTAGATGATGCTGATCAGCGCCAGTACGAGGATGACGGGCGTCGCCCACTTCGACGCCTCCGGGAACAGCTGGAGGCAGAAGCGGAGCATCGCGAAGGTGCCCACCTTGTCGACGACCGCCGTGATCAGCACGGCGACCGGTGTGGTGGCCTCCCCCATGGCGTTGGGCAGCCAGGTGTGCAGCGGCCACAGGGGCGCCTTCACCGCGAAGGCGAAGAAGAAGCCCAGGAACAGCCAGCGTTCGGTGTTCGTCGCCATGTGCAGCGAACCGTTGGCCCGGGCCTCGGCGATCTCCGTGAGCGAGAAGTTCCCCGCCACCACGTAGAGACCGATCACGGCCGCCAGCATGATCAGGCCGCCGACCAGGTTGTAGAGGAGGAACTTCACCGCCGCGTACGAGCGTTGCGTGGACGCCGTTTCCTCGCCGTGCTCGTGGGCACGGTCGCCGAAGCCGCCGATGAGGAAGTACATCGGGATGAGCATGGCTTCGAAGAAGATGTAGAAGAGAAAGACGTCGGTGGCCTCGAAGGAGATGATCACCATCGCCTCGACGGCCAGGATCAGCGCGAAGAAGCCCTGGGTGGGCCGCCAGCGCGTGTTTCCTGTCTCCAGGGGGTCGGCGTCGTGCCAGCCGGCCAGGATCACGAACGGGATCAGCAGTGCGGTGAGCGCGATGAGCGCCACGGCGATGCCGTCCACGCCCAGCTCGTACCGCACCCCGAAGTCCTTGATCCAGGCACGGGATTCGGTGAGCTGGTAGCGGTCACCGCCCGGGTCGAAGCGCACCAGGACGATCGCGGCGAGCGCGAGAGTGGCGAGCGAGACGATCAACGCCAGCCACTTGGCGGCGGTGCGCCGGGCAGCCGGCACGGCCGCCGTGGCGATCGCTCCGAGGGCCGGGAGCGCCGCCGTCGCTGTCAGGAGGGGAAAGGACATCGGTATCAGACCGCCCTCATCAGCAGGGTCGCGGCGATGAGGATCGCCGCACCGCCGAACATCGAGACCGCGTACGAGCGCGCGTAGCCGTTCTGCAGCTTGCGGAGCCGTCCGGAGAGGCCGCCCATGGAGGCCGCCGTACCGTTGACGACCCCGTCGACCAGGGTGTGGTCGACGTAGACGAGGGAGCGGGTGAGGTGCTCCCCGCCGCGTACGAGGACGACGTGGTTGAAGTCGTCCTGGAGGAGGTCGCGGCGGGCGGCCCGGGTGAGCAGCGACCCGCGCGGGGCGACGACCGGGACCGGACGGCGCCCGTACTGGAGGTACGCGGCGCCGACGCCGATGACGAGCACGACCATGGTGGACAGGGTGACCGTGAGGGCGCTGACCGGCGGGTTCCCGTGCGAGTGCTCGGTGACGGGCTCCAGCCAGTGCAGGAAGCGGTCGCCGATGCCGAAGATCCCGCCCGCGAAGACCGACCCGAAGGCGAGCACGATCATGGGGATCGTCATGGACTTCGGGGACTCGTGCGGGTGCGGTTCGTTGCCGTTCTCGTCGGGCTGCCAGCGCTTCTCGCCGAAGAACGTCATGAGCATCACGCGCGTCATGTAGTACGCGGTGATGGCCGCGCCGAGCAGAGCGACTCCGCCGAGGATCCAGCCCTCGGTGCCGCCCTTGGCGAACGCCGCCTCGATGATCTTGTCCTTGGAGAAGAAGCCGGACAGACCGGGGAAGCCGATGATGGCAAGGTACCCGAGACCGAAGGTCACGAAGGTGACGGGCATGTGCTTGCGGAGGCCGCCGTACTTGCGCATGTCGACCTCGTCGTTCATGCCGTGCATGACCGAGCCGGCGCCGAGGAACAGACCGGCCTTGAAGAAGCCGTGGGTCACCAGGTGCATGATCGCGAAGACGTAGCCGATGGGCCCGAGTCCGGACGCGAGGATCATGTAGCCGATCTGCGACATGGTCGAGCCGGCCAGCGCCTTCTTGATGTCGTCCTTCGCGCAACCGACGATCGCACCGAAGAGGAGCGTGACGGCTCCGACCACGGTGACCACCAACTGGGCGTCGGGCGCCGCGTTGAAGATCTCCCCGGAGCGGACGATCAGGTACACACCGGCGGTCACCATCGTCGCCGCGTGGATGAGGGCCGAGACCGGGGTCGGGCCCTCCATCGCGTCCCCGAGCCAGGACTGCAGGGGCACCTGGGCGGACTTGCCGCAGGCCGCGAGCAGCAGCATCAGGGCGATCGCGGTGAGCTTGCCCTCACCCGTCCCACCGGTGGCTTCGAGGACCGGCCCGAAGGCGAAGGTCCCGAAGGTGGTGAACATCAGCATGATGGCGATCGACAGGCCCATGTCGCCGACGCGGTTGACCAGGAAGGCCTTCTTCGCGGCGGTCGCGGCACTGGGCTTGTGCTGCCAGAAGCCGATCAGGAGGTACGAGGCGAGGCCGACGCCCTCCCAGCCGACGTACAGCAGGAGGTAGTTGTCGGCGAGGACGAGCAGCAGCATCGCCGCGAGGAACAGGTTCAGATAGCCGAAGAAGCGGCGGCGGCGCTCGTCGTGCTCCATGTACCCGATCGAGTACACGTGGATCAGCGAGCCGACGCCGGTGATCAGCAGGACGAACGTCATCGACAGCTGGTCGAGCTGGAAGGCGACGTCGGCCTGGAAACCCTCGACGGGGACCCAGCTGAACAGGTGCTGCATGAGGGCGCGGTGTTCGGCGTCCTTGCCCAGCATGTCGACGAAGAGAACCACGCCGATCACGAAGGAGGCGGCCGCCAGGGCCGTGCCGATCCAGTGGCCGACGGCGTCCAGCCGTCGGCCGCCGCACAGCAGTACCACCGCTCCGAGCAGAGGCGCCGCCACCAGCAGCGCAATCAGATTGTCCACGATTCAGCGACCCCTTACAGCTTCATCAGGCTGGCGTCGTCGACCGAGGCCGAGTGGCGGGAACGGAAGAGCGACACGATGATCGCGAGCCCGACGACGACCTCCGCGGCGGCGACGACCATCGTGAAGAAGGCGATGACCTGGCCGTCGAGATTGCCGTGCATCCGGGAGAAGGTGACGAACGCGAGGTTGCAGGCGTTGAGCATCAGCTCGACGCACATGAAGACGACGATCGCGTTGCGCCTGATCAGGACGCCGGTGGCGCCGATCGTGAACAACAGGACGGCGAGATAGAGGTAGTTGACCGGGTTCACTTGGACGCCTCCCCACTGTTCGAGCGACCGTTCGAGCCGATGTTGGTGCGCTCCAGACGGTCCTCGGCGCGCTGTTCCAGGGCCTTGAGGTCGTTGATGGCCTCGGCGGACACATCGCGGATCTGGCCGCGCTGACGCAGCGTCTGCATGACGGACAGCTCGGCCGGGGTGCCGTCGGGCAGCAGACCCGCGACATCCACCGCGTTGTGCCTGGCGTACACACCGGGGGCGGGCAGCGGCGGCAGGTGCTTGCCGTCCCGCACGCGCTGTTCGGCCAGTTCGCGCTGGGTCTTGGCGCGCTCGGTGCGCTCGCGGTGCGTGAGCACCATGGCGCCGACGGCGGCCGTGATCAGCAGCGCGCCGGTGATCTCGAAGGCGAACACGTACTTCGTGAAGATGAGGGCGGCCAGGCCCTCCACGTTGCCGTTCGCGTTGGCCTGACCGAGACCGGTGAACTCCTTCAGGGAGGCGTTTCCGATGCCCGCGACCAGCAGGATGCCGAAGCCGAGCCCGCACACCAGGGCCAGCCAGCGCTGACCCTTGATGGTCTCCTTGAGGGAGTCCGCGGCGGTGACACCGACGAGCATGACCACGAAGAGGAACAGCATCATGATCGCGCCGGTGTAGACGACGATCTGGACGACGCCCAGGAAGTAGGCGCCGTTGGCCAGGTAGAACACCGCCAGGATGATCATGGTTCCGGCGAGACAGAGCGCGCTGTGGACGGCCCTTCTCATGAAGACGGTGCACAGGGCTCCGGCCACGGCGACGGTGCCGAGCACCCAGAACTGGAACGCCTCACCCGTGGAGGTGTCGGCGGCGAGAGTGGCCGTGGCGGCGAGCGCGCTCATGCGCCCACCCCCTCTTCTTCCGCCTTCTCACCCTTGGAAACGGCGACCTGGCGGACCGTGCCGGGCGCGGCCTCGGTGACCAGCCCCCGGTAGTAGTCCTGTTCGTCGGTGCCCGGGAAGATCGAGTGGGGCGATTCGACCATGCCCTCGTCGAGTCCGGCGAGCAGCTGTTCCTTGGTGTAGATGAGGTTGGCGCGGCTGCTGTCGGCCAGCTCGAACTCGTTCGTCATCGTCAACGCGCGCGTGGGGCACGCCTCGATGCACAGGCCGCACAGGATGCAGCGGGCGTAGTTGATCTGGTAGACCGCGCCGTACCGCTCACCCGGCGAGTAGCGTTCCTCGTCGGTGTTGTCGGCGCCCTCCACATAGATGGCGTCCGCGGGGCAGGCCCAGGCACACAGTTCGCAGCCCACGCACTTCTCCAGGCCGTCCGGATGGCGGTTGAGCTGGTGCCGTCCGTGGAACCGGGGAGCGGTGGTCTTCTCCTGCTCGGGGTACTGCTCGGTCAGCCGCTTCTTGAACATGGCCTTGAAGGTCACGCCGAAGCCGGCCACGGGGTTCTGGAAGCCGGGCTTCGACTGCCCGGTCTCCTTCGGCTCCTCAGCCATCGGACGCCTCCTTTCCATCCAGAGATCCGTCACTGCCAGTATCCGGCCCACCACTGACAATCAACTCGCGCTCTCGGCGCGGGCGCCTGCGGGGCACCGCCGGCGCCTCCTGTCCCGGCAGTGGTGGTACGGGGAATCCGCCCGCCATCGGGTCGAAGGCGACGGGCTCGGCGGCGGCCGCCTCCTGCGCCTTGCCCCGGTCGCGGAAGATGTCGGCCACGAAGGAGAGCAACAGCAGGGCGAGGACACCGCCGCCCACGTAGAGGGCGATGTCGGCGAAGTCGTAGTTCTCGTTGCGCAGGGTCCGTACGGTCGCGACGAGCATCAGCCAGACCAGCGAGACCGGGATGAGGACCTTCCAGCCGAGCTTCATCAACTGGTCGTAGCGGACACGCGGGAGCGTGCCGCGCAGCCAGATGAAGAAGAACAGCAGCAGCTGCACCTTGATGACGAACCAGGCCATCGGCCACCAGCCGTGGTTGGCGCCCTCCCAGAAGGTGCTGATGGGCCATGGGGCCCGCCAGCCGCCCAGGAAGAGCGTCACCGACACGGCCGAGACGGTCACCATGTTGACGTACTCGGCGAGCATGAACAGCGCGAACTTGATGGACGAGTACTCGGTGTTGAAGCCGCCGACCAGGTCGCCCTCGGACTCCGGCATGTCGAAGGGGGCGCGGTTGGTCTCGCCGATCATCGTCACGATGTAGATGAGGAAGGACACCGGCAGCAGGACGACGTACCAGCGGTCGTGCTGCTGTTCGACGATGGTCGAGGTCGACATCGACCCGGAGTAGAGGAACACCGAGGCGAAGGCGGCGCCCATCGCGATCTCGTACGAGATCATCTGGGCGCAGGACCGCAGACCGCCCAGCAGGGGGTAGGTCGATCCGGAGCTCCAGCCCGCGAGCACGATGCCGTAGATACCGACCGAGGCGACCGCGAGGACATAGAGCATCGCGATCGGCAGGTCGGTGAGCTGCATCGTCGTACGGGTGCCGAAGATCGAGACCTCGTTGTCGGCCGGTCCGAAGGGGATGACCGCGATAGCCATGAAGGCCGGGATGGCCGCGATGACCGGCGCGAGGACGTAGACCACTTTGTCCGCGCGCTTGACGATCAGGTCTTCCTTGAGCATCAGTTTGACGCCGTCGGCGAGCGACTGGAGCATCCCCCAGGGGCCGTGCCGGTTGGGGCCGACGCGCAGCTGCATCCAGGCGACGACCTTGCGTTCCCACACGATGGAGAACAGCACGGTGATCATCAGGAAGGCGAAGCAGAAGACCGCCTTGACGACGACCAGCCACCAGGGGTCGGTGCCGAACATGGAGAGGTCTTCAGCGGCGAGGTACGGGCTCATGCCTCCACCTCCTTGGGTGCGTCGGAGGCGAGGGTCGCCGGGCCGATGCGGACGAGTGCGCCGGGCAGCGCCCCGGTGTCGGAGGCGACGCCGCCTCCGGTCGAGTTCAACGGCAGCCAGACCACTCGGTCGGGCATCTCGGTGACCATGAGGGGGAGTTCGACCGTCCCGGCGGTACCGGTGACGGCGAGCAGATCGCCGTCCTTGACCCCCGCTTCGGCGGCCGTCGCGGCCGACACGCGCGCGTGTGCGGCGTGCCGCGTCCCGGCGAGGGCGTCGTCGCCCTCCTGGAGGCGCCCCTGGTCGAGGAGCAGGCGGTGCCCGGCGAGCACCGCTTCCCCGGCGGCCGGGCGCGGCAACTGGGCGCCGATCTCCAGCGGGTTGCCGGCCCGCGTGCCGTCCCAGACCCCGAGCCGGTCCAGTTCCAGTCGCGCGGTGCGCAGATCCGGCAGGCCGAGGTGTACGTCCATGGCGTCGGCGAGCATCTGGAGCACGCGGGCGTCAGACGGTGCCAGGCGCCGGGTCATCTGGTCGGGCTTGAGCGCGGCCTCGAAGGGGCGGCCCCGGCCCTCCCAGTTGAGGAAGGTGCCCGCCTTCTCGGCGACCGCGGCGACCGGGAGTACGACATCCGCGTGCTCGGTGACCTCGCTGGGCCGCAGTTCCAGAGACACCAGGAAGCCCACTTCGCGCAGAGCCGCACGCGCGCGTGCCGGATCCGGCAGGTCGGCGACCTCGACGCCGGCGACCACCAGCGCCTGCAACTCGCCTCCGGCGGCGGCCTCGACGATCTGGCCGGTGTCGCGGCCGAAGCGGTGCGGAAGCTCAGCCACGCCCCAGGCGACGGCGACCTCGTCCCGCGCGCGCGGGTCGGTCGCCGGACGTCCGCCCGGCAGCAGCGACGGCAGCGCGCCGGCCTCGACGGCACCGCGTTCCCCGGCCCGGCGCGGGATCCACACCAGCTGGGCGCCGGTCGTGGAAGCTGCCCGTACGGCGGCGGTGAGCCCGCCCGCGACGGCGGCGAGCCGCTCTCCCACGACGATCACCGCGCCCTCGGTGCGCAGCGCCTCGGCGGCCTTCGCCCCGCTCTCCTCCAGCCCGAACCCGCTCCCGAGCGCGTCCAGCCACTCGGTCTCGGTGCCGGGGGCGGCGGGCAGCAGCGTGCCGCCGGCCTTCTCCAGGCCGCGTGTCGCATGGGTGGCGAGGGAGAAGACCTTCTGTCCGTGTCCCCGCCAGGCCTTGCGCAGCCGCAGGAAGACGCCGGGCGCCTCCTCCTCGGACTCGAAGCCGACCAGCAGGACCGCGGGCGCCTTCTCCAGGGAGGCGTACGTGACGCCCGTACCGTCGAGGTCGCGTCCGCGTCCGCCGATTCGGGCGGCCAGGAAGTCGGCCTCCTCGGCGCTGTGCACGCGCGCGCGGAAGTCGATGTCGTTGGTGTCGAGGGCCACGCGCGCGAACTTGCTGTACGCGTAGGCGTCCTCGACCGTGAGCCGGCCGCCGGTGAGAACGCCCGTACGGCTGCGGGCCGCGAGGAGTCCCTGTGCCGCCGCTTCCAGCGCCTCGGGCCAGGAGGCGGGCTCCAGGACGCCGTCGGCGTTGCGTACCAGGGGCGTGTGGAGCCGGTCCGGCTTCTGCGCGTAACGGAAGCCGAAGCGCCCCTTGTCGCAGATCCACTCCTCGTTGACCTCGGGCTCGTTGGCCGCGAGGCGCCGCATGACCTTGCCGCGCCGGTGGTCGGTGCGGGTGGCGCAGCCGCCTGAGCAGTGCTCGCACACCGAGGGCGAGGACACGAGGTCGAAGGGGCGGGAGCGGAAGCGATACGCCGCCGAGGTCAGCGCCCCGACCGGGCAGATCTGGATCGTGTTCCCGGAGAAGTACGACTCGAAGGGGTCGCCCTCACCGGTACCGACCTGCTGGAGCGCGCCGCGCTCGATCAGCTCGATCATCGGGTCGCCCGCGATCTGGTTGGAGAAGCGGGTGCAGCGGGCGCACAGCACGCACCGCTCGCGGTCGAGCAGCACCTGCGTGGAGATCGGCACCGGCTTCTCGTAGGTCCGCTTCTTGCCCTCGAAGCGGGACTCCGCCTGACCGTGCGACATGGCCTGGTTCTGCAGGGGGCACTCGCCGCCCTTGTCGCAGACCGGGCAGTCGAGCGGGTGGTTGATGAGGAGCAGCTCCATCACCCCGTGCTGGGCCTTTTCGGCCACGGGTGAGGTGAGGTGAGTCTTGACGACCATCCCGTCCGTACAGGTGATCGTGCAGGACGCCATGGGCTTGCGCTGGCCCTCGACCTCGACGATGCACTGGCGGCAGGCGCCGGCCGGGTCGAGGAGGGGGTGGTCGCAGAAGCGCGGGATCTCGATGCCGAGTTGTTCGGCGGCGCGGATCACCAGGGTGCCCTTGGGCACGCTGATGTCGATGCCGTCGATCTTCAGCGCGACGAGATCTTCCGGCGGGACCGCCGCGTCGCCCCCTCCGGAGGGAGCGCTCGTGGTCACCGTCATGCGTTCACCTCCGTGCGGTCGGCCCAGGCCGTGGACTTGGCCGGGTCGAAGGGGCAGCCCCGGCCCGTGATGTGGTCCTCGTACTCCTCGCGGAAGTACTTGAGGGAGGAGAAGATCGGCGAGGCGGCGCCGTCGCCGAGGGCGCAGAAGGACTTGCCGTTGATGTTGTCGGCGATGTCGTTCAGCTTGTCGAGGTCGGACATGACGCCCTTGCCGGCCTCGATGTCGCGCAGCAACTGCACGAGCCAGTACGTCCCTTCGCGGCAGGGCGTGCACTTGCCGCAGGACTCGTGGGCGTAGAACTCGGTCCAGCGGGTGACCGCCCGGACGACACAGGTGGTCTCGTCGAAGCACTGGAGTGCTTTTGTGCCGAGCATGGAACCCGCGGCGCCCACTCCTTCGTAGTCAAGAGGGACGTCGAGGTGCTCGTCGGTGAACATCGGTGTCGAGGAGCCGCCGGGTGTCCAGAACTTCAGCCGGTGGCCGGAGCGCATCCCGCCGCTCATGTCGAGGAGTTGGCGGAGCGTGATGCCGAGCGGGGCCTCGTACTGGCCCGGGTTGGTGACATGGCCGCTGAGCGAGTAGAGCGTGAAGCCCGGAGACTTCTCGCTCCCCATCGAGCGGAACCATTCTTTGCCCTTTTGCAGAATCGCGGGAACTGACGCGATCGACTCGACGTTATTTACAACAGTTGGGCACGCATAGAGCCCTGCGACAGCAGGAAAGGGGGGACGGAGCCGCGGTTGACCCCGGCGGCCTTCGAGCGAGTCGAGCAGTGCGGTCTCTTCACCACAGATGTACGCGCCCGCGCCCGCGTGCACGGTGAGTTCGAGGTCGAGTCCGCTGCCGAGTGCGTCCTTGCCGAGGTAGCCCGCCGCGTAGGCCTCACGTACGGCCTCGTGCAACCGCCGCAGCACTGGTACGACTTCACCGCGCAGATAGATGAAGGCATGCGAAGACCTGATGGCATAACACGCGATCACAATGCCCTCGATGAGGCTATGCGGGTTCGCGAAGAGGAGCGGGATGTCCTTACAGGTTCCCGGCTCCGATTCGTCGGCGTTGACAACTAGATAGTGTGGCTTTCCATCACCCTGAGGAATGAACTGCCATTTCATTCCCGTAGGGAATCCCGCACCACCGCGACCGCGCAGACCGGACTCCTTGACGTACGCGATGAGGTCGTCCGGGGTCATCGCGAGGGCCTTGCGGAGTCCCTCGTACCCTTCGTGCCTTCGGTAGACGTCCAGGCTCCAGGACCGGTCCTCGTCCCAGAAGGCCGACAGCACGGGTGCGAGCAGCTTCTCGGGGCTGGTCTCGTTGATTTCAGGTGCCATTGTCATCACTCCCCCTCCTCGGTGACGGGCCCCGCCGGGTGGGAGGGGTCGGAAGCCGCCGTGTCCTGCGGCGCGTCGTGCGAGCTGAGGTGCTCGGCGGCGGACGACGAGGCCTGCGGCGATGTGCCCCTGGAGTCGCCGCCCCTGGGGTGCACCACGCGCGCGGGGCTCTCGCCCTTGGCCAACCGGAGCCCGATCAGCGAGGCGGGACCCGCGCTGCCGCTCGCCTCGACGGCCCCGTCCCTGGTGTCGGGGAAACCCGCCAGGATGCGGGCGGTGTCCTTGAACGTGCACAGGGGGGCACCGCGCGTGGGTTCGACCTCGACGCCCGCGCGCAGGTCGTCGACGAGGCGCTTGGCACTGGCCGGCGTCTGGTTGTCGAAGAACTCCCAGTTGACCATCACGACGGGTGCGAAGTCGCAGGCCGCGTTGCACTCGATGTGCTCCAGGGTGACCTTGCCGTCCTCGGTCGTCCCGCCGTTGGCGACACCGAGGTGCTCCTGGAGGGTCTCGAAGATGGCGTCGCCGCCCAGCACCGCGCACAGGGTGTTCGTGCAGACGCCCACCTGGTAGTCGCCGGAGGGGCCCCGGCGGTACATGGAGTAGAAGGTGGCGACCGCGGTGACCTCGGCCGTGGTCAGGCCCAGCATGTCCGCGCAGAACCGCATCCCGGTGCGCGTGACATGACCCTCCTCCGACTGCACGAGATGCAGCAACGGAAGGAGGGCGGACCTGGAGTCCGGGTAGCGGGAGATGACCTCGCGGGAGTCCGCTTCGAGCCGGGCTCGAACATCGTCCGGGTAGTCGGGCGCGGGCAGTTGGGGCATGCCCAGGCTGACGCCCTCGGGGGTGGTGGTCACCGGTCGACGCCTCCCATCACGGGGTCGATGGACGCGACGGCGACGATGACGTCGGCGACCTGGCCGCCCTCGCACATCGCCGCCATGGCCTGCAGGTTGGTGAAGGACGGGTCCCGGAAGTGGACCCGGAAGGGGCGGGTGCCTCCGTCGGAGACGGCGTGCACCCCGAGTTCGCCCTTGGGTGACTCGACAGCCGCGTACGCCTGTCCCGGCGGGACGCGGAAACCCTCGGTCACCAGCTTGAAGTGGTGGATCAGGGCCTCCATGGAGGTGCCCATGATGTTCTTGATGTGGTCCAGGGAGTTGCCCAGTCCGTCCGGTCCCAGGGCGAGCTGGGCAGGCCAGGCGATCTTCTTGTCGGTGACCATGACCGGGCCGGGCTGCAGCCGGTCCAGGCACTGCTCGACGATCCTGAGCGACTGGCGCATCTCCTCCAGGCGGATCAGGAAGCGGCCGTAGGAGTCGCAGGAGTCCGCGGTGGGGACGTCGAAGTCGAACGCCTCGTAGCCGCAGTAGGGCTGGGACTTGCGCAGGTCGTGCGGGAGGCCGGTGGAGCGCAGGATCGGGCCGGTGGCGCCGAGGGCCATGCAGCCGGCCAGGTCGAGGTGACCGACGTCCTGCATGCGGGCCTTGAAGATGGGGTTCCCGGTGGCGAGCTTGTCGTACTCGGGAAGGTTCTTCCTCATCTTCTTCACGAACTCGCGGATGTGGTCCACCGCGCCGGGCGGCAGGTCCTGGGCGAGTCCGCCGGGCCGGATGTACGCGTGGTTCATCCGCAGGCCCGTGATGAGCTCGTAGATGTCGAGAATCATTTCACGATCACGGAATCCGTAGATCATGATCGTGGTGGCGCCCAGTTCCATCCCGCCGGTGGCGATGCACACGAGGTGCGAGGACAGCCGGTTGAGCTCCATGAGGAGCACGCGGACGAGGGTGGCGCGGTCGGGGATCTGGTCCTCGATGCCGAGGAGCTTCTCGACGGCGAGACAGTAGGCGGTCTCGTTGAAGAAGGACGTCAGGTAGTCCATGCGTGTGACGAAGGTCGTGCCCTGCGTCCAGGTGCGGAACTCGAGGTTCTTCTCGATGCCGGTGTGCAGATAGCCGATGCCGCAGCGGGCCTCGGTGACCGTCTCTCCGTCGATCTCCAGGATGAGGCGGAGCACTCCGTGGGTGGAGGGGTGCTGCGGGCCCATGTTGACGACGATGCGCTCGTCGTCGGCACGGGCCGCGGACTGGACGACCTCGTCCCAGTCGCCACCGGTGACCGTGTACACGGCGCCCTCGGTGGTGTCGCGCGGAGTTGCGTGCTGCGTGCTCATGAGTACGACCTCCGCTGGTCCGGAGCCGGGATCTGGGCGCCCTTGTACTCGACGGGGATGCCGCCGAGGGGGTAGTCCTTGCGCTGCGGATGGCCCGGCCAGTCGTCCGGCATCATGATCCGGGTGAGGGCCGGGTGGCCGTCGAAGACGATCCCGAAGAAGTCGTACGTCTCGCGTTCGTGCCAGTCGTTCGTCGGATAGACGGAGACCAGCGACGGGACATGCGGGTCGCTGTCCGGGGCGCTGACTTCGAGGCGGATCAGCCTGTTGTGGGTGATCGAGCGCAGGTGGTAGACGGCGTGCAGCTCACGGCCCTTGTCGTGCGGGTAGTGGACTCCGCTCACGCCCGTGCAGAGCTCGAAGCGCAGGGCGGGGTCGTCGCGCAGGGTCTGGGCGACGGCGAGCAGGTACGCGCGTTCGACGTGGAACGTCAGCTCGTCACGGTCGACGACCGTCTTCTCGATCACGTTCTCGGGGACCAGCCCCTGTTCCTCCAGGGCGCCTTCGAGTTCGTCGGCGACCTCGTCGAACCAGCCGCCGTACGGCCTCGCCGAGTCGCCCGGCAGCCGGACGGAACGGACCAGGCCGCCGTAACCGGAGGTGTCGCCGCCGTTGTTGGCGCCGAACATGCCGCGCTGGACGCGGATCTCCTCGCCGCCGTCGCCGCGCTGGCCGGGGAGGTTGGACGCGGCGAGGTCCTTCTCGGGGTTGACCCCCTCGGCCGGCCTGTCCGCTCCGGTGCCGTTCGCGTCGCTCATCGCAGCAGCCCCTTCATCTCGATCGTGGGCAGTGCCTTGAGCGCGGCCTCCTCCGCCTCGCGGGCCGCTTCCTCCGCGTTCACCCCGAGCTTGGAGCTCTGGATCTTCTGGTGGAGCTTGAGGATCGCGTCGATCAGCATCTCGGGCCGCGGCGGGCAGCCGGGCAGATAGATGTCGACCGGCACGATGTGGTCGACGCCCTGCACGATGGCGTAGTTGTTGAACATGCCGCCCGACGAGGCACAGACCCCCATGGAGATCACCCACTTGGGGTTGGGCATCTGGTCGTAGACCTGCCGCAGCACCGGCGCCATCTTCTGGCTGACCCGGCCGGCCACGATCATCAGGTCCGCCTGGCGGGGTGAGCCGCGGAAGACCTCCATGCCGAAGCGCGCCAGGTCGTAGCGGCCCGCGCCGGTGGTCATCATCTCGATGGCGCAGCAGGCGAGTCCGAACGTGGCGGGGAAGACGGACGCCTTGCGCACCCAGCCCGCGGCCTGCTCGACGGTGGTCAGCAGGAATCCGCTCGGCAGTTTTTCTTCGAGTCCCATGTCTTAGAGGCCCCTCAGTCCCATTCCAGGCCGCCGCGCCGCCATACGTACGCGTACGCGACAAAGACGGTGAGCACGAAGAGCAACATCTCCACGAGCCCGAAAACACCCAGGGCGTCGAAGGTGACGGCCCAGGGGTAGAGGAAGACGATCTCGATGTCGAAGACGATGAAGAGCATCGCCGTCAGGTAGTACTTGATGGGGAATCGCCCACCGCCGGCCGGCGTGGGTGTCGGCTCGATCCCGCATTCATAAGCTTCTAGTTTGGCCCGGTTGTACCGCTTCGGGCCGATGAGCGAAGCCATGATCACGGAGAAGATCGCAAAGCCTGCCCCGAGGGCTCCCAGTACGAGGATGGGCGCATACGCGTTCACCGCTCCTCGCTCCTCTCAGTCGGCACTGACTGCTGGCGATTGCTTGGGGCCCGCGCCGCCCCGTCCGCCCTGCGAACCCCGCCCGTCCCGGCGAAGATCGAGAACATGTGAAGCAGGTCACAAGCCCAACTGCCCCGCATCCTATGCCCGGCGGTCTGTGATCTGCGACACGGGGTATTGCCGAACCTTTGTGATCTCCACCACCTGACGAAGGATCATGAAGTCGGATGAGCGGTGATCTTCACACTCGAAGCGTCCACGTGATCACCAGAGGTGACATTTTCCCCGGTTACCGCTGGTCAGAGGCGACGTCTCCATATCAAGAGACTTCTTCTGCAGGCAAATTGGCGATGGACGGGAGCGCTTGATAGTGGAGCGCGTTCACACCCGCGAGGAGGAGAAGTGGTGAATGTGGATGCCTGTCCGTGCGTGCACGCGTTCACGAGCGGCCTCGATCGACGATTCCCCCGCGAGACGCACCCCGACCGGTGACCGTTCCGTGACCTGTGCCACATCCGTGAAGGCCTGTGAAGATCGGGGGTTGGCCACGGACCGCAACCGATGGTAAGCAGCGGGCAATTCGGGCGTACCAGCGAAAGTGCATGATCACAGGCATGATCGCCTGTGTCCGCAATGCCCGTTACGGCGTCAATAAAGAGTGACAGTCCGGGAATTTGGGGGCTCGATTGAACAACTGTGGCGCAGCACACGTTTCTTGAAGGTATGGAGGAGTCGCTGGTACCGCTAGTACCCATGTCCCACACCGCTACCGCTCACATACGAAGCCACCGGAAGCCCCGGCGTGCCGGCACCTCGTCGCTGGCGATGCGCGCCGGAGTCGCCGGTGGCGTTCTCAGCACCCTGGCAGTGGCGGGTGCGTCCAGTGCGGCGAACGCCGCCGAACCTGTGACGCAGACACTCGAACTGCCCACCATCACGGCCGACCTGGCCACCCAGATCGCCGAGTCCGCGGACGCCACGCAGCAGGCCGCCGCGAACTACGAGCTCCAGGCGGAGCGCGACGCCGCGGCCTCCAAGGCCGCCCAGGAGGCCCGTAAGGACCTCGCGGAGGCGAAGCAGAAGGCGGAGGCCAAGGAGAAGGCCGAGGCCGCTCGCAAGGCCGCTGCGGAGGCCGCTGTCTCCCGCTCCGCCGAGCGCTCCACACTGGCCGCCTCGGGCTCGAGCTCCAGCTCCCAGACGTCGCAGGTGGCCGCCCCCGCGAGTGGCAGCGTCGCGACCGTCATCGCCTTCCTCAACGCGCAGCTGGGCGACGCCTACGTCATGGGCGCCACGGGACCCAACGCGTGGGACTGCTCCTCCCTGGTCCAGGCCGCGTTCAAGCAGGTCGGCGTGGATCTCCCCCGGGTCTCGCAGGACCAGTCGATGCAGGGCACCGAGGTCTCCCTGTCGAACATCCAGGTCGGCGACATCCTGTACTGGGGTGCGAAGGGTTCCGCCTACCACGTGGCGGTGTACGTGGGGAACGGCCAGTACCTGGACGCGGCCAACCCGTCCAAGGGCGTCGTCGTCCAGGACCTGTCGGGATACCCGGCGTCGGGTGCGGTGCGCGTTCTCTGAGCGGACCGTCGAGGTCAAGGATTCACGGGTGAGGGTCGCTGCCGTTGTCGGGCAGCGACCCTTCGCTCTTCACCGCTCTCCGTCCCCGCGGGGGATGGCTGTGTGAGGCTGAGGCCTCGGTACTTCCTCGGTACCGCACACAGCAGAAGGAGAGACAGCGATGCCTCGTGTCTTCGTACAGGGCAGGCCCGTCGACTCGTACCCTCGGCTCACGCCCGAGGCACAGCGCGGTGCCGTGCGACGGATCACCGAAGTGGGCGAAGAAGTCCTGCACAAGCCGTGCCGGGACGTGACCGAGTTCGGGCCCGAACTCGCCGCGCTCATCGACGACATGTTCCTGACGATGTATGCGGCCGACGGAGCCGGGCTCGCGGCGAACCAGGTCGGCGTCGGTCTGCGGCTGTTCGTCTACGACTGTCCTGACGACGACGGTGTCCGACATGTCGGGCACATCGTCAACCCGGTGCTGGAGCCGCTCGGCGCCGGTGACCGACGCCTCCTCGACGAGGGCGAGGGGTGCCTCTCCGTGCCGGGGGCCGTGATGGACGTACCGCGTCCTGATCGTGCCGTCGTGCGCGGGCTCGATCAGGACGGGAACCCTCTGGTGATCGAGGGGACGGGATACCTCGCCCGGTGTCTGGAGCACGAGACCGACCACGTGAACGGGCGCGTGTATCTGGACCGGCTCTCCAGGCGGGAGCGGAAGGACGCGCTGCGGCAGGTGGCGGACCGTCGCGAGGAAGTGTTCGCGCGACGGGCCGCCAAACAGGAGGCCCTCAGCTCCTGATCACGCCTTCGGGGCCACCTTGCTCAGACCGTTGATGATCCGGTCCATCGCGTCGCCGCCCGTCGGGTCGGTCAGGTTGGCCAGCATCTTCAGGGTGAACTTCATCAACAGGGGGTGGGTCAGACCGCGTTCGGCCGCGATCTTCATGACCTTCGGGTTGCCGATGAGCTTCACGAAGGCGCGGCCCAGCGTGTAGTAACCGCCGTAGGTGTCCTTGAGCACGCGCGGGTAGCGCTGGAGGGCGATCTCCCGCTGGGCCGGTGTGGCCCGCGCGTGGGCCTGGACGATGACGTCGGCGGCGAGTTGGCCGGATTCCATGGCGTAGGCGATGCCCTCGCCGTTGAAGGGGTTCACCAGGCCGCCGGCGTCACCGACGAGCAGCAGGCCCTTCGTGTAGTGGGGCTGCCGGTTGAAGGCCATGGGCAGGGCGGCACCGCGGATCGGGCCGGTCATGTTGTCGGGGGTGTAGCCCCAGTCCTCCGGCATCGACGCGCACCAGGCCTTCAGCACCTCACGCCAGTCCAGCTCCTTGAAGGAGTCCGAGGTGTTGAGGACGCCGAGGCCGACGTTGGACGTGCCGTCGCCCATGCCGAAGATCCAGCCGTAGCCCGGGAGCAGGCGGTCCTGGGCCCCTCGCCGGTCCCAGAGTTCCAGCCAGGACTCCAGATAGTCGTCCTCGTGGCGCGGCGAGGTGAAGTACGTACGGACCGCGACGCCCATCGGGCGGTCCTCGCGGCGGTGCAGCCCCATCGCCAGGGACAGGCGGGTGGAGTTGCCGTCGGCCGCGACCACCAGCGGCGCGTGGAAGGTGACCTCGCGCTTGTCCTCGCCGAGTTTCGCGTGCACGCCGGTGATGCGGCCGGTGCGGTCGTCGGTGATCGGGGCGCCGACGTTGCAGCGTTCGTACAGGCGCGCGCCCGCCTTCTGGGCCTGGCGGGCGAGCTGTTCGTCGAAGTCGTCGCGCTTGCGGACGAGGCCGTAGTCCGGGAAGGAGGCGAGTTCCGGCCAGTCGAGCTGGAGGCGGACACCGCCGCCGATGATGCGGAGGCCCTTGTTCCGCAGCCAGCCGGCCTCCTCGGAGATGTCGATGCCCATCGCGACGAGCTGCTTGGTCGCCCGCGGCGTGAGGCCGTCGCCGCACACCTTCTCGCGCGGGAAGCTGGTCTTCTCCAGCAGCAGTACGTCGAGTCCGGCCTTCGCCAGGTAGTAGGCGGTGGTGGAACCGGCTGGCCCGGCCCCGACGACGATCACATCGGCGGTGTTTTCGGAGAGGGGCTCGGTCACGACGGGTTCTCCCCAAGACTCTCAAATCTGCGTGCCGACAGGCACTGGACATGGGCAGTCTATTCAGCAGTACTGATCACCCGGCTGAAGGGCTGCCCCGTGAACCGAGCGCTCCCCGTAGTACGCCTCCGTGTTCCCACCGATGAGGACGCCTTCGCGTGGCACCGGGTCTTCGACGACCCCGATGTCATGGAGTTCCACGGGGGCAGGTCGGCGGAACTCTCCGTCTACGAGGAACTCACCGCCCGTCAGCGTCGGCACGACGCCGAGTACGGGTTCTGCTTCTGGACCATGCTCGACGAGTCGGACCAGGTCATCGGCTTCACGGGCGCCCAGCCGTGGCCGCAGGACTGGGGCCCCAAGGGCGAGATCGAGATCGGCTGGCGGCTCGGACGGGCCTATTGGGGGCAGGGGTACGCGACCGCCGCGGCCGGGTTGACGCTGGACAGGGTGCGTTCGGCGGGCGTGCCCAGCGTGGTCGCGATGGTCCTCTCCCGCAACGAACGGTCCATCGCGGTCACCCGACGGCTCGGCATGCGGCTCACGGACGTCTTCACGACGCCGACGCTGGAGCAGGAGGGGCACTGCTACCGGCTTGATCTGTGATCGCCGTCGATTACAGAACGTAGCGATTCGGCGCCGGAAATCACTCAACGCTTCCGGACGGTACGCGGCCGGGGTTACCCTGCCCGTACCGCTGGGGGTGACGTCTGTGCGCACAACACCCAACACACCCGACGTGCGTGTGCCGAAGCTTGTCGGCCTGATGGCCATGGACGCGCGCGAGAGGGCCAGGGCTCACGGGGTGCTTCTCGCCGCGCCCGACCGGCCCGAATTCCACCTCACCCTCGTCGACTACGTCGTACGGCAGTATCCGCCGCCCGGTGCCGCGATACCGCGCGGTGCCTTCGTCACCGTGTGGTTCGACTTCGGGGGCGGGGAGGGCGGCGGTGGCGCGGGGGTGCGTGAGCCGCGGGTGCCGAAGCCGCCCCGAGGCGGGCTGGAGCGTGAACTCGACCGTCCCGGAGACGCGTTCGAGTTCGAGGCGATCAGGTGACCGGGAGGACGAGCACAGCGGTGGCGACGGCTACGGCTGCTTGAAGCCGCGGTGCAGGGCCACGACGCCGCCTGTGAGGTTGCGCCAGGCTGTCTTCGACCAGCCGGCGTCGCGCAGCAGTTCGGCCAGGGCCGGCTGGTCGGGCCAGGCGCGGATGGACTCGGCGAGATAGACGTACGCGTCGGGGTTCGAGGAGACCGCGCGGGCGACCGGGGGCAGGGCGCGCATCAGGTACTCCGTGTACACCGTGCGGAAGGGGGCCCAGGTCGGGTGCGAGAACTCGCAGATCACGACCCGTCCGCCGGGCCGCGTGACCCGGTACAGCTCCCGCAGCGCAGCGCCGGTGTCCTGGACGTTGCGCAGCCCGAAGGAGATCGTCACCGCGTCGAAGGTGTCGTCCTTGAAGGGCAGCCGGGTGGCGTCGCCCGCCGTGAAGGGCAGCCAGGGGTTGTTCCGCTTGCCGACCCTGAGCATGCCGAGGGAGAAGTCGCACGGGACGACGTAGGCGCCCGTGCGGGCGAACGGAAGGGAGGACGTGGCCGTACCGGCGGCCAGGTCGAGGATCTTCTGCGCCGGGCGGGCGTCGACCGCCTTCGCGACCTCCTTGCGCCACACGCGGTCCTGGCCGAGCGAGAGCACGTCGTTCGTGAGGTCGTACCGTTCCGCCACGTCGTCGAACATCGAGGCGACTTCGTGCGGCTGCTTGTTCAGGGATGCGCGGGTCACGTGCCCATTGTGGCAGTACGTACGTCATGGCCTCCCGGCGGCACGGGTGCGGGCCGGGCGTACCTGAGGCGCCCGGACCCTCTCCGCACCACTCGGTCGGCCGCCTACGGCAGCAGTGTCGGTTTCTTCTTGGCGGCGACGTCCTCCACCCAGCCGCACAGCAGGATGAACACGGCGATCAGGATCCAGCCGACGCCGAACATGAACCACTGGCTCTCCAGCGGCAGGTACTTCTCGAAGGCGGGGACGTTCCAGAACTGGTCGATCAGCGGGACGGCCAGGATCAGGGCGATCTCGTGCCAGAGATAGAGCGTGACGGCGCGCGCGTTGAAGATCGTCACGAGGCGGTCGAGCCGCTTGTGGCGGGTGAGCCACGCGAAGTCGATCTCGAAGTGCGCCTTCGCGTACATCAGCAACGTCACGAAGCCAGCCGACCAGAACGCCTGCGCGAGCGGGATGTCGTCGAGGTCGTAGGAGCCTGTCTCGGCCTGGTGGGTGAAGGCGTACCAGCCGCCGAACCCGATGGCGGCCAGGGAGAGCGGGACCACCAGCGCCGGTTCGAGCCGTCGCAGGACGCCTTCGCGGTGCGCGAAGCCGAGCACCCAGCAGAAGAGGAAGGTGGCCAGGTCGGTGAGGCCGTTGCCGAAGCGGTTGTCCGGGGGCTCCCACAGGTAGTGGAGCACCACGATCGGGGCCAGGGAGAGGAGCAGCACGGCCACCGGGGCCAGGCGGAATGTCCGCAACAGCAGCGGGGACAGCAGGACGAACCAGAGGTATGTACGCAGGTACCAGAGGATCTCCCAGGCCTGCTGGCCCCAGGCGTTGCCCGGCGGGTCACCGAGCGGCACGACCCAGAAGACGATCTGCCAGCCCGGCATCCAGTCATGGACCATCATCGCGACGATCACGAAGAAGCCCCAGAACCAGAAGGGGGGCAGGAGCCGGCGGACCCGGCTCCTGATCACCTTGAGGGCGGGGCGTTCCAGGGACTTCGCCATCAGTGTGCCGGCGAGGGCGAACATGATCCCCATCGACGGGAACACCATGCCGGCCCAGGCCCAGCCGAAGGTGTGGTAGGTGACGACCCGGACGAGAGCGACGGCGCGCAGCGTGTCGAAGTAACGGTCGCGGCCCGCCGGTTGCTTCGTCTCCGGCGGATTCGGGAGCTCGGTCTCCCTGGTGGGGTTCGCGTCGCCGATGGCGGCGGCAGGCTCTTCCACGTACGCCGGCTCGCTCTCGGGCATGTATTCCGGGACATGGTGAGGCGCGTACTCCGGCACGTACTCAGGCACGTACTCCGTTTGCCCGTAGGGGACTTGGCCGTACCCGTCCCCGTGCGCATACCCGTCCCCGTACGCATACCCGTACCCATAACCCTCGTTATTGGCGTAGCCGTGGTTCTGGCTCATCAGCTTGCCCCCGCCGGGGTGCCGACCTCGCCCGTGCGCTTCAGTTTCTGCCAGCGCAGGCGCCCGCCGGTGAGGGCGGTGATGCAGGAGTGGATGAGGACGAGGTACATCATCTGCCGGTACGCCAGTTGCTGCAGCGGCATCATCAGCAGGTACCGGTACTGCTCCCGGTCCAGACGGAACGCGTAGGCCGCGCAGACGAGTTGGATGCCCAGGACCGCCAGCCAGGCCAGGATCGCCGCCTGGAAGTCGACAAAGATCATCGAGTAGACCGTGAAGACGTCGATCAGCGGGGCGAAGACCGGCGTGATGATCTGGAAGATGACCACCAAAGGCATACCGACGCGGCCGAAGCGGCCCGACGGGCCCTTGTCCGTAAGGGACTTGCGGTGCTTCCAGAGGGCCTGCATCGTGCCGTACGACCAGCGGTAGCGCTGGCTCCACAGCTGCTTGAGCGAACCGGGCGCCTCCGTCCAGGCCTTGGCGTGCTCCTGGTAGACGACGCGCCAGCCCGCGCGGTGCATCGCGATGGTGATGTCGGTGTCCTCGGCGAGTGTGTCCTCACTCATGCCGCCGACCTCCAGGACCGCGTCACGGCGGAACGCGCCGATCGCGCCGGGGATGGTGGGCATGCAGCGCAGCAGGTCGTACATACGGCGGTCGAGGTTGAAGCCCATCACGTACTCGATGTGCTGCCAGGCGCCGATGATCGTGTTGCGGTTGCCGACCTTGGCGTTGCCCGCGACCGCGCCCACCTCGGGGTCGGCGAAGGGCTGCACGAGCTGGTGCACGGCGTCCGGCTCGAAGACCGTGTCGCCGTCCATCATGATGACGATGTCGTAACTGGCGTTGCGGACACCGTTGTTGAGCGCGGCCGGCTTGCCCGCGTTCTCCTGGCGGATGACCCGGACGTTCGTCATGCCGAAGGAGAGGGCCGCGTCGCGGGCGATCTGGGACGTGTTGTCGTCCGAGCCGTCGTCGACGACGATGATCTCGATCGGGTGGGTGCTCTTCGCCAGCGACTCAAGGGTGTTGGCGATGCACTCCTTCTCGTTGTACGCGGGCACGATCACGGTGACCGGACGGGTGACCGTCGGCCCCCAGCTGAACTTTCCGCCCCGGCCGCGTTTCCGGTTGCGTTGCCGGTAGTGGCGGCGGGCGAGGATCAGCATCATCCCGAACCGGCCCATGACGGCGAAGCCGACGACCGCGAGTCCGGTCGCCAGTCCCGGTACGGCCCATTCGGCGACGGCCACGGCCGCGATGAGGGCCTTGCCCTCGTAGAGGGTCGCGCCGGTGGCGGTGCGGTGGGCGGCCTGGAGACTCGACGTCCCGCTGCCTCCTCCTGGGACGTTGCCCAACTGCCCATTGCCCAACTGTCCGTTGCCGGCCTGCCCGTTGCTCTGCCCGCCGGTAGGCGCTCCACCGGGCTGCTGCTGGCCCTCGGCGGTGCCCGAGCCCGAGCCCGCGGTGGCACCCGTACCCGTGGCGGTCTGCCGCGCGCTCGACGCCTGTTGCTGGATCGCGCCGCTGATGGTGGTGAAGGTGTAGCCGGCGGCCTTCATCTTCTTGATGTACGCCGGCAATGCCTTGATCGTCTGCGAGCGCTCGCCGCCGGCGTCGTGGAAGAGCACCGAGGCGCCCTTGCCGTCCTCCGGCGTGGCCCACTTGATGATCTTCGAGACTCCGGGCCGCTTCCAGTCGTCGCTGTCGGTGTCGACGAAGACGCTGGTGTAGCCCTCCTCGCCGAGCTTCTTGTAGACGGGCCAGCTGTAGTTGTCGATGGCGTCCGCCTCCGACGAGTACGGCGCCCGGAACAGCGTCGTCGTGATGCCGGCCGCGCCCGCCAGCGCGAGCTGGGTCTGCTGCATCTCACGGTTGACGCGGGCGTCGCTCTGGTAGGAGAGGTCGACGTGCGTGAAGGTGTGGATGCCGATCTCATTGCCCTGGTCGACCATCGTCTGGACGATGCTCGGGTAGCGCGACACCATCGACCCGACGACGAAGAACGTGCCGGGGACGTCGTACTCCTCAAGGATCTTCAGGACCTGGGGCGTCCAGGTGGGGTTGGGGCCGTCGTCGAAGGTGAGCGCGATGGTCTTCTCCGGCACGGACTGGGTCACCGCCTGGCCGTTGCGGAAGCTGAGGATCGGTCCGCCGTCGATGACCTTGTCGGGGACGTCGTTGGAGCTGGCCCCGGTACGTACGCGCTGGTCGCCGCCGACCTCCGCGCGCAGATAGCCGTCGAGCAGCATCACGCTGGTCAGCGCGAGCAGGAGCAGCAGGGCGAGGATGACTCGCGGTTTCTGCAGCGCCGCGGCCTTGCCGGCGGCCCGCTGCACCTTCGAGGGGGCGCGCCTGCGGCCGCGCGAGGTGGTCGTCGTAGTCATGTGGTGGCTGCGTTCCGGTCAGTTGGCGTCCGCGGAGGCGGACGCGGTGGCGGTCGCGCCGGCGGTGGCGGCCGGTGTCGGTGTCGAAGCGGGCGGCTCGCCCGTGGCGATGCCGGCCGGCGGAGTGCCGGAGGGCTTGGTGGGCGGGGTGGCGCCGCCTGTGGGCGCGCCCGAAGGGGCCGCACCGAAGCCGCCCTGCGGCTGCTGGTTGCTACCCGGGCGCTGACTGCCGCCGGGGCCACCGCCCCCGAAGGGCAGCAGTGAGGACGGAGTGAGCGACGTGCCCCAGCCCATGAAGGCCATGCCGAGCACGACGGCATACCCAAGACAGACGACACCGACGAAGGTGCCGAACCGGCGGAGCAGTTTCGCCCGGCGGCCGGAGTTGTCCACGAAGACGGGACCGTCCGCGGTCACGTCGGACGCGTTGGACCCGTCGGCCCCCTTGCCGCTCTTACGGCGACGGCCGCGGCCGCGGCTACGGCCGTCGGCACGGTTTTCGATGGCAGGCTCGGAGTGCATTCCCCGGACGTTAGGAGGGCTTCATGTGACTGAAACTCTGGTTCTCATGTGAGACGCCCATGAGAAACTCCTTAACCTGTGCATCTTCTGAGAGATTCCCTGGAAGCCTGCGCGACCCGCCCCTGATGGAAAGGGGCCGATTGTCCCGCTTGCTTGCCCCGTTCGCACCCTTCACAACACGCTGTCCGTGAAATCTCTGTGCGTTCGCTGTCCTCATGAAGGACAGGCTCGTGTGAGACCTTTCCACTCCGAATCCAGGACAGACATCACGAGAGCGGGTGCATACGCGATGAGGCGTTTTCTGAGGTCGGCCGCCGGATTCACATGTCTGGTGGCACTGACCTGCGCGGGGTGCTCATCGGGCTCGGACAGCAACACGGACAGCACTGCGGGCAGCGGCTCCGACGCCGCCTCCGCGCCCCCTTCCCAACAGGCCCGGGCGAGCGCCTCGCCCTCGGAGAGCTCGGCCTCGACCACCGAGTTCGCCCCGTACGTCAGCGCCACCGACGCGTCCGACAACGACACAGCGGGCTCGCCGACGACGTACAACCTGGCGTTCGTGATCTCGGACGGCACGACCTGCACACCGAAGTGGAACGGTACGACGGCCATCGGCGACTCGGCCGTCAGGTCCCGTACAGCGAAGCTCGCGGCGGCGGGTGGCTCGGTCCGCGTGTCCTTCGGCGGCGCCTCCGGCAAGGAGCTCGCCGAGGTCTGCGACAGCGCGTCCGCGCTGGCCAAGGCCTACGGAGCCGCACTCGACGCCGCGAATTCGACCCAGGCCGACTTCGACGTCGAGGGAGACACGCTCACCGACTCCGCCTCCGTCGAACTGCGCTCGAAGGCGATCGCCCTGCTGCAGAAGGAACGCACCGACCTGAGCGTCACCTTCACCCTGCCCGTCATGCCGAGCGGCCTCGACGACGACAGCGTGGCCCTGCTCGACTCGGCCAACAACAACTCCGTGCAGGTGTCCACCGTCAACATCATGACGATGAACTACAGCAGCGAGTACGCCGGCGACATGGGGCAGTACGCGCTCGCGTCGGCCGCGGCGACGCACGATCAGCTGGCAGACATCTTCGGGCTCTCGGAGGCGGGGGCGTGGCAGGGGATGGCGTTGACGTCGATGATCGGTGTGAATGACGTCGACAACGAGACGTTCTCTCTGGCGGACGCGGCGGAAGTGCGGGCATTCGCGGAGGAGAAGGGGGTCGCGTGGGTTTCGATGTGGGCGACTTTTCGGGATCAGGAGTGCGAGAAGGGGAATGCATCTTCTGACGACGCGGCGACCAATTGCAGTGGGGTTTCTCAGGATGCGGGGGCTTTTGGGGTGGCTTTTTCGGGGTGAGAAAGGTGGCTGGTTGCTTTTCGGGTGCGGGGCGGTGGGGGCTTGTCGCGCAGTTCCTCGCGCCCCTGAAGGCAACTGGTCACCGGCGTCTGTGGATCAGGCGTCCCGCACAGATCGTTGCCAGGCACTCGCCGGAGGCGTCGAAAACGGCCAGATCCGCTCGGCCGGTGTGGACGATCGCGGTGCGGCGGGACTTGGGCAACACGACCACGTCGTTCCGCTGAGCGGCAGCGCGGAGTTCGGGAGTGTCCGCGTGCTCCTCCAGTACCGCGACCGCGCCCGACTTGAGCACCTCATGGATGCGTTCACGGGGTGTCGGCGCGTCCGGAAGCGGGCCCTCATGGACGTGAGCAGGACCCAGAACGCCGGGCCAACGCCGCACACGAGCACCCGGAAAGCGCTCCTGGACTTCCTCCAGCGGCCCTACGGCAAGGACCCGGTCGCCCTGCACGGCCACCGCGCCGTCCTTGACGGGGTCAGGGTCGTCCCACGTGTACCGCACCTCGTCGGCGGCGTGAATCGTCAGCACAGGAAGGTCCGTTGGTCAGTGGCCGGTGCTCAGTTGCTGGCGAGGAGCTTCAGTTCGGGGTGGGCCGTGCCGCCCTCGATCGCGGTGGACGAGATGTGGGACATGACGCGCTCGTCGACCGGGTCGTTCGCCGGGTCGTCGTGGACGACGATGTGCTCGTACGTCGTGGCCCGCTGGGCGGGGACGCGGCCCGCCTTGCGGATCAGGTCGATGATCTCCATACGGTTGGAGCGGTGCTTGGCACCGGCGCTGGAGACGACGTTCTCCTCCAGCATGATCGATCCGAGGTCGTCCGCGCCGTAGTGCAGGGACAACTGGCCGGCTTCCTTGCCCGTGGTGAGCCACGAGCCCTGGATGTGGGCGATGTTGTCCATGAAGAGACGCGCGATGGCGATCATGCGCAGGTACTCGAAGATCGTGGCCTGCGTACGGCCCTTGAGGTGGTTGTTCTCGGCCTGGTAGGTGTACGGGATGAAGGCGCGGAAGCCGCCCGTCCGGTCCTGTACGTCACGGATCATCCGCAGGTGCTCGATGCGCTCGGCGTTGGTCTCGCCGGTGCCCATGAGCATGGTGGACGTCGACTCGACGCCCAGCCCGTGCGCGGTCTCCATGATCTCCAGCCAGCGTTCGCCGGACTCCTTGAGGGGCGCGATGGCCTTACGGGGGCGCGCGGGGAGCAGCTCCGCGCCGGCGCCGGCGAAGGAGTCGAGACCGGCGTCGTGGATCCGGGTGATCGCCTCCTCGACCGAGACCTTCGAGATCCGGGCCATGTGCTCGACCTCGCTCGCCCCCAGGCTGTGGATGACGAGCTGCGGGAACTCGGCCTTGATCGCGGCGAAGTGCTTCTCGTAGTACTCGACGCCGTAGTCCGGGTGGTGGCCGCCCTGGAACATGATCTGCGTGCCGCCGAGTTCGACGGTCTCCGCGCACCGGCGCAGAATGTCGTCGAGATCGCGGGTCCAGCCCTTGGCCTTGTCCTTGGGGGCGGCGTAGAACGCGCAGAACTTGCACGCCGTGACACACACGTTCGTGTAGTTGATGTTGCGCTCGATGATGTACGTCGCGATGTGCTCCGTACCCGCGTACCGGCGGCGGCGTACGGTGTCGGCGGCCGAGCCGAGCGCGTGCAGCGGGGCGTCCCGGTACAGGTGGAGTGCCTCTTCGGGGGTGATCCGCTCGCCTGCGGCGGCACGGTCGAGGACGGCTGTGACATCAAACGACATGGGGGCGGCGTTCTCGGTCACCGGGCGTCCCTTCGGCAGGCGTGAGGCGGACCGTTCCAGCCTACGTCAGCGCCCCACCCCGCCTCACGCCAGGCCACGCAGACCGCGTAGGCCCGCCCGGTCAGCGCCTCAGGTCAGGGCGCGGACGCCCGCCGGTAGTGGGCTCGCGTCAGGCCGCGTACGCCCCGATCAGCACCCCGACGAAGGCGCCCGCGATCAGGAACGGGCCGAACGGGATGGACGTCTTGCGCCCGGCGCGCCGCGCGACGACCAGGGCGAGACCATACAGGCCACCGAACAGGAACCCGGCGAAGGTGCCGAGCACGACACTCCCCCAGCCGTACCAGCCCAGGATCGCCCCCAGCCCGAGGGCGAGCTTCACATCGCCGAAGCCCATCCCGCCCGGGCTGATGAGGAAGAGCACGAAGTACGCGCCCCCGAGCGCCAGGGCGCCCAGCAGGGAGACGAGCCAGTCGCCGGCGTGCTCGGGCAGCAGCGCGGCCCCGCCCAGCAGGACGAGGGCGGCGGCGGCCAGCGGCAGGGTCAGCGGGTCGGGCAGCCGCTGCACCCGGAAGTCGACGACCGCGAGCAGCACCCCGACGGGCGCGAGCAGCAGCCAGGCACCGAGCTCGGGCCGGGTACCGGTCGCGGCGGCGAGCGCGGCACACACGAGCGCGGTGGCGAGGGCGAGGAGGGGGGTGCTGGGTCCGTACGACGCGTTCGTGACCCCGTCGCTCCCCCCGCTTCCGCCGTACGAGAGACCGGCCGCGCCCGTCACGAGGCGCCGGGCGTCCTTCCGCTCCCTGCCGCTGCCCGTACCGGCGCAGGTCGCGCAGCGCGCCAGGCCCAACCGGCCGCCCAGCCGGCCGCCCAGGGGGTGGCCCTGGGGGCAGCTGTCACGCCAGGGTTCCTCGGGCGGGACGGAGAACCGGTAGGCGGCGCGGGGTACGAGTGTCCCGGCCGCCGCACCCCACAACGCGGCGGCCACGACGAGCAGTTGGTCGATGGTCATCCTGCGGCCGCGCTGCCGTCACGCCACGTCGGCAGCAGCTCGTCGAGGAGCGCCTCGGTACGGGGCGGCAGGCCGCGCGCACCACTGCGGCGGATCAGGTCGGCGGCGACCTGCTGGAGCTTGGCGGTGTCGCCGGTGGCGTGCGTGGCGCGCAGGAGTTCGTGCCACAGCCGCTCGTCACCGGGGGCGGAGTTGAGGGCGGCGGTGAGCGCCTCGATGGCCCGCTCGGCCCGGTCCTTCACCAGGTGGAACTCGGCGAGCGCGAGCCCGATGTCCGCGACCAGCAGCGGAAGTTGGGCGTCGATGATCTCGTGCGTGAGCCAGCCGTAACGGCCCTCGGCGCGGTCGGCGAGCAGCGGCCCGCGCACCAGCACGAGCGCGTCGGTGAGGAGCCGGCCGCGTACGACCCGGCTGTCGACACCCTTGCCCTGCGTGGCCTCGTGATACAGGGAGCGCAGCACATCGAGGTCGGACACGACCGACTTGGCGAGCGTGAGGCGCCCGTTGGCGTCGGTGGCGAGACGGGGGGTGCCGTCGGGGTCGTTGCCGAGCCAGACGCGCAGCCGGTCGAGAAGCGCCTCGCGTACGTCGTCGGTGACACCGCGCGGCCAGAGCGCCGAGGCGAGCACACGCGGGTGGACACCCTCGCGGTGCAGCAACAGCAGGGCGAGCGCCTCGTGTTGGAGTGGGCTGCGCTCTCCGTCCGGGGTGTCGAGCCCGATGATCTCGTACGGGCCCACGAGCCGGGCGTACACCGCCGGGCGCCCCTGCTCGCTGATGTCGACGAGGAAGGGGGGCGTCGTCGCCGGTGCGTCCGGGGCGTGTTCGGGGTCGGCGTCGACGAACAGTTCGACGATCGCCCGCTGTTGGGCGACGGGCAGTACCTGGGCGTCGAGTTCGAGCCCGAGGAGGGGCGCGAGGAGCTTGCCCTCGCTGGTGATCTCCAGCTCCCAGGCGGCGCCCGGCAGATCGCCGCTGTCGGTTCCGACGAGGTATCCGATGCCCAACCGGCTTGCGTCGGCGGCGAGTTCGGCGAGCTTGACGGCGTCGTCGGCGGACGGCTCGGCGGCGAGGAGGACGAGGTGCGGGGCCCAACGGGTGTGCTGGGCGGGCCCGGTACGGCCGGTGAGGACCGAGTCGTGGCCTGCGGCACCGAGCGCGCCGCGCCGCTGCCGGGTCTCGGCCTCCATCGTCTCGACGAGTGCCTCGATGCCGTCGAGGTGGCGCAGCCGGTTGGGGGCGAGGGGTGTGAGGTCCTGGCCGAATCCGACGAGGGTGATGGTCATGCGGTCCGACCATCCGTTGGTGGCCAACTCGGCGGCGACGGAGGCGAATACGGCGGCCCGGTCGGACTCGCTGCCGCTGAGGGAGACGATGCCGGGCACCGACTCCAGGTTGAGCAGCAGACGCGAGTCGTCCATGGTCCCGAGGCTGACGAGGCCCGGGTAGGGGGCGGCGGTGTCGACATCCTCGTAGCGCTCGGCGTCGGTCCTGGCCAGCAGCCAGAAGGTCTGGTCCTGCCCGACCTGCCACGGGGCGGGCGGCTTCCCGGCCGGCTGGGCGAGCTGCAGATGCAGGTCACCGTTGCTGAGCCAGGCGGCGTAGACGGTGGGGAGCGGGCGGGACTCTCCGGCGAGGGAGGCGGCGAGGCCCCGCAGTGAACGGTCCAGCAGGCGTACGCCTTCGGGGTCGGCGCCGATGAGGAGCGCGTCCTGGGCGTCGGCGGCGGCACCGGTCGGCGTGGGCGGCTCCATACCGCGCCGTCCGCCGACCGCGCCGAGGGCCGACTGCCACAGGGCCTGCCGGCGCCGGCGACCGAGGGCGCCGAGGAGACCGGCGGCGAGCAGGGGGGCGCCGACCAGGGCTTCGGGGAGGCCGAAGGAGAAGCCCGAGTCGGATTCGGCGGAGGTGGCGGTCTCCGCCGCCGCGTGCTGCCCGTGCCGCTCCTGCTGCTCCTGCTGTACGGCGGGCGTGGCCTCGGAGGCGCCGGTTGTGGGGCGCTGCTGGGGGAGGCCGATGCGGGTGGTGTTGGTGTCGAGGGAGGCGGTGCCGCGCTGCTGACCGCCGCCGGCCTGTTGCGCGTGGTCGCCGGTCTGGGCGTACTGGTTGATCTGCTGGGCGACCTGCGGGGTGACGGTGGAACCGGCGTCGGGAGCGCTGGTGCCGGCGTCGGAACCCGCGGTGGGCATCTCGACGAGGTCGCCGCCGCGGGCGTCGCCGGGCATCTGCATGATCCAGCCGGGGCGGATCAGACTGGCCTCGGAGAGCCGCGAACCGTCCGGCTGCACACGGTCCTTGTTGAGCTGGTAGATCTCGCCGTACCTGCGCCCGTCGCCGAGGTGGCGTTGCGCTATCTCCCAGAGGGAGTCGTGGTGACGGCCCTCGGGCGGCTGGATCCGGTAGTACTTGGTGTCCTCGGCCTTGACCGACGGCCCCCCGACCTCCGCGTGACTCGAGGCGGTGGCGGCCTGATGGCCGAGCGCTGCGGCGGTACTGGCCGCCTGTTCCTGCTGCTGCGCGAACATCCCGCTGAGCGAACCGCCGGGTGTGGCCTGCGCGGAGGCGACGGTGCCCTGCTGGTTCCCCTCCATGCTGTGCCCGAGCTGCGAGAGCCCCGGCGTGAAGGAGGCGGCCGTCGCACCCACCAGCAGCAGCGCGGCGACGAGCTGCCGGGCCAGCAGCTGACTCGGCCCGGCCCCGGGCACCCGCCCCGGCATCCCGACCCCGGACAGCGCGGCCTTCACCTCGACGAGCACGCAGGCGGTGAACTGGGCCCAGGCGATCCACACGATGACGCCGAGAACACCGAGGAAGGTCTTGACCGTGATCTCTTCCTGGAGCCAGTCCAGGGAGGGCGACCCGTCCGGGAAGGGCCAGCCGACGACCACGGCGAGCGCGTAGGGCACCCCGACGAGCAGCCCGACGAGGGCGACGAACGCGAAGAACGCCTTGACGAAGTCCCCGAAGCTGCGCCGCCGCCTCGGCAGGGGCTGCGGAGTGCGGTTCCTGGGCTCCGGCGACCCGTCCGTCCTGCTACTACTGCTGCTGCTACTGCCGCCCGAGGGGCTTCCCGTCCGGCTTGAATTGCTGCGTCGCGGCATGGCGGGTGTCCTGGGTTCGTGTCGTGTGGGGTGGAAGCGGGACATGGGGGGTGTGCTGAGCTTATCGGGATCCTCTTTCGGGCGTAGGGGGCTGGGCAGCGGGCGGGGTTCCCCGACGCGGGAAGCCCACCCATTACCGACCGCTAAGTCCGAGTTGGACCAACTGAAGAGCACCGATATCGCCCAGCACCCAGACCTGCCACCGTCGCCGCCACGACACAGTCCTCACGGTCCCCACACAATCCGGGCGACCCTCCGGGATCAGACGGCGCCGTCGACGAACAGATCCTCCGCACTCGTCGCGCCGACCGCCCGCCGGGCCCAGATGTCGAGCTGCCCAAGGTCCGAGCATTCCTCGAAGTAGTTGACTCGCTCGGTCGGCTCGATCTCGGTCAGATCGGCGTTCAGTACCGCGAAGTCACGAGGCTCGGGGATCGGGATGTGCAGCACACGCTGAAGGGTGCGCGTGAAACCCGCGGGGTCCTTCGCGGTACGCGACTCCGAAGACCCCGCCCACGGCTCCCTCACCTTCCCGGCCCGGGCCTTCGCCGCGTTCGTCGAGGTGCTCAAGACGGACACAGCGCGTCCGACCGCCTGACCTCCCGCTCGCTCGCCTCTGGTGGGTTTCCTGACGTTGGTGACGGCGCATAGTGGTGGGCGAGACCGGCGGCGAGGTCGCGAAGGTGGGCCCTGACTTCGGTGGGGCCGTGCACCGTGATGGTGTTCCCGAACGGCAGTAGCGTTCGCACGTCCTCCAGATGCAGGAAGCGGATCGTCATCCTGCGACCGGTGGCGGATTCATCGTCGTCGTCCCGGACGAGTCGTAGGCCGAAGATCCGTTGCGCTCGCTCGATCTGGGTCCGGTCGATGGTGACACTGACCTCTATCACGTGGTTGTGCTCCCACTGATCAATGAGCGCTGCGGCGACGGTGACCAGGGTCTGGCTCTCGCGGATCCGTCGTGGCTGGTCGACTTCGTTCCACGTCGTGATCCGTTCGAGTCGGTACATCCGTGGTTCTCGGGCACAGTCGGCGACGAGGTACCAGATGCCGGCCTTGGCGAACAGCCCGTAGGGATCCACGACCAGGTCGCGTGAGCCGGACTCGCGTGTGCTGTCGTACTCGATCCGGAGTCGGCGACCTCGCCGCACCGGGCCGATCAGCGAAGCCGGAGTCGTGCCGGAAGTTCGTGCCCGGAGCCAGGGACGACTGTCCGCGTGCACCACGTCGGCGAGCGGCAGGAGCTCATCAACTCGACGTGGTTGTGCAGCGGCGATCTTGGAGAGCGCACGCCGGCTTTCGACCGATGCGTCGATCTCCGCACGTTGCTTCTCGTCCAGCCCGGTGAGCGACAGATGATCACGCTCGCCCGGTGTGAGTCGCGTGAGGTCGAGTCCGGATCCGGACCCGGGCAGCATGGTCACGCCTCCGAGGCGGCCCCGGTGTGCGGTCACCGGCAGACCGGCGTCGCGGAGCCAGTTCAGATCTCGGGTGATGGTTCGAAGCGACACCCCGAGCGCTGAGGCGAGTTCCTGTGTGGTCACGGCTTCCCTCGAATTGAGGAGCAGCATCAGGGTGAAGAAGCGGTCTGGGGTCACCCATCAATTTTCTCAGCGAATTGCGACACGATGTGGCGCATATCCCGGCCAGGCTGGTGGATGAGTACCTACCACCTGCGAGAAGGAACTTCCCCATGACCACATCCGTCGTGTCCATCGTCTACGTGAAGGACGCCCCCGCCGCAGCTCGTTTCTACGGCGGCCTCCTTGGTATGAGCCCCTCGTTCGAGACTCCGGGATACATCACCTTCGACCTCGGGCCGGGCGCTGACCTCGGTCTGTGGTCCGGCCAGTCCGAGGATCTGTCGCCGGACGCCCCGCGCACCGGCGAGGTGTGCCTGGTCGTCGACGGTGGAGCCGACGAGGTCAACGCGACCTTCGACCAGTGGAAGTCCAACGGGGTCAGGATCCTGCGCGAGCCTCATGACGCGGGATTCGGGCTGACCTTCGTCGCCGCCGATCCTGACGGGAACCGTATCCGCGTCGCACCGCAGGACTGAAAGGCCGCAATGCGGCAGGCGCGCACGACACGTGTCGCGCCTGCCGTGCAGGGCCGCGCGCCCACGAACGGTGGTGGCGGTGGCCGCCACTCCTCTTCCGTCAGCGACGTCTACGCAGGGCCTTCCAGGCGTCACCGACCGCGTACGTGCACTCCAGCCGCCAGGTCTCCAGCTTGTCCAGCATCCTTGACGCGATCTTCCGCCACTTGAACCACGGCGGCGGATCGCGGAACGGCACGAATGTCAGGGTGTCCAGGATCGCGTACTCGGCGAAGCTGCCCGAACCCTCGGTGCGCGGGCGCGGCGTACAAGCTGGCGGCCTACATCCCGCCGAGCATCTCGTCCTCGTCGAACCCGAGCTCGTCCTCGATGCCCAGTTCCTCTGCCGCATGCCACCTCAGGGGGGCGGGCCATACGCTCGGCTCACTCGTGGCGATGCCCTTCAGGAACCGGTTCGCCTCAGGGGTGCCGATCTCCCCGAGCGACTGGATTCCCTTGACGCACAGCGCATACAGAGGCCCGTCGGAGTCTCTCCGCCTCTGTACGAGGGAGCTGATCGCCTCCACCGCCTCGGGGGCCCGCAGCTCGCCGAGCATGTCGACCAGATCCTCCACGTTCACGCCCGGCATGTCCGAGGTGAGCGCAGACACCAGGATCGGGGCCAGCCCGTCCGGATGCAGGTGGACCGCCACTCCCGCGAGCCGTTCGAACCTCCGCCAGTCTCCGTCGGCGGAAAGGTTCCGTAGCCAGTCGAGAACGCGGGTGCGCGACTCGGGCACCGCCACCGCCACTTCAACGGCTCTCTCCCGGCCAACGTACCCACGGCCGACGAGGATGCTGTCCGCACGCTCCATCAGCACGTCGTCGGCCACCGCGTCATCTGACATTCGTCCTGTCCCCTTGTTCCCATGCTCTGCTCCGACGTTGTTGTTCCGACGCTCGTCGGGTCACAGCAGTTCGTGCGTCATTCTAAGAATTCTCGAATTGAACACGTCGGCCGATCCTTCGCGCAGGCCGAAGTTCAACCCGCCACGCTCCAGCTTCACATGCACAAACTCGGTGCTCTCTCCGATCTCGTCCAGGTGAAGGCCGAACGATTCGCGGATGGCGGCGATGTTGTCGCCCGAGCCGCGACCAGCTGCGATGAGCGCGTCTCTGGTACCGGGCTCCATCTCGTAGCGCACGAGATGCGTGTACTTCTGCGCGTTCCTTCCCCCTCGGCGGGCGAATCGCTCCGCGATCCCGGTGACGTAGTCGGGTTCCTGTGTCACGAAGTTCTCACCTCGGGGAGTGATCTCGCCGTTGGGACCGAGCCGTGAGAACTCCTTCTCGGACATGACCCGGTAGAAAGGCTCGTAGGGCGCCAGCCCGAGGGGATCCGTGCCCGCCCAGGGATTGGCCACATAGGCCGTGGGGTGTGGCGCCGCGCTCAGTCCGAGGGGGTCGGGCGAGACGTAGCGACCGCTGTCGGGGTCGTAGTAGCGGTGCCGGTTGTAGTGCAGCCCGGTTTCGGGATCGTGGTACTGACCGGGAAAGCGGAGAGGGGTGTACGCGGTGCTCCGCTTCGGCCAGGACGTGTTGCCCCACAACGTCGAACGGGACCGCCAGGCGACATCGCCCTGTTCGTCCACCAGTTCCGTCGGGGTGCCGACGAGGTCGGTGATGATGGCGAAGAACCGGGAATCGATCTCCTCCTGGGTCGCCGCGTCCGCCCGGCGTTCGGTCTGGGCGACAGGATGGAGGCCGTCATGGTCCCAGGTGACGGTGATCCGGTGCGGAAGCCCGGCGCCGATGGTCGTCTGTTCGACGAGGGTGTCGCCGTCCCAGGTGAAGCGTGTCTCCTCCACGACGGACGTGCCGTCGGCCGCCATCCGCTGCTTGGCGGACCGGCGTCCGAAAACGTCGTACCGATAGCGCCAGACAGTCCCGTCGGGCGTGACGACGGCAGTCAGCCGGTCCTCGGCGTCCCATGTGTAGCGCCATGCTTCGGGTTTGCGCGACAGGCGGGTCCTACGACGTTCCACCATGCGTCCCGCTGCGTCGTACTCGTAGCGCACGCCTCCGGCCCGGGTCACACGAGTACCTGTGTAGGTTCGCGGGCCCCTGGCCTCCGCACCGGGGTGGCTGTCCGGCCAGGCGGCGGCTGTCTGATTGCCGGCCGCGTCATAGGCGTAGGTCTCGGACCAGTTCTCGGCGTTGACCGCGGTGACCCGGCCCATCGGGTCCAGATCGATGCGACGCGGTCCGTTCAGCAGGTCGTCGACGGCAACGACATGACCGTCGGGCCGATGGGTGAACCGACGACTCTGCACCGTTCCCCGCGGCGTGTCCGCCGTCTGTTCGATTAGAGAACCGGACGCGTCCCACTGGCTGTGCACGGTGAGTGACGCGTCCACCTCACGGCTGCTCTCCCGCCCGGCGATGTCGTACCCGAAGCGCACCGTGTGGTCGTCGGTGGTCAGCGCGCTACGGCGCCCATGGGTGCCGTAGGCGTACTCCGACACCGCGCCGGTCGGAGTGACGCGGCGGGTCCGACGGCCAAGGTCGTCGTAGGCGAAGAGCAACCGACGGTCGTCCACGCGCTCCGCCACGATCCGTCCCAGACGGTCCCGCTCCAGGCCTACCGTGGAGTCCGGTCCCGCGGCGGTCAACAGGCGGCCCATGGCGTCGTGCTCATAGCGAGTGAGGGCGCCGTCGGCGTCCTTCGCCACCACCTGTCCGAGCAGGTCGCGCTCGTAGGCGATCCTCTGGCCCAGAGCGTTCACCCTGGCCGCGACCTGACCGACCGCGTCGTGTTCGTAGCGCAGGACACGGCCGTCGAAGTCGGACTCGGACACGATGCGCCCGGCCGGGTCGTAGGAATACGTCCACGTCAGCCCTGAAGGGTTCGTGACCTTGGTCAGCCGCAGAGAGGCGTCGTGCTCATAGGCGAAGCGTGCCCCGTCCGGGCCCGTCCGGGCCGCGAGCATGTCGAAGTGCGTGTATTCGTACGAGCTGACCCCACCACACGCGTCCGTGTGCCGGACGCAGTTGCCCTCACCGTCGTACTCCCAGGATTCCTCGGCCCCGTCCGGACCGAGCCATCGTGCGACCTTTCCCTCCACCGTCCACCACAGGTGCGCCTCACTCCCCGTCGAGTCTCCGACCGCGCGGACCCGGCCGAAGGCGTCGTACCGACGCCATTCGTGCGTGCCGTGGGGATCCGTCAGCGTCTTGGTCAGTCCCGCGCCGTTGGCCTCGATCCGGGTCTCGTTGCCCAGGGGGTCGGTGACGGAGGTGAGCCGCCCGAAGTCATCGTGGGTGTACCGCACGGTGTTACCGCTGGGCCCGGCGACCGCGGTGCAGTTGCCCCGCTCGTCGTACTCCCTGCGCCACACGCTTCCGTCGGCGTGGACGACCTCGGTCGGTCTGTTGTGGCTGTCGTCGTAGGTGAAGCGCGCGGTCGCCGCGTCCGGGTAGGTGATGGTGAGCGGCTGTCCCAGTTCGTTGCGGGTGTAGCTGATCGAGCGGCCGAGGGCATCGGTGACGGACTGTTCGTGGTGGCGTGCGTCATAGACCGTCCGGGTGACGTTCCCGAGGGGGTCGATCTCGGCGATGACCTGGCAGTTGTCGTTGACCACGAAGCGGGTTACGGCGCCTTCGGCCGTGGTGAGCGTGGTGATCCTGGCACCGGGCCAGGCCTGGTCGGTGCCGTCGTAGTCGAGGGTGATGCTGATATGGCCGGCCTCGCCGCCCTCGGCGACGCAGCGGTCCCGGTCGTCGTAGACGTAGGCGTAGCGGCTGCGGTTGGTGTCGGTCCACGAAGTGACGCGCAGTCGTGAGTCGTAGGTGAACTCGAACGGTAGACCTGACGAGTTGATCGTCTCGCTCAGGTTGCCCGCGGTGTAGCCGTAGCGCTTGACGACGAGGTCCGTGCCGTCCTCGGCGGCACCGGCCAGACTCAGGACCGTGACACGTCCCTCGCTGGTCGCCAGTTTGAGGTGGTAGCCGCCTGAGTGCCGGATGGCGAGAGGGGTGCCGTCGTCGTCGTAGTCGAAGGTGATCGTGTTCTGGTTTCGGTCGACGATGCGGGACAGCAGGGCGACGCCGTCGCTGGGGCGGCCGAAATGGCGAGCGTGGCCGGTCAGAGGGTCGTCGATACGGTAGCCGCCGCCGTCGAGACCGGTCAGCGGCCAGTCGGGGCCGTTCGTGGGCCGTACGGGACGTTCCGAGACCTCAGGATGCGGATATTCGAGGAGCATGCCGTCCTCGGTGACGAACACGATCCCGTCGCCGTCGGTCTCGAGGCGCTGGTCGATCGTAGAAGCCCAGGTGGGACCGAACCACCAGCCGCAACGGTAGTCCGAAGCGACACGGCGGCTGAAGGACAACGGCATCACACCGGGCAGAGTCACGTCGGTCAGCGGCAGGAACATCGCGCCGGTGGCCATGTCCACCGGGTCGCTGCCCTTCACCCGGATCACGCTCTTCATCCGGTTGTACGCTCCCTTGGCCCCGTCCGCGATCAGACCACGAGCGGATTTCAGACCCCGCAGACCGGCGGCCATGCCCTTCAAGCCGCCTTTGAGACCCTTCAGGGCGACCATCCCGCCTTTGAGGCCCTTGGCGAGTCCGCCGAGCGTCGTCAGCCCCTTCATCCCGGGGATGCAGTCGAGCGCGGCGAACCCCACATCCCACAGGGACGCCTGTCCCTTGGAATACTTGTAGAGCGTGTCCGCGAGCACGACCAGAGCAGCGATCAGCACGATCGCGCCGAGGATCGGCCCCCCGATGATCATCGCGACAACGCCGACCACCGTGACCACGATCTTGCAGACGGCGACGATGGTGTCCCAGTTGTCGACGAACCAGTCCCCGACGTCCTCCCACCAACTCCGGTTCTGGATACCGGCGTCCGACGCCTCGTCGATCCTCCGCTTCGCCTCGCCCGCCGCGTCCTCACGCATCCTGCGCGCGTCCTCGGCCATCTTCTTCGCCGCGTCCAGAGCCGACTGCGCACCGTTCACATCCGACTGGGCGCTGCTCCGGGCCGACTCGGCATGCTGGGCGTCCCGGGTCGCGGCCCGGACCTTCGCCTCGTCCGGCTTCTCCGCCGACTTGCTGCCCGTCGGATCATCCTTGTACTTGTCCGACTCCTTCGCCGCCCGCGTCACCCACGAATCGGCCGACGACAGACGGGACTTGGCCGACGACAGATCCGCCTGCGCCTCCCGCCCCTTCGCCAACGCCCTGTCGGCCAGAGCCTGCGCCCGCTCCAACTTCGGCCAGTAGGCCACCAGCGCGTCACCGCAAAGGTCGTACGACTTCTTCAGCTTCTTCAGGTTCTTCGGCACATCCGAGAACTCGTCCTGGAACACCTCAGCGGTCCTGCCCGCCCACTCCAGCGTCTCGTTCTCCGACGCCATCCCCTTGACCAGACGCAGAGCATCCGCGACATCGTCCGCGAAGTCATGCAGCGTACGGGCCAGTTGACGCACCCGGTCCGGATCACCCGGCGTCGGGTCCTTGTCCAGATCCAGCACATGCCAGTCCGCCGGCCGATACCCCGCCATCCCACGACCCCCGTCACGTGCGCGTCACCGACAACCGTATGCACACGCGAACCTACAAGGAACAGCCATTCGACGCGAAGACGACTGGAAGTCGTTCAGCGGTACTTCACACATTTCACGTTCGTCTCGGCTTGCGAGGCCTGCCCCAGTTGCCCTGCGGTCGGTTTCGTTCCCCGGCCAGGAGCGCCGCGTCGAACTCGGCTTTGCCCGTCACTACTCGTGGTCGCGGTTCGAGCACGGCCTCGGTCGATCGCCACGGGACGGCTGAGGCCCACCCGACCACGGGCATGGTCTCGTCGTAGTGGGGGGCGAACCGCGCGGTGACGAGGGCCGGCATCCGGTGGTCGAGGCCTCGCGCATGCTCGACGAACGCCTCGGGGAGCAGGACGTGGTGCGTTTCCACGTAGTGCGGGAAGTCCTTGCGCCAGAGCCAGGTGCCGTCGGTGACCGGCGACGAGCAGCCCGCCGAGTGACGGTGCGCGCTCCCGGTGAGGACGTCGTGCCCCGCTTCCATGACGTCGATGAGGACGTGACCGGCGTCCAGATAGGCCACGATGTCGGCCTCGTCCGGCTCGCCGAAGGGCTGGACTGCGTCGTGGATCGATCCGTTCGGCCCACCGGGACGGGTACGGGTGTCGGGTTCGAACTCGTCGTAGAAGCCCAGCAGTCCCAGCATTCCAGCACCGAATCTCCCTGGTCGTCGAACCTCCTTCGACGACCTACGTCCCCACTCTGCCGCGCTTCCCCGCCCCGACGTACTTCCCGCTCCCCCGCGGAAGCCGCACGCCACAGCGTAGGCGCTGCCCCACCTCAGGGAACGAGGATGATCTTGCCGACGGCCGGGCGGCTGGAGGACTCCGCCAGCCGCATGGCCTCGGCTGCCTCGGACAGCGGGAAGCGGGCGGCGATCTTCGCCGTGAGTACGCCGGCGCCGAGCAGGCCGAAGACATGGGTGAGGTCGGTGCGCATCCGGGCCCGGAACGCCTCGCGCTTGGCCGAGTCCGGCTTGCCGGCGCCCGCCCAGACGTCGTAGAAGCTCGCGTGTCTGCCGGTGGGCAGGTAGTTCCAGAGCGCCAGCCTGGCCAGCAGTGGCAGGAAGTCGAGCAGTACGGGCCTGGTGTCGTCGAGGGCTGCGGCGATGCTGTACGAGACCAGCGTGCCGGTGCGGTTGAGCAGCCGGTAGGAGAGGCTGACGCTCGCGCCGCCGAGGTGGTCGAACACTGCGTCCACGCCGTCGGGGGCCAACTCCCGGACACGGGCGGCCAGGTCGGGATCCCGGTAGTCGATCGGCTCCACGCCCAGGTCACGCAGCGCCTCGTGGTGGCGCGGACCGGCCGTGCCGATCACGCGGGCGCCGGCGTGCCGGGCGAGCTGCACCAGGACCGAGCCGACACCGCCGGCGGCGCCCGTGATGAGCACGGTCTGCCCTGCCCGTACCTTCGCACTGCGGTGCAGCATCTGGTAGGCGGTGAGGCCGTTGACGATCAGTGTCTCCGCGTCGTCGGGGTGGATTCCGTCGGGTACCTCCACCAGGTCGGCGGCGGACAACAGGGCGGCCGTGGTCCAGCCGCCGGTCTTGGTCAGCGCGGCGACCCGGCGGCCCAGCAGGGCGGGGTCCACCCCGGGGCCGACGGCCTCGACGACACCGACGAGGTCGTAACCGGGCACGAACGGGAACGCGGGCTGGCCGTAGTAGCGGCCCCGCCGCATCGCGCTCTCGGCGAAGGACACGGCCGTCGACTCGACATGCACCAGGGCCTGGCCTCCGGCGGGGGCCGGCAACTCGCGCTGGACCAGCCGCAGACCGGACGGTGCGACCTTGCCCGGCAGGACCACCTCGGTGACGGTCAGGTGGGCGGCCGGGCCGGCGGCTGCGTTCTTCTCGGACATGGTCGGCTCCTCGTAGGTTCTGCGACTGTTCGTCACTCAGTTAATGACCGTAACTTTGCACCTGTGCGTCAGACATCGTCAAGCCGTAACCTGCGACTGGGAGCGCGCGCCACCTCAATCGAACAGGAAAAAGCCCGACGCGAGCAGAACCATGGACGGACATGAAATGCAGGTCAGAGCGATTCGTGGGCCAATTGTTACGGGGCGTCGCACCTCGGCGGCTCCGTAAAAACCCTTACGATCCGTTACGATGCGACGATGACTAACACACCGCAGACCATGGGCAGGCGCGAGCGGCTACGGGCTCAGACGCTGCAGGAGATCGAGGACGTGTCGTTCGCGATCATCGACGCGGACGGTGTGCAGGCGCTGTCGATCGCGGCGCTGGCCCGGAGCATGGCGATGTCCGCGCCGGCGGTCTACCGCTACTTCCCGTCGCGGGACGCGCTGGTGGCGCACCTGGTGACCCTGTCCTATCAGCAACTCGCCGCGGCGATGAGCCAGGCCGTGGAGGGCAGCAGGAAGGCCCCGCGCACGCGGGTCCGGCTGGTGGTCACCGCGTACCGCGACTGGGCGCTGCGCCACCGGCGCCGCTACGGGATGCTGTTCGGCGAGCGGGCCGGGGATCTGCCGGCCGAGGTCACCACGCAGACCCCGCTGGATCAGGCGATGGCGTTCCTCATCGACATGCTGGTGGCCGTGGCCGACCAGGACACCGCGCCGGCCGACAGCACCAGCGGCGACCGCACTCTGGACGGACAGCTGCGACGCTGGGCTCGTTCACAGGAGCGACCGGACGTCACACCGGGCGTGGCCCTCGCCGCCAACCTGATCTGGACGCGGGTCCACGGGATCGTGAGCCTCGAACTCACCGGCGTGTTCGACAACCAGGCGGTCGAGGCGCAGCGGCTGATCGACCTGGAGATCGACAACGCCATCCAGTCGCTGCGGCCGACCGGTGCCTGACGCGGCCGTGCCGGACGCGGCTACGCCTGGTGGCCTTGGTCGACGAACCGGAACGTCGACGTGATCGCGTCGAAGATGTCGAAGAAGGACTCCGCCAGGTCCAGTACCTGGCTGCTGCCCGCCACCAGGGCGACCTTGCCCTCCTGGCCCGGCACCGGGATGAACGTCTGCGTCAGCACGGCCCGGACGGTGCGGCCGAGTTCGTCGTCCGGTACGGCGATGTCCTCGATGCCGTAGGTACGCGCCGCCGGGCCGACGCCGGGAATGTCGACGGTCGTGACCTTGCGCCAGGAGTCGCCCTCCCGCTTGGCCTCCTTGACCGCCAGCTGGGCCGCGATGGCCGCCGGGTCGGTCGAGAGGGGCGTACCGTCCTGCGTACGGCCGCCGACCATCGAGACGGTCACCGAGCCGGTGATCGGGGTGTCGCCGCCGAAGCTCTCCGCCATGCAGCCGCAGTACAGCGCGCCCGACTTCCACGCGTCGGCCGCGGCCTTCCGCAGGAAGGTGGTGTACGTGTCGCGGTACGGGGCCAACTCCGGCCGCTGCCGCACCCGTTCGTCGACCATGTGCCGGATGGAGTCGTCCCGTGACTCGGGGCGTACGTCGAACTCCCACCACGACTCGGGCACCTTGATCCGGAACCCACCTCGCTCGACCGTCTGCGCTTCGCTGTAGCGGGCCATGTCCGCACTCCACCCCGTTCGCTTGTTCACCCGAGCACTCGTTCGCCCATATCGGCATCGATCCGTTGTACGGTGCCGATCAGACGTCGGTCAGACGCCGATCAGACTACGAGGCGCTCCTGGGGGACTCACACATGGGCAAGGGCAAATCCGACCTCACGCTGCCGCTGAGCGAGCTGGAGGACTACGGCAGCCGGCTGCGCTCCGTCAAGACCCGGCTGAACCACACCAAGAAGCTCTTCGAGTCCTACAAGGACGACATCGGCGACGGCAGCGTGAACGACGCGCTGGAGGACTTCGAGTCCAACTGGGAGGACGGCCGCGAGGACATCACCCAGCAGCTCGACGCCCTCGCCGACATGTCGGACGCCGTCGTACGCGAGTTCAAGAAGCTGGACGACGAACTGGCCAAGCAGGTCAACGAGAAGATGACGACCAAGGACACCCGGGGCAACGGCAACAAGTGAGCTGAGCCCCCGCAACCGTTGGCCCCACGCCCCCTGCTCCCCTCACCCCACCTCGTTCTCCGCCGTCGCCTCACCCCGTACCGTCACGTCCCCGCCGTAGAACAGCCCTGTGAACACCGGCGAGTACGTCAACTGGACCTCGACCCGCACCTCGTTGGCGTCCGCCGCCACGCAGTGGGACGCCGCCGTGTCCGCCGCGGACATGTCCATCTCCTGGGCGAACGCCTTCACACGGGCGTCGCAGTTCTGGAAGTTGATGGGGGCGCCGGCCGCCGCGTTGCCGTAGAGGGCGTCGAGGTCTATGTCCTGGGCGGCATAGCGTGCCGCCTGTTCCGCGATGTCCGCCGCCCGTTCCCGTTTCGAGATGGACATGCCGCCGTCGATCACGAAGGCGGAGAGGGAGATGAAGAGAAGGGCGAAGATGATCACGGCCCCGGCGCCCGAGCCACGGTCGTCCAGCCGGCCGTTCAGACGGTCGTCCAAGCCGTCGTTCAGGCGGTCCGGCAGAAGGGCCGACAGTCGGGGCCGGGCTCGGGCCCACCGCCGCGCGGACCACTCACCTACGGCAGAGGGCACCCTCGTTCTCAGCGTCAGCGTCACACTGTCCTCCGGAACGGGTCCAGCGGTGAGCTGAAGGTCGCCGTCAGCGTCGTCGGGATGTCCAGGCCGAGCATCGCCAGGCCCCGCACCTCGCAGCTCACCTCGACCGAGAAGATGGTGTCGGCCTCGAAGCCGACGCTGGTCTGGGTCACCGTGACCGGGCCCGAGCAGACGTCCGTGAGGTCGGCCTCCGCCGCCTTCCTGGCCTCCGCCATCGCCGTCGCGTGATCCTTCTGGATCGACCCGGCCCGAGCCGCATCCCGCGCGGCCCCGTCCAACGCCCCGCGTCCGTCGACCAGTTGCCCGAAAGCCACCAGCACCAGGATGAACATGATCATCACCGGGGCGAGGATCACCACCTCGACGGTGGACAGGCCACGGTCGCCGTGACTCCGCGCGCGGGAAGACGGTCTCATCAGTTCTCCCCCTCCCGCACAAACCGCTCCACCGGCCCGACCGACTGCGCGTGCACCGTCAGATCGAACCCGGGGAACACCGTGGGTACCCGTGCCGTGATCTCCACGCCGACCGTGTTCTGCTCGGGCTGGAGCATCGTCACGTTGGGCGACAGGACCAGGCTCGGACCCAACTGCTGGATGTAGCTGTCCACCACGTCCTGCGCCTCGCCCCGCCACGCGCCCGGCTGGTCGTTCGCCATGGCACGGGCCTTGCGGGCGCCGGCCTGGGCCGCCGCCTGGGCCACATGGTCCGCGAAGAAGTACAGCGCGAACTGCACGGTCGCAAAGATCATGAAGAAGAGTACGGGCGTCAGCAGCACGAACTCGATCGCGGTCATACCGGAATCGGACGCACGGGCGCCGGACCCGCCGGGGCCGGACGTACGGGAGTCAGCTGCGCCGACGCCGGACCTGCCGGCGCCCGACATCCCGGAGTCACCGCAGGCGGACGCCGACTTCCGTGCGGCTGCCGCCCTGCGGCGTACCCAGCTGCCTGCACCACCCACGAGCAACAACCCCGTCAACTCGACCCCGTACACCCCGTTTTCGTACGCGCGATCAGCAGGTGCCGCTCGCCTTGGCGCCCTCGATACAGGTACCGACCTTGGTGGCACCCTTGTCCAGCGCCGCGCTGATGATTGCGGCAACCGCGCCGACAATCGCCACGACGACCGCAGAAATGATGACCCACTCGACCGCTGACGCACCGCGGTCCAGTTCTCCGGAGCGCGCACGCTGCACGCGTCCCTGCAGGAAGGTGATCAGGAAGTCCACTTCCGGGATCCCGGTGCTGAAGTTCCGTCCGTTCATGGTGAGTTGTCCTCTCAAAGCGATTCTGAGTATTGGGCAGTGCTGCTGGAAACGACCTAGACCTGGAACACGCGCATCGCCGCCGGATAGATCAGGAACACCAGGAACCCGGCGCACAGCAGCAGTTGCGCCACGAGCATCGACTGCGACTTCTCGCCCGCGCTACCCTCGATCTCGGCCAGCTCGCGATGCCGCATGGTCTCCGCGCGGGAGGCGAGCGACTCGCGCACCTTCGCGCCGTCGTCCGCGACCAGGGCGAGGGAGGCGGAGAGGTCCTTGAGTTCCTCGATGCCGAGTTCCTCGCCCAGCGAACCGAGCGCCTGCCACTGGCTGGTGCCGGTGATACGCGCGTCCGCGAGAGCGTTGCGGATGCGCTGGGTCGCCCAGCCGTCCGACACCTCCGCCGCCGCCATCAGCGCCTCGGGCAGACCCCGGCCGCCGGCCAGGCTCATCGACACCAGGTCGAGATACGCCCCGATCACGCGTCGCAGGTCACGCCGTTTGTCGGCCGCGTCCCGCCGTACTTCCAGGTCGGGCAGGAAGAAGAAGATCAGCGCGAAGAGGAGTGCCATCCAGACCGGGATGGCCGGGCTTTTACCGATACCCAGGGTCAGGACGATGACGAAGAGGAACGGGCCGAAGAAGAGACCGGCCGCCCCCAGCAGCACCTTCGTCGCGAGGAAGTTCTCCCAACTCCGGTCCAGGACAGCAAGGTCGGACCGCAACGAGCGCTGCTCCCAGCCTTGCTGGAAGTAGAAGTCCGAGACGCGGACGCCCACTTGGGCCCGGAACGAGCCGATCCGGCCGGCGTCTCTGGTGCGGTGGGCCGACTCGTACGCCGATCCCCGCGCCCGCATCGCGTCGACACGCGCGACTTGCGAGACCGCACTCCGCTTCGACGGCATCAACGCCCGTACGAGAACGTAGATGCCGAGGCCCAGAATGGCGCCGACCAGTACGGGCATGGTCAAGTCATTCATCGGCCTACCCCCTCTTCAGCACCATACGGCGGCTGTCCTGGCGCTGCTTGGGTCGACACTCGGGCCGGTCGCACGAACTGCACGGACGCCTCGTCCCGTACCAGGAAACGTTCAGGTGTCTCGATGGTCGACAGCTTGCGCAGCCACCAGAAACCGAGCGCGAACAGGCCGCAGACAACGGCGAGTACTGCCTGTCCGACCGGCGTGCCGTACGGCTCCACGAACTCCCGGTTGAAGATGGCGAGTCCGAGGACGAAGCCGACCGACACAACCACAACGATCTGCACGGACCGACGAGTTGACGACCGCTGCGCCATGACCCGCTGCCGCATGTCGACCTCCTCGCGCGCCGACTTGGCGAGCGCGCCCAGGACTTGACGCAGACCCGGGCCGCGCAGCCGCGCGTTGAGGATGAGCGCCGCCACGATGATGTCGGCGGACGCGTCGTCGATCTCGTCCGCGAGCTGTTGCAGCGCCTCGGGGAGCGGAGTGCGGGAGCGGAGCCGGTCGACCATCGCGTCCAGGTGCGGACGCAGTACCGGGGCCGCCGCGCGCGCCGACGCCGGGATCGCCTGCTCCAGGCCGACAGCGCCGGCGATCGTGTCGCGCAGCGACTCCGTCCAGGAGGCGAGGGCCTCGACGCGACGCATACCGGCCCGTTCCTCCGCCGCGCCGCCGAAGAGACGGTCCCAGAAGAAGACGAGGACGCCGGCCGCGATACCGGCCACCGCCCACCGGGTGAGCACCAGCACGGCGAGTCCGACGAGGGCGGCGAGCGAACCCCGCTGCCCCGCGAACCGGATGAGTTCGTTCGCCCGCTCGCTGGCCTTCTGCTTCTCGTGCTCCGGCTTGACCGGCAGCCCGCGGATCGCGATCAGGAGCAGCGCGAGCCCGCCGCCGACGGTGACGCCGGCCACGAGCGAGTACAGGACCTCGGTGGAGAACAGTCCGCCCATGGAGCCGAGCGGGCCGGCCGCCGCCGAGTACATGTCCCCGTACCCATAAGGATGGTTGTACGTCGTCATGGTCACCCCCAGTTCCCGCCGGGCAACCGGTACCCGTGCGCGACCAGATCGTCGAGGCAGGAAATGGGCGCGTGCGGCACGATGCGGCCGTCCGGGGTCTCGGCGAAGACCTCGCTGGACAGCACCCGGCCGTCCACGCCGTTGACCTCGCGGACCGAGGTCACCATGCGCTGGAGCCGCCCGCCCGTCTGGTAGTTGTTGCGCCGCTGGATGAAGACGACGAAGTTCACGGCGCCCGCGACGAGCATCTGGCTGGCCTCGATGGGCAGCCGCTCACGCGCCTGGAGCGCGTAGGTGGAGATACGGTTGAAGACCTCGTGCGAGCTGTTGGCGTGGATCGTGGAGAGCGAGCCGTCGTTGCCCTGCGACATCGCGTTGAGCATCGTCACGATCTCGTCGCCGAGGACCTCACCGACGATGACGCGGGAGGGGTTCATACGCAGCGACCGCCGCACCAGCTCGGCCATCGAAATCATGCCCTGGCCCTCGGAGTTGGGCAGCCGCTCCTCGAACGCCACGACGTTGGGGTGGAGTTCGGGAAACTGGTCGAGGCCCAGCTCCAGCGCGCGCTCGACGGTGATGAGTCGCTCGTGCGGCGGGATCTCGTTGGCGAGGGCCCGAAGCAGCGTCGTCTTACCGGCGTTGGTGGCGCCCGCGATCATGATGTTCTTCCGGGCGCGCACGGCACAGGCCATGAAGTGCGCGACTTCCGGAGTCACGGTGCCGTTGCCGACAAGATCGGAGATGAAGACCTTCCCCATACGCGCACGACGGATGGAGAGCGCGGGACGCCGGGTCACGTCCATGACGGCCGACAGACGCGACCCGTCCGGCAGCCGCAGGTCGAGCTGCGGATTGGCGGAGTCGAAGGGCCGGGAGGAGAGCCCGGAGTAGGCGCCGAGCACCTGGATCAGCTCGATGAGCTCCTCGTCGGACTCGGCAACGGGATCCCCGGCCACTTCCCGCCCATCGGAATACCCGACGAAGACCTGGTCGTACCCGTTGATGTCGATGTTCTCGACGTCGACGTTGTCGAGCAGCGGCTGCAGCCGCCCGACGCCGAAGAGCGCGGCGTGCACGGCGGCCGCGTACTGCTCCTCGGTCTCGGCATCCAGCGGCGTACGACCGGCGTTGATCTCGGTCCTGGCGTAGTCCTCCAGGATCTGGGCTATGACGGCACGCGCGTACTGCCGCTCGTCCTCGCCGGACATCGGCGTGACGTTGGAGGTCTGGTCGAGTCGACGTTGCTCGGCGATCCGGTCACCGGCGTCCTGCCGGAACCGCTTGACCAACGAGTGGTCGACAGCGGTCATCGGCCGGCTCCGGCATGGCCGGAGTACCCGGTCTGCTGGCCCGGCTGCTGACCGGGCACATGACCGGCGGCCTGTTGCTGGACCTGGCTGGGTACGGACCATGCGGCGCCGTACTGCTGGTACAGGTCCGAAGTCACCTTGCGGGCCGACCGGATGAGCATCGACTTGTCGAGCCGCCCGCGCTTGCGCCCGGCCAACTGCTCGGCCCCGGACGGGTCTTCGGCGAGGGTGCCGACAACCCGGGCACCCGTCTGCGCGTGAACGAGCATGTCGTTGACCTGGTTGACCAACTTGCCCGAGTTGTTCGGGTCGGCGATGAGGATGACCCCGATGAGGGGGTTGGCGAGACTGGCGGCGCCGCGCGGACCACCGTGCAGCTTGGTGGAGAGGGCGGCGGCGCGGTCTCGCACGCGCGCGATGGCTTCCGGCTCAGTCCGGGAGATGAGCAGCACGAGAGCGGCATGCGGAAACAGCTCGACGACAGGGGTGTCCCCGCTGATGCGTCCGCAGTCGGCGATGACGTCGGCGGGCGCGTTCGGGGAGTCGGCGAGCTGCGCGAAGGCGCTGCCGAGGGTGGGCCAGAGCCCGGCGAGCCCGGCGGCCTGCTCGGCGATCCCGAGCCCGACGAGCACTTCGAGTCCGCCGCTCAACGGCTGTACGTGATCCCAGAGTTGATCGGGAACGAGCCCGCGCCGGGCGGTCGCGGCGATGGACAGCATGCCGGTGTTCGGGTTGAGCATCCCGCCGTGCGCGGCGGCACTCCGGTAGACGAGGTCACCGCCGGCCGGGTCGGTCTCGGCGAGCAGGGCCCGCCGAGGCCAGACCGCCGCGAGCGCGACGGCCGCGGTGGTCACGCCGGGTGAGCCCTTGTCGGCGGCAAGAACGATGAGCGCCATGGTTCCGGTGCCGCCTTCAGCTGCTGGGGATGAGCACGAGAGCCACTTGACCGGCGGCGGCGGCCTGCGCGAGATCGGCGGCCTTGGCGGCGTCGACGGTGAGGGTGACGGGCAGGTTGGTGCTGCTTATCACGTCACTGTCCTTGGTGTTCTGAACGAAGGTGACCTTCGCCTTGTCCACGATCACGGTGGTGCCGGCGCCGGACGACGAGGAGCCGCTGGAACCAGTGCTGGAGCCAGTACCCGTGGTGCTGCCGACTCGGTATGCGGCGACAAGGTCTCCAGCCTTGATACCGGTCGGGTACTGCCCCTCTTTGAGGGAGAGCCCGACGGTGGCCTGACCGGCAGCAACGCCCCCGTCGGAGCCGAACATCTGCCCCATGACGACCGTGCCCTCATAGATCGTGGACCGGGCCTTGAGGGTCTTGAGAGTGTCCAGCTGGGTCCACTCGACATAGTTGATGCCAGTGTCGGCCGCGACCATGACAGCCGTCGTGTTGGCCTTGCTGACCGACCCTCCGGCCGGGATCTCAGCGGTCACCTTGATGACCTCGATCCGATCCCCCGCCCGCAGCACCAGCGTCGTCGCGCCCAGCGCGCCGAGAAGAATCAGCAGCACCGCGAGAGCGGCAAGAGCCGGTTTGCGCTCGCGAGGCGGCGTCGGGAGTCGCTCGCCGGACATCGGCGGAGCGGGCACCGAGGAACGGCCGCCGCCCGCACCCGTACGCTCTTGGATCTTCACGCAACAGCTCCCCGTACACCCAAGAAAAATTCTGCCAATTTAAGTGCCAAATAGGACACTTCACTCGCGAAGTGCGCGATACACCCTTGCCGGACGTACCGCCCGATCCGGCCAACTAGCCAGCGCTGGAGTGAGTGTCAAGCCATGGCACCGTATCAGCCGCACATAAGCCCCTCAAGGCGCGTTCTGAATCGTGAACAGCGAGGGGCACAACGTTATTCACGCGCAACCATGGCCGTACGGTTGCCGGTTGGACACGGGGATGCGCATGGAGCACCTACTGTGCACGCGCGAATCTGTTGCCCACCCGACATCCGCAGGTCAGACAACCCGGGCCACCGCCCCCACCCGACTCCCACCCGTCGCCACGGGTCTCCCATGAGGCCTGCACGATTCGCTCACGCGACACCCGGCGGGACCCGGGGAGGGTCCGTGCCACGCCCCTTGGCCGGCTCCCCCAGAAGATGACACCGCCTCCGTCGTACGAGGGCCGCGAGGGCGGAGTCCACCCCGGGTGCCGTGTCCGCTTGCGAACCTCCACGCCCTGGGCCTTCACTCGTTCGTGAACCCGGCGGCCACCTGGAGCTGTACGGACGGGTGATCTCGGGACTGGACGCGGGCACGCCGTTTCTCCAGCCCTGACAGCTTCCTCGACGGACCCCCCGAAGGCCGACGAACCGGGCGGGGCTCCGGCTGCTCTCCCCTTGCCCGCAGCGAAGTGCTTCTCCTGGTGAACACGATCAGGGCACAGGACCTATCGAATTCGCCCTTATAGATTCACAAACACCCCCGCCGGGAGGGCGGTCCAGCGTGGCAGGACAGCAGACCCCCCGGATACCGTCAGAGCTCTCAGCTGTATCGACATCTCACGGGGAGCCCACCTTGAAGCGCCGCTCTTTGCCCGTTGCCGCCGCGTTCACCGCAACCGCAGCCCTGCTGCTGACGGCCTGCGGCAGCGGAGACGACAAGTCCACCGACAACGACAAGATCGCCGGCGCCGAACAGACCCCGGCGACACCGACGAAGTCGGCGGAACCCTCGGCACCCACAGCAGAGAAGAACCCGGACGGCGTGGACGTGTCCCTGCCCAAGGACATCAACCTGGTCTTCGACTGGACCAAGCCGAGCAACAAGAACGAAGCGGCCGCGATGGACGACGCCGCCAACTACATCCGGGCCATCTACCACGGCGTCGACAAGCGCACGAGCAAGGACGCGGCGGTGGCCGCCTATTCCACGGGCGACGGGCTGCACTACGCGCAGGTACAGATCGCCAGCAGGGTCGACGGTGGCTGGACGGCCACCGGCACACGGCGGCACTACCAGGCAACCACCCGGTCCGCCGCGAACGGCAACTCGGTGGAGGTTGCGTTCTGTGTTGACTCAAGCAAGTTCTACGGCAAGGAGGTCAAGACGGGGAAGGTTCTGACAAGCACGCCCAGCCTCGCGGACTATGACTACTTCAAGATCGTGATGGTCAAGTTCCCCACAGGTAAGGACCTGTGGCAGGCGTCGAAGGTCTTCGTCGAGACGAAGGCGGAGAAGTGCCGGTGAGCAGTACACGGCGTACGGCTCTCAGCACCAGCACCGTTGCTCTGACGCTGGCCCTCGGCACCCTCGTCCTCACGGAACCGGTCTACGCGGCAGAGCCGTCGAGCAACGGCCAGGGCTCCAGTGCCAACCAGCAGGGCGGCAGCGACAGCACCGGCATCTACGCCGCCGCCAAGATCCAGTACTCCGGCTCAGTTGCCAAGGGCGGCCGCGCCGGAAACGTAACCCCGGCCGACGTCAACTGGACGCCCCCAGCCTGCTGGTACGCCCCCTACCTCGGCGCCAAGGACTTCAAGGCGGAGATGTCCAAGAGCCTCAAGGACTCTCTGAACACTCCCGGCATGGGAGGCACCGCAGGCTCGGCGCTCGGCGACGTACAGCGCCACTACGAGGACGACTACGGCTGGACCGACACCCCCGGCTACAAGGACTACAACGTCGACAAGGACGGCGACGGGATGTTCTGGGCCGGCGTCGAAAACCCCGACGAGCCGGACGTTCTCAAGCGGACCTCGTGCACCGACCTGCCCTTCTGGGTCGAGAACGGCGACGCCCCTCCCGCTCGGTACGAACAGGCCATCAGCCCGGAGATACTCGCCGGACTCGCCTACCAGCACATGCAACTCCCGGACACCAAGGTCACGTTGGCCCCCGCGGCCAGCACCAAGGTGAACCTGCCGACTTGGGCCTGGCTGAACAAGGCCGTCTTCGACGAGGTCCAGGCCACGGCGGCCCTCAACGCCCCGGGGTTCAACATCCAGGCCACGACCACCGCGAAGCCGGTGTCCCTCAAGCTGGAGCCGGGCACTTCGGACGCCGAGACCTACCCGGCCTCCGGAGAGTGCACCATCAACGCCGACGGCTCCATCGGCGAGCCCTACGCCCGGGGCAAGTCGAACCAGACACCACCGTGCGGGCTCAAGTACCTCCGCTCCTCGGCCGACGGGACATACAAGCTGAGGGCGACCATCACCTGGGACATCGCCTGGACCGGCACCGGCGGGGCTGGCGGAGACCTGCCCGACGGCACGTTCGGCAGCGAGCAGGCGATCACCGTGCAGGAGATCCAGGCTGTCAACCGCTGACGTCCAAACGGAACTGGCCCGCCGGACCCGCGTTCGCTGTGCGCGGCCTCCCCGGGAGAGCCGGAGTACATGTAGGCACGGAGTCTCCGGTGTCTTCGCCGTGGTCGGAGGCATCCTCTCCGACCTGTTGGGCGACAGTACGGTCAATCCCGAACCGGGACGCGGAAAACTGGAGGAGCGGGAGAACGAGGTCGACGACTTCCCCGGTCGTGTGGGCCAGCGCCGACGACACGGCCCCCGTACCCTGCCCTGGCAGCTCGACCTGTGCCGACGTCCTTCGCAGTACGCCACGGAGATCGTGCTGACCACGCGACACCTGTCTCACAGGGAGCCCATCTTGAAGCGCCGCTCCTTGCCCGTTGACGCAGCGCCTCCCACGACCAGAGCCCTGCCGCTGATGGCCGGTGGCGGGGCATCGGGACGAAGTCACCAGCCTCGCAGAGTCCCGCTTCATGATGTCGCCCGCCCTGTTCTGTCCTTTCCCGGTGACGTGTCGCTGGCCTACGAGACTGGAAGACCGGCGACCCAAAAGCACCGCCTCCACGAACAGGGCTTCTACGACTGCGGTCAACGGGCGAACACAGGGTCGTCACACCACACACAGGGGGAAACACGGGTGGCAGAACCGGACCTGACAGTCGACTTCGAGTTTCTTGCGAAGTCCGAACGGAAGCTCGGCCAGCTGAAGAAGGAATTCGAGGACCTCGAGAACCGTCGTGACGACATGCGTCGCCACTGGGGTTCCGGCACGATCGCCGATGCCATGGACAAGTTCGTGGACAACTGGGACGACTATCGCACCAAGCTCGTCGAAGGCATCACTTCGGTCGGCGAGCTCGTGGCCGGTACCAAGAAGGCGTTCGAGGACCTTGAGAAGCAGCTGAGCAAGCGCGACGAGAAGAAGCCGAAGAAGTGACGACAGCTACATCGAAGCGCCGCCCCGTCGACTGGCAGCCGCTCCGCGACTCCGACCCAGTGCCCGGCGATCCGGAGGAGATCCGCGCCGAGGTCCGACACATGGTGTCGGTCGCCAGAAAACTCCGGGACCAGGCGAAGAGCCTCCAGGCCATCAGTAACGAGGACAAGCTCAAGGGCAAGTACGTCAATCGCCTACGCGAAGACTCCGGCACGCTGGAGAAGCACCTGCGGGAGGTTGCCAGCCGCTACGAGCGCGTCCACGGCCATCTCACCACCTGGGCCAATGAATTGGATGACTTCCAGAGCGAAGCCGACAAGGTTCTTCACCGGGCCAAGGAGAAGCAGGACGAGATCGAGGCCGAGAAGGCCAAGGCAACCGATGCCAGCGACAGGGACTCTTCGAAGCCTTCCGGCAGCAGCGAAACCGAAGATCCTTTGCAGACATACCGGAACCAGCTGGACACCATCACCGGCGATCGCGACGACCGCGCCAGCCATCACGCGCGCAAGATCAAGGATGAGATCGACGATGTCATCGAGGATTCGTGGTGGGACAACGTCAAGGGCTGGTTCCATGACAATGCGGACTGGATCAAGACCGTCCTCGACGCGCTGGGCTGGGCTGCCACCATCGCCGGCATCGTCGCCATCTGGATTCCCGGCCTGAATCTACTGGTCCTCGGCATCGCCCTGCTGACCATCGCGGCCAGATCCATGCTGGTCGCCTCCGGTGACGCCTCCTGGACCGACTTGGCGTTCGACGTCGGCGGGCTGCTCCTGATGGGCATCGGTCGCGGTGGCATCAACATGCTGAAGGGTGCGAACAAGGTAACCAGCACTGCGGCCCAGGCCAGCCGGACCGCCGGGCTCAAAGCAGGCCTCAGGTCGCACAAGGGAATGCTGAACGATCTGAGCAAAGCCATGGCGGGCGCTCAGGACGACGTATCTCGGAAGTTCTTCTCCGACCTGCGCAATTTCGCTCTGAAGAAGATCTCCGGGGATACCGGCCTTGTCTCCAAGGGGCCGACCGAGGTGTCCGCGCTCGCCAAATGGGCGCATCTGGGAGACGACGAGGCAGCCGGACTGTTCGGACAGCTCCGCGCGAACAAGGATGTTTTCTCTGATGCCGTGTCGGGAGGTGCTTCCAAACTCGGGCACGTGGGATACGGAGCGTCCATGTTCGCCACCTACACCGGTATGGGCGTCGACATCGTGGACAAGTCGCTGAGTAAGAGCGACTCCATCGGCTGGCTGGACAAGCATCACCTGGTTCCTGGGGACAAGCCGTACAACGACGGCTACAACACCTGGAAGGAAAGCGGCTGGATGCCTGCGGCGGACACCCATTGGTGAAAACTCGGAAACCCGCCCGGAACACCGGCATACACGAAGAGGAAAGCAGGAGAAATGGCTGAGTCACTCAGGGAACAGTTGGGCACCGGCGCGAATTTCGCAGTGCGGGTGACCATCATCGGCGCCCTGGTGTCCGTCGTCCCACTGATCGGAATCTCGCTTCTGCTACCCGGGGCGGGTCGCGACGTACTCTTCTGGATCTACTGGGCCGGGTTGGCGGGCTGCCTGGCCCATCTCCTGTGGATCCTTTTCAAGAATCCCGCACCCAGCAAGCGACCCCCCTTGCTGACCCGCGACCTCGCTATGGGTTGGGCTCTCCTGGTGCCCAGCCTCATCAGCTCCTTCTGGCCCGGAATCATCGGGGGCCCGCTGTTCACCGTGCTCGTCGGCGCGACTTCCGCCGCAGAGAAGATTCGGAACAGCCGTGGCACATCCTGAAAACATCATCGAAGTGGAATCCGACCACGTACCCAACGGATTCAATCTGGTCCCGCCACCCGGCTGGGACAGCATCCCGCTCCAAAGCGGAACGCGAGAGGCCATCCAACGGATCGTACGAAAATCCGTATCCCAACTCCCTGTCGGATTCCCGAAGGACGACATCCCGCAGGCAAGGCTGCGGCTCACGAAAGAGCTTAAGCAGGCTGTTCGGCAGACTCGCAATTCCAGCGGTCTGACACTTTATCTGCCCGTAGAGCGGATGCACGGAATGTTGATTCCGGCCTCATTTGTCGCCTCGGAGCCGTTGGGTTCACCGACGGGGGCCTCCGAACCCGAGGCCGTACTGATCGATCTCGCCCGGGACTCCGAGGATGCCTCCGCGCGGGAACTCGACGGAACCGCCGCCATACGCACTCTGCAGAAGCTGCCTGCCCGACCCGCGAAGGGCGTCGAGGTGCCGTCCTGGCGGGTGCAGTACACCGTGCCGATTCCGAACAGCACCCCCGCCCAGTGGCTGACGTTCTCCTTCAGCACTCTGATCACCCCCGGTACGGATATCGAGTTCACCGAAACTCTGGTCGAACTTTTCGACGCCGTGATGACCACTTTCCGCTGGAGCTACGCATGATGATCGTCGAGACCGACTCCGATCCGGCCCTCTGGTTCCACATGCCGCTGGGCGTCACCAAGTCGGAGTTCGCGCAGTGGCTGGATCTCCAACTCGACGCGAGCGCACTACTGCACAGGCGCAGGCTCACCTGGCGTGAGAAGCGGCAAATGAAGAAGTTCCTTGAGGGCTCGGCAGCGATGCTGCGCGACCGGGTGGAGGCCGACCAGGCGTTCATCTTCGGGCCAATGCCGCCTCAGGCCGCTCCGCTGGTCTTCTTCACCAAGCAGTTCGTCTGCGACGAGGAGCACAGTCCACTGCATCTGAGCATGCTGGCCGAGCCCGATCCGACCGGCGCTGTCGCCAGCAACCGCGTGGAGACAGTCACCTTCGTCTCGCCTCACTTCGGCGAAGGCCTGCGCTGCCTGCGCAGTTGGACCGGCCCGGATGGCGCGCTGATGCTCTCGGTCACATACGCCTGGAATGACGCGGCCCACAACATCGACCTGGCCCTCAAAGGCCACTACGACGACCCCGCACTCCTGGAAGCCTCTTTCGACGCCATCGACGACTTCGCCCGGGGTCTCCAGATCAATAAGCAGGCGTGATGGCCAACTGACGCTGGAGGCAGGGATGAGCGAGTTCTGGCCGATCATCGACATCGAGTACGTCGATGCCTACCCGTGGGTCATTCTTCCGCCGCGTGGAGGGCCTTTGGCCCCATTTGAAGAGTGGGACGACATCCAGGCGTGGTGCCAAGAAAGAGCTGAGGACCTCTGGGCGGACCGTGAGCTTGACCCCGGTCCCAACGGCGTGGACTTCGTAGGCATGACCCTCACTCGCTGCGCCGAGTCCTTCTGCCCGCCAGGGTCACAGCACTGGCTCTTTCTACACCTCGACCACCCCACCGACCTGCCGATCCCCGTCTGCGTGGCCATCGGGCCGGCCCAGCGCCCCCGCGAGGAGACTCTTCGGGCCCTGACCCTGGCAGACGATCCGGAGGCCGTCGAGCCGCCGGTCGTCAAGACGTTCAAGGCCGAGCGGCTGGGAGAAGGCTTGACCACTTTCCGGTACGTCCCCCAGGACGACTCCCCGCATCTGCTCGCCTGCGTACGTTACGCGTGGCAGGTCGAGGAGCATGGGGCCGACGTAGTGATGTGGACGGCTGTCGAGGATCTTCCGCGCCTCCTGAGCGCCTCCGAGGACCTGGAGAACCTCGCGCACTCCCTGGCGATCTGGGTTCCCTGAGCTCAGGGAACGCGGAAGCCGAGCCAGCCAATCCTCCCTGCGCCGAACTGCGAAGCGGGCGGTCAGACGCCCGTGCGTGAGCCGCCGGTCTTGAGTACCTCGACCCAATTCCCGCACTGGGAAGACGGACGCGGCCTGGGACCCTGGCCAACTCCAACCATCCGAATCACCCGGTGCAGACCCGGGCGCCGCACGCCTACCTGCGCCGGCGCAATGCCAATGCCCGCCGCCCCGGCATACTCGCCGTACAACGCCGGGAACGCGCCCGCATCCGCAGCGAGAAGGGCATGCGCGGGGGCGGACGCCCCCTCGCCGCCGCAGCCTGATCAAGTGAGAGATCTCGCCGTGCCCGGATGCGGAGATCAGACAGCGGCCAGGCTCTTCGCCATGACCCGCTCCCTGCCCACGCCATCGGGCAGAAGATCGCCAGGCTCACCCGTGTCCGTGAAGCCGTGCCGCTCATAGAGCGCGGTCGCCCTGCGGTTGTCCGGCATGACGGACAACCGCAGCGTCGTGGCACCGCGCGCCGCCGCCCACCGCTCGACCGCCTGGATCAGGTGGTCACCCACGCCCTTGCCCCGAGCTGTTGGACTTACCCACATCGAGATCAACTCCGCGTTCTCTGCACCCTCGCCCGGCACTCCGCTGGCCATGCCCGTCGGAAGGCCGTCGAGGAGCGCGATGAGATCGTGCGCGCCAGGAATCGACAGACGGGCACGCCAGCGTTCCTCTCGGTCGCCGGAGCCCTCCCACTGGGCCAGCGTCGATCCGAACGCATAGGGCGCCTCAGCAAGCGCGGCCAGTCGCAACTCCCGCCAAAGGGGCCAGTCGTCTGCTTCCAAGGTGCGTAGTTCAAGCATGATTCAGACCCTGCCCGCCCGACGGGGCGGGCAGCAAGTTGATTACAACCACGCAAACAGGTCGTTCAGCCCTGCGGCAAATCGGAACCGGGGAGCGGTGGTTCCACAGGCACCCGCAGATCACTTGACCTCGGTAAACGTATCCGGTCATGGCACTGGTTTGGTGGTCGCAGACGCGTCAGCCCCGCTCGCCCCCGGCGTCGTACTCCCGGTCCCATCGGCTCTGCCGTACGCCGCCCCACGTACCCATCGCCACGGCCGCCACCATCAGGTAAGCGAGCAACTCCCCGTACGACGTGGTGTCCGGGCGCTCGACCGGTCGGGCGACGCCCTCGGGGTCGTACCGGATGCGCAGTGTTGCCCCCTCCGACACCCACGCCCTGCAGCCGTCGCCCTCCGAGAGGGAAGGCCAGATCGCGGGCCCGTCGGATGCCCGCATCAGGCAGCTGTCGGTCTTGTCCTTCTCCTTGTGCACGACCACGGCCTCGGTCCACCGGCCGCGGTCCGCCAGGGCGGCCTGGTCGCCCGCCTGTTTGCCGAGTACGCCCAGTACAACTCCCGCGACGACGGGCACGATGAACTGCCAGGCGACCTTTCGCTGTCGGAGGGGAGCCCGGCGCAGCCACAGCACGGGGATCAGGACCGTCGCGAACGGCAGCACGATCCACGCCAGCAGGAGTGCCGCGCCGCCGTACGGGTTCCGTAGGGGTGCCGCCGGGACCAGCCAGCCCAGTCCTGCGGAGCCGCCGGCGCAGGTGAGGGCGCAGAGAGACCAGCGGATCATCGTGATCCGCCGCCAGGAGACCTCATCCGGAGCCTCCAAAGCATCCGGAGGCTTTGGCTGTGCCTCGGTTCGGGACATGTTCGCCGCCATGGTCTCGCCCCTCCTCCTCGGTCAGAAGGTCACGGACAGCGTCTTCACGATGCCCGCCGCAGCATCCTCCATCTCGTCGGCGATTCCCGGCACGGTCCAGGACATGAGGAACACCAACGCGCTCTCGGCACCCGTCGGCAGCACTCCGTACGTAAGCGTCTCCAGCAGAACGCCGGAGCCGTCTGTCGAGGGAGCCTCCGCGGCAAAGTTCTGCCGGATACGAACGGCAGGCCCGATGGGAACTTCGGTGTGGGTGATCAGGGGCGGGCCGAAGTCGTGGGCGCTGAACGTCTCGGCGAGCCAGTCCAAGGTGATCCGGGGTACCACCGCGTCCGGATGGATGAGGTCGATCTCCAGGGTGGCCAACGCGCTCTCGAAGCCGTCCGGGTAGAGGGCGAAGGCGTAGAAGGGGTCGCGTCGTCGGCTGTCCTCCGTCCGCGCGCTGAGGTCTCTCTCCAACACCTTGGCGTCCACGTCGTACCCCGCCGCCCGGCATCGCTTCCGGAGATCGGCGGCCGTGCTCCTGGCCCAGCGCTTGACGTTGTCGGTCGGCTCGATCGCGAGTTCCACCCAGTCCGTCGGGCAGACGATTCCGCATTCCCGCAGCTCACTCATGCGCTGTCCGTCCAGCTGAGAGATCCGGCGACCGCGTCGAAGAGATCGACCATGGCGTCGGCGATCTGGATGAGTGGCGTGGAGAAGGTGAGGAGCAGGATCGCCTCGGCCCTCGGTACCTGCACCTGGTAGTCCAGTGTTACGGACGGCAGGGCGTACTCCGCTTCCTTGTCCGCCGCTACGGGCGGGCGGTCGCGAGCCGGGTCGTATTCCTCGCGGATCCGCAGCGCCGGCCCTGCCGCGAGCTCGACGACCGACACCTCCCGACTGTCCTTCCCCTCGGCGGCCAGTCGGTCGGCGATGTCGTGCAGGGCGGGAAGGCGCCCTCCCTGAGGAGGAAGGCCCAGAGCCACCAGGAGCGAAGCCGGGACCGTGAGCGGGCCTGCCTGCTGGAGACTGAGGTAGAGCTCGATGCCGCCTTCGTCGAAGGCCCGGGTCGCCTGCCCGATCAGTTCCTGTCTGGCCTGCGCCTTGATCTGGGGCGCGTTGTCGATGCCCTTGAACTGCCTCTCCACGAGGGCGTCCACCGACTGCTCGCGTCGCTCCGGGGTGATGTGCACCCGGAACCAGCCTTCTGGCAGCAGTAGTTGATAGTCCGCAGGCGGCGTGGGATCGCTCTGGGGCATCAAGGTCATGACGTCTCCGAGACATGGGGACGGTCCTGGGTGAGGCGGCTGGAGAGCTGGTTGGCGATAGCCGGGCCCCACACGGCGGCGATGGTCAAGGCAGAGAAGGCTCCCGCAACTTGAGCAGGCACCCTGTCGGAGAAGAGACCGGCCAGGAGGAGCGCGCTGAACATGGGGAGCAAGATCACCTCGCTGCCTCCGGCCACCGACTCGCTCCAACTGGTGGCACTGCGCGCAGCCTTGCCTTCCATCGGAGACATCTTCCTGGCAGCGCTCGCGAGTTCGTGTGCTCGAAACCAAAAGTCCGAACCGGCCATGCCCTCCGTTTTCGAGGCATGCTTGAACTTCTCATCGGACACTGGGAGTCCAAGAGCCGCCACAAGCTCGGACCAGCGTCGGTCACCGTCCGGACCCGCGAACCACCACCGCCACGGCAACAGCACGCGCGCCCGGCCTTCGCCGTCCCGCAGTTCGACGCCCAAGAGAGCGCCCGTTTTCGGGTGTGTCAGCCGCACCAACCTCGCGATGCCATGAGACCCACCCCGCGCATACCACCGCTCCTCTCCCACGGTGTTCGTCAGGACGACATCGCCGGGCAGCACCCGCACGGCCGCCGTTTCGAGGAACCGGCGCGTGGCACCGGCGCGGGATTCAGGAGAGGGCTTGATGACAACGGCATCGGCGATCCGCGCGTCACCGCGGATGCGCCACCAGGCGAGAGCACGTACGGCAACATCGCTGCCGGGCACCAAAAAGAGTGAGGCCGCCGCGACGATGAGGCCCCAACTGCCGATATCCAGCGAGATGGAGAGGGTCAGCGCGACGAGCCAGCCGACCATTCCAATTCCTCGGGCCCAGCCGCTCCAGACAGGTACATCAGATTGGCCTGCCGAGTCGTAGCCACCGCCTCCGGGACTTTCGATCACTTCTCGGCCCCAGGGCTGCGGACTCTCCGACAGAGGAATTCCGAGACGGTCCGAGAGTTGTTTCAGTCCGGTACGGCTGAGGCAGGCCTGCGGACTCAAATCCGCCGTCCCCAATTCCCTCGCCTCGGGAAGCCAGTGAGCGAGCGGAATCCGGAGCACGTAGTGTCCATCGACATCCTGGAAAACGACAACGCCCCACCGCGCCGTGGGATTTTTCATGGTGGTATCCCACACGTCGGCCGGCGGAAAGAAGACGGCTTGCCGGACTCCGCCATCCCCTACGGGATACCGGCGCTCACGTCCACGCCGATTCCGTACGACCAGGCTGTTTCCGTCGGCGAAGACTCGCGCGTTGCGTACGACGTCGAGGCCGGGACTTCGCATGCTGCTCGGCCGCAACGCCGGCTCTCGGGGCGCCGTAGCGTGCTTCGACTTCTCAGCCATCACTTGTGGTCCACGCATCCTTGATTCCGGTCGCCGACCAAACACCGTCGTCCAGTCCGTCGACGCGGAGACGGTCGCCGACCCATCCTGTAATGACACCCTTGTCCATGGCATCCGTAAGCGAGGCTATGCCCGTCGCACCCATCCAGATGCGCGTCTGCGTCTTGAAGACGCCGGACAGATTGGAAACCGCGTCGCTGGACCGCACGGCCTCGCCGATACCGTCAATCCCCTTACTCAGGGAGTCAAGTCCCGCATCGCCGAAACTGGGACGCATGCCATTACCCCAGGCTCTGGACCAGGTATCCCCCTTAAACAGATCCCCAGCATCCCTGAACGCCTTGAGATCCTTGAAACTGTCGACCATTTCCTTGCCGATGGCTCTGGGACTGAACGCCTCGGCCAAGCGCCCCGCGCCGGGGAACCAGCCCTTGGGCGCACCGGCGATCGCTTCCGCACCCGCCTTGCCGCGCAGTGCACCACCACTCAGCCGGTTCGCTTCTTTCCACGCTGCCTGAACTGCCTTGTTGTAGGCGGCAGTCCCCTTCTTCGCGGTCACCTGGGCCATAGCGTCTCTGAACGCGGCCGAGCGGGCGACACCCTTCGCTCCAGCAGCGGCTCCTCTCGCCCCCGCGATGGCACCCCGGCCGATACCGAAGGTGGCCAGGCCCACGACGTCCAGCGCGACGTCGAACCAGCTCCCCTCCCCCGCAAGGGCCAGCATGATGTGGCCGACCAGGGAGATGACTGTGGCGATCAGCGCGATCGTACCGAGAACCGCTGCGAGCGCCTGGCCCACAATGGGAATCCATCCGACCAGCAGTGACAGGGTTCCGCAGATAGTCGCGACCCAGCCCAGAACGTCGACCAATTGCTTGATCCAGCCGGCATTGTCGTGGACCCAGTCCTTGAACTTGTCCCACGTACCGTCCTTCAGACCGTCGTTGTCGATCGCGGTGCGAATGGCATCACGCGCACGCTTGACGGCGGCATCGCGGACATCCTTGGCGGCTTCGAGATCCCTCTTCGCGCGCTCCATCGCCGAAGTCGCCGCTTCCTGGCGCTTCTCCAGCTTCTTGCGGTTGGGATCGTCGTCCGCCGTGTCCTTGGGCAGCCCGTCGATCGCTCCGGTGCTCGTCTTCTGGTCCACGTCCGCGTCCTGGGCGTCGTGGAGCGCCTTGTCGGCCATGGTCTGGGCGCGATGCAGTTCCGAGGCGTACTCCTTCGAGGAGCCGCCGTCGATCACCTTTTCGCCGAGGGCGTCCGCCGCCGCGTCGTATCGCCTGAAAGCCTTCCGCAGCTTTCCTTCGGCTCCTTCGGCCTGCGTACGGAACTCGTCGGCCGTCTTGCTCTTCCAGGCGGCGACGGATGAGAGCGCCTTGATCTCGTCCGCCTGCTTCTTGATCGATTCCGCCGTCCTACGGAAATCGCGGCCGAGCCGGGCGACTTCCTCCGGATCTCCGGGGATCGGGTCGGAAGGTTCTCCGACAACCGCCCATTCACCGGCCCGAGGACGCGTCACTTCGCACCCCCTTTTCCGCTGTCACCCTGTTTATCCGTGCCTCGGAGTGCCTCGGCGAGCTGGTGATCGATGTCCTCATAGGCCTGGGCCGCCGTGGAAAGGATCTTCGAAAGCTTCTCGATCTCGTCCGTGAGTCGTTCTCGATGGATCTTCCAGTTGTCCCCGAAGTCATCGAAGGTCTCGACCAGACTCCGGTCGCCAAGCACGTCGACACCGAGACCGTCGGCCGGGTTCGCGTTCTCGGAAAACTCCCGGTGGATCTTGGAGAGTGAGCGCGCACTCTCCTTGATACGTTCGACATCGGCAGTCTGGTCCGACATGTCCTCCCCTATCAACCGGCCGCACGAGCACCGATCCTACGGATGGGGCAGCTCGTTTCCAGACCTGCCCGACAACGGAATCGTGTCGGCAGAACGCGCTGACAGAGCGCTCCGGCGGCAGCGGGCTTTCCGCAGACAGCCCCTCTCACCCCACCCACCCCAAGGACCCCGCGATCGCATCGCACAGCCGCTCCATCGGACCGACCATCCCCGTCACCGGCGCCGAGAAGGAAAGCGTCAGGTAGCCCACCCCTCCCGGCATGCGGACGTGGACGTTCAGTGTCGTGGCGCCGAGGACGCGTACCGCCGGGCCCGCCGGGAGGTCGACCACCGACACCTCGTCCCGTTGTCGGTCCTCGGGCCCGCGGCGTACTTCGAGCCAGGCCGCGTACTTGCGCGGGTCGGCCGGTGTCTCGCCCAGTGGCATGGACGACACCAGGAGGGACATGGGCAGGCTGCCGTCCTGGAAGGTCGCCAGGAGGAAGAACTCCAGGGCGCCTCGCGCTCGGCCCGCTTCGGCGGTGTTGCGCAGGGTGGTCCATACGTTGCGCGTGAGCTCGGCGGAGACGGGTCGGCCCTCCGCCTGGTGGTCCACGAAGGTCTTGAGCTGCGCGCGCCAGCGGTCCTTGGTGAGGTCGATGCGGAACCACTCCCTCGGAACCAGCAACCGGTAGTCCCGAGGGATGCCCACGGGCCTGTCGCCGACGGTCCTGTCACCGACGGGGGCGCCCGGCCACGAGTCGCTCACGGGGCCGGCCGCCGGCGCGGCATCGGCCCCCTGCGTCTCGTTCACCCCGGCATCACCAGGGGCGCTCCCTCGTCGTCGAAGAAGCGCACGCTCTTGACGACGCCGGCGAACATGGCGGAGAAGACGTCCCAGCCCTCGATCGTCGGTGTTCCCATCTCCAGCACCATGGCGGTTCCGTTGTCCAGGGGTATCTGGACCTGTATGAACGAGGTCCAGATCGGCTCGTCCTGGCCGGACTCCGTCAGGCTGCCGTCGACGGCGGCGGACCGGTTGCCGACGCACGTCACCGCCGGGCCGCAGGGCAGTTGCACTTCGCCGATCTGGCCGAGGCCCAGGTGCCTCATCGTGGACGCGATGAAGCCCGCCGGACTGCTGCCGGCCCGCTCGTCCAGATCCATGAGGCTGACGTTCACCGTGGCCGTACAGCGGACGCCGTCGACTTCCGTCGTGACGAAACCGGCGTACTGAACACCCGCCTCGATGAACTCGTCGTAGTTCGCGGCGCACATCGCCGCCCACTGCAGCTGCACCTCCTCGTCGGCGCCGGGGAGTGTCCGCTTGGCCAGGTCGACCAGTTGGTCCGCGAGTTCGTCCAGGTCGTCCGCCTCGAAGGGCAACTCGAAGAAGCCCTCGGGCATGATCCACCGAACCTCTACGCCGCCACTTCCCACGAGGCTGCGCTGGGCTTCGTCGACGGTGTCAGTGGTCATTCGAACCTTCACTCCCAGGTCTTTGAGGTATTTGGTGGCCTTCCGGATCCTCGCGGTCAGCCACCTCTGGACGGAATTTCGCCGCGAAGGGATACGGGCCGTAGTGCGGGTAGTGAGCCGGGACGTCGGCTCCTCCCCGGCGGGCGATGTGCGCGATCTCCCGGTAACCGCGCGCGCGGGCCCTCAGGTTCTGCCGGACGGGATCGCCCCAGACCGACAGCGCGGCGCGTACGAAGAAGAGGAATTGGGTTCCGACGACGACCGCCGCGATCGCCAGATAGACCGTGCGGGCGGCGGATGTCTCCCAGTACTGCGCCACTCCGCCCCAGTACACCGCGGCACCGGAGCCCACGAGCGCCAGGGGCACGCCGTGCACGAGGCCCGCCCTGAACATGTCCTCTTCGTCGTCGTGCCGCCGGTGCAGCAGGTCGAGCACCGCCCGGTCGTCCAGGAAGTCGAACCGAAGCTCGCGGTGGGCCTTCTCCGCGGCCTGTTTCGCCTCGGGGACGGTGGAGAGCACCGAGCCGCCGACCAGGGTGACGACCTCACCGCCCCGGCGTCCGACGAACTCCCGTTCGCCGAAGGCGTTGTTGCCGATTCCGCTACTCCCACCGGTCCCGCCGGTCCCGCCGCTCGCGTCGCTCATGGGCATCTGCGCTCCTCTCTCCTACGCGGCCAGGGCCGCGTTGAACGACTGCGACGAGACGGTCGGTGCGGGTCCGGGCGACGGTGACGGCCTGGGAACGGTGGTCGGGGTGGGCTTGTGCGACGGTGTGGGGGTGGGCGTCGGGGTGGGCCCCGTGCTGCCGGACGGCTCCTGGTAGCCGGTCCGCTCACCGTTCTTGCCGCTGAGCATCCTGTGCAGGGCGCTCCCGAGACCTGCCCCCTTGATCACGCCGGTGATCTTCCTGCCCTCGATCACCGCGTTGCGGGCCGTCCTGCCGAGAACCTTGTTGACCAGCTTGACGCTGACCCCGTTCAGGAAGTTGTGGCCGACCCCGTCGAGTGCGGCCAGGCCGCTGAACCGGAACTTCGCCAGCCCCTTGACGCCCTTGAGGGCCTTGAACCCCTTCAGCGCGCCGAGCCCGGGCAGCACACCCAGCGCGTCGGCGCCCAGCTTCAGCCAGTCGACCTTGCCTCCGCGCACGGTCATGTCGTACGCATGGCCGGCGAGCGCCGCCGCACTGGCCAGCACGGCGAGGGTCGCGAAGATGGGAACCAGGAACTGGAGCGGCGGGACGAACGCACAGATCACCGCGAGTACGGACAGTACGGCCGAGATGTTCGACAGCATGTCCGCCCAGTCCGCGAGGAAGTTCATGAAACCGCCAGGGTCCCGGACCGCGTCGTGGTGGACGACGTTCTTGATATGTCGAGCGGCTTTGTCCCCCGCGTCGTCATAGATCTCCCGGGCGTCCTTCACCGCTTTTCGGGCGCCCCCGATGCGCAGCAGAGCGTCGTCGCGCTTCTTCTCCCAGCGTTCGAAGTCGTCTTTCTCCGCTGCTGGAATGTTGTGCGTCGGGTACTTGTCGGTGTACTTCTGTACCTCGCGGTCCGCGAGATCGTGGTCGGTCTTCGCTTCGAGATAATCACTGAGCGCCTTGTCCGCCTTGCGCTGCGCGCGGCGCATTTCGCTGGCGAACTGGTCCGAGCTGCCCTCGCGAACGTCCTCACCGACGGCTTTGGCGGCCTCGTCGTAGCGCTCGAAGGACTTCTTCAGCTTGTCCGAGGTGTCGCCGGCTATCTCGTGGAAGCCCTTCCCGGCCTCGCTGTCCCAGCCCTCCACGGAGGCAAGTGCCTTGATGACCCGGGACTGTTCCTCGATCATGTCGGCCATCTTGCGCAACTTGCGCCCCAGTTCGGCCACTTCCTCGGGGTCGCCGGGCGTCGGGTCGTCATGCCACAGTGGCGGCCAGTCGGAGTCCGTCCTGCTCACTTCTTCCCCTTGCTCTGCGCCTTGGCGTCCCGGATGGCCTCTGCCAGCTTGTGGTCGACTTCCTCGTACGCCTTGGCGGCGGTGGAGGTGAACTCGGCCAGCTGTTCAAGTTCCTTCATCAGTTTCTTCCGGGTCTTCTTCCAGGTGTCCCCGAATTCCGAGAAGGCGTCTTTCAGTCCGCCATGTCCCACAGCCTGGCCATACTCGTCGGCGGGATTACCGTTCCGCTCGAACTCGTCATGGATCTTGCCCAGGTCGCGTGAACATTTTTTGATGGCGGCAAGATCTGCCTTGATATGGTCCCCCATGAGTGCTAACTCCCAGTAGTTGATACGCTCTCGCCGGACCGATTCCGTCCCGTATCGGCGTTCCGCATCGGCAAGGAGAGTCCCGACGTGACATCCAGAGGCAAGCAGCGCCTGATAACGGACCGCCTCGGCATCCACGCCGAAGCCGCCGAATGGTGCTGGATCGACAAGATCCCGCAGCCCCCGACGGATGTGCTCCAGGCAGCGGGCAACCCTCGCCTCCGCCCGGCCAGGCTGCCTCCGTTGGGCATGGTCGGCGCGGTGCTCGGGGCGCCGTTCATGCCGCTCGTCATGCTGCTCAGCCTGCTGTCCGACGCGCAGGAAGCCGTCGAACGCTCCCTCGGTTCCAAGCAGGAGAAGGAGCGGTGGCAGGCCAAGAAGCGGGACGACCGGCGCCGGGACGCCACCATCGCCGAACAGGGCCTCGACCAGGTCTTCGACGGGAACTGGCACGGTGAGGCCGGGCAGTTCCTGCTGCGTTGGTACGGCCACTCCACCCACCACCAGCGACTCCTGCTCGCGACCGAGGACGGGATCGTACTGGCGGCTCCGCCGAAGCGCGTCAGCGTGGGTCGGGAGAAACACCTGCAGATCGTCGCCCGCATCCCCGCCACCGAGGCGACCCTCGTCGACCCGTTCTCCGGTGAGTTCGAGACGAGGGTGCTGCTGATCCGGTTCCGTGACGGATCCTGGCTGCGGGTCGACACGGAGGAACTCCGCAGCGAGCTCCACATGTACGTACTCCGGCAGCCCCTCCCCGACAACTGACGGGAAGCCCGGATCCGGCTTCGGGTGGGAGCGGGGCGGCGCCCGCCCGGTGCGTTCAGCGTTCCTCGGATCGCAGCCGACGCACCAGGCCGGCGCCTCGCGGGCCCTGCCCTGCTTCCGAACCGTGCGCCTCGGCTACTTCTTCGCCGACTTCGCCAGTTCCTCGTCGATCTGCTCGAACTTGTCCGCGGCCATGGTCAGGTAGTCACCCATGCCGTCGAGACCGTCCAGCGTGTCCTTCGCGCCGCGCGTGAACTCCTCGAAGTTCTCGTCGAAGGCCTTCGACGAACTCTTCGTGACGTAGCCGGACTCGACCAGGTTCGCGATGTACTTGCGCAGGCCGTCCAGCTTCTCCTGGAGCTTTTCCTTCTCCTTCACGACATGCTTGGCAGCATCCCGCATGTCCTGATATGTGACATCAAGGTCTTTGGCCATGAAGCCGCTCCCTCGTCAAAGTGCCGCAGGGCCAACCCCCGTGGCTTCCCTGTTTCCAACCGACTGAGGCAGCAGCTTACGGGTGTGGCGCGAGTGGAGACATCCCGGTTCTGGAACAGAACTGGGCACAGAACCGTTCAACACCGTTCCGTCACCAATTCACCATAGGGAAGGGCCCTGTCCCCACCCGTTGCCCTTCTGTCATATGGAGCGGATATCGTCACTCCGTACGGTGGCCGGCGTTGCGTGAGCGGCCACGGGGGCCGTTGGGGAGGACAACCGTGCGCCTGACTCTGACCGTCGTCGATCCGTTCGGCGGGAGCACCGCCGACGTCGTGCTCGACGCGGATCCCGAGTCCACCGTCGGGGACATCGCACAGGAACTGGCCAGACAGGTCGGCCACAGCGGTGCCCAGATCATTCCGCTCGGGCACCACGGACAGGTGCCCGCGAACAACTCCCCCCTTGTCTATGTGGACGGTTACGCCGTCGACCCGTCCGCCAACGTCGGCGGATCGCCCCTGCGCGAAGGCGCCGTCGTCAGCCTGCAGGATCCCGCCGGTTGTCTGCCCGGCGAGCCGACCGGACTCGTCGAACTGCGGGTCGTCGGCGGGCCCGTCGCCGGGTTCGTGCACCGGCTCGGGGTGGGGCGCTACGACATCGGCAGCGGGCCCGCCTCCTACATCCGGATCGACGATCCCGAGGTCGAGGCACGCGCCCTCACGTTGTCAGTTGCAACCGACGGAACCTGCCAGGTCACCGTGCACGGGGAGACGGACGACGTCACCCTCGACGGCACACCGATGAAGGACCTCAAGGACTCCAAGGACTCCAAAGACGCCAGGGACACCAAAGGCGCCAAGGGGATCGAGTGGCCCCTCGGTGGGCAGATCGCCGTCGGCAACTCCCTTGTCGAGCTGGCCCGTTACACCCCGCCCAACGCGGCCCTCAAGTGGTCCGAGGACGGCGTGGGCCTCGACTACAACCGGCCGCCCCGGCTGCGCGCCCCCGACCGGCAGACCAAGTTCCGGCTGCCGTCGCCGCCGCGCGACTTCGAGGCCCGGCCGCTGCCCTGGCTGATGGCGCTGACGCCCCTGGTCGGCGCGATCGTGGCCGTCACCATCTTCGGGCGCTGGTACTACCTGATCATGGCCGGCCTCAGCCCGATCCTGCTCTTCGCCAACTACTTCATGGACAAGAAGCACGGGCGCAAGTCCCACGCCAAGCAGGTCAAGGAGTACAAGGAACAGAAGGAGCGGATCGAGAAGGACGCGCAGGACGCCCTCCTCGCCGAGCGGCAGGACCGACGGCACGCCATTCCCGACCCCGCCACCGTCCTCTCCCTCGGCACCGGGCCCCGTACGAGACTGTGGGAGCGGCGACGCACCGACCGTGACCATCTCCTCCTGCGCGTCGGCACCGGGCAGTTGCCGTCCGAGGTCGTGCTCGACGACCCGGAGCAGGACGAGCACCGGCGCCAGGTGACGTGGAAGATCGAGGACGCGCCCGTCGCGCTGTCGCTGCGCTCGCTCGGCGTCATCGGTATGGCGGGGCCCGGGGACTCGGCGCGCGCGCTCGGGCGGTGGGCCGTCGCCCAGACCGCCGCACTGCAGAGCCCGATGGACGTCCAGTTCTACGTGTTGAGCGAGAGCACCGCGCAGGACAGCTGGGACTGGGTCCGCTGGCTGCCGCACACCAGGCCGTCCGGCGGGCAGGACGTCAACGTCCTCATCGGCACCGACGCGGAGACCGTCGGCGCGCGGATCGGCGAGCTGACGCAGATCCTCGACGCGCGCAAGAAGGCGGCCGAGCAGAACAAGGGACAGCGGGCGTCGTTCAGCGACCCGGACATCGTCGTCGTATGGGACGGGTCCCGGCGGCTGCGGTCGCTGCCCGGTGTCGTCAAGCTGCTGCGCGAGGGGCCGGCGGTGGCGATGTACGCCCTCTGCCTCGACGCCGAGGAGCGGTTCCTGCCCGGCGAGTGCCAGGCCTTCGTCGTCGCCGAGCCCAGGGCCGAGGAGCACACCGACCCGGCGTACGCCACCAGCACACCGGCTCAGCCGCAGGTCGCGGGCGGGTTCCCGTCCTTCCACGCGTGGCATGCAGCCGACAACGAGCCCGACCGGCGGGCCCAGGCCGACAAGCTGCGGCTGCGCGTCGAGGAGGAGAGCGCGGAGCGCGTACGTGACGTACGGCCAGACTTCGTCTCCGCCGCCTGGTGTCTGCGCCTGGCCCGGTCGCTGTCCGCGCTGCGCGACATCAGCGGCGAGACCGAGGACTCGGCGCTGCCCGGGTCGAGTCGGCTGCTCGACGTACTCCAGCTGGAGCCGCCGACGCCCGACGCGATCACCGCGCGCTGGCGTATGGGCGGGCAGTCGACGATGGCCGTCATCGGTGAGTCGTACGACGGGGCGTTCGGTATCGACATTCGGAAGGACGGGCCGCACGGGCTCATCGCCGGTACGACCGGTTCGGGTAAGTCGGAGCTGCTGCAGACCATCGTGGCCGCGCTCGCCGTCGCCAACACCCCCGAGAACATGACGTTCGTGCTCGTGGACTACAAAGGTGGCGCCGCCTTCAAGGACTGTGTGCATCTCCCGCACACCGTCGGCATGGTGACCGACCTCGACGCCCATCTCGTCGAGCGCGCCCTCGAATCGCTCGGCGCCGAGCTGCACCGGCGGGAACACATTCTGGCCGACGCCGACGCGAAGGACATCGAGGACTACCAGGACCTCGTGCGACGGGATCCGTCCCACGCGCCCGTCCCCCGACTCCTCATCGTCATCGACGAGTTCGCGTCGATGGTGCGCGACCTGCCCGACTTCGTCACGGGACTTGTGAACATCGCTCAGCGTGGCCGTTCCCTCGGCATCCACCTGCTGCTCGCCACACAGCGGCCGTCGGGTGTCGTGTCCCCGGAGATCCGCGCCAACACCAACCTCCGGATCGCGCTGCGCGTGACGGACGGCGGCGAGTCGTCCGACGTCATCGACTCGCCCGAGGCCGGGCACATCTCCAAGAACACCCCCGGTCGCGCCTACGTACGACTCGGCCACGCCTCCCTCGTTCCCTTCCAGTCCGGACGCGTCGGTGGACGCCGGCCCGGAGCGGCGGACCCCGCGGTCCTCATGCCCTGGTCCGGCTCGCTGGCCTGGGAGGACCTGGGCCGGGCCGCGCTGAAGAAGCCCAAGGTCGAGAAGCGGGAGGACGAGGAGATCACCGACCTCAAGGTGCTCGTCGACGCCGTGCGCGACGCCAACCGGTCGCTCGGTATCCCGCCCCAGCACAGCCCCTGGCTGCCGGCGCTCTCCGAGACCCTGCTGCTCGACGAGATCGAGGTCCCGGCCTTCGCCGACCACGGCACGGGCAAGCTGGCGCCGGTCCCGTACGGCGTCGAGGACCTGCCGTCCGCGCAGGCACGCCGCCCGGTCGTCGTCGACTTCTCCACCTTCGGCCATCTGATGATCGGCGGCGCCCCGCGCAGTGGCCGCTCACAGATCCTGCGTACGATCGCGGCCTCCCTGGCCCGCACCCACTCCACCGCCGACGTCCATCTGTACGGCATCGACTGCGGCAACGGCGCGCTCAACGCGCTGACCCGGCTGCCGCACTGCGGTGCTGTCGTCAGCCGCAACCAGACCGAGCGGGTCATTCGGCTGGTCAACCGGCTCAAGGGTGAAATGGGGCGCCGCCAGGACCTGTTGGCGGAGAAGGGGTTCGCGGACATCGGCGAGCAGCGCGCCGCGTCTCCGGCGGAGGAGCGGCTTCCGCACATCGTCGTACTGCTGGACCGCTGGGAGGGCTGGGTGCCCACCCTCGGTGAGGTCGACCACGGCACGCTCACCGACGAGTTGACCACGATGATGCGCGAGGGCGCGAGCATCGGCATCCACCTCGTCCTGACCGGTGACCGCACCCTGCTGGTCGGCCGGATCGCCACCCTCACCGAGGACAAGTACGGACTGCGGCTCGCCGACCGCAGCGACTTCTCGGCGCTCGGTATCCCGCACCGCAAGGTCCCGGAGGAGATTCCGCCGGGCCGCGGCTACAAGAACGAGTCCGGTATCGAGACCCAGTTCGCGCTGCTGTCGCAGGACACGACCGGGCAGGGCCAGGCTGCCGCGATCACGGCGATCGGTGAGACCGCGGCGGCACGGGACGCCCAGGTTCCGCGCTCCCGGCGCCCGTTCCGGGTCGACAGTCTGCCCTCGCGGATCTCCTTCGCGGACGCGTGGGGGATGCGCGACCCGGAGACGTCCGGCTCCCGGCTGTGGGGGCTTGTGGGCATCGGCGGCGACGACATCACGGGCTTCGGGCCCGATCTCGCGACGGGTGTGCCTACGTTCGTGATCGCGGGGCCGGCCAAGTCGGGCCGCTCGACGGTGCTGATGAACTTCGCGCAGTCGTATCTGTCCCAGGGTGTACGACTGGTCATCGCGGCGCCGCGTCAGTCGCCGCTGCGTCAACTGGACGGTGCGGCCGGGGTGTTGAAGATGTACACCGGCGACGACATCGACGAGGACGACTTCGAGGAGATCATCGACCAGGCGTCGGTCGAGGAGCCGATCGTGGTTCTTGTCGACGACGGGGAGATCCTGGAGGACTGCGACGCCGCGAGCCAGATGAAGAAGATCGTCTCGCGGGGTGCGGAGCGGGGGCTCGGGCTTGTCATCGCGGGTGACGAGGAGGATGTCTGCAGTGGGTTCAGTGGGTGGCAGGTCGACGCGAAGAAGGGGCGGCGGGGGATTCTGCTGTCTCCGCAGGAGTCTTCGAGTGGGGATCTGATCGGGGTGCGGATCAACCGGAGCATGGTGGGTGGGCAGGTCGCGCCCGGTAAGGGGATGTTGCATCTGGGGGACGGGGAGTTGCGGACGGTCGTCATTCCCGGGTGAGTCGGGGTGGGCGGGGTGTTTCTTCGCCCCCGCCGCCCCTACCCGTCCCATCCTGTACCTGGGGGCTGCGCCCCCAGACCCCCCATCGGCCCTGAACGGGCCTTGTCCTCAAACGCCGGACGGGCTGAAGGTGCGGGCCGGGGCTGGAGAGGTGCGGCCTGGGCTGGACAGATGCGGTAAACGGGTGGGTGGGTGGGTGGGAAACTCACGGCCTGGGCTGCACCCGCCCCGCCCGTGAACGCCGGACGCCTATAACCCACGCCCCCTCCCCTACCCCACCCGTGACATCCGGGCCACCGGATCCCCCGCCTCCGGGTTGTCCGTCTCGTACTGCAGGTCGTCGCCTACCGGCGTGAGCAGGACCCTGTGCGAACCCGTCGTGCACACGCTCCTGTTCGACTTGTCGGCGATCGACGTGACGACGAGCCGGGTCTTCGTGACCTCCTTCAGGAACAGATCGTCGTCGCAGATGCCGCCGATCTGGTCCGTCTGCCGGAAGGTGCCCAACTTCTCGCCCACGGCGGCCTTTTGGACCGTCACCCGGAACGTCCCCATCGGGAGCGTGCCGCCGAGGGCGACAGCCGGGCCCTCCCAGGTGCCGACGTAGGACGCGGGAACCGTCGCCGTGCCGCTCACCGGTCCGGGCACCGTGCTCTGTGGCGGACTCTGCGTTGTCCGGGCGGTGTCCTCGCTCGACGCCGAGCTCTCCGCCGCCTGGCTGCTGTCCTTGCTCGACCCCGAGTCGTCGGCACCACCGCCCGGCAGCAGGTCGAACAGGAGCGTCGACCCCACCGTCACCACAGCCAGCGCACCGGCCACCGCGAGGGCCACCGTGCAGCTCAGCTTCCGTCCGCGCCCGTCGACGCCGGGTACGGAGGTCGCCGCCACGCTGACGGAGACCTTGCCGGGCACCCGGTCGGACGGCTCCGGCTGCGGCTCTGCGGCCCGGGGCCCCGGCATCACCGGCGGGGGCCCGAACTCGCCCGCGCCCGCCTCCGCACCCGCGACCATGGGCGTACTGAACCCCACCGGCCCGGAGAGCTCGCCCTCCTGAGCCGCCGCCTGCGCGACCTCCAGGTTGAGCAGCGCCACCGCGTCCCGGCTGACCCGCTCCACCACCGGCCCCGGCAGCCACCCGCCCGCCACCAGCCGTGCCGCCCCCTCAGGAGCGAGCCGCCGGCCCACCTCGGCGGGGGCCGGTCGAGTGGTCGGGTCCTTCGCCAGGCAGTCTTCGACCACCTCCCGCAGCTCACCCTCCAGCCCGTCGAGTCGGGGCTCCTCGTGCACGACCTTGTAGAGGAGCGCGGCCGACGAGTCGCCGGGGAAAGGTGAGCGGCCCGTCGCCGCGTACGCCAGTACCGCGCCCAAGGAGAAGACGTCCGCCGCTCCGGTGACCGGCCTGCCGAGGATCTGCTCCGGGGACATGTAGCCGGGTGAGCCGACCGAGACGCCCGTCGATGTCAGGGACGCCGTGCCGTCGGTGGCCCGTGCGATGCCGAAGTCGATGAGGAGGGGGCCGTCGAGGGTGAGAAGGACGTTCGAGGGCTTCACGTCGCGGTGGACGAGGTTCAGGGCGTGGACGGCGGTCAGCGCCTCGGCGAGGCCCGCGCCCAGTGCCCGTACGGAATCCAGGGGCAAGGGGCCGTCGTTCGTGATCGCCGCCGTCAGCGAGGGGCCGGCCGCGTACGCCGTCGCCACCCATGGCACCGGGGCGTCCGGGTCCGCGTCCAGGACGGAGGCCGTCCAGGCGCCGCCGACCCGCCGGGCGGCCTCGACCTCGCGCCGGAACCTGGCCCGGAACTCCTCGTCGAGCGCGAAGTGCGGGTGCACGATCTTGACCGCGACGGTACGGCCGCCGGTGCTGCGCCCGAGGTAGACCCGGCCCATCCCGCCCGCGCCGAGCCGCCCGAGCAGCCGGTAGGGCCCCACGACGGCCGACTCACCGACGTCCAGCGGCTGCATGACCCCCACCTCTCCCCCGTACCCACCTCGTACGCCGGCCCGCGCCCGTCGGCGACGAGCAGCAGCCTACGGCTCCAGCAGGTCCACCTCCACGTCTGCGGGAAAGCCCGTCGTGGGGCCCACCCGTCGGGCGAACTCCCGTACGGCCGTGAGCTGCGGGCCGCCGAAGCGGAAGTCGAGGGTCGTGAAGTAGCGCTCCAGGACCTGGGCGTCGAACTCCTCCCAGCGGGCCGCCTGCTCGGCGACCTTGCCGACCTCTTCCAGGGAGAGGTCGCGGGAGGCGAGGAACGCCTCGTGGACCTTCCGGGTCAGGACCGGTTCGCGCTCCAGGTAGTCCTTCCGGGCCGCCCAGACTGCGAAGACGAACGGCAGCCCCGTCCACTCCTTCCACAGGGCGCCCAGGTCGTGCACCTGGAGGCCGTAGCGCGGGCCGTCCAGGAGGTTGGCGCGCAGGGCCGCGTCCCCGATCAGCACCGCCGCGTCCGCCTCCTGCATCATCAGGCTGAGATCGGGCGGACACGTGTAGTAGTCGGGCTGTACGCCGTAGCGCTCGGACAGGAGCAGTTGCGCCAGGCGCACGGAGGTGCGGGAGGTCGAGCCGAGTGCCACCCGTGCGCCGTCCAGTCGGTCCAGGGGGACCTGTGAGACGAGCACGCACGACATCACCGGGCCGTCGCAGCCGACGGCGATGTCAGGGAAGGCGACCAGGTCATCGGCGTTGCGGAGGAACTCGACGAGCGTGATGGGCCCGATGTCGAGGTCGCCGCGCACCAGCTTCTCGCTGAGCTTCTCAGGGGTGTCCTTGGTCAGCTCGAAGTCGAGGAGCGTGCCTGTTCTGGCGAGCCCCCAGTACAGGGGCAGGCAGTTCAGGAACTGGATGTGGCCGACGCGCGGCCGGGTGCGAGAATTGTCCACATCGCGAGGCTAACGGGCCGCCCCTACCGTGAGCCCTCCCGGGGGGTTGTCAAGGCCGCGCGCCGCCTCTCAAACGTCCGAGTGACGTGATCTTGACCTCTATTGCATTCCGGTGCCTGCATGCTAGGCTCGCCGCAAGTTGCAGTTTGGTTTCCCTTGCAGTACAGAGCCTGCGGAGCATGTGACCGCGGGCTCTCGTCGTATTCAGATGAATGCAGTTGTTTACAAGCTTTTGTTTACACCTTGCAGGTTCTGGAGCAGGGCAACCCTTTGGGCCCAGGGAGGGCTTATGGCTACCGGAACCGTGAAGTGGTTCAACGCCGAAAAGGGCTTTGGTTTCATTGCCCAGGAAGGCGGCGGCCCGGACGTCTTCGTCCACTACTCCGCGATCAACGCGAGCGGATTCCGCTCTCTCGAAGAGAACCAGGCGGTTTCCTTCGACGTCACGCAGGGTCCGAAGGGCCCGCAGGCGGAGAACGTCAGCCCGATCTAAGTCTTCGGCTCAGCTGAGCCGATTGCTCTGATCCGGAACGTGTGCAGTACCCCAAGGAGCTCCGAGCCGTCTCGACGGCATCGGAGCTCCTGCCTTTTCCGGCCCCGACCCCGCCCTGACCCCGGACACGGACGCGTTGTCAGTGGGCCCGGCTAAGGTCCCCGCCATGACCGACTTCGTCGCCGCCACCCGCGTCTTCTACGACGCCATCGCCGAGGACTACTTCGACCGCTTCCGTTCCGGGCTCGCCGACCAGCCGCTGGAGCGGGCCGTGCTCACCGCGTACGCCGAGTTCGTACGGGGTTCAGCGGGCCCGGGTTCAGCGGGCCGGGGTTCAGCGGGCCGGGGTTCTGGGGGCCTCGCTTCAGGGGGCGGCAGTGGTCAGGTCGCCGATCTCGGGTGCGGGCCTGGGTGGGTCACCGGGTTCCTCGACTCGCTCGGGCTGTCGGTGTTCGGGCTGGACGTGTCGGCGTCGATGCTCGCGGTGGCCCGGCGGGAGCATCCGGGGATCCGGTTCGAGCAGGGCTCGATGCTGGAGCTGGACCTCGCCGACGGGACGCTCGCCGGGGTCGTCTCCTGGTACTCGACCATCCACACCCCGGCCGACCGACTGCCCGCCCTCTTCGCCGAGTTCCGTCGGGTACTGGCGCCGGGCGGGCAGCTGTTGCTCGGCTTTCAGGCGGGGGACGTGCACAAGCACCACGACCGGCCGTTCGGACGCCCCGTGTCCATGACCTTCCAGCGGCGCCGGCCCGAGTGGATCGCCGAGCTGCTGACGGAGGCCGGGTTCACCCTCACGTCGCAGACCGTGCGGGCGGCGAACGAGGAGGCCGGGGAGTCGTCCGCGCAGGCGTTCCTGATGGCCCGCAGACCCTGAGGGCCATCAGGAACGCGGGCGGGGGGGGCGCCCCGCCCGGGGTCAGGAGTTCCAGCGCACCTTGAAGACCCAGGCGTGCTGCCCGGCTTTCCGGGCCGCCGCGGGGACGTCGATCCGCAGCGCTCCGTTGCTGACGGTCCAGGTCAGGGGCCGGTCGTGGCCGAGCATCGTCACCGTGTCCCCGCTGCGGATGGGTACGGGCGCCTCGACGGTGAGGCGGGCGCCCGGCCGGGCCAGGGAGTGGATGTAGAAGGCCTGGTCCGGGCGGACCGTGAAGCGCAGGTCCTCGCCCAGTTGCGCCATCCTCGACCAGTAGGTGGTGTCGTAGATGGCCTCGCCGTTGGTGCTCAGCCACCGGCCCGTCTCGCGCAGCCGGGTCTGCATGATCTCCGGGATGGTGCCGTCCGCGCGGGGACCGATGTCGAGCAGGAAGTTGCCGTTCTTGGAGACGATGTCCACCAGGCTGTGCACGACCTGCTCCGTGGTCATGTACTTGTCGTCGGGCGTCGCCTTGTTGTAGCCGTAGCTGAACGGGTCGAGTCCTCGGCTGGACTCCCATTTGGCGACGACCGTGTTGTCGTACGTCGTGTACTCGGGGGTCGTGAAGTCGTGGAAGGCGATGCCTGAGCGGTTGTTGACGGTGACCTCGGCGGGGCGTCTCCGGTTCTTGGCGTGGTTGAAGTACTCGGCGAGCACGTCCAGGCTGTCGTTGGCGCCCCCGATGTCGCACCAGATGAGCTCGGGGTCGTAACCGTGGATCAGCTCCAGCATCTGCGGGGCCTGATAGTCCTTCACGAAGTCCTTGCCCGCGGTGTAACCGGTGTACGGCACCGGGTCCAGGGTGTACGGGTTGCGCGGGGCATGGCCCATCCACGGGCTGTCCGGGTTGAACCACTCCGGCATCGAGAAGTAGAGCCCGCGGTGCAGTTCGGGTGTGTAGCGACGGGACGCCTCGAAGAGTTCCTTGACCAGGTCCCGGCGCGGACCCGTCTTCACGGAGTTCCGGTCGGAGAGCTTCGTGTCCCAGAGGGCGTATCCCTCGTGGTGTTTCGAGGTCAGTACGTGGTACTGGGCGCCGGCGTCCCGGAACAGTTCGACCCAGGCGCGCGGGTCGAACCTCTTCGCCGTGAACATGGGGATGAAGTCGTCGTACGCGAAGTTCTCGCCGTAGGTCTGCCGGTGGTAGGCGTGCACGGCGTTGTTCGGGTCCTGCAGGTGGTTCCAGTACCACTCGGCGTACTGCTCCCCGACCGGCGACCAGGCGGGCACCGAGTACACGCCCCAGTGGATGAAGATGCCGAACTTGGCGCTGTGGAACCAGTACGGCGCCTGGTGGCCGGAGAGTGAGTCCTCGGTCGGCCGGTAGTCGGCGACGCCGAGGGAGAGCGGGCCGCGCTGTGCGGCGGCCCGGGCTCCGCGCCCGGTGACCGTGACCACGCCCTCCTGCGAGGTGCCGGGTGCTGTGCCCGTGCGGTTGCGGATGCCGACCCGGACGCGGGCCTGTTCGCCGGGGTCGAGGCGGCGGACGCGCGCGGGCTCCACGGTGCGGGCGCCGGGCACGTCCACCCGTACCGTCACGTTGTCGTGGGCCAGGACGGCGACGGTGCCCGCGTTGACGACGGTGGCCTCGACGCTCTGGGCTCCGGTGGACTCCAGCAGCGAGTTCGTGGAGTGGGCGTCCCGCAGGGTCAACGCCCTTCCCTGGGCGACCGGTTGGAGGGAGAGGGCGAACACGTGCAGGCAGGCCTTGTTCGCCTCGGCCGGGTTGGTGACCGGCAGGGTGATGGCGACGGCCTCGCGCTGAGGGTCGATCCACAGGTCCGACGTCCCGATGCCGACGCTGTGTTCGTCCTTCGTGCCGTCCGGACGGTAGCGGTACGGGGCGGACAGCGCGCCGCCCGAGGCGTACCAGTCGGACCCGCCGAGGCCGGCGGTCGTGGTCGAACCGTCCGCGTAGTGGACCGTGGCCTTGCCGGAGGCGTTGCCGTAGCTCCCGGCGGTGAGGAAGTGGGCTGTCAGGTAGCGGCCCTTGGGGATGTCGACGCGCTGCCCGAGCGAGACGACGTTGTTCCTGGCGCCGGCGGTGGAGGCGGGGAAGTCGAAGGGAACGCCGTCCACCCGCACCTGTCCCGACGGGAGTTCCTCGCCCGGGAAGGTGTAGCCGGAACCGTCGAAGTCGCCGCCCCGCGCGGAGGCGGTGTCCACGCCGTCGTTGTCGTAGAGGCCGGCGAGGGAGACGGGGACAGGGCTCGGCACGGGAACCCAGGCGCCGGTCCCGCTCCCGGCCGCGGCTCCGACTTCGGTGCCGGTCTGTCGCGCGACCGTCTCGGCGGCGTGCGCGTCCGTCGAGGCGGCGAGGGGAAGGGCGACCGAGGCGGCGACTCCCGCGGTGGCGCCCAGGACATGACGTCTTGGATACGTACTCATGGCGGCTCTCCCAAATCATCGGGTGTCTTGATGATTGGGGAGGGGATAATGACTGTCAATGGTGCGCACGAGTACGGGACTTGATGAATAGGTCGGGTGAATCGAGCCGTAGTGGTCCTCAGTAACCGCAGTCCTCAGTAGCCGTAGTCCTCGGGGTCCGGCTGCGGCTGGTAGTCCTTGTACGCCTGCCACTGCCCGGGGTGGTCCCGGATCGTCTGCAACAGTTCGACGAAGAGGCCCGGGTCCAGCAGGACCCCGCCGATCTCCTCGGGGACCTGGACGTCGTTGATCACGGCGGTGGGTGTGCCCGGCCCCTTGCCCTGGCTCCGCTCCTGCGCCGTGCCGACGCGTTCATAGGCGTCCTCGGAGGCGGTCACGAAGGAGCGGTACTTCATCGTCCGTACCGCCGACTCGAAGGCGGGAGTGCGCAACCCGTCGACCTTCTCGGCCAGTTGGAGGAGGCGCGCGTCGGTGAAGCCGTCGTCCTCCTCCTCGGGCTGGTTGGCGTACAGCACGTCGTGGTACTCGGCGAACCTGCCGACGTCCAGGGCCGCCCTGAGTGCGTTGGCCGCCTTCTTCGAGCCGCTCCCGCCGAGCCTGTCATCGAGGAAGGAGGCCAGGGTGTACTCGGCCTTCACCTCCCGCCGCAGCACGGCGGCCTCAAGTTCCGGGCCTGCGCCGGCTCTCTCGAACTCCTCGCAGACCGGGCAGCGCATGTCCTCGTACATGTGCACGGTCATCTCGGCGGTCGGGTCGCCGACCGTGATGGTCGTCCCGCTCACCGCGAGCTTCTCCGGCACCTGCGCCAGAGTGTCGTACGGTTCCGGATCCCCGTACCTCTGCCCGCATCCCGCGAGGAACGCCATCCCTGCTACGGCCATGACGACCCCCGCGACCGCCGTCGTCCTTGTCGACGCGGCGAACCGCCCCCCGTGCCTCACGCGCACCTGTTGCCTCCCCAGTGATCAGCGCGACACTAGGGCATGTTCATGCCGAACGCACAGGCATATCGGTGCGGGCCACGGCTCGCTGATGGCCCCCTCCCTCAGATCACCCCCGCCGCCGCCAGTGCCGCCACATACCCGAACGTCATCGCCGGGCCGATCGTCGAGCCCGCGCCCGCGTAACTGTGGCCCATGACGGCGGCGCTGGCGTTGCCGGCGGCGTACAGGCCGGGGATCGCCGTACCGTCGGCCCGCAGTACCCGCGCCCGGGCGTCGGTCCGCAGGCCGCCCTTGGTGCCGAGGTCGCCGGGGACGATCCGGAAGGCGTAGTACGGGGGCAGCCACAGGGGGGCCAGGCAGGAGTTCGGGAGGACGGCCGGGTCCGTGTAGTAGTGGTCGTACGCGCTGTCGCCGCGCCCGAAGTCGGCGTCGTCGCCGCTCAGGGCAAGGGAGTTGAAGCGGCTGACGGTCGTACGGAGGGCGGCGGGCGGGATGCCGATGGAGGACGCGAGAGCATCGACCGTCCACGCCTTGTACACGGCACCGGAGTTGTACCACTCGGCCGGGAGTACGAAGGTCGGGGAGACGTCCTTGAAGAGGTAGCGGTTGCGGTAGTTCTGGTCGACGATCAGCCAGGCCGGGATGTCCGGGTCGGCGGCGTTCCGCTCGTACATGGTGTGGACGACGTCGCTGTAGGGCCCGGCCTCGTTGACGAAACGGGAGCCCGCCGCGTTGACCAACAGGCCGCCGGGGAGGGTGCGTTCGGCCAGACAGAAGTACGGCTCGTCGGGGAACGGGATCGCCGGGCCCCACCAGGCGTCGTCCATCAGGGCGAGGAAACCGCCGGCGCGCTCGCCCGCCCGGATTCCGTCCCCGGTGTTCTCCTTCGCGCCGACCGTCCAGTCCGTGCCGATGGGCTGCTGCTGGTACTGGGCACGCATCGCCGCGTTGTGCTCGAAGCCGCCCGAGCCGACGATCACGCCGCGCCTGGCACGCAGGAGACCGGCGGCGCCGTTACGGGTGACGACGGCGCCGGTGACCTCTCCGGACTCCAAGTAGAGATCTGTGAGTGGGGTGTTGAGCCAGACCGGCACCCCCGCGGACGCCAGCCCCGCACGGAGTCCGGCCGCGAGGGCCTGCCCCATGGTGAGCGGGGTCTCCCCCTTGAGGGCCGCCTTCGTGCCGCGCGCCAGACACTCGACGGCGACGGCCGTGCCCTTCGGGTTCACGGCGGCGAGGGCCAGCCACTTGTAGTCGGCGCTGAAGACGACCATGCCCGAAGGGACCGCGAGGTAGGGCGGGTTGAGGTGGGCGAGTTCGGCGCCGAGGATGTTCCCGTCGAGCTGATCGGGCTCTATGGAACGGCCGCCCGGCAGTCCGCCGGGCAACTCCGGGTAGTAGTCGCTGTATCCCTCCATCCAGCGGAAGCGCAGCGGGCTGTTCGCCATGACGAAGGAGAGCATGGCGGGCCCGTGGGCGAGGAAGGCCTGTCGGCGGGCGGCGGGGACATCCGGTCCGACGACGGCCGCGAGGTAGGCGGCGGCCTTGGCGGGGGTGTCCGGCACCCCGGCAGCGAGGATCACGGGGTTGTTCGGGATCCAGATCCCGGCCCCGGAACGGGCGGCCGATCCGCCGAAGGTGGGCGCCTTCTCGACGACGACACAGGTGAGGCCCTGCTTGGCGGCGGTCAGCGCGGCGGTCATCCCGGCGGCCCCCGCTCCGACGACCACGACGTCGTACGTCCCGAGAAGGGGCGGCGCCGCTGCCTGGGCCGGGCCGCCCGCCCCGACCGTGACACCGGCCGCGACACCGGCGGCAGCGGCGGCGCCGGCCAACACGCCTCGTCTGGAAGGAAGTTCGGTACGTCTCGTTGAGTCCGTTTCTTGGTTCATGGGGCGGGAATGTCGTACTTGGGTCTTGTGAAGTCAAGAAGCATGCCCAGGCGAAACCTGATAGGTCTTCGGCCATGGAGTTCCTCTGCTACCACCGCGACCGCCCCGATTCGACGGCCCTGCGCGACGAACTGCTCGAAGACCACTGGTCGTACATGGACGGGTACGCCAAGGAGATGATCGCCCGCGGCCCGACCCTCACCGACGACCGCGAGACGGCCACCGGCAGCGTGCACATCCTCGACCTGCCCGATCCGGCCACCGCCCGCGCGTTCGCCTTCGACGAGCCGGGCTACCAGGCGGGCGTCTACCGGGACGTGCTCCTGCGCCGGTGGCGCAACACCCTGGGCCGCACGATGTGGGAGTTCCCCGGCGGCCCAACAGAGGGCAACGGATACCTGGTGATCGGCCTCGGCGCGGGCGAAGCGGCCGACCTCGCCCTGCCGGCGCGGATCGGCCCGGGCGACCTGATCGCCTACGGCCCGCTGCTCGCCGACGACGGCGACACCTGGCTGGGCACGGCGGCACTCCTACGGGCAGCGGACCCGGACGCGGCACGCGCCGTCCTCACGACCCCGGAGCGGTACGCGGGCATCGAGGTGCACAACTGGCAGTTCGGCGGGCGGTCGTGAGGGGCCGCCTTGGGCGCGTTCTTCGAGGACGGCGGCATCGTCCTGGTGGCCCTGCCGCCTACTCCGCGACTCCAAGAACCCCACCGGCCCCCACCTCCCCCTCTCCCCCACCACCTGGTCCGCCTTCCTCCGTCAGGCCGTTGTGTAACAGCCGTGCTGCGTACGCGGCCGAGGCCGATTCGCCGGGACCCGTCGCGGTGATGATCGGGACATGACCACGATCACCCGCGCCGCCACAGCGGCAGCGATCTGCGCGGCGGTGCTGCTGACCGGCACCGCCTGCACCAGCGACGACGACGGGCCGAAGACCTCGGCCAAGAAGTCGGCCCCTGCCACACCCACGGCCACCGCCGTCGCCGAAGCCGTTCCGGACCTTTACCCCGACACCGTCACCAAGGCTCCGGAGATCGAGCGGAAGACCATCGCCTCGTTCGCCAATGGTCAGTTCGGTCGGGCCATCCCCTTCAAGGGCGGGCTTCACAAAGGGACCCTCGGGATCGCCCTGAACTGTGAGGGCAAGGGCACCGTGACGGTCGAGGTGCCCGACATCGGGATGACCTTCGTCGAGGAGTGTGCGGACGGCAAGGTCGCCACCATCTACAACGAGACCGACATCAGCTCTGCGGACCCGGACGCGTACGTCCACGTCATGGGCACATCCGAGGTCCGTTGGTCGGTCTCCGCCGGGCAGTAATTCGCTTGCCCTGGCCCACCGGTCGACGCTGCACTGTGGCCAGACACCATGAGCCGTGGTGCCTGTTCGCCGGTATTTCGGGGAGGACGCGGCAACTATGGAGATTCGCTCCACGACCGATGAGGATCTCGGCGTCTTCGTCGACACAGCCCATGCCGCGTTCGGGCTCTTCCCGGAACGCCCGGTCGAAGGCGGCGGGTTGTGGTGGTCGGCGCTTGAGACGGACCGCTGTCTGCTCGCCCTGACGGCGGACGGGCGGCCGGTCGGGACCGCCGCGGCGTACTCCTTCGAGCTCACCCTGCCCGGTGAGACCGTCATCCCGACCTCCGGGGTGACCGCCGTCGGCGTCCTGCCCTCGCACCGGCGCCGGGGCGTGCTCAGCGCGATGATGCGGCGACAGCTCGCCGACCTGCGGGGGCGCGGGGAGTTCCTTTCCGTGCTGCTGGCCTCCGAGGCCTCGATCTACGGCAGGTTCGGCTACGGACCGGCGACCTACACGGCGCGGCTGACGGTGCCGCGCCACCGGGCCGCCCTCGCCGTTCCCCGGGCGCGCGCAGTGGCCGACGTAGCAGCGACCGGCTCGGTCGAGGTACTGCGGGGCGCCGAATGCGGCGAGATCCTGGAAGAGGTCTACGACCGGTACCGCCGCGCCCAGCCCGGCGCACTGTCCCGGCCGCATCGCTGGTGGGCCTTGCGCGCCGGGCAGCCCCCCATATCGCCGGCGCCGCGCTACCTCGCCGTCCACCGGGACACCGACGGCGTCCCGGACGGGTACGCCAGCTACGCGATCGAGTCCGGCACCATGACGGTCGACGAGGTCATCACCGCCGACGACGCCGTCTTCACGGCCTTGGCCCGGTTCGTACTCGAACACGACCTGGTCTCCAAGGTCGTGTTCAAGCACGTTCCGCCCGAGCATCCACTGCGCTGGCAGTTCGCGGACTTCCGCGCCGGTGAGGTGTTCTCCGCCATGGACTGGCTCTGGGTGCGCCTGCTGGACGTCCCGCGTGCGCTGACCGCGCGCGGCTGGTTCACCGACGGCGAGCTCGTCCTCGATGTCGACGACCCGTTCCTCGGCGAACACGGCCGCTACCTGCTGACCGTCCGGGACAGCAAGGCCGACTGCGTCCCCACGGACCGGGAGCCCGACCTGTCCCTGGACGTGCGCGACCTGGGCTCCGTCTACCTCGGCGGCACCGCCCCGAGCACACTCGTACGTGCCGGACACATCCAAGCCCACCGCCCGGGCGTGGACACCCTCGCCGACTCCCTCTTCCGCGCCGACCGCCCTCCGCACTGCCTGCACTGGTTCTGACCGCCCGCTCGCCGGCCCCGCCCAGGCCCCTCCCCCGTCAGCCCACCGCGCTCAGCGAAGACGCGTGGGGATAGGCCGCCGCCCGATGCTGGAAGCTGAGGATCTTCGGGTTCTGGACGACGCCGTCGCGGATCTCGATGGCCTTGCTGACCGTGACGTCGGCGTCCCATGCCGTCGGGCCGCTCATGACCTTGCGCAGGTAGGGCAGGAGCGCCTCGCTGATTTCCCAGGTGGCGGAGTTCCACAGGTGGGACGGGCTGTGGTCGACCCCGTAGTAGTGGCAGCCCGGTCCCACCGTGTGCATGGGCTCGCCGAACGTGGTCGGGCGGGCGAAGGAGAAGCCCATGCCCTCGTCGCAGGCGACGTCGATGAAGAAGGTCCCCGGCCGGAAGTGGGCGAGTTCCTCGTCGTTGACGAACATGAGCGGCGCGTCGGTGTCCTGGAGGATGCAGTTGACGATGATGTCGAATCCGGCCAGGTACTCCGCCAGCGGCATGGAACCGGCCGAGGTGACCGCCCGCAGGCGTGTCGGGTCGTCCTGCTCCTCCTCGAAGTGGGCCATCACCACCGAGGGCATCGGCGAGGCCACCGCCGCCGCCGCGCGCTGGGTGAGCACCGTGACGTCGGTGACTCCCATCGCGCCCAGTCCCGTGACCGCTCCACGCGCGGTGGCACCGAAGCTGATGACCACCGCGCGCAGGCGACGGCCGTAGTGGCCGGTGAGCCCGCCGAGCTGGAGGGAGTGCAGGACCGAGCAGTAGCCGGCCAGCTCGTTGTTCTTGTGGAAGACGTGGACGCTGAAGGCACCTGCGGCGGTCCAGTGGTTCATGGCCTCCCAGGCGATCAGGGTCAGCCGTCGGTCGATGCCGATCTGGGTCATCTTCTCGTCCTGCACACAGTGCGGCCAGCCCCACAGCACCTGGCCCTCGCGCAGCTCGCCGATGTCCTCGTGCATCGGCTTGGGCAGCAGCAGGACGTCGCACTCGGCGATGAGCTCCTCGCGCGAGCGCAGGCCCGCCACGAGTGGGCGGAGCGCGTCGTCGGCGATGCCGAAGCGGCTGCCGTAGCCCTGTTCGAGGAAGATCTTCTGGCGCAGGTCCGGGGCGATGCGGTCGAGGTGGCTGGGGTGCAGCGGCAGACGAAACTCGTTCTCCTTGTGCGAGGAGGCGAGTACTCCGAGAGTCAACAGGCTCATGGTGGGGCGGCTCATTTCCGACCGGACGCGAGGCGATCCGGCATTGCCGTTCCCCGAGGGCGACGCCGAAACGGATGACGGCGTGCGAAGTGCGCTCGGTACTCTCACCGTACTCCGATCCAGGCCAGCAGGGCGCCCGCCCGCTCGTTTGAGCTCGAACGAGCGGGATCCACCAGGATCCCGTTTCAGCGGCCCAGCGTCGCCTCCACGTCCTCCCATGCCCGCCCGCTCAGCAGTGGCCGGAAGCCGGTGAACAGGGCGAGCAGATCCGGGCCCCACTGGTCTCGGAACACCGGGCTCACGCGGGCCAGGTCGAGTTCGTTCGCGGCCGTCAGTTCGGCGAGGTCCTCGCGCCGGCTCCGGTTCACGGGCCGGGCGCCGCCGGTGAAACGGTCGTAGAACGGTGTGTTCGGGGCGGCCAGGCCCGGATAGGTGGCCCTGCGGTCCATGGCGGCGTAGACGTGGACGATCTCCTCCGCCTCCGGGCCGATCACCCTCGCCAGCTCGACGCGGCGGTCGAGGGAGAGCAGGGCGGTGGGGAAGCCGTCGGTGCCGTAGGCGGCGTGGCAGAGGCCCGCCAGGCGGAGGGCCGGCCGGGCCTCCCAGGCGGCGAGCAGTCGGTAGACCCGACAGAGGTGGGCGAGCAGGGTGCCGCCGGGGTGCCCGATCTGTTCCGCGCCCAACTGCCTTAGAAAGCCCACGGTTTGGGCTGCTGTCGACGAGACGAGAGCAGGAGCGGACGGTGCGGGAGAGGGTGCGGGAGGGGGAGAAGGGTGGGGAGAGGGAAGGGAAGCGGACATGGGGGTGGCGTCCTCTCGGTGCGCGAAAGGTCGGCACCCGTCCGCTCCCCACCCCTTGGTCCGGACCCCGGCGGGGGCGCGGGACGGGTTGCCGCCTGGGCCCTGTCCTGAGCGTGACGTACTCGCCCGCAACCAGTCAATCCTAAGGTTCTGTCACCAACTCCAAGTGTTAGCTTGGGTGTTGTGACCCTGGATGACCTACGTGTGTTCGTCGCCGTGTGCCGGGCCGGGAGCCTGAGCGCGGTCGCCCGTGACCTCGCGTGTACGCAGTCGGCGGTGAGTCAGCATGTGAAGCGGCTGGAGCGGGAGACGGGCGTCGCCCTGCTGGAGCGGCATGCCCGGGGAGTCCTGCCGACCGAGGCCGGACGGGTGTTGCAGACCGCCGCCTCGCAGGGCATAGCCGGGCTGGACCTCGCTCTGCGCCAGCTCAAGGAGCTCGTCGACGGCGAGAGCGGCTCCGTACGGGTCGCCACCGGTGCCACCACCGTGCGGCACTTCATGGCGGACGCGGTGGTGGCCTTTCGGCGCCAACACCCCAAGGTGAGCCTGGAGTTCCGTACGGAGAACTCCAGCCGGGGGTGTTTCGCCGCGCTGGCCGACAGCGAGTTGGACCTCGCGTGGATCACCGTCGGGGCGCCCGTGCGGGGTATCGAGCAGCGGATGGTGATGGAGTTGCCGTGGGTGCTCGCCGTGGGTGCCGGTGACGCTCTCGCGCGGCGGCCGTATGCCGAGCCAGACGATCTGCGCGACCTTCGGTTGATCCGGCTGCCGCCCAACTCCACTTCCGCCGCCCAACTGGACGCGGCGTTCGCGGAGGTGGGGGTGCGGCCGGTGTTCGACACGAGTGTCGCCGACTGGGATACGGCTTTGTTGTTGGCGGAGTTGGGGCTCGGTGCCGCCATCGTCCCTGCTGTGCCTGATCTGGCGGTGCCGCGTTCCGACGGGCCGGTGCGGCTTGTTCCGTTGCCCTCGCTTCGGCCGTTGGCGGTGGGGTGGGCTGTGCGGAGGTGGGATGCGCTCAGTCCGACTGCGCGGGCTTTTGCGGATACCGTCACTGAGAGTTGCGGTGGTCAGGTTGTCGGTCGAGGGCCGGCCCGTGGGGGCTTGTCGCGCAGTTCCCCGCGCCCCTGAGGGGGGCGCCGGCGCCTGTCACTGGTCGTACAACCCCTCCACCTCCGCCGCGAAGTCCCGCATGACCTCGAAGCGGCGGAGTTTCATCGACGGTGTGAGGTGGCCGGCCTCCTCCGTGAAGTCGACGGGGAGGATGGTGAAGCGGCGGATCGACTCCGGGCGGGAGACGAGTTTGTTGGCCTCCTCCACCGCCCGTTGGATGACGGCCCTCAAGTCGGCGTCGTCCATGAGGAGTTCAGCCGGAACCGGGTGCTTGCCCTGCATCAGGCGCCAGTGGGTGAGGCCGGGGGAATCGAGGGTGATCAGGGCCGAGATGTAGGGGCGGCCGTCACCCAGGACCATCGCCTGGGAGATCAGGGGGTGGGCGCGCAGCCAGTTCTCCATGGGCGCCGGGGCCACGCTCTTGCCGCCGGCCGTGATCAGGATCTCCTTCTTGCGGCCGGTGATCGTCAGATAGCCCTCTTCGTCGAGGGAGCCGATGTCGCCCGTCGCGAGCCAGCCCTCCGGTGCCGCCGGGACGACGCCGCCCGCGCTCGGGTCCCAGTAGCCGCGCAGGATCTGCTCACCGGCCAGCTCCACCTCGCCGTCGGCGGCGATCCGGACGCGGGTGCCGGGGAGGGGCCAGCCCACGGTGCCCACCCGGGGTTTGAGCGGTGGCGTGACCGTGGCCGCGCCCGTGGACTCGGTCAGGCCGTATCCCTCGTAGATCTCGATGCCCGACCCGGCGAAGAAGCCGGCCAGGGGGCGGCCGAGCGGGGAGCCGCCGCAGATCATGTAACGGACCCTGCCGCCCATGGCGTTGCGGATGCGGCGGTAGACGAGCGGGTCGTAGAAGGCGCGCGCGGTGCGCAGTGAGCGGCTCGGGCCGTTGCCGATGCCGTGCCGCTGCTCCTCCACCGCCTCGCTGTAGCGGCGGGCCACGCTCACCGCGCGGTCGAAGGACGAGACCCGTTTGCCCGTCTCGGCCTTCGCGCGGGCCGTGTTGAAGACCTTCTCCAGCATGTACGGGATGGCGAGCAGACAGGTGGGCTGGAAGGCCGCCAGGTCCCCGAGCAGGTCTTCCGACCTGAGGCTCGGGGCGTGACCGAGGCGCACCCCGGCCCGGATGCAGGCGATGGCCACCATCCGGCCGAAGACGTGCGACATCGGCAGGAACAGCAGCACCGACGCCTCGTCCTTCGTCCGTTCCCGGAAGACGGGATAGAGGAGTTCGATGGCGTTGTCGACCTCGGCGAAGAAGTTGCCGTGGGTGAGCGCGCAGCCCTTCGGGCGGCCGGTCGTGCCCGAGGTGTAGATGAGTGTGGCGAGGGTGTCCGGCCCCAACACCCCACGGCGTACGGCGACTTCCTGGTCCGGTACGTCCTTGCCGAGCTCCGAGAGCCGCTCCACATGACCCTTCTCGAAGACCCACATGTGCTTGAGGTCGGGGATGCGGTCGCGTTCCGGGCCGAGCGCGGCGGCCTGCGTCATCGTCTCCGTCGCGAGGGCCACCGCGCCGGAGTCCTGGAGGATCCAGCGGGTCTGGAAGGCGGACGACGTCGGGTAGATGGGTACGGTCACCAGTCCCGCCGCCCACGCGGCGAAGTCCATGAGCGTCCACTCGTATGTCGTGCGCGCCATGATGGCCAGCCGGTCGCCCGGCAGCAGGCCCTCGGCGATCAGCCCCTTGGCCAGCGCGAGGACCTGCTCGGCGAACTCGGCCGCCGTGACATCCTCCCAGCTGCCGTCCGCCGTACGACGGCTGAGGGCCTTCGCCTCGGGTTCCTCGTTCGCGTTGTCGAAGGGAAGGTCCGCGAGCGAGCCGTACGTCACGGGCGCGACGAACGCCGGTACGGACACCTCCCGCACGGATCCGTCCAGTCGCCGGATCTCGGGCTCCACCAGCAGGGGCTCGCCGTCGTAGCCGACGGCGGTCACGATCTGCGGCGAGGTCGGGGAGGACGGGAACGACGAGGACACGAGCGGCTCCTGTGACGTGCGGCGGCCTTCCGGCGTGTACACCTCTGACGGTGTTCACCACAGATGTACGACTTCGGCGGTGCCGCTGTTCAGAAACCGGATCGTACGGCTCGCACGTGTGGGGGTCGTGCGGGTTCCGGGGCGGTGGAGCGGCGGGGATGTGGAAGCTCAGGTGTCACACAGGTTACCGATGGGTCGTCTTGCCCTGTCCTGAGCGTTTTTCACGTTAGCACCGGCCCCATACGCCTTCCCAGCCCTTCTTCACACTTTCATCCAGGGGCGATCCGGGACTTACCTCCGGTAACCTGACTCTGGAGTAAGTATGGTATCGAGGTGGGAGTTGACCATGACCGACCGCTCGCTTCGCACCCTCGACCGGTCCCCGGCCCTGACACCCCTGCTCGCCCGGGGCGCCTTCGCGTCCCCTTTCAAGAAGGCCGCGCTCAACCGGCCCCGCCCAGTCCCCACCGCCCCGGACCCCACCGCCCCTGACGCCGCCCTCCTGGGCACCCGCCTCGTCCTGCCCGGCGTACGCATCGATCTCGCCCGCCTCGCCGCCTACGAACGGGTCTGCGGCTTCCCCGTCGGCGACGACGCCCTCCCCCTCACCTATCCGCACGTCCTCGGCTTCCCGCTGGCCATGCTCCTGATGACCGAGCGCGACTTCCCGCTCCCGCTGCTCGGGCTGGTCCACACCTCGGTGGAGATCGTCCGCCGACGCCCGCTCGCCGCCACCGGCACCTACGAACTCACCGTGTACGTCGATGAGTTGACGCCCCACCGACGCGGCACCGAAGCCTCCGTGCGGACGGAGGTACGGGAGGGCGAGAGTACGGGTGAGGTGGAGGGCAGGGGTGAGGTGGAGGGCGAGGGTGCGGGCGCGGAGCCGGTGTGGGAGTCGCGGAGCACCTATCTGGCCCGGCATCCGGTACCGCACCGGGCTGAGGCGCCCACCGCCGGTACGCGGGGCGCGCGGGGTCCCGGCGACGAACCCGAGGCGCTGCCTCTGGTCACCCGGTGGCGGCTCGGCGAGGACATCGGCCGGCGGTACGCCGCCACCTCCGGCGACCGCAACCCCATCCACCTGCACGCCCTCACCGCCCGCCTCTTCGGCTTCCGGCGCGCGATAGCCCACGGCATGTGGACCGCCGCCCGCTGCCTCGCCGCCCACGGCACCCCCGAATCGGCCCTGGTCCGCACCGACTTCAGGGCGCCGGTACTGCTGCCGGGCACGGTGGAGTACGGGGCCGACGGCTACGGGAACTTCGAACTGCGGGGCGGGGGACGCGTACACCTACGGGGCGAGGTGCGGAGCGCTCCGCGCAGGGGGCCGTGAAGGGGGTGGGGTGTTGGGGTTGTCGGGTCGCTGCTGCGCCGTTGTGGCTGGTCGCGCAGTTCCCCGCGCCCCTGAAGGGGGCCTGCGGCCGCCTTCAGGCTTCGGGGTCCGGTGGGGGTGACCAAGGGTGGCCTGCCATCAGGTTGTCCAGGCCTGCCCAGGCGAAGTTCATCAGGGTTGTCGCCGCCTGTTTGGCGGTGACTCCTGGGGTGGTGTTCGCCCAGGCCGCCAGGGACTCGGCGGCGCCGACCAGGGCCACGGCCAGGCCGGCGACCTCCCGCTCGGGCAGCGAGGGGTCACGGTGGGCCTCTCGGGCGGCGACCACGATCAGCTGTGTGACGAACGCGACGAGTTCCTCGCGCATCGCCGCGACCTCGGTCGCGAACGGCTCGCCGTGCGTACGGGCCTGGAGATGCAGCACCGACCAGCCGTCCGGGTTCTGGGCGGTGTGCGTGAAGAACGCGCGCAGGCCGTCCCAGAGCTGGCGGTCGGCGGGCAGAGCCGGTTCGACACCGGCGCGGACCGCCGCGGTGAGCGTCCTGGCCTCGCGCCGGATACAGGCGGTGAAGAGGTCTTCCTTCGAGTTCAGGTACAGATAGACCAACGGCTTGGAGACACCGGCGAGTTCGGCGATCTCGTCCATCGACGCGGCCATGTAGCCACGCTGGCCGAAGGTCCGTACGGCGGCGTCCAGCATCTGCTGCTCACGGACGGCGCGCGGCATCCGCTTGTTCTTCACAGCACCCATGGAGGCAAGGGTAGTTGCGCGGGCCGGTGTGCGAGCCCGCGTGTCGTCAGGTCAGGAGGGCTGGCTCTGGGCCTGGACCTGCGCCTGGGTCTGTGCCTGCGCGCGGGCCGCCTCGTCGACGGCCTCGTCCTCCTGGCTGCGGTTCGCCTCCAGGTTGGCCTTGGCGCGGTCCACCCGCTCGACGATCTGGATCGACGCCCGGTCCCGCTCCTTGCGGAGCACCACGAAACTGATCGGGGCGGAGATCACCAGGGAGAGCAGGATGACCCACATGCCGTTGGAGCCGCCCAGGCCGCGCGGGGCGATACCGGAGTAGACGGCGCCCCAGACGACCAGCAGGCAGGCCACCAAGATCCCGAGGCGCATCAGCGTGTAGCGGAGCATCTCAATCCACTCTTCCGGTTCCAAAAAGGGGCGCCGTCCAGTGAAGCACGGCGAGGTCCCGATCTTGCACGGGGGTCCACGGGCCGACGGACGGGGTCCACAGGCTCACGGACGGGGTCCACGGGCTCACAGCAGGGGCAGCAGCATGATGACGTCGTCGCGGTCGTCGCCGGGCGCGACCCGTATCGCGCCGGGTATGCGGCCGACCTCCTTGTAGCCGCAGGAGCCGTAGAAACGCTCCAGACCGAGGCCACCGCGGCAGGTGAGGCGGATCGCCTCCATGCCCTCGAAGGTGCGGGCCGCGTCGGCCGCCGCCGACAGCAGACCGCGGCCGTAGCCCCTGCCCTGGTGGCGGGGGTGGACCATCACCGTGTACAGCCACACCCAGTGGGTCATGAGGCGGTGGGTGTTGAAGGCGAGGAAGGCGCTCGCGGCGACCCGCCCGTCCTCGTCGTGCCCGACCAGCAGCCGGGTACGCCCGCCCGCCATCGCCGCGAAGTGCTTCACCAACTCGGGCCGGACCGTCTCCCGCTCCACCGGGGCGACGAACCCGACGGCACCGCCCGCGTTGGAGACGTCCGTCCACAGGTCGAGGAGCCCGTCGCGGAGATCGGGCGTGACTGCGGGATCAAGGGTGAAGGTAAGGGTCACCCGAGCATCGTAAGTCTTACGTTCGAGTGCAGGGGTCGGACCTTCACACCCGCATCGGCTGCGGCGACTCGCGACGCGCCGGGTCCGGGCCGTCGTACTCGCGGATGATCTCGTACCGCGTGTTGCGCTCCACCGGGCGGAAGCCTGCGTCCCGGATCAGGTCGAGGAGGTCCTCGCGGGTGAGCTTGTTGGGGGTGCCGTAGTTGTCGGCGTCGTGGGTGATCTTGTACTCGACGACCGAGCCGTCCATGTCGTCGGCGCCGTGCTGGAGGGCCAGCTGGGCGGTCTGGACGCCGTGCATGACCCAGAAGACCTTGACGTGCGGGACGTTGTCGAAGAGCAGCCGGGAGACCGCGAAGGTCTTCAGGGCCTCGGCGCCGGTCGCCATCTGCGTGCGCGCCTGGAGGCGGTTCCTGACCTTGCCGTCCTTCATGTCGACGAAGTCGTGCTGGTAGCGCAGCGGGATGAAGACCTGGAAGCCGTTCGTCTCGTCCTGGAGTTCACGCAGGCGCAGCACGTGGTCCACCCGGTGCCGCGGCTCCTCGATGTGGCCGTACAGCATCGTGCACGGGGTCTTGAGACCCTTCTCGTGCGCGAGACGGTGGATGCGCGACCAGTCCTCCCAGTGCGTCCGGTGGTCGACGATGTGCTCGCGGACCTCCCAGTCGAAGATCTCCGCGCCACCGCCGGTCAGGGACTCGAGACCCGCGTCGATCAGCTCGTCGAGGATCTCGGACGCCGACAGACCGCTGATCGTCTCGAAGTGGTGGATCTCCGTCGCCGTGAACGCCTTGAGGGAGACGTCCGGGAGGGCGGCCTTCAACTCCCGCAGGGAGCGCGGGTAGTAGCGCCACGGGAGGCTCGGGTGCAGACCGTTGACGATGTGCAGCTCGGTGAGGTTCTCGCCCTCCATCGCCTTGGCGAGCTTCACCGCCTCCTCGATGCGCATCGTGTACGCGTCCTTCTCGCCCGGCTTGCGCTGGAACGAGCAGTAGGCACAGGAGGCCGTGCAGACGTTCGTCATGTTGAGGTGCCGGTTGACGTTGAAGTGCACGACGTCACCGTTCTTACGGGTCCGCACCTCGTGCGCCAGCCCGCCCAGCCACGCCAGGTCGTCCGACTCGTACAGCGCGATGCCGTCCTCACGGGTCAGCCGCTCACCGGCCCTGACCTTCTCCTCCAGCTCGCGCTTGAGCCCGACGTCCATGCCCACACCTTTCTCCGACAACTCGACCCACCGTACGCCCATGCCCCTACTGCTCCTCCGGCAGCTCACCCACCCTGTTCTCCCACTTCGTGGAGAGCACGATGGTCGTACGGGTCCTGGAGACGCCCTGGGTTCCGCTGAGCCGCCGGATGGTCTTCTCCAGCCCGTCGACGTCGCTCGCCCGCACCTTGAGCATGAACGAGTCGTCGCCGGCGATGAACCAGCAGTCCTCGATCTCGCTGAGGTCCCGCATCCGGCGTGCCACGTCCTCGTGGTCGGCCGCGTCGGAGAGTGAGATGCCGATCAGCGCGATGACCCCCAGGCCGAGCGAGGCGGAGTCGACGGTGGCGCGGTAACCGGTGATGACACCGGCCGCCTCCAGCCGGTTGATGCGGTCGGTGACACTGGGTCCCGACAGACCGACGAGGCGCCCCAGCTCGGCGTAGGAGGCCCGGCCGTTCTCCCTCAGGGCCTGGATGAGCTGCCTGTCCACGGCGTCCATGCGATCGAGCCTTCCGATGAAGAGTCCTGAAAACTGCTGAAGATGAAGACTGCAGCGGGTGACGGTTGCTGCGCGTACTGGAGGTTCCTGGAAGTCATGAGTGGTACTGCCACTTGCTGATACGTACGCCAGGTCAGTCGTTATCAGTACGGGACGTACGGGATGCCCCGGCCCCGCCGCCGAGTTCACCCTCCCAGCGGCGGTACAGCCCGTGCGGGACGCCCGCCGCGTCGAGCACGCGCCCGGCGACGAAGTCCACGAGATCCTGGATGTGGGTGGCGCCGGCGTAGAAGGCGGGCGACGCCGGTACGACGCTCGCGCCTGCGTCGTCCAGGGTCACCAGGTGGCGGAGGGTCTGCCCGTTCAGCGGGGACTCCCGTACGGCGACGACGAGTGCGCGCCGTTCCTTGAGGGTCACACTGGCCGCCCGCTGCAGCAGGTCCTTCGACAGGCCGAGCGCGACCCCGGCCACACAGGCCGTGGAGGCGGGCACGATCAGCATCCCCTTGGTGGCGTACGACCCGGAGGAGGGCCCGGCCGCCAGATCCCCGGCACTCCAGTGCCGTACGCCGCTGATGTCCACGTCGAAGGTGCCGGGCTTGCCGTCGGCGCCCCGGGCCAGCCATTCCCGCAGGTCGTCCTGCCAGTGGGCGTCCCTGAAGGAGATCCCCGTCTCGTCGAGCAGCGTGAGCCGGGAGGCCCGGCTGACGATCAGATCGACGGCCTGACCCGCCCCGAGCAGCGCGCGCAGCACAGCAGCCGCATACGGCGTCCCCGATGCTCCGGACACCCCCACGATCCAAGGCGTGCGCTGCGTTTCTCCTGCGTTCACACCCTGAGCCTACCGGCGGGCGGGGCCGTATTCAGGACTGGGCACTCGCCTTGGGGTCGACGGGGAGACCAGCGGTAGCCACCGTGAACTTGCCGAGCGGGGAGTCGAGGGCCAGATCGCCTCCGTACGGGACGGTGTCGCGGCCCCGGTATCCGTCGGGTCCGGGATTCCACATCGTGACGGCGTGGCCCTTCAGGGGGTCCAGGATCAGGTAGTTGGCGATGCCCCTGGAGGCGTACCAGCGAGGTTTGACCTCGTAGTCGCGGCGGATGCTCTCGGGTGACACCACTTCGGCGACGAACTCGATCAGGTCGTGCGGGTACGCGCTGCGGTTCTCCGCCTCGGCCTCGGCCGGGATGACCGCGAGGTCCGGGCAGAACTCGTTGGCGTCGTCGAACGGGAACGCCACGTCGGTGACCAGGGCCCACCCGGGAGGCAGTTGGTGTTCAAGCTCGGTCCACAGACGCGTGATCGTCTTCCCGTGGAACGGCCTGACCGGATTCATCACGATGCTGCCCTCGACAATCTCCGTCAGATAGCCGGGGAACATGTCCTCCAGCTTGCTGAGCTGCGAGTGCAGGCGATCGATGCCCGAGACGGTCACGGCGGCCTCCCTGGGGTCCTGCCCTCGATAGTAAGCCGCACCGTACTTACAGGGTCAGGCCCCGAACCAGAAGATCCAGCAGCGCACACCCGAACAGGGCAATACCGATGAACCCGTTGACCGAGAAGAACGCCCGGTTCAGCCGCGACAGGTCATCGGGCCGCACGATCGTGTGCTCGTACAGGAAGGCCCCCGCGACGACCAGCAGCCCCAGCCAGAAGAACGCTCCCGCGTCCGTGGCCAGCGCGTACCAGACCAGCAGTGCCGTCGTCAGGGCGTGGCAGACGCGGGCGCTCCACACCGCCGCCGGGACACCGAAGCGGGCCGGTACCGACAGCACGCCGGTCTCACGGTCCGTCTCGATGTCCTGGCAGGCGTAGATCAGGTCGAAGCCGCCGATCCAGATGCCGACCGCCAGCCCCAGGATCACCGCGTCCCAGGACCACTCCCCCGTGATCGCCAGCCAGCCGCCGACCGGGCCCATGGCCTGGGCGAGACCCAGGATGGCCTGGGGGAAGTTCGTGAACCGCTTGCCGTACGGATAGACCACCATCGGGATCACCGCGACGGGGGCGAGGGCCAGGCACAGGGGGTTCAGAAGGGCCGCCGAGCCGAGGAAGACGACGACGGCGATCAGGGCGCCGGTCCAGGCGTGCTTCACCGACATCGCGCCGGTGACCAGTTCGCGGTGGGACGTGCGCGGGTTACGGGCGTCGATCTCGCGGTCGATGATCCGGTTGACGGCCATCGCGAAGGTCCGCAGACCGACCATGCAGACGGTGACCAGGAGCAGGCGGCTCCAGTGGATGTTCCTGTCCAGCTGGAACATCGCCGTCAGCGCGGCGATGTAGGCGAAGGGCAGCGCGAAGATCGAGTGCTCGATCATGACCAGGCGCAGGAACGCCTTGGTGCGGCCCGGCTGGGGCAGCGCGGCGGACGCGGATGCTGAACTCACAGGCCGTACTCCTTCCAGCGTCTGTCGACCTTCGCCGCCGTGTCCGGGTCGGACACCACCATCTCCGGCCACCCCCCGTCCCGCGTGTACCCCTCCTCGGGCCACTTCTTCGTCGCGTCGATGCCCGCCTTGCCGCCCCAGAACTGCTGGTAGGAGGCGTGGTCCAGGTGGTCGACGGGGCCTTCGACGATGCTGAGGTCGCGGGAGTAGTCCGTGTTGCCGAGGGCCCGCCAGGCGACCTCGTGCAGGTCGTGGACGTCGCAGTCCGAGTCGACGACGATGATCAGCTTGGTCAGGGACATCATGTGGGCGCCCCAGACGGCGTGCATGACCTTCTGCGCGTGCTTGGGGTACTTCTTGTCGATCGAGACGATCGCGCAGTTGTGGAAGCCGCCGGCCTCGGGGAGGTGGTAGTCCACGATGTCCGGGACGATGATCTTGAGGAGCGGCAGGAAGAACCTCTCCGTCGCGCGGCCCAGCGGGCCGTCCTCCGTGGGTGGCCTCCCCACGACGATCGACTGGAGCAGCGGGCGCCGCCGCATCGTCACACAGTCGATCGTGAGCGCCGGGAACGGCTCCTGCGGGGTGTAGAAGCCCGTGTGGTCGCCGAAGGGCCCCTCGGGGAGCATCTCGCCGGGCTCCAGCCAGCCCTCCAGCACCACTTCCGCCTGCGCGGGCACCTGCAACGGCACCGTCTCGCAGTCGACCATCTCGATCCGCTTGCCCGCGATGAACCCGGCGAACAGGTATTCGTCGATGTCACCGGGGAGCGGTGCCGTCGAGGCGTAGGTGACCGCGGGCGGGCACCCGAAGGCGATGGCGACCGGGAGGCGTTCGCCCTTCCTGGCCGCCACCTGGTAGTGGTTCCGGCTGTCCTTGTGGATCTGCCAGTGCATCCCGATCGTGCGCTTGTCGTGCCGCTGGAGCCGGTAGAGACCAAGGTTGCGTACGCCGGACTCCGGGTCCTTGGTGTGGGTCAGCCCCAGATTGAAGAAGGAGCCGCCGTCCTCCGGCCAGGTGAAGAGCGCCGGGAGAGCGTCGAGGTCCACCTCGTCACCCTTGAGGACGACCTCCTGGACCGGCGCGTTGTCCGACTTCACCTTCTTCGGCGGTACGTGGACCATCGATCCGAGCTTGCCGAAGGCCTCGCGCACGCCCACGAACCCCTGGGGCAGCTCGGGCTTCAGCAGCCCGCCGATCCGGTCGCTGATGTCCGCGTACGACTTCAGCCCGAGCGACTTGAGCAGCCGCCGGTCGGTGCCGAACACGTTCATGGCCAGCGGCATCGCCGACCCGCGCACGTTCTCGAAGAGCAGCGCGGGCCCGCCTGCCTTCTGTACACGGTCGACGATCTCCCCGACCTCCAGGTACGGGTCCACCTCGGCCTTGATGCGCTTGAGGTCACCCTCGCGCTCCAGCGCCCTGAGCAGGGAGCGAAGATCGTCGTAAGCCATGCGTTCCAGTATCCGTCACGCACTACCCTGGACAGGTCAGCGGGGGCCGGACGCGACCGTCAGTGCGCCCGGACAGCGACTCAAGGGGACCGAATACATGCTCCGGGTGCTGATGATCCTGGTGCCTCTCGCACTGAGCATCTACGCGTTCATCGACTGCGTCACCACGCGGGAGACGGATGTCCGCTTCATGCCCAAGCCCGTGTGGGCCATCCTCATTCTTCTGTTCCCGCTGGTCGGCTCCGTCTCCTGGCTGATCATCGGCCGTGACCGTGCCACCTCCCAGCGCCTGGGCACCGCAGGCGGCCAGTGGATCGCCCCGGACGACAACCCGGAGTTCCTCAAGTCCCTCAAGGACGAGAAGAAGGGCGGGGAGCAGGGCGAGGACTCCGAGGACGAGGTCAAGGACGACGACGCCCATCTGCGGGACTGGGAGGCCGACCTGCGTCGCCGCGAGGAGGAGCTGAAGCGCCGGGAGGCCGGCGAGGACCCCAAGGACTAGGACTGGAAGACCCCGGAAGCACCCGGAAGGCCCAGAAGCACCAGTGTGCGTAGGGGGTCGCGGCCGCCCCGTACAAGGTGCGGGTCCCCTACAAGGTGTACGTCGGCGAGCCCCCGGAAGCGGACATCGCGCCCCTGGGCGGAATCCGTCGCGGACCGGACACTTCCTCGCATGACGACTGCTCCGGCGAACGCCACCGTGACCCCGGCCCCCGCGTACGGCGACAAGGTCATCGCCGTGGAGACCGCGGGCTCGGAACCCATTCCGGATGCCGAACGGCACGGCGGCCCGCTCCAGTTGCTGTGGACCTGGGCCTCCCCGAACATCGAGTTCGCGACCGTCTACATCGGCGTGATCTCGGTCCTCTTCTTCGGCCTCGACTTCTGGCAGGCGTCCGCCGCCCTGTTGCTGGGCACCGCGCTCGGTTCGCTGACGCACGGGATCCTCTCCCTGGACGGTCCCCGGTTCGGCGTACCGCAGATGGCGATCGGGCGGTTCGCCTTCGGGTTCCGGGGAAATCTGCTGCCCGCCGGTGTGAACGCCCTTGTCTGCGGCGTCGGCTGGTTCGCGGTCAACAGTGTGAGCGCCGCCTTCGCGCTGAACACACTGACCGGTCTGCGTCCGCTCCCGTCCCTGTTGCTCGTGGTGGCGGCGGAGATCGTGATCGGCTTCGTCGGACACAACTTCGTGCACGCCTTCGAGAAGTACGCGTTCCCGGCGCTGGCCGTCGTCTTCCTGCTGGCCGGCGTCTGGACGTTCAAGGAGGCGCACCTGGGCGCGCCCGGCGGCGACGGCGGTATCGGCGGCTTCCTGCTCGCCTTCAGCGCGGCCTGGGGATACACGGCCGGCTGGAACCCCGGCGCCTCGGACTACTCCCGCTACCTTCCCCGTACGGCGAACCGCTTCCGCACCGTGCTCTACCCGGCCGTCGGCCTGTTCGTGTCCGTGTCCGTCGTGGCGCTGATCGGCGCGGCCTCGGCGACGATCGTCGCTCCCGAGGGCGCCACTCCGACGGCGGCCTTCACGGGTCATCTCCCGGGCCGGCTGGGCGACCTGGTGCTGCTGGCGATCATCCTGGGCGCGGTCTCGGCGAACGCCCTGAACGTCTACTCGTCCGCGATGTCGGTCACGTCCCTGGGCCTCCGGTTGCCCGTGTGGCTGGGGCGCGGCGCGATCGTGGTGCTGTGCGGGCTCGCGGGTACGGCGGCGGCCTGGTCGTCGCTGGCGGACGCGGGGCAGGCGTACGAGGCGTTTCTGCTGGTGATCGCGTACTGGGTGGGACCGTGGCTGGGGGTGGTGCTGGTGGAGCGGTGGCTTCGGGCACGGACGCCGGTCGAGGCGCTGAGCGCGCGGCTGTCCGACCGGGCTTTCACCAACTGGCCCGGAGTGGCTGCCCTGTTGGCGGGCATCGCGGTGTCGGTGCCGCTCTTCTCGAACCAGGAGAAGTACGTGGGGTGGGTACCGCAGCAGTGGCCGGCCTTCGGCGACATCACATGCCTGGTGGGGTTCGCGGTGAGCGCGGGGCTGTACCGGGTGTTGCGGCGGGCCGACTGACCGGATCCCGGACCGGCTGGGGGACCGGTTCGCAGATCGGCTCAAGTGACCGGCACGGGTACCGGTTCGCGGATCGGCCGGGCGTACATCCCCTACACGCCCGGCACTTGTCGCTTGTGCCGCTTACCGGTTACGCCAGTCGGGGCACACCAGCTGCACGTCATGTGCACGTCACTTTTAGGCCAAGAATTGCCTCTCCCGACTCACCGGACACATCGGTCAGACGCCGGAGAGCATCGGCAGCGACGACAGAAGCTCCTCCGGGAGGTCGAAAGCCTGCGTCAGGGTGCCGAGGTGCGGGGCGAGCCGGGTGGTGAGGGTGTGCAGGGTCTCCGGCAGGGCGCGTACCTGGTCGGCGGTGAGGGCCTGTTCGGCGAGCAGCAGACCACTGCGGGCACTGACCTGACGGAGGAGGAAGAGCGCGGCCAGATCCTCCAGGACAGCGCGCGTGATCGGGTCGGAGACCTGGGCGCAGGCAGTGAGTAAAGCGTCGGCCGCCTGACCCACCGTGTACACCTCTACGAGGGCGAGGGCGGCGTCGGAGGCGTTGTTCCAGCGGCCGAGGGCGTCGCCGCTGTCACCGCGCCGCAGGTCGCGACGGGCGGCGGTGTGCCAGTAGCGCTCGGCGGTGGTGAGGGCGCGGCGCGGCAGTCCCGGGTCGGTCAACGGCTCGTCGCCGGTGGGCCGGAGGGGTTCCGGCGCCAGATCGTGCCCGAAGATCATCTCGGCGCCGGCCTTGCACCAGATCGCCAGGTTGTCGCCCTCGGCGGTGATCGCGCCGTCGATGTCGCCGGCCAGGGCGGCGAGTCCGTTCACGGCGAACAGTCCCCGGGCTCCGCACCGTTCCCGGCACTCGGTCGCGATCTCGCGGGCCCGCCAGGTGACCCATCCCTTGGTGACGGCGACCAGCCGCTCGGCGTCGGCGCGTTCCTCGGGCGTGTGGGTGACCCAGCGCTCGGTGGCCGCGCGATGCAGGAAGGTCATGGCGTAGGCGGTGGCGGTGTGGTCGAGGAGGCGGCTGTGGTGGCTGCGGTGCGCGGCGAGCGGGACACGCTGCCCGGCCACGGGTCCTGAGATGTGCCGGGTGTACGAGTACCGGACGGCGATGGCGAGCGCCGTACGGGCCACCCCGAGCCCGCTCGCGCTCATGCACAGCTTGCCTGCCGTGACCCGGCTGATCGCGTGCAGGAACCGCTTGCGCGGACTGCCGACCGAGCTCACGAGGCTTCCGTCGGGCAGGAGTTGACCGTGGGCGCCCTGGAGGAGGGCGGTGCGGGGCAGCCGTACGTTGTCGAAGTTCGTGGCGCAGTGGTCCACCGAGGCGCCGACGCGTTCCGGCAGCAGGGTGACGGTGATGCCGGGCAGGGTGCCGTAGTCGTCGCTCAGCGGGGTGAGGAAGAGGAAGGCGCCCAGATCCTTGTCGTCGACGATCAGCCGGGCGCCGACGACCGCGGTCTTGGGCCCACCGGCGGAGCTGGTGTTGGGCATGTACTTCTGCGCGCCGGGGTGGGGAGTGTGCAGGACGAACTCGTCGCGCTCCCTGTCGTACCGGGCGACGGTCTCCAGCGCCGCCACGTCGTTTCCGTGCGCGCGCTCGGTGCACAGGAAGGTACCCATACGGGACATGGTGGCGAATTCCGTCAACTCGCGCGGCTGGGAGACCTGGTCGTCGACGACGCTGCCGAGAAAGAGGTTGTAGTGGATCCCCGCCACGGTGACCGTGGCGCCGTCCACCGGGCAGGTCCACTCGTGCAACGCCGCGAGTCCGCGCGGGTCGTTGGCGAAGAGTTCGGGCGACGGGACTTCCTTGTTCAGCGCTCGGAGTCTCTCGTAGGCGAGCCGCCATCGTTGTGGGGCGCTCAGTCCGGGTCGATACCGGAACAGATCATTCGAGACCGCCTTCCGCCACCGGCCGTGGAGCTCGATTCCCTCCTTGCCGTCCTGAAAGAGGAGGCCCGTGACGGCTGCTTGATCAAGGACTGGATGGGGCGTGCGCGTCTCCGTGGTCATGGGGTTCGAGATGCCCACTGTTATTCGGGGATCAACCAATAGTGACCAGGAGCACTTAAGAAATTGGCCAATATGCGGCATTAATAGACAGGAATCAGCCGAAGTGCGACAGCGAGGATTTGGGCGACTTCGAACACTCAATCGACACCGGCGGTGTGGGCGGAGACCGCCAACCGGAATCCGGAGAGAGCGAATCGGAACGCGGGATTCCAGAGTTGCGGGTGAGGTCGTCCACAGGGTTGATCGAGGGGCCGAACGCGCCGCGCCGAGGGGGAGCCCGTAACGCTTTTCGTGTCTCCGTCCAAGAACAGGTGACAGCGGGCAACTGAAGGGACAAGTGTGTCCTGCGCGCGGCCCGGAGGGTAGGACGAGTTGGCCTTGAGCCTCGTGAACTAACCTCGTCCGAACGTCAGTTGACCGACAGGAGTGCAGGGTGACGCAGGACCAGGTCCGTATCGAAGGTATCGACACCAGTAGGCCGCACCCTGCCCGGATCTACGACTACCTGCTGGGCGGCAAGGACAACTACGAGGTCGACCAGCGGGCCGGCGACGCGCTCGCCGTCGCGGCGCCCGAGGTGCGAATAGGCCTGCGGGCCAACCGCGCCTTCATGCGCCGGGCTGTGCGGCACGTGATCGACAGCGGCGTACGACAGATCCTCGACATCGGCACCGGGCTGCCCACCTCGCCCAATGTGCACGAGGTCGCCCAGGAGCTGGTGCCGGAGACGCGGGTCGCGTACGTCGACAACGACCCGATCGTGAAGGCGCACGCCGACGCACTGCTGAGCCGGACCGGGGGCGGGACCAGCACCGTGCTCGCCGATCTGCGTGACCCGCGGGCCGTCCTGGATCACCCGGACGTCCGTCGGGTCATCGACTTCGACGAGCCGGTCGCCCTGCTCCTGGTCGCCGTCGTCCACTTCCTGGCCGAGTCGGAGAAGCCCGGGGAGACCGTCGCCACCCTGCGCGACGCACTGCCCGCCGGAAGTTTCCTGGTCCTCTCGCACGCCACGGGCGACTTCGCGGACCGCACCGACGCCCAGGCCGAGTACAGCAGGAAGGCGACCGCCAGTCTGAACCTGCGCCCCCGCGCCGAGGTGGAGCGGTTCTTCGACGGCTTCGAGCTGCTCGAACCGGGCCTGATCCAGGTCCCGTTCTGGCGCCCGGACGCCCCGCCGCCGGAGCGGTCCGAGCAGATCGGTATCTACGGGGGTGTGGCCCGCAAGGCGGGTTGAACATCCGCCCCGCGTGGACGGAGACATCCGTGAGGCCGCTACGGCCGTCCGGTGAACGGGTTGCCGTGGCCGGGGAGTCGGCCGTCCGGCGGAACGTAGCGCAGCCGCCCGTTCGGGTCGGTCACCGGGGTGAACCCGGCGGCCCGCAGCTGGGCCGTGTACCTGGCTGTGTACCGCCGGTTGTAGGCGAGCAGTACCGGCAGCAGAGCCATGAGCGCGGCCCATACGATGCCGACGATGACGATGCCGTTGGTGTACGCGCGGAACCTGAAGCAGGCCGCCGCCGCGGTCGCGGTGAGCAGGACCATCGCGATCGCCACCCGCTGCTTGTCCGTGAACTGACTGCCGAGGTCGACCACCATGCGGGCCTTGAGGAGATCGACCGCCTCGGGTTCGACCGGCGGCAGCGAGACCCCGTCGGCCGCATCGGGATACCGCGCCCGGTTCAGCGCGGCGAGCTCCCCGGCCTGCGGGCGGGGATCAGGCACGATGAGCAGCTCCAGCCTCTGGCCGCCGTTCTGCCGCAGATCCGCGTACTCGTACCCGAACTGCTGCGCGACGAGGGCGAGTTGGGCGACTCCCTTCATCGTCGTCATGGAGATGGGGATCCGAGCGGGCTCCCCGCTCCCCATCTTCCGCAGCATTTTCCGCACGTCCTTCTTACGCACTGGCCCCCCCGCCATCGACAGTCCAGGCAGTCTAGGGGCCGCCCTCGGTGATCCCTGAGAAGCGGCGGGGAAACGGCCCCCGGGAGGGCGCCCGTACCCCCTCTCGCAGGAACCCGGCCGTCAGGGAACCGGACGTTCCCGCCGCCCGCGCGACCATCTCCGGCGTCCCCTCCGCCACCACGCGTCCTCCTCCCGCGCCGCCCTCCGGGCCGAGGTCGATGAGCCGGTCGGAGGCGCGCATGACGTCGAGGTTGTGCTCGATCGTCACGACCGAGTGGCCCGCGTCGACGAGGCGTTGGAGTACGTCGAGCAGGCGCGCGGTGTCGGCGGCGTGCAGGCCGGTGGTCGGCTCGTCGAGGAGGTAGAGGGTGCGGCCGGTCACCCGGCGCCCCAACTCCTTGGCCAGCTTGAGGCGTTGGGCCTCGCCTCCGGAGATGGTGGTGGCCGGCTGCCCCAGGGGGAGGTAACCGAGCCCCACGTCCGAGAGCCGTCGCAGACGCGCGGCGATCTGCCGTACGCCCCGGAAGACGGTGAGCGCCTCGTCCACCGTGGCGGCCAGCACCTCGGCGATGTCGTGGCCGTCGTAGCGCACCGCCAGCACCTCGCTCCGGAACCGGCGGCCACGGCAGCCCGGGCACCGCACCTCCACCGCGGGCAGGAAGTGCATGTGCACGGCGAGCACACCGGCGCCCTCGCACCGCTCGCAGCGCCCGCCGGGCACGTTGAAGGAGAAGGCGGCGGGAGTCAGCCCTCTGGACCGCGCCGACTCCTGCGCGGCGAAGAGCTCCCTGACCGGGGTGAAGACATCCGCGTACGTCGCCGCGTTGGAACGCGGGAGGCGGCTGATCGGTTCCTGGTCGATCGTCACGACCCTGTCGAGGTGCTCCCAGCCGTCGATGCCGTCGTGCTCCCCCGGCGACACCGAGGACGCCGACAACGCCCGTGCCGGGTCCAGGCGTTGATGTGCCGCCCGGCCCAGCACATCCAGTATCAGCGTCGACTTGCCGGAGCCGGAGGGCCCGGTGACCGTGACCAGCCGCCCGAGCGGAATCCGTACGGTGACGTCCCGGAGGTTGTGGGCGCGGGCCCCGCGAATCACCAACTCCGCGCCCGGCTCGGGGCGTTCCTTCCGTACGGGATGCTGGAGGCGGCCCGACAGACAGGCGCCGGTGACGGACCCCTCCGTCGCCGCCACCTCGTCCGGTGTGCCCTCGGCGACGACCCGGCCGCCGTCCCGGCCCGCGCCCGGACCGATGTCGACCACATGGTCGGCGGCCCACAGCACGTCCAGGTCGTGCTCGATGACGAGGACCGTGTTGCCCAGGTCCCGCAGGCGGCGCAGTACGTCGACGAGACGGGCCGTGTCGGCGGGGTGCAGTCCGATGGTCGGCTCGTCGAGGACGTACAGCATGCCGGTGAGGCCGGAGCCGAGCAGCGCGGCCAGGCGCAGCCGCTGGGACTCGCCCGCGGAGAGGCTGGTGCTCGACTGGGCGAGGGTCAGATAGCCCACGCCGGTGTCGACGAGCCGCCGTAGCCGCTCCTCCAGGTCGGCGACGACCGGTTCGGCGAACCGCCACTCGTCCCCGGTGGAGAAGGCTCTCAACTCCGCTGTCCAGTCGGCGAGTTCGCTGAGCGGCAGCCGGGAGGCGTCCGTGATGCCGAGCCCGTGCACGGTGACGGCCCGGCTCTCGGCGCGCAGCCGGGTCCCCGCGCACGCTCCGCAGACCTCCTTCAGCATCGAGCGTTCGGCCTTCTGCCGGTAGTCGGTGTCGTCGATACGGTCGGCGTAGCGCCGCATGAAGGCGGTGACGACGCCCTCGAAACGGCCCGCGGAGACGGTGGCCGGGGGCGCGAGGGTCGCACCGGCGGGCAAGTGGCTCCGGAACTCGGGCGACTCGACTCCGTGGAGAAGCAGGTCCCTTGTCTCTGCCGCGAGTTCGGACACCGGCTTGTCGGTGTCGAAGGTGAGGTCGTAGTGGTGGGCGGCGGCTCGCAGCAGGGGCAGGTTGCGGTCGACGAGCTGCTTGGGCCAGCCGCGCACCGCACCGGCGGCGACGCTCAACTCCTCGTCCACCAGGGTCCGTACGTCCACCCGGATCACCTCGCCGAGTCCGGTGCAGGACGGGCAGGCACCCGCGGGCTTGTTGAAGGAGAAGGAGCCCATGACGAGTTCGGGCACGGGGGCGGAGCAGTGCGGGCAGGCGGTGTACTCGCCGTCCACCGCCCCCTCCCCTCCCGCCGGCTCCCCTCCCACGGGATCCTCGTCTCCTCCCTGGGCGCCTTCCGGGGTGCCGGCGTACGACGGGGGGATCTCCTGGCCGCAGGCGGGGCATGGGCGTACGCCGATCCGGGACCACAGCAGCCGCAGGTAGGTGAAGACCTCGGTCGCCGTGCCGACCGTCGAACGCGGGCCTCGCCCCGCCGGACGCTGGTCGACGCTGACGGACGGGGACAGACCGGTGATCGAGTCGACGGAAGGCCGGCTGACACCGGCGGTCGCCGCGCCCCACGCCTCCATGTACTGGCGATGGCTCTCCCGGTGGAGGGTGTCGAGAGCGAGCGTGGACTTGCCCGAGCCGGAGAGACCGGTCACGACGACCAGTTTCTGTTTCGGGATCGTGAGCGAGATGTTCTTCAGGTTGTGGAGACGGGCGCCTTTGATGTGCATCACGGGTGTTCGGTCATCCATACCTTCAATTTTTTCATTGAAGTTCCTGTTGAGGCTTTGGGCCGCAGCCCTCGACGTCCACTGCCCCTAAGCTTCAAATCCGTGACGAACCACGAGGTACGGCTGCGGCCCGTCGATCTGGCCCGGCTGTCGGGCCTGTCGACGCAGCAGATCCGCAACTACGAGGACGCGGGTGTCCTGCCCCCGGCGGCCCGGACGGAGTCGGGGTACCGCGTCTTCGGGGACGTGCACCGGCGCGCGCTGCTCACCTACCGGGCCCTGCAGCCCGGGTACGGGCCACTGGCGGCGACCGCCGTCATGCGCACCCTGCACGACGGCGACGTCCCGGGGGCCCTCGCGCTCGTCGACGCGGCGCACGCCGGTCTGCACGAGCAGCGGACGGCGCTACGGGCGACACGTGAGGCCCTGGAGGCGCTGGCCGGCCGACGGGCCCCGGCGGCGACGCCCCCCGCGACCGACCTCCGTATCGGCGAGGTGGCCGCGCTGCTCGGCGTACGGACGTCCGCGCTACGGGTGTGGGAGGCGGCGGGGCTGCTCACTCCGGCCCGCGAACGCGGTACGCGCTACCGGCGGTTCGGGCCGGACGACGTCCGCGACGCCCGCCTGATCCAGACCCTCCGGCGCAGCCACTACCCGCTGGACCAGATCCGCCCGGTGCTGGAGGAACTGCGCCGGGAGGGTGGCACGGAGGCCCTGCGAGCGGCGGTCGCGGCACGCGGGGAGGCGTTGGCGGGGCGTACGCGGGCGATGCTGGCGGGGGCGGGGCGGCTGGCGGAGTACATCACGTACAGCGAGGGTCACGGGCGCGACGGTCGTCCGTCTGGACAATGTGCGGGGAATTTTGACACGGTGGTGCCCGCCGGCCGGCATTCGAACGTATGACCGATCCCCTGTCCGGGTCATGAGCCCTACCCCCGAGCCCCGAGCCCCTAGGGAGCCCCGCCGTGCCGTCCGCCCACCCCAGCCTCACCCCCGAAGCCGCCGCCTTCTACCGCGCCCAGAGCACGTTCTCCGACCCCGGCGACCTTGCCCGTCTGTACGCCGGCCTCCCCGCCGACCCCGCCCGACTCGCCCGTACAGCACGTGACCTGATGATCCACCGGGTCGAGGGAGACCTGTTCCGGCACACCCATCCCGCCGACCGGCTCCACCACGACGCCGACACCCGGTACGTCGACGACATCCTCCGGATCGTCATCGCGCGCGACGGCTCACCGCTGACCCGGCGGCGCGCGGCCGGGGACCGGTTCGTCGGCGTGTGCCGGGACTTCGCGCTGCTGCACTGCTCGTTGCTGCGGCACAGCGGCGTTCCCGCCCGGGTGCGGTCCGGGTTCGCCGACTACTTCGAGGCGGACAGCTTCCACTACGACCACGTCGTCACCGAGTACTGGGACGAGACGCGCGGCTGGCTCCTCGCCGACGCGCAGCTCGCCGATCCCGAGGTCACCGCCGCCTGGTACGTCGACTTCGACCCGATGGACGTACCGCGTGACCGCTTCCTGGTCGCGGGCCGGGCCTGGCGGGACATCCGGGCCGGGGACGCCGACCCCGACACGTTCGGGCTGTACCCGCCGGAGGACGGGCCGCTGAACGGCGAGTGGTTCGTGGCCGGCAACGTGCGGCTCGACCTCGCCGCGCTGAACAAGGTCGAGACCCTGCTGTGGGACATCTGGGGGACGGAGGGCGAGGACGACGGCCGGAGCATGACCGAGCCCGTCCGAGAGCTGTACGACCGGGTGGCGGCTCTCGTCGCCCCGGACTCCCCCGGTGACGTCTCCTTCGACGCTGTCCGGCGGATCTTCGCCGAGGAGGACGGGGTGCGGACGCCGGAGACGGTGCTGCGGCTGTCCGAGTACAACCCGCCGCGTCACGTCACCCTCCGGCCCTTCTGACGCCTACGCGACCGTCCGCAGCGCCGCCATTCCCACCCTCGCGCCCGCCGTCCCCCGCACCACCCGCCACGCGCAGGTCGCCGTGAGCAGTTCGCCCAGCAGGTCCGGGTCGTCGATCTCCAGGCCCAGGAGGGACTCGATGCGTTCGAGGCGCTGGTAGAGGGACTGGCGGCCGATGTGCAGGAGGCTCGCTGTGCGCGTGGGTGAGCAGCCGTTGCGCAGGTGGACCTCCAGGGTGCGGACCAGGTCACTGGGGTGGGCCGCCTCCCAGGCCAGGAGGGGGCCCAGGGCGTGCTGGACCAGGCGGGTCAGGCGGTCGTGGTTGGCGTCGACGCCGCCTCGGGTCAGTTCCCGTTCGAGGGCGAGGGCCCGGGAGGACGTGACCAGGGGGCCCTGCGGGGCGTCGGGCTCCGCCGGCGGCACTGTCAGTGCCAGTTCCAGGGTCGTACGGGCCGCGCGCAGCGTCTCGCTCCAGCGCAGCCAGCCGCTGCCGACGTCGACGGCGTGGCCCACGGCCACGGTGAGGCCCGGGGCGGCGGCTGCCGCGCGGAAGGCGTCCTGCACCGCCCGTACCGGGTCCCGCAGCGGCTTCGCCCCCGGCCCCGGCAGGACCGCGACCAGGGCGAGTACGTCCCCCGGGAAGGCGGCCCGCAGCACCGCCCCGCCGAGGGTGCGTGCCGCCCGGTCCACCGCGCCGACGTCGCGCGTGCCGTGCACGGAGACGCCGATCAGCCGGGCGCCGGGGCCGGGGTGGAAGCCGGACAGGGCGGCGCGGGCCTCGACCTCGGGCTGGTTGAGGGCCTGGCCGTCGGCGAGGTCGGCGAGCAGGGCGGCGGTGTGGTCGTCACCCCAGGGGCGGACCACCGTACGGCCGGACAGGCTCCGGGCGACGATCGCACGGTTGGCGGCCTCCGTGATGCGTACGAAGGGGACGACCCGGCGCAGGGCGAGCAGGGGCAGGCCCAGGCGGCGGGCCTCGTCCGTCACCTCGGGCGGCATCGCGGGGAGCGAGCGGCCGATCTCCACGGCCAGGCCCGCCGCGCCCCGGGCGGTCAGTTCGCGGACGTACCGGCGCCGTACCTCCTCGTCGGCGTCGACGAGACCGAAGCCGTTGGTCAGCAGCAGCTCGCCGCCGTCGAGGAAGTTCGCGCCCTCGTAGACCTCGCTGGAGTGCACCCAGCGCACCGGGCGGTCCAGCGCGGCCTCGCCGGTGAGGAGTTCGGGCTCGGCGGCTCGGACCGGGTCAAGGGCCATGACTTCACGGAGGGTGAGTGCGGACACGGGTGCCTCCCAGGGCGCTGACACTTCGTCCTGCTGCGGGATGCCCGGAGAGTACTTTCCGCACGTTGCCCCGGTGTTTCCGTCGAAGGAGAGTGAACCCATGGATCAGGCAGACCAGACACTCGCGCAGGCAGGCTCGTGGCTCGCCGTCGCCGTCGAGGAGGCCCGCGCCGGGCTCGCCGAGGGCGGTATCCCGATCGGTGCCGCGCTCTACGGGGCCGACGGCACGCTGCTCGGGCGGGGGCACAACCGGCGCGTCCAGGACGGTGACCCCTCGGCGCACGGCGAGACGGCCGCGTTCCGGGACGCGGGACGGCAGCGCTCGTACCGTGGGACGACCATGGTCACCACGCTCTCGCCCTGCTGGTACTGCTCCGGTCTGGTGCGGCAGTTCGGTATCTCCCGGGTGATCGTGGGAGAGGCCGTCACCTTTCACGGCGGCCACGACTGGCTCGCCGAGCACGGCGTCGAGATCGTGCTGCTCGACGATCCCGAGTGCGTCGGTCTGATGCGCGACTTCATCAACAACAATCCCGAACTGTGGAACGAGGACATCGGTGAGTGAACCCCGAATTCCGACGGTCGACCTGCGGCCCTGGCTGTCCGGCGACCCGGAGACACGCGAGGAGATCGCCCGTACCGTCGACGAGGCCCTGCAGACCGCCGGTTTCCTGCTGGTCACCGGGCACGGCGTCGACCCCGCCCTGCGCGCCGGTATCCGGGAGGCCGCCCGCGCCTTCTTCGCGCTGCCCGCCAAGGTGAAGGAGCGGTACGCGGCGAAGGTCGGTGGGAGAGGGTGGCTGGGGCCGGGGGCCGAGGCCAACGGGTACTCGGAGGGAACCGAGACCCCGCCCGACCTGAAGGAGTCGCTGACCTTCGCGACGCACGAGCCGTTCGACGACCCGGCCGTCAACGCCGAGTGGTACGCGCCCAACGTCTGGCCCGCCGAGGCGCCCGAGCTGCGGAGGCTGTGCGAGGAGTATCTGAGCCGGATGGGCGAGCTGGAGAAGGAGCTGCTGACCCTCCTCGGGTCCGCTCTCGGGCTCGAACCCGACTTCTTCTCCCGGCACATGGACCATCCGACGTACGGCTTCAACATCAACTGGTATCCGGGGGTCGAGGTCGTCGGCGAGCCGGAGCCCGGGCAGTTCCGGATCGGGCCGCACACCGACTTCGGGACCGTCACCATCCTCGACCGGCAGGCCGGGAAGGGCGGGCTGCAGGTCTACACGGACGAGGGCGGCTGGGAGGACGCGCCCTTCGATCCCGAGGCGTTCACCATCAACATCGGTGACCTGATGGCCCGTTGGACCGGCGACCGCTGGCGTTCGGGCCGGCACCGGGTGCTGCCGCCGCCGGCCGACTCGCCCGCCGAGGAGCTGATGTCCCTCGTCTACTTCGGCGAGTGCACCCCGGGCACGATCGTCGAGTCGGTCCCCGCACCGGTGGGACGGGTCGCGTACGAGGCCTTCGACTCGCACGTCTATCTGCGGGGGCAGCTGGACTCGATCACGGTCGACTGAGCCGACCTCACGGCAGATCAAAGTCGGGCATCGGGGCGATAATTTCGTAACACAACGGACATCACGCGCTCTGGTCCGATCCAACTTCCTCTTCCTACACTGGTGTTGCAGTACCGCACAGCAGACTGGTCAGTCCACTGAACCGCGCCAGGGGGAGGGATGCGGTGCTCAGACGGCTGCACGGACGCGGGGCGCTCTTCGACACGGAACCGCCGGGGCTCGCGCCCCGGCTCGTCGGACTGCGACCGCACCATCACATCGCCGCGCCCCTGGAACACCCGCGTGAGCTGCCGTTCGTGGTGCTCACCGCGGGGCGCGGGCTCGGCAAGAGCGCGGTCCTCGGTGAGTTGCGCGCCGCCTACCAGCGGCACACCCCGGTCGCGCTGATCGACTGCGAGGACCCGCAGTTCACCCCGTCGCCCGAGCGGCACCCCGCGCAGGCCTGGTCGCCGCTCGCGCAGGCGCTCCTGGTGATCGCCGAACAGCTCGCCGAACCGGTCACCGGCGCCCGGCGGATCGCCTTCCCCCGGCTGATGTCGGGCCTGATCGCGGTGGCCGCCGGCGGCTGGGGCGACGCCGACACCGAGCGCATCCGGTGGGAGGTCCAGCGGATGCTGCTGCTCAACGAGAGCGCCTCGTGGTTCACCGGGTTCGCCGCGCGCTGGGCGGGCCGGGTGGCCTCGAAGGCGGTCGCGGCCGCGATCAGCGACGACCCGCTGGTCTCGGCGGTCATCGAGGCGACGCTGGAGGCGATGACGGAACGTTCCGCGGGCACGCGCCAGCGCAGGGCGTCCACCTGGTACCGGACGTACCCGAACGCCGGTGACCGGGCCGAGCTCGGCCTGCGCCTGCTCTCCGACCACTTCAGAGCCGGCGGCACCTCCCGCGAGCACGCCGAGCGTTATCTCGTCCGGGCCCTGCTGGCCGACCTCACCGACGCCTACGCCGGGATGCGGGCGCATCTGCAGCGGCTGGGCCGCCCGCTCGTCCTGGTCGACAACGCGCAGGGTTCACCGGGGCGCGAACTGACCGAGCAGGTGCTGCGCGACCGCGCCGAGGGCATCCTCGACCAGGTCGCCTTCGTCGTCGCCGTGCGCGGCGGCAACGGCCAGCCCTCGCTGCGCAACGCGGTACGCCGGAACCTGCGCGAGACGGCCCAGCGCACCCCCTGGACACCGGGCGACACGGTCGCCTCCCGGGCCCTGCTGGTGTCGCTGCCGCCCCTGTCCTCCGACGACACACTGCACATCGTCGACGCGGTCTGTACGGGTACGGCGGTCCCCGTCCCGGCCGAACTCCCGCCCGCCACACACCGGTTGACGTGCGGGAACCCGCTGGGCATCGCGCTGGTCGCCGAGTCGGCCCGGCAGAACCTGACCCGGCTGCCGTCCACCGCGCCCTTCGGCGCCCTGCTCACCGCCGAACTCGCCCTGCACGAGGACCGTGAGAGTCGGCCCGCCTATCGCGAACTCCTCGACCGGCTCGTCCCCGCCGACCGGCTCGACGAGCTGACCGTGCTGGCCGCCGCCCACGACCACGACTCGGCGTGCGCGCTCGCCGCCGCCCAACTCCCGGACGACTTCGGCCCGTCGAGCGTCCGCGCGCTGGAGACCCGGCTGCTGACGGAGGGACTGCCCGCCGTGCCGGGGCAGTTCGTCGGCGACGCCTTCGTCCGCACCCTGCTTCTGCTGCGCCTGCACCACCGGCACGCCGACCACGGCAAGTGGCGGGACGTCCACGAAACCCTCATCCAGCACTACGGCGGACCCGAACCGTCGGCCGCCCGCTACCGCCTCCACCACGAACTCGCCCTCGGTGACACCGGACCGGCCGTCGCCCATCTGCGCGACACCTTCCACACCCTCGACACCCGCACCTGGCTCGACACGCTCCTGTTCATCGCCTCGGCGCCCTACTTCCACGCCCACGACGCCGAGGGCCACGACTTCGTCGGCGGGGACCACCAGCGCGCCCGGATCGCCTTCGGCCACACCGACGCCGAGCAACGGCCGCCGGACGCCGTGGACGCCGTACTGCATCTGCGGGTACGCCGACTCCTGCACGCCGTCTGGCAGTTGACCGATCCGCTGGTGCTGCCCGACCGGAAGCTGTGCGACCGGCTGCGCTACGAGCTGGTGCAGCTGTCCGACGACCCGCGCGCCAGCAACGCGCTGCTGTGGCAGGCCTCGCAGGAGTGGCCCGAGGCGGCGCTGACCGGCCACCCGCTGCGCCCGCCGGGCGACGACGCCGACGACGCGGCCGACGGCCGCAACCGGAACGACGGAGGCGCGTGATGGCTCGTACGGGGTTCAGAGGCGCCGGGGCGTGGCTGCGCGAGGGGGTGTGGGCGATCCCGCTGCGCCGCTATCTGGCGCTGCTGGTCGTGGCGGCGCTGGTCGCCGGAACCGGGTTCGCGGTCAGGTCGCTCACGCGCGACGACCGGGCCTGCGCGCCCGGGGTCGTACGTCCGGCGGACAGTGACGAGTGCGTGGGCGTCTCGGCGACCGACTTCTCCTTCGGCCGTGCGCAACTCGCCGACACCATCAGGGCGATCGACCGCGAGAACGACTCGCTCAGGAGTGGCTATGTCACCGTCGCCCTGTTCGAGCCGTTCACCGCGACCGACGCGGACAACCTCGGGGATGTGCTGCACGAGCTGCAGGGCGCGTACCTCGCGCAGTGGAAGGTGAACCACGACGCGAACGGCGAGGGTCCGCCGATCCGGCTGGTGCTGGCCAACCCGGGCCGTACGGGCGCCCACTGGGAGCACACGGTCGACCAGCTGGAGCGGATGACGACGACCTCGGACCGGCTGCGCGCGGTCACCGGGATAGGGCTGAGCACCGAGGAGAACACCGCGGCCGTCAGGGAACTGACGAAGCGCGGCATCCCCGTCGTCGGCACGTCCATCACCGCCGACAGCCTCGCCAACGGCCGGGACGGCAGCCCACACGGCCTGAAGCCCTTCCCGGGGCTCGCCCGCACCGCCCCCACCAACACCGACGAGGCCCGCGCGCTCGCCTCCTTCGCCAAGGTGGCGGCCGACCGGGCGGTGCTGGTGTACGACGATCCGGGCGACCCGTACACGCTCACGCTCCAGGCGTCGTTCGAGAAGCTGCTGACCGGCTCCCGTTACCAGCCGTGGCCCTTCACCCCGCTCGCCGACCGCACCAAGGAGGGCACCACCGCCAACGACTTCCGCCAGATCAGGGAGCTGGTGTGCGACACCGCGCCCGGCGTGACCACCATCCTGTTCGCCGGACGTCACACACAGCTGCGCCAGTTCATCAACGCGCTCGGCGAACGAGGCTGCCAGCAGCGGGAGTTCACCATCCTCACCGGGGACGACGCCTCGTACCTCACCGGCGACAGGAAGCTCGACCCCGAAGCCCTCAAACACGGCATCTCGGTGCGCTACAGCGCGCTCGCCCATCCGGACGCCTGGCTCAGGAACCCCCCGAAGACCGGAGGTTCGGCGGCGGACGCCCGTGAGCTGAACGAACTGCTGAGCGCCGCCAGGGCGAACAAGGAGGCCAAGAGCGACAGGCCCTCGCCGATCGGCGCCATCGACCTGGAGGACGGCCAGCTGATCATCGCGTACGACGCTATGCGGCTCACCGTGGAGGGCATCCGCGAGGCCACCCCGCGCGGCCGGTCGGCGCCGACACTCGCCGACGTGGGCGACGAGTGGACGCTCATCAAGGGCTCGTCGGGCCGGGTGAACGGCGCGAGCGGCTGGATCTGCCTGGACAACTACGGCAACCCGTACGACAAGGCCGTACCGATCGTGGAACTGACCCCCGACCGGCACGCCCGCTTCGTCGAGATCGCCTGGCCGACGGGCAGGCCGCCGGAGAAGGACTGCCTGCCCCCGTCGTGACCGCCGTGCGCTACGGGACCTACACGCCCGCGTAGGAGTGCTTGCCGCTGACGAAGATGTTGACGCCGTAGTAGTTGAAGAGGAAGCACGCGAAGGCGATCAGCGCGATGTAGGCGGCCTTGCGGCCCTTCCAGCCGGCCGTGGCGCGGGCGTGCAGGTAGGTGGCGTAGGCGACCCAGGTGATGAACGCCCAGGTCTCCTTGGGGTCCCAGCCCCAGTAGCGGCCCCACGCGTCGCCCGCCCAGATCGCGCCCGCGATGATCGTGAACGTCCACAGCGGGAAGACGGCGGCGTTGACGCGGTACGAGAACTTGTCGAGGGACGCCGAGGCGGGCAGGCGCTCCATGACCGAGGTCGCGAAGGTGCCGGGCTTGCCGCCGGACGCGAGCTTGTTCTCGTACGAGTCCTTGAAGAGGTACAGGATCGTGGCGACCGCGCCCACGTAGAAGACGGCGCCGCAGAGGATCGCCGTGGAGACGTGGATGTACAGCCAGTACGAGTGGAGGGCCGGAACCAGCTGGTCACTGGCCGTGTAGAGGACGGTGACGGCGAGCCCGAGGTCGAGCAGGACGCTCGTGACCAGGGGCAGGCCGAGCCAGCGGATGTCCTTCTTCAGCGCGAGGAAGACGAGGTACACGCCCACGGCGGTGGTGGAGAAGGTGAGGTTGAACTCGTACATGTTGCCCCACGGCGCCCGCTGCACGGACAGCGCGCGGGCCAGCACCCCGGCGAACTCCACGAGGAACGCGACCACGGTGAGGGACACGGCGATACGGCCGTACAGGTCGCCCTGCTCGTCCCCGCCGTGGGCGCCGGGCCCGTCAGGCACGTCCCGGGCGCCGGCGGCGGCCCGCACGACGACCTTCGGCCGCTCCATGACGGCGGTCCCGCCGGCGTTCTTGACGGTCACCTCCGGCGCCTTCGCCCCGGCCGGCTTCGCGGTGAGCGCGGCGGCCGTCCGGCTGACCTTGCTGCGGCTGCCGAAGATCCACTCGGCGATGTAGGTGAAGAAGGCCAGGGTGTAGACGGCCATCGACGAGTAGATCAGCGTGTTGCTGATGTTCGCGAGGTGCTCGTTGGTCGCGGTGGCGAGGGTCGTCACGTGGGCGAGGTCGGGCACGGTGGCGAGAGCGGACATTTACTTCTCAGCCCCTTCAGCAGGTACGGCAGAAGTATCGGGGTCGGGGGTTCGGTGACCGGCATCCGGGTCGGCGGTTTCGGGATCGGCATCAGGCACACCGGGCGACGCCTGGTCGTACAGGGTTCCGGCGAGGTCGCCGAGTTCCTCGGGCACCTTGGCGGACTCGCTGCGGCCGAGGCCGCCCATCTCGACGACGGTGACGCCGTCGGCGCCCCGCACCGCCCGCACCCACACCCGGCGGCGCTGGATGAACAGGGAGCCGGCGAGGCCGAAGATGGCGACGATCGCGCCGCCGAGCGCCCAGCCGGCGGCGGGCTGCCGGGTGACCTGGAAGTTGGCCCACTCCTTGGTGCCCGCGTAGGTGATCGAGCCGGCGCCGCCCGGGAGCCGCATGGTCTCGCCGGGCTTCAGGTTCTCGCGGACCTGCTTGCCCTTGGCGTCCTTGTAGGCCTTCATATGGGTCTTGTCGAGCTGGTACACGCTCTGCGGGATACCCGCGTTGACCCCGAGGTCGCCGTGGTACGGCGCCAGGTTCAGCACCGGGTTCTCCAGTGCGGGGAACTGCGAGGCGATCTCGTTGCCCGGCACGTACGTGGGCAGGAAGAAGGCCTGGATGCCGAGCTGTTCCTCGACGCCCTCGGGGTTGCGGTAGCCGTCCATGATCTTGACCGCACCGGAGGAGGTGACGTTGGAGTCGAGGGGAAGGAGCGCCACGGGCTGGTTGAAGACGACCTCGCCCTTGCCGTCGCGGACGGTGATGACGGGTGCGTAACCGTGGGCGGTGAGGTAGACCTTCGAGTCGCCGATCACCAGCGGTTCGTTGACCTTGATGGTGCGCTTCCTGGGCTTGCCGTACGCGCCGACGCTGTAGTCGATGGCGGCCTGGTAGGTGCGCGGGGTGCCGCGGTTGGGCCCCGACTCCTCGTACGTGCCCTCGAAGTCCTTCAGGTCGAAGCTGAAGGGGTCGAGGTCGTCGGTGTCGAAGAGGGTGCCGGACTTGAAGTCGTCGTACTGGGTGAGGACGTTGGAGAAGCCGTCACCTTCGAGGATCAGCTTGTTGCCCTCGGACTTGTACAGCTGCCCCCAGGCGAAGGAGGTCAGCATCACGATCAGCGCGATGTGGAAGGCGAGGTTGCCGACCTCACGGAGATAACCCTTCTCGGCGGCGACGGCGTCCCCGGCGAGATGGGCCCGGAAGCGGCGCTTTCTGAGGAGTACGAGGGCTGCCTCGCGCACCTGCTCGGGCTCGGCCTCCGTACGCCATGTCGTGTAGGCGGGCAGCCGGGTCAGCCGGCGGGGGGCGCCCGGCGGGCGGCTGCGCAGCTGGCCCACGAACTGCCAGGTGCGGGGCACGATGCAGCCGATGAGGGAGATGAACAGCAGGATGTAGATCGCCGAGAACCACACCGAGCTGTAGACGTGGAACAGGCCGAGCTTCTCGTAGACCGGCCCGAGGAAGCTGTGCCGCCGCGTGAAGTCGGCGACCTTGGTCGCGTCCGTCCCGGACTGCGGGATCAGCGAGCCGGGGATGGCTCCGAGCGACAGCAGGAACAGCAGCAACAGGGCGACCCGCATGGAGGTGAGCTGCCGCCAGAACCAGCGGGCCCAGCCGATGACACCCAGGCCCGGCAGGCCCGGCGCGTCCTCCTGGGGGGCGGTGGACAGTTGGGAGGCGGCGGCGCCGAGGTCCTGGTCGTCACCGCTCTCGGAGGCGGGGGCAGACGTGCTGCCGGTGGTGGTGTTGTTGCTCATCGGTCAGATCCCCACAGTGAAGCCGTTGGACCAGGTCTGCATCTCCTGCACCAGACGGTCCCACGCGCCGGTAAGGAGCAGCACACCGGTAAGGATCATCATCGTGCCGCCGATGCGCATGACCCAGACATAGTGGCGCTTGACCCAGCCGAAGGTGCCGAGTGCCTTGCGGAAGGCGACCGCGGCGAGCACGAAGGGGATGCCCAGGCCCAGGCAGTAGGCGACCGTGAGTGTGGCCCCACGGCCGGCGCTCGCCTGCTGGGAGGAGAGGGCGATCACGGAGGCGAGGGTCGGGCCGATGCAGGGCGTCCAGCCGATGCCGAACAGCGCGCCGAGCAGGGGGGCGCCGACCAGTCCGGTGGCGGGCTTCTTGTGGAAGCGGAACTCGCGCTGGGTGAGCCAGGGCATCATGCCCATGTAGAAGACGCCCATGAGGATCATGAGGACGCCGAGCACCTTGGACAGCGTGCTCTGGTGCTCCTGCAGGGTCTGCCCGAAGTATCCGAACAGGGCCCCCGTGGACACGAACACCGCGGTGAACCCGAGCACGAAGAGCGAGGCCCCGGCGACCAGCCGCCCCCTGCGGGCCTCGCCGAGGTCGGTGCCGGTGACGCCGGTGACGTACGACAGATAGCCGGGTACGAGGGGCAGCACGCACGGCGAGAAGAAGGAGACGAGGCCGCCGAGCAGGGCGATCGGCAGGGCCAGTATCAGGGCTCCGCTCATCACGGTCTCGTTGGGATCGGTGACTGCGGCGAGTAGCACGTCAGCTCACTTCTCGGCGAGGACCGGGGCGAGCATCTCGCGCAGCCTGTCCTCGCTGAGGGCCTGCAGGGTGCGTGCCGCGATCTTCCCGGTCCGGTCGATGACGACCGTGGAGGGGATGGCCTGCGGGTTGAGGGTGCCCTTCTTGAAGCGGAGCATCAGCCTGCCCGTGGGGTCGTACAGACTCGGATACGTGACCCCGTACTGCTTTTCGAACGCCTTCGCCGGTGCTGTGTCCGTGTCCCGGGTGTTGATACCGACGAACTGCACACCCTGGTCGGCGGTGTCCTTGGAGACCTTGACGAAGTTGGGGGCTTCGGCGCGACACGGGGGGCACCAGGAGCCCCACAGGTTGATGACGACGACCTTGCCCTTGTAGTCGGCGACATCGAGCTGTTTGCCGTCGACAGTCGGGCCCGAGAGATCGGGGGCGTCCACCCGCTCGCCCGCCTTGACGGTGGCGATGCCGTCCTTGCCCATGATGAAGCCGACGTCACCCGATCCCCCCGAGGTGCCGCCGGACCCGCAAGCAGCCAGGGCGAGGGCCAGGGCGGCGGTCCCGGCGATGCCCGGGACGATGCGGCTTCGGGTGCGATTCAGGCGCTTGAAGGCGGGGGCGGCACTCATGTGAAAAGTTTCGCATGTCCGGTCCGGGATTCTTTTGGGCCCCCCGGTTAGTGCGGATTGCGCAGTTCAGGGCAGACGGAGACGACCGGGACAGCGAACCCGGCGCGGGCTCAGGCCTGCTTGCCCGCTCCGAGGAAACCCTTCCAGCCGCCCGCCGGCGCCTGTCCGACATCGAGGGTCCGCAGCTTCTCCAGCACCTCGGGCTTCTGTACGTCCAGCCAGTCGACGAACTGCCGGAAGGAGACGAGCCGGACGTCCTCGCCCTTCTCCTTCTCCTGGGCGATGTACTTGAGGGCGTTCTCGACGGCGTCCATGTAGATGCCGCCGTTCCAGTGCTCGAAGTGGTTGCCGACGAAGAAGGGGGCGCGGTTCGTCTCGTACGCCCGCCGGAAACCGGAGATGTAGGCCTTGGTGGCCTGGGTTCGCCAGGCCGGGTAGTTGTAGGCCGGGGCGTTGGTCGAGTTGATCGACTGGTTGGCGAGGATGTTGTAGTCCATGGACAGGACCTCGAACGTGTGGCCGGGGAAAGGTATCGCCTGGAGGGGCAGGTCCCAGACGGCGTTCGTCTTCGTGGGCCACACCTGCCGGCCGCCGGGCGACGAGGCGTCGTAGCGCCAGCCGAGGTCGCGGGCGGTGGGGAGCAGGTTGTCCTGGCCGAGGAGACAGGGCGTACGGCCGCCGACGAGCTCCTTGTCGTAGTCGAAGGGGAGCGCGGGGAGGTCGGTCCACCCGGTGTTGGTGCGCCACTCCTTCACGAAGCCCTTGGCCTGGTCTATCTCGCTGCGCCACTGCTGGGGCGTCCAGTTGGCGACCGTGCCGTGGCCGGAGCAGAAGTGGCCGTTGAAGTGGGTGCCTATCTCGTGCCCGTCGAGCCAGGCCTGCCGGACGTTGGTGAGGGTCGCCTTGACGTGCTCGTCGGTGAGGTAGCCGATGTCGGACGCGCCGGGGGCGTTGTTCGGCGGGAGGTACTTGCGCTTCTGCGACTCGGGGAGGAGGTAGAGCCCGGAGAGGAAGAAGGTCATGTGGGCGCCGTGCGTCTTCGCCAGCTCCAGGAAGCGGGGGAAGAGGCCGTTGCCGACCTCTCCCGCCCCGTCCCAGGAGAAGATCACGAACTGCGGCGGGGTCTGGCCCGGCTCCAGCGGCACGGGCCTGGCGGGCTGGTGGGGCTGCCTGCCGGTGAAGGAGGTTGAGCCGTCGCCTATGGGCCTGGCGGTGGCGGTGGGCGACGGCTTGGCGGAAGGTCGGCTCCTCCCGCCGGAACCTCCGGAACCCTTCGACCCGTCTTGCAGAACGGTTCCGCATCCGGCGGTACCGAGAACGGCGGCGGCTCCGAGGCCGAGACCGAGCGCCCCTCGTCGACTGAAGCCGCCGACGCCGTCACCGTTCTTGTCGTGCATGGGGTCCCCATTCGTCGTACTCGCTGATGGTCACCCAGTCAGAGGGCAAGACGAACAGGGAGGTTCCCCGCATTGTCACGCACTTCGACACAATTGCAACAACTGTGTCACTAATCACTCAACGGCATCCCGGAGTGGCTACGCCCCGAATGCCTTGTCCTTCCCCTTCACCGGCTTGGCGCCCGCGAGCAGATGGGCCGGGACGAGGTCACGGGCCGGCTCGGCGTAACCGACGGACACGATCCGGTCGCCACGGTAGGTGAAGGTGGTGAGGGAGGCGAGCGTGCACTGCCGCTTGCGCGGGTCGTGCCAGAGCCGCCGCCGCTCCGCATAGCTGCGCACGATCCAGATCGGCAGCTGATGACTGACGAGCACGGCCTCGTGCCCACGGGCGGCGTCCTTGGCGGCGTCCAGCGCCCCCATCATCCGTACGACCTGGTCGACGTACGGCTCGCCCCAGGACGGCTTGAACGGGTTGACCAGGTGCTTCCAGTTCTCGGGCCGCTTGAGCGCCCCGTCCCCGACACCGAAGGTCTTCCCCTGGAAGACGTTCTCCGCCTCGATGAGCCGCGCGTCGGTGGCGATGTCGAGCCCGTGCGCCTTGGCGATGGGCGTCGCGGTCTCCTGCGCCCGCTCCAGCGGTGAGGCACCGACGTACGTCACATCGCGCGAGGTGAGGTGCTCGGCGACCCGGTCGGCCATCCGCCGGCCCAGCTCGGAGAGGTGGTAGCCGTCCAGCCGCCCGTACAACACCCCGTCGGGGTTGGCGACTTCACCGTGCCGCATGAGATGTACGACGGTGATGTCGGTACCGGACTCGGAATCGGAATCGTTCGTCCCACTGTTGCTGCTGTTGATGTCGCTCATGCCGCTGTGGCCTCCGCCGCCGCACGGGCCGCCGCCGGAAGGGCGTCGGCGATTTTCTGGATGGCCCGCTCGTCGTGCGCCGTGGAGACGAACCAGGACTCGAAGGACGACGGCGGGAGATAGACGCCGTTCGCCAGCAGGGAATGGAAGAACGCGGTGAAACGGAACGACTCCTGCGCCTTGGCGCCCTCGTAGTCGCGCACCGGCCGGTCGGTGAAGAAGACGGAGAACATGTTGGAGGCGTTCTGCACGGTGTGCGCGACACCCTCCTTGCTCAGTGCCTCGCCGACCAGCCCCCGGAGCTGCGCGGAGACGGCGTCGACGGTGACGTACGCGGCCTCGTCGAGCAGCCGCAGCTGGGCGAGCCCGGCGGCGGTCGCGATCGGGTTACCGGAGAGGGTGCCGGCCTGGTAGACGGGCCCGGCGGGAGCGAGGTGGGCCATGACGTCGGCGCGCCCCCCGAACGCGGCGGCGGGGAACCCCCCGCCCATGACCTTCCCGAAGGTCATCAGGTCGGGCCGGACACCGTCGATCCCGAACCAGCCGCTCCGACTGGTCCGGAACCCGGTCATGACCTCGTCGGACACATAGAGCGCGCCGTTCGCGGCGCAGGCGTCCTTGAGCCCCTGGTTGAACCCCGGCAGCGGCGGTACGACGCCCATGTTGCCCGGCGAGGCCTCGGTGATCAGGCAGGCGATCTCACCGGGGTGCGCGGCGAAGGCCGCGTGCACGGCGTCGAGGTCGTTGTACGGGAGCACGATGGTGTCGCCGGCCTGGGCACCGGTGACGCCGGGGGTGTCGGGCAGCGCGAAGGTCGCCACCCCGCTCCCTGCGGCGGCGAGCAGCGAATCGACGTGACCGTGGTAGCACCCGGCGAACTTGATCACCTTGGAGCGCCGGGTGAACCCCCGGGCGAGGCGGATCGCCGACATGGTGGCCTCGGTCCCGCTGGACACGAGCCGCACCTGCTCAAGGGGGTCGATACGGGCGACCATCTCCTCGGCGAGAGCGACCTCGCCCTCCCCCGGCGTACCGAAGGACGTACCGCGCGACACGGCGTCCTGGACGGCGGCGACGACCTCCGGGCGGGAGTGCCCGAGGATCATCGGACCCCAGGAGCAGACCAGGTCGACGTACTCGCGCCCGTCGGCGTCGGTGAGATACGGGCCACGCCCCGACACCATGAACCGGGGCGTACCGCCCACGGCACGGAAGGCACGCACCGGCGAGTTGACCCCGCCGGGTGTGACTCCCGTCGCACGGTCGAAGAGGCCCTGGGAGACGGGCGCTTCATAGGGATAGGGCAACCCGCTCGCCGTTCCGCCTGCCCCGCTGGTTGACCCGCTTGACGTTTCGCTCATGACCTGCGACTTCTCCGACTTCTCGGACTCCTGTTGCCAGTGACCCCCTCAGGGTAGGCGGCCGGACAGCGGGGCGTCGGCCCCACCCGTCTGCGAAACTGGGACCGGACACACACGAGGTACACAGAGACACGCAGCTCATCGAGCCGTACATACGGACGATGGGCGGACGATGGTGTTCAGAGGCTGCGAAGATCCTGCGGACAGGTGTTTCAACGCACGTTTCGGCGGGCGGCCGTGGGGGAGGTCACTGACACGATGATCGGGTTGCGCGACAGGGCTCGCGCGTCCTAGAACAGCAGTCGGGTGGAGATATGCATCGCGGTGGCGGACTGGGCGAGGGGACTGACGACCTGGGTCCTCGACGTGCCCGGCGGGGAAGGCACCGACGCGACGTGGAGGAAGCGGCAGCGGCAGAAGCGGCACGACAGGCGCAGGCCCCGGGCATGGGCCCTGCGCAGGCGATCGGTCCTGGGCAGAGCCCTGGGTCGACGGTTTCGAACGGAGTGCCCGAGAGCATCGACCGGAGGGTCGAGCGACTCCGGGCAGCGAGCGGGAATGGTGGTCGGGTGGGGGTGACGTACAAATACTTCGGCGCGCCGGACGGCGCCACGGCAGCCCGCGTCCCGATCTCGATGCGCCCCGAGGAACTCGGCGGCGACGAACTCGGCATGAACGGCATGTTCACCAAGATCAAGCCCGAGACGATGGCCGCGATGGTCCTCACGGGCATCGAGGGCGTCCCCCTCAACAAGGTGCCCCCACTGGAACTCGTCGTCCTGCACCCGGACTACGCGGTCGTGAAACTCCCGATGACGGTGGTCGACCCCCTACGGGGCATAGGCGAGGAGGCAGTGGGCGCGGCGGCGTTCATCTGGTCGACGGTGCCGGACCGGGGCGGACCCCGGGACGCGTTCAATGTCTACCAACTGCTCCACGAGTGGCAGGACTTCAGCCACCGCCTGCATGAGGCGGGGCATCAGCCTTATTGCTTGGTGTGGCCCTGACCTGGGGTTTCACTGGTGGCGGGCGAGGTCTTCGGACCTCGCCTTCTTCATGTCCCCGGAGGGGCCGTCAGGCGGCCAGGGCACATTGAGGGCAGATGGGTTTCGGCGGGAGCACTGATGTGCCCTGGACTGCGAGCGGGTCGCCGTCGTCTTCCGCCTCGGCGCCGAGATCGAGGAGACCTCCCCACCGAGTGACAAAAGTGGTGGTCTCAACCTGGTCAGAGGTCGGTGTCGTGCACGAGGCCGCCTGGTAGCGGGACGCGGTCAGCCGCGTCATCGCGCGCGACAAACCCGGCGACGTCGGCGATCACCCCCGGGATACTGGTCGCCCATGGATGAGGTCAAAGTCGTCGTCGCCCATTCCGAGCGCGCGACCCTGCGCGTCGGTGACGTGTTCCTGAAGGTGGACGCCGATCAGGCGCGCATCGACGTCGAGGTCGAGGCGATGTCCCTCGCTCCGGTCCCGACCCCAGAGGTCCTGTGGCGCAGGCCGCCCGTGCTCGCGCTCGCCGCACTCCCGGGGACGACGCTCGGGCGTCTCGGCGGACCGTCGACCGGGTCGCCGGCGGCGTGGGCCGCGGCGGGCACCGCCATCCGGAAGCTGCACGACGCGCCACTGCCGCCCCGGCCCGGCGGGGCCGGCCGGAGCATCGTCGCGCTGACGGCGCAGCTCGACGACGAGTGCGAGCTGCTCGTGACGAACGGTGTCCTGCCCGCCGACCTGGTCACCCGCAACCGCCAGGTCGCCGAGGCCGCGCTCCGGCCGTGGACTGCGGCGTTCACGCACGGCGACCTGCAGATCGCGCACGTCTTCGTCGACGGCGACGAGGTCACGGGCATCATCGACTGGTCCGAGGCGGGCCAGGGTGATGCCCTGTACGACCTCGCCACCTTCACGCTCGGACACGAGGAGCACCTCGACGACGTCATCGCCGGCTATGAGTGGCCGGTTGAGTTTCCCCACTGGCGGCCAGCCGGCGGGGAGTTGTCTGGCCGCCAGTGACCACTCCGTGTGAGGGTGCCGCGTCGGCTTGCCGCGGTGGAGCCCTGGCCTCACCGGGCCGGGATGTGCGCTGCTCCGAACCGACGCTTGGCCATGCCGAGGCGTTCATACGTGGCGACGGCCGGCGCGTTACTGGTGAGCACCATGAGCGCGGCGCGGCCGTAGCGGTTGACGAGGGCGTCCAGGACGAAGCCGGACACGGCCCGGGCAAGACCACGGCTGCGGGCGGAGGGGTGGGTGACCACCCCACCCATGAACCCGCACCCCGCCGCGGACCACGCGTCCGCCGCGACCGCCAGCGGCTCCACCCCGACGCTGCCGTCCACCTCACCGACGACCCCAGCCCAGCGGCACACGCCCGCGCGCCCCGGCTGCGCATAGGAATCGGGGAAAAAGCGATCGAACAGCGACGTCGCCTCCTTCTCCTCGCGGGCGTCCAGCCACCGCACGCCTGCGGTGGCGACACCGGAAGGGGACGTGGTCTCCATCCAGAAGAAGTCGTGGACAGGCACCAGGCCGGGCAGCTGCCGCACCAGCGCATCGATCAAGGCAGCCTCCCCCAAGAGCCGGTAGGACGCGCCGACCTCCTCCAGGACCCGCCGCACCAATACGACCGCGTCGACGCTGTCACCCTCGACTGCAAGCCGGTCCTGTTGCCGGTTCGGGCTGGCCACCGCCAACGCCGCGCCGTGGCGCCAGGCCCGCACCCCCGGCCCCAGGCTCTCACCGCCCTGTCCCTGAGCCGCCCAGATCAACTGCCCGTGGCCGGCCGCGGCCTGCTCGACATCGCTGAGTCGTGCAAGTTCCTCCATACGTCTTGCTTACCAGGCGTTCCTGGAACCCCGCCGCGTATCAACACTCATCGATCACCGACTGTGATCACGTATCTGGCCGTACTTGCGGAATGTGAAGTGGCCGCCGACATTGGCTCCTGCTTCGCCGAATGCCGTGCGCCGGAAGCCGCTACTGGCCGACCGGCGCACGGACCCGCTGCTCGTCACCGCCAGATGGACCTCAGCTGCCACGTCCGCATCTGGTCGAGGGTGGCGGTGCCGCCTTCGGCGAAGACCTCGACGCCGGTGCTGGAGGGGTCGGGGAAGATCTGGTCGGTGATCACGGCTTCGCCGTTGCCGCCGAAGACCTCGACGGACGACCAGTCGACGAGGATACGCAGCTTGACCTTGCCGTTCTTGGGCTTCAGCGGTGCGGTCTGGACGCCGGGGAAGGTGCTGTTGAAGTCCCCGGTGCCGGAGCGGGTGCGGTCGACGTACAGCTCCTGTGTCGTGGTGTCGTAGCCGATGACGGTCTCCTCGCCGTTCGTGCCCGTGCGGACCTTGAGGCCGAAGCGGTCGGCGTCCTTGAGGGAGAAGGTCGCCTCGATGTCGAGTGCCTTGCCCTTGGCCGCGCGGCTGGTCAGCGGCTTGGAGGTGCTCCTGACGGTGACGTCTGACGCTGTCGCCGGGCGCTGCTGGCGGAGGGACTCCAGGCTGCCCACCGGCTTGCTGGTCAGCCGGGTCCGGCCGTTGATCGTGCGCAGGGCCATTTCCCGGGGAACGCTCTGCGCGCTGCGCCAGGGGGAGGTGGGGATGGACTGGCCGTAGTCCCAGTTGTTCATCCAGCCGATCATGTAGCGCTTGCCGCCCGGGGCGTTCTCCCAGGACACCGCCGCGTAGTAGTCCTTGCCGTAGTCGGTCCAGTCGGCGCGCTGTACGACGGACTTGGCGGGTTTGTCAGCGGCGGTGAACCGGTCGGCCATGACGTGGCCCCAGCCGGCGGTGTTCATGTCGAGGATCTGGATCTGCGCCTTCTTGCCGGCGTACGGGCGCATGTCGAAGGAGGCCCAGTCCAGGGTCTCGCTGTCGGTGCCGGTCGCGCTGCGGACGACCTTGCCGTCGACGAGCAGGTTGACGGACGTTTCCTGGGAGACAGGCTGGGCCTTGGTGTCGGAGAGCATGATGTGGTCGACGTTGAGGTGGCCCCAGCCGCCGCTGTTGTTGTCGACGATCTTGATCTGCGCCTTCTTGCCGGCGAGTTCGCCGACGTCCCACGAGGCCCAGTTGAGTGCCTCGCCGTCCTTTCCGGTGGAGCTGCGGACGACCTGGCCGTCCACGAGGAGCTCGACGGCGGTGGGGTTGTCGGAGTCGGCCGGGTGGTTGCCGCCGCCGATGAGGAAGTTGATGTGCTTCTTGTCGATGGTGAACTCGGGCGAGGTGAGGGTGCCGGTACTGGCGTCGCCGTTCAGGAAGGTGTTGGCCAGCCCATTGCCCAGGAAGCCGGAGACCTGCCCCTGGTCGGGGAGGGTGCCGGTGGCCGGTGCCGGGCCGAAGGCGTCCCCGGTCTTCGTCCAGTCGCCGTAGGTGCCGCCTTCGAAGTCGGCGAGGACCGTGCCCTCGGGCGGAGTCCTGTCCATGACGGTTCCGGCCTCGTGCGGATGCCGACCGCCGCCGACCTTGAAGTTCAGGTAGGGGCTGTCCACGGTGAATTCGGGTGAGGTGAGTGTGCCGGTGGCGCCGTCACCGCCGTGGAAGCTGTTGGCGAGGCCCTTGCCGTCGAAGCCGGTGACCGCCCCCTGCCAGTCCACCGCACCGGTCGAAGGTCCCTGACCGAACGCGGTGCCGGTGGTCGTCCAGGAACCGAAGTCGGTGCCCTCGAAGTCCTGCACCACCGTGCCGGTGGGCGGGGTGTAGGTGCCCTTGTCGTCGGCGGTGAACTTCTTGCCGTCGAAGTCGCCGACGAAGTACTGCGAGCCCGAACCACCCGCGATACCACCGGGATTGATGTTGACGACCAGGACCCACTTGATGTTCTTCTTGTCGCCGTCGACCGCGAGGGGGAACAGGTCGGGGCATTCCCACACGCCGCCCGTCGCCCCGGCCGGCCCGAACTCGCTCTGGAGCTTCCAGTCCTTGAGGTTCTTGGACGAGTAGAACCGCACCTTGTGCTCGGCGGACAATGACACCGTCATCAGCCAGCTCTTGGTCGGCGCATACCACTGGACCTTGGGGTCGCGGAAGTTGGTGGAGCCGATGTCGATGACGGGATTGCCCTGGTACTTGGTCCAGGTGCGGCCGCGGTCGGTGCTGTAGGCGAGCGACTGGGCCTGCTTGCCGCCGTTCTTGTAGGCGCTGGTGTAGATCGCCACCATGGGCGGGTTCTTCTTCGTACCGAACCCGGTGGTGTTGTTCCAGTCGACGACCGCACTGCCGGAGAACACCATCTCCTCGTCGTCGTGCGACAGGGCGAGGGGCAACTCCTCCCAGTGCACGAGGTCCTTGCTCACCGCGTGCCCCCAGGACATGTCGCCCCAGGAGTTGCCGCCCGGGTTGTACTGGTAGAAGAGGTGGTACTCGCCCTTGTAGTACACGAGGCCGTTGGGGTCGTTCATCCAGTTCTTCTCCGGAGTGAAGTGGAACTGGGGTCGGTAGGTCTCGGTGTACGGCGGGGTGTCGGCGGCTACCGCCGAAGGAGCCAGCGGGGCTGCGGACAGGGCGCAGACGGTCGCCACCGCCGCCATCATCCGTATGCGGGCATGCCGGGATACGCGTGCAGAACTCATGGTGTCTCCTAGTCCCGCGGCTCGTCGGCGCAGCACTGACTGCGGCCCCGGCGCGGACGGACCGAAAAGTGGCATCCCAGCGGCGTCGACGTCCACGCAGCCGACTGGGTGTCAGCGACGACGAATGTCATCGATGACAGCGAGTGCCCGATTATGAAGGGCAATCCGGCCGGCGCGTCAACGGTGCGGGCGCGATTGCTCCGGGACGGGTCTGAGATCCGTCGGGCGTCGTCGGCGCCGGCAGCCGCGCCGATGAGCTCGGCCATGGCGGGTTGGACTCGGCAACCGTGCAGGTCAGAGCGGTGGCCTGGGCGGCTACCGGCAGGCTTCCGCGGCCTCGCGCGAGACCGAGATCGGCTGCGTTAACGAGTTGTTTCCGGGGTGTTGACCGGTGGGGCCTCTCGGTGCTTCACTTCCGGAACCGGTACCGAAACCGGTTCCGGGACTGCTTCCGGTACCGGTTGCACGGGTCTCTGTACGATCGTCCCTTCGGTGCGGGAGGGAAGTCTTCCGCCTCTGCGGAAAGGGAGGGGAGGTGACATGGGAGTCACTATCGCCGACGTGGCCACGCGGGCCGGCGTCAGCAAGACGACGGTCTCGCGGGTGCTGAACGCCAAGGGCGAGATCAGCGAGGACACCGTCTCGAAGGTCCGCAAGGCGATCTCGGAGCTCGGTTATGTGCCGAGCGCGGGGGCCGTGGGGCTGGCACGCGGCACGACACAGATGATCGGCATGCTGGTCCCTGACCTGGCATGGGTCTGGGCCGGCATCGTGCAGGCGGTCGTCGAGACCCTGGAGACCGAGGGCTTCGGACTGCGCATGCTGACCGTGAACGGCGGTGAGGAGTCACTGCGCAGGCTGGGCCTGCAGGTCGCCGCCAAGTCGTTCGACGGCCTGCTGGTGATAGAGCCCGAGGGGGCCCTGGCGGCCATCACGGAACTGCACGAGGCCGGACTGCCGGTGGTGCTGATAGACGACCGCTTCCAGCGGCCGGGATTCCCCTACGTGGCCACCACCAACCGGGAGGGCGGTGAGCAGGCGGCGCGCCACCTGCTGGACCTCGGTCGCCGTCGCCCTCTGGTGGTGACCGGTCCTGACGAGTACGGCTGCACCCAGGAACGGCTGGGCGGCTTCGTCGACGTCTATGCGCAGGCCGGGATCGAGCTCGACCCGCGCAGCATCATCGGCGGTGACTTCTTGTTCGACACGGCCCGGAGCGCGGTCGCGGGGGCTCTCGCGGACGGCGTGGAGTTCGACGCGGTCTTCGGGCACAACGACCCCTCGGCGGCCGGCGTGCTCGCGGCCCTGCACGAGGCCGGCCTCAAGATTCCGCGGGATGTCGCCGTGGTGGGGTTCGACGACGTCGAGGTGGCTTCGTACACCTATCCGGCCTTGACCACCATCCGCCAGCCGATGCGGGAGATGGGTGAGGCAGCGGCGCGTCTGCTGCTCGACCACGTGCGCAGATCGCCCGAGGCCGCCCCCTCGCGCATCATTCCCACCAGCCTCGTGATCCGTGGCTCGACGTTAGAGCCGAGCTCGAACTGACGCGACGTCATCACGATGCGTACGTGATGGCACCTCGCAGCCGGGCGGTGCGTCGCCGGTGACGCACCGCCCCCCGTCTCCTTGAAACCTCGGCGACCCACTTCGGCCTCGCCCTCCTCGCGACCATGGCGGCTGCACACGCGTTCATGCGGCACCGCCCACCTGCACCCTTCCGCTCGCGCGTTCCCGAATCCGGGACACCGAACGGCGCGCCTGGCCCACCCCGCCCGGGCCCTACCCAATCCGCGTCGGATGCTCCAGCCGCGCCCTGCGGCTGACCGCCGATGCCGCTGTCACCGCAGTCGGTCCCCACCTGTGCGCCGGCCCATCCGGGCGTCAGCCCGCTCTCACCCTTAGCCCCCCGCGCCCGCATCGCCCAACGGCAAGGAGCCGCATCATGCGTATCACCACCCGTCACGCTGTCAGAACCGTCCAGCTCTTGTGCGTCACCGTCACGGCCGCCCTGGTGGCCACCGGTTGCGGCCGGAGCGAGGATTCCGGCCCCGGCAAGGACGCACCCGCCGAGATTGCCGCGGGCAAGGCCAAGGGGACGGTGGTCATGTGGTCCATGGGCGACCCCGACGAGGACCTGAAGGCGCTGGCGAAGAAGTTCGAGCAGGAGAACCCGGACGCGACCGTCAAGATCACAGCGATCCCGTGGAGCGCCGCCCACGACAAACTGACCACCGCGGTCGCCGGTGGCAACACCCCGGACATGTCGGTGGTGGGAACCACCTGGATGGCCGAGATGGCCGCCATGAACGCCTTCCAGGCCACCCCGGCGTCGATCAAGTCGTCGGACTTCTACCCCGGCCAGTGGGACACCACCAAGTACAAGGACACCTCCTACGGCGTCCCGTTCATCGCCGACACCCAGGCGATCTACTACCGGACCGACATCACCTCGAAGGCCGGCATCAAGGGCGCCCTGGCCGGCGACCGGGCCGGATACCTGAAGGACCTGGAGGCCATCCAGGCCACCGCCGGCAAGGAGAACCCCAAGCTGCTCCATGCCAGCGGGCTGGTGATGGGCTTCAACTCCTGGATCTTCTGGGTGCCGATGGTGTGGCAGCAGGGCGGTGACATCTACGACGCCAAGACCGGGAAGTTCACCTTCGACTCGCCCGAGGTCGCCAAGGCGCTGGAGTACTACGCGAGCGTCCCGAGGAAGGGCCTGGCGCCGACCGACAGGTCGGACAACGTCCAGGGCTTCCGGGACGGGCTGATCGCCGTCTACCAGGAGGGTGCGTGGGCCGGCGGCAGCTTCCACAAGGACGCCCCGGAGCTGGACGGCAAGTGGAAGACCATGCCGGTGCCGTACTCCGAGCAGCCCGCCGGGTTCGCCGGCGGTAGCGACCTGGCGGTGTTCAAGGGGGCCAAGAACCCCGACGCGGCATGGAAGTTCGCCCAGTTCCTGACCGAGCCCGCCAATCTCGCGGCCTATTCCAAGGCCACCGGCAGCCTGCCCCCCGCGCCCCAGGCGTGGACGGAGGGCAAGCTGACCGAGGACGAGAACATGAAGGCGTTCGCCGAGCAGCTCAAGGTCAGCAAGGCGCCGCCGGCCATCACGACCTGGCAGCAGATCGCCGACGCCATCGACTCCGAACTGGAGAAGCTGATCCTCGGCAAGGCCACCGTCGCCGAGGTGCAGAAGACGCTGCAGTCCAAGGCCACCAGCATCGGCACCGGCCGATGAGCACCGCCGCGATGAGCACCCCTCGTAGGGAGGGATGACATCCATGTCCACGAATACGCTCCCCGGGCGGGGCGGCACCGGCAAGCAGAACACCGGGCAGCCGGAGCGGGGTGCCGATCGCCGACGCCTCCCGTTCCGGAGCCCGGCGCGCGGCAGGCAGGCCCGGGCCGCCTGGATCCTCGCCGGGCCCTTCCTCGCGCTGTTCGCGGCCTTCATGCTGCTGCCGGTGGTGTGGTCGCTGCTGATGAGTTTGACCGACACTCAGAGCGCCGATCTGCGCACCCCTTTCAACGTGTCGTTCGTCGGCTTCGACAACTACGTGCGGCTCTTCCAGGACGATCAGTTCTTCACGGCCCTGCGCAACACCGCCGTGTTCGTCCTGGTGGCCCTGCCCCTCACCCTGGCCGCCGGGCTCGCCGCGGCGGTCGCCCTCGACCGGGGCATCCGCCGCTTCCGGGCCGTCTTCCGGATCGGCTTCTATCTCCCGGTGATCACCAGCATCGTGGCCGTCGCCGTGGTGTGGAAGACGCTCCTCGAACCCCGCGCGGGACTGGTGAACCTCGTCCTGGGCTGGTTCGGGATCGACGGCCCGGCCTGGCTGGCGGACACCCGCTTCGCACTGCCCGTCATGATCCTGATGGCCGTCTGGCGCAACCTGGGCACCGTCATGATCATCATGCTGGCCGGGCTGCAGTCCGTGCCCCTGTCCCTGATGGAGGCGGCAGAACTCGACGGCGCCGGGCCCTGGCAGCGGTTCTGGCGCGTCACCTTCCCGCTCCTGCGTCCGGCCCTGCTGCTCACCGCCGTCACGACCGGCATCGGCTACCTGCAGTTCTTCGACGAACCGTTCGTCATGACCGACGGCGGACCGCTGGACTCCACCCTCTCGGCCACGTTGTACGCCTACAAACAGTTCGGCAACGGCAACTACGAGATGGCGTCGGCCGCCAGCTACGTCATCTTCGTCCTCATCGTGGCGCTGACCGTGCTGCAGTTCCGCGTGCTGCGAGACAAGGACTGACGCCCCATGAGCACCCTCTCCACACTCCCCACGGCACAGCCGGGCACGGACCGCGTCCTCAGGCGCCGCCGCATCCGCCGGACCTGGGGCCAGCCCTGGCTGTATCTGCCGCTCGCGGGCGCCCTGCTGCTGATGATCGCGCCATTCCTGTGGATGCTGTCCGGGTCGTTCAAACCCGAGGCCGACATCCGCAGCGTCCCGCCCGTCCTGCTCCCCACGGCGCCCACGATCGCCAACTACGGTGAGCTGTTCAGCACGCTCGACTTCACGAGCATGTTCGCCAACTCCGTGATCGTGGCCCTCGCCGTCACCGCCGGGAACCTCATCTTCTGCTCGATGCTCGGATACGCCCTGGCCAAGCTGGAGTTCCGCGGACAGCGCGCCGTCTTCCTGCTGGTCCTGGGGACGCTCATGATCCCCGGCCTGGTCACCTTCGTACCCCTGTACGTGCTGGTGTCCAACATGCAACTGACCGGGTCCATGCTCGGGCTGATCCTGCCGTTCCTGGCCGGCCCCTTCGGGGTGTTCCTGATGCGGCAGTTCATCTCCACCCTGCCCGACGAGCTGATCGACGCCGCCCGCGTCGACGGCTGCCGCGAACTGGCCATCTTCGCGAAGATCATCCTGCCGCTGACCAAGCCGGCCCTCGCCACCCTCGGGATCATCACCTTCCTCGGCTCCTGGAACAACTTCCTGTGGCCGCTGGTCGTGGCCCAGAACGAGAGCCAGTACACCCTCCCCGTCGGCCTCGCCCTGGCCAGCAGCGGGCAGTCCTTCACCCGCTTCGGCATCCTGCTCGCCGGCGCCGTGATCGTCCTGCTGCCGGTGATGATCGTCTTCCTCCTCTTCCAGCGCCAGTTCATCGCCGGCATCGCCACCACCGGCCTGAAGTGACACCCCGGCTCCCACCGCGCCGCCCCCTGCCGCACCGGTCCCGCCCGGGACGGCGGGCAGACAGCGAGCGAGCCCCGCCGCGCAGGGCGGCAGCGTGCGCGCGAGGAGGCACTCGCGTCGCCCATCAACTCTCTGATCTGTGACGACTCATCTCTTGGAGAACACCGTGGGACAGCCGGTCCACTCTGCCGTGTACCTGGATCCGGAAGCGGCCGTGGAAGCGAGAACCGAGGACTTGCTGTCCCGGATGACCCTGCCGGAGAAGGTCGGGCAGTTGCTGATGCTCGACGCGCAACACGGGGACCTCGTGGACATCCTGTCGGCCAAGCTGGCCGGGTCCGTTCTGCATGTGACTCCCGAACGGATGCCCGAGGCCATGAAAATGGCCCAGCGGACACGGCTGGGCATTCCGCTGCTGACAGCCGACGACGCCATCCACGGCCACTCGTTCTGGCCCGGCGCGACCATCTTCCCGACACAGCTGGCCATGGCCTGCACCTGGGATCCCGACCTGCTCCACCGGGTGGCCCGCGCGTCCGCGACCGAAATCGCGACGACCGGAATCCACGGGACCTTCTCCCCGGTCCTGTGCATCACCCGGGACCTGCGCTGGGGCCGGATCAACGAGACGTTCGGCGAGGACCCGTTCCTGATCGGTGAACTCGGCGCGGCGATGGTGCGCGGCTATCAGGGCGAAGGCCTCAGCGACCCGACAGCCGTGCTGGCATACGCCAAGCACTTCGCGGGCTACTCCGAAACCATGGGCGGGCGCGACGCCAGCGAAGCCGATCTCAGCCCACGCAAGCTGCGCTCATGGTTCCTGCCCCCGTTCGAGCAAGCCGTTCGGGCCGGCTGCCGCGGCTTCATGCTCGGCTACCAGTCGATCGACGGCGTGCCCATCACCGCGAACCAGTGGCTGATCAACGATGTGCTCAAGGGCGAGTGGGGCTTCACCGGCACGCTGGTGACCGACTGGGACAACGTCGGCCGGATGGTCTACGACCAGCGGACCTGCGCCGACTACGCCGAGGCGGCGGCGGTCGCCGTCAACTCCGGGAACGACCTCATCATGGCCACGCCGCAGTTCTTCGAGGGCGCACAGGAGGCGGTCGCCCGCGGCCTGGTCGACGAGAAACAGATCGATGACGCGGTACGGCGGGTTCTGCGGCTGAAGTTCGAGCTCGGGCTCTTCGAGGACCCCCGCACCCCCGACCCCGAGCGGCAGGCGCAGGTGATCGGCTGCCGCGAACACGCCGACCTCAACCTCGAAACAGCCCGGCGCTCCCTGGTGTTGCTGCGCAACGAGGGGATCCTGCCCCTCGAAGGCGGGCTGACCTCGGACGGAACCGGCCGCGCCACGAGCCAGGACGCACCGCGGACGATCGCGGTCATCGGCCCCAACGCGGACAGCCCGGAAGCCATGCTCGGCGACTGGGCAGGCGCTACCGGCCAGGTCCCGTGGATGCCCGAAGGCCATCCCCGCGAGATGGTGGAGACGGTGCTCGACGGCCTGCGCGCCGTGACACCCGCCGACTGGACCGTCACGCACGCCCGCGGAGCCGACATAGCCAGCCCCGTCGCCGACCCCGGGTGGTCCCTCGGGCCCGACGGCCAGCCACAGCCGCACGCATTCACCCCCGCCCCGGTCGACCAGGCACAGCTTCGAGAGGCCACCGCCGCCGCGCAGGCCGCCGACTACGCCGTCGTGGTCGTGGGAGACACCATCGCCCTCACCGGCGAGGTGCGCTCGACGGCCACGCTCGACCTCCAAGGAGGCCAGATCGCCTTGCTGGACGCGGTCGCCGCCACCGGCACACCCATGATCGTCGTACTCGCCCAGTCCAAGCCGAGCACGCTCCCGGAGTCGGCGCTGAACGCGGCAGCCCTCATCGAGGCGTTCAACCCGGGCATGCGCGGTGGCCGCGCCATCGCCGAACTCCTCCTCGGACTCATCGAACCCGGCGGCCGGCTCCCGCTGTCCTTCGCACGCCACGTCGGACAGCAACCGGTCTTCTACAACCAGGTTCGCGGCCAGCACGGCAACCGCTACGCGGACCTCACGCAGGACCCCCTGTTCGCGTTCGGCGAGGGCCTCACCTACACCACCGTCACCTACTCCGACCTCGTCGTGCACGACCCGGACGTCTCGGCCGACGGCACCGTCGACGCCACGGTGCGCCTCACCAACAGCGGCAGCCGTCCGGCCCTGGAAACGGTCCAGGCGTACGTCAGCGACCTGACCACCAGCGTCACCTGGGCCGAGCAGGAGCTGAAGGGGTTCACCCAGGCCGAGGTCCCTGCCGGCGAAAGCCTGGACGTCACCATCAGCATCCCGGCCACTCACTGCTCACTCGTCACCGCGGACAACCGCCGAGTGGTCGAACCGGGTGAGTTCATGCTCCGCGTCGGCCCCAGCTCACGGCGGGAGCAGCAGCTGAGCGCGGGATTCCGCATCGGGACCTGAAGCCCGTATCCGGACCCGTAGCCCGCATACGGGCTCGAAGACCCCCGCCCCGCCGGCCTGCCGCCCCGCCAAATCGAGGGCCGGCGGGGCGGGTTCCATCTGAAACACCGAAAGGCACGCGTGTGTCCACCACACCCCGCGATCCGCACCGCCCCGTGGCGCACCTGCGGCCGCCCCGCAACTGGATCAACGACCCCAACGGACTGGTCTTCCACGACGGCCACTACCACGTCTTCTACCAGTACAACCCGTCCGGAGCGACCCACGCGAACATGCACTGGGGCCACTTCCGCAGCCCCGACCTGCTGACCTGGGAGCCGTTGCCGATCGCCCTGTCCCCGAACCCCGATGGCGTGGACGCCGACGGCTGCTTCTCCGGCAACGCCGTCTCCGACGGCGACCGGCTGATCGCCTTCTACTCCGCGCACCGCGAGGACCGCTCGTTCCAGCACCAGCCGGTCACCTGCGCCGTTTCCCACGACGGCGGCAACAGCTTCCGCCCGCGCGGCGAACTGCTCATCCCCGAGGTGCCCGAGGGCTGCACCATGTACCGCGACCCGTACGTCTGGCAGGACGGCGACGGCTGGCGGATGCTGGTCGGCGCCGCCCTCGCGGACGGCCGTGCCGCCGTCCTTCTCTACGACTCACCCGACCTGGAGAACTGGACCTACCGGGGGCCCTTCGCCACCCGTCACCCAGAGCCCGTCGGCGGCACCGAGGAGCTCACCGGCGATGGCTGGGAGTGCCCCCAGTACCTCCCGGCGGTCGGCGGACCCGGCGCCCTCATGTTCAGCACCTGGACCGAACCCACCGGCCCGATGCGCGTCGCAGCCCTGATCGGTGAAGAGCACGACGGTCGGTTCAAGGGCGGCTCACCGGTGTGGGTGGACCACGGCCCCGACTGCTACGCGCCCGCCCTGCTGCGGGCACCGGGCGACCGGTGGCTGCTGTGGGGCTGGTCGTGGGAAGCCCGCGACGAAGCCTGGGCCGTCGCGGACGGATGGGCCGGGGTCCTCACCCTGCCCCGCGAGATCCACGTCCACGACGACGGCACACTGCGCCAGCGGCCCGCCACCGAACTGCTCGCCCTGCGCGGCGAGCACACCATCCACGCCGAAGGCGCGACGCACGGCCCGCAGCCGGTGGACCTCGGCAGCGTGGGCCGCGCCTTCGACCTGACGGCCCGTCTGGAGCCGGCCGGAAACGCCGGTCTGCGGCTGCTCACCACCCCGGACGGCTCCGAGTACCTCGACATCCGCCTTGATGCCGATGCGGGCGAACTGGTCGTCGACCGCGACCACGCCTCACTGGACCCCCGGGCCCGCGGCGGCTCCTACCGGATGCCCTGCCCCTCTGGTCAGCCGGTCGACCTGCGCGTGGTCGTCGACCACTCCATCGCCGAAATCTTCCTGACCACCACCGGCCAGGTCCTCACCCTGCGCTTCTACCCCACAGGGCAGAGCCCGTGGCGCCTTCAGGCCCGCAGCGCACCGGGTACGCGCCTCGGCTTCGCGGTCGACGCGTGGGAGCTGCACCCGCTCGTGATCAAGGAGCCGAGCACCGGCACCGCATAGCTGGCACCGCAGAGCCGGCGCCGGCGTCGCCGTAGAACCGATTCCAACCGGTCGATCCCCCACTTCGGCAATGTGTCCCTCCCCCTCTCCCAAGTACTGACCACGCAGGTCCGAAGGAGGATCTTCCATGAGCTCATACGGTCTCGGCCGACGCCAGTTCCTGGCCACCGCCGTCGGTGTCGCCGCCGCCTGGACCTCGGTTTCCGGGAACGCCATCGCCTCCCCGCAACCGAAGCAGGCCGCACGTGGCAATTCCGTCCGTGTGTGGCTGACGGACGTATCGGCCGACAAGTGGGTCGCCGGCCAGGACGATGTGCTGTTCAAGGCGAAGAGAACGGCCAACCCGCTCACGATCAAGATCGACGACAGCGTCAAATACCAGAAGGTCCAAGGCTTCGGTGCGGCCATGACCGACTCCTCCGCCTGGCTCATCGACAAGCTGTCCACCGCCGAGCGGACCAAGCTGATGAAGAAGCTGTTCGATCCCTCGAAGGGAATCGGCCTCAGCCTGCTCCGCTCCCCGATGGGCGCCACGGATTTCAACGCGTCCGGGAACTACTCCTACGACGACATGCCCGCCGGCCAATCGGACCCGACGCTGTCCGACTTCTCCATCCAGCACGACGTGCCGTACATCATTCCGGCCTTGCGGCAGGCCCTCTCACTCAACCCGTCCATCAAGATCATGGCCAACCCGTGGAGCCCGCCAGGCTGGATGAAGACCTCCGACTCCATGATCGGAGGCACCCTCAAGAGCGAGTACACGTCCGCGCTGGCCACCTACTTCGTCAAGTTCATACAGGCCTGTGGTGAAGCCGGCGTGCCCATCTCCTACATCTCCCCGCAGAACGAACCCATGGGTACGCCCACCTGGCCCGGGATGTTCCTGTCCGCGTACCAGGAAGCCGAGTTGATCCAGGAGATCGGCAAGGCGTTCGAAGCCAACGGAATCTCCACGAAGATCCTGGCCTGGGACCACAACTGGGACGTGCCCTCGTATCCGGAGACGATCTTCAGCGACCCCGCGGCCTCCAAGTACACCGCGGGAACCGGATGGCACATCTACAGCGGCGACCCGAAGTACCAGTCAGTGGTCCACAACGACTACCCGAGCAAGGAAACGTTCATCACAGAGGCCACTGGAGGCGTTTGGCAGGACAGCGACCAGACGGCGTTCAGTGAAGCGCTGGGTACGTGGATCATCAACGGCACACGCAACTGGGCGAACGGGGTGATGCTGTGGAACATCGCACTCGACCCCGATCGGGGCCCGCTCAACAGTGACACCGCCGGTATACCCATGCTGCGTGGCTTGCTCACGATCGACCCGGCCGACGGGCAGGTGACCTACAACGTGGACTACCACGCCCTCGCTCACGCCAGCAGGTTCGTCAGGCCCGGAGCACGCCGGATCTACTCGAACACCTTCGGCGAAGGCAGCATAGAGAACGTCGCGTTCCAGAACCCGGACGGATCGAAGGTCCTGATCGCGCACAACACGGGAAGCGCGGCGAAGACCTTCAGCGTCGCGGACGGGACACACTCGTTCGACTACACCCTGAACGCCGGCGACGCCGTCACCTTCACGTACTCCGGGCCTGCGCAGAGCGGGCGTACCCCCGCTGCGACCAAGGTCTCGGACCCGACACACGACTTCACCTTCAAGTCGGCATCCGGCCCGGTCACCGTCACGTACGACCCGGCACTGCTGCCCTACCAGAACTCCATCCGCACCGGAAACAAGCTGCTCACGTACTCCCTGCCGATCGGAGCTTCCGTCGGGACGACGGGAAGGGCGCTGAGCCGCAGCAAGTGGACCGCCACGGCTTCGGCGCAGGCGGACTGGGGTGTGGCCGCGAACGCGATCGACGGCGACATCGACACGCGGTGGAATCTCGGGCACGGGCCCACGAGCGGCGACTGGTTCCAGATCGACCTGGGGAGCCCTACGAGCTTCAACAAAATCGTCATCGACACCGGCGTGAACAACTCGTTCGACTACGTCACCAAGTATCAGATCTACGTTTCGGACGACGGTGCCGACTGGGGCAGCGCGATTGCGAGCGGCAGCGGAGGCATCGGCAAGATAGCCGTCACATTGCCGACCCGAACGGCACAGCACATTCGCGTCGTCAGTACTGCGGCCTCCGGCTTCTGGTGGGGCGTCGCCGACATCGAGGTGTACGGGTCCGCACGTGGAACCGGCTCGATCACAGCTCCGGCAGCGGTATCGAACGGCCTCCAGCTGAAGAACTGGACCAGCAAGGAAGGGGAGCAGGTCACCGCGGTATTCAACGGGACCACCGACAGCAAGAGCTTCAAGATATCCACCGACGGGTCGTACACCTATACGCTGCCGGGCGGCACCTCGGCGATGTTCACGACCAAGAAACTGTCGAGCTTCCCATCGCCGACGTTCAGCGATCTGAAGCCGCAACAAGGCATGCCGCGCTCCAAGTTCACGATTCGCGGCTCTGGTTTCGGCGATGCGCAGGGGCTGGGCACGGTGTATTTCGGATCGAGCTATGCCGAAATAGACACCTGGTCGGACACCAGCATCAGCGCCTACGTTCCGAAGGGACTTCCGGCGGGGAAGGTCACGGTTTCCGTGAAGGGAACCAGCGGAGCAGACGCTGGTGGATCATCGTTCGACATCATCGATCCAGGTCCTGCCCTGCCCCGGACGAGCTGGACCGCAAAGGCTTCGGACGCAAGCCAGTGGGATGCGCCCGGAAACATGCTCGACGGCAATTCCGACACCCGGTACAGCTCCGGAACAGGGCAGTACAACGGCCTCTGGATCCAGGTGGACATGGGGCAGACGCAGACCTTCGACAAGATCGTGCTGGATGTCGGCGGCAGTGTCAGCGACTACGCGCGGAGTGCAGACGTGTACGTGTCCACGGATGGAACCGACTGGACCAAGGTCACGTCCGTAGCGGACGGCCAACGAGTCCACCTGATCTCCTTCCCGACGCAGACAGCTCGCTACATCAAGGTCGTCAACACCGGCAACGTTGCGCGTAGCTGGTGGTCAGTCGCGGAATTCAACGTCTACAACTAACCTCGGGCTTTCATGCAGGGCGACCGTTGGCCCTGCCCCCGGCGTAGAGGAAGTGCCTCTGGTCGGCGGGAACAGGGAGTGTCGATGTCCTTGTTCCCGCCGACGAGGCACTTCCAGGGCACATGAGCCTGGGAAACGGCACTGAACCGTGAGAACTACGGAGCGGTGTTTTCCCAATTCAGCGCACGTTTCCCTGCAAAACCCCAGGTCAGTCCGACGCCGCTCCCATTCGCTGCACGAGTGGCAGGACTTCAGCCATCGGTTGCATGAGGCGGGGCATCAGCCTTATTGCCTTGTGTGGCCGTGAGCTGAGGTCTCGATGATGTTGCTGCCGAAGGTGAGACGGCCGACGTTGGCCGCGCAGAGTCGTGGATCCCTCCGGAGTCCTCGAAGGGACGGCGGCGCTGATTACGCCCGCGTGGACAGCCGGGGAGCGAGAAGTTCCAGCACCTCCTCCCAGCGGAAGCGGTCTGCCCCACCGCCGGCCTTCGGTCGGTGAGGTTCGTACGAGCCGATCAGGACTCCCATCTCGCGCAGTCGTTCCAGGCTCTGCCGGTACGCTGGGTGGGCGGCCTGGGCCGAGTTCAGGTACGGCAGCACGGCGACCGGTACACCCATGGCGGGTGCTTCGCACAGGATGCCCAGTGCGAGATTGTCGGAGATCCCGGCGGCCCATTTGTTGACGGTGTTGAAGCTGGCCGGGGCGACCGCGATCGCATCCGCGGGCCGAATCGGGCGCGGTTCTCCCGGTGATCGCCAGGCCGAGCGGATGAGGCGGCCGGTCTGCGCCTCGACCGCCTCCACGTCGAGGAAACCGAGCCCTTGCGGGGTGGCGACGACGCCGACGTCCCAGTGCCGCTCGTGCGCTGCAGTGATCAGCTTGCCGACGTCGGTGGCAACACCGGCCGCGCAGGCCACGATCTGGAGAAACGGCTTGTCGGGCTGATCACTCACGCGTTGTCTCCAAGGTGGCGATCTGCTCGTTCGGCAGTCAGTCTGATCGCCAGTTCACTCGGGCCGGTCGCGCTCAACGCCCAGAGGCTGCTGACCCGTCGGGCCCACTGCCAGACCGGGTCGCCTGCATCCACAGGGGTGTGGAAAGGCACAACGGTGATGCCATGGGCGGCGAACGGCTGGTAGTCGAGATAGCGCAGGCCGCCGGTGCCACACAGGTAGTAGTTGCTGCCGGTGGCCACGGCGAGGTCGGCCAGTCGCTCGGACCGGCCCTGACGGGTCGGGATGTCGCTGCTTTCCAGCACTTCACCATTCCAGCCGAGAACGGTGAGCAGGGCGAGGGTCGATGTCCTCGCGAGGTCCGCCACACGGTCCGTGTTCTCGAACCGATCGAGGACCACGTCCAGGACCTCACTCACCGCAGGCCAGTAGCGGCTACGACCGTAGTACTGGCGAATGAGCAGGCTGACTGTTCGGCGAGACCGGCGCGGCTCGACGAGCAACGCCTGGTTGACGAGCGTCGGGCGTCCGTTGGACAGGTGCGTGGGGAGCGTGAGCCACTGCTGCCTGCTCGGGTCGTCGAGAGCCGCGAGCCGGGCGCGGTGCTGGTAGTCCCGGCGAACGAACTGAACATCGTCGAGGACGATCCACCGGTCCGCGGCGAACAGCTTGGCCAGCGTGGACAGCCGAGGAAACAGGTTCGGCTGGTGGATCGCGCACACCCCGCCGCTCGCCTCGAGTCGACGTATGTCAGCTGTTGATGAGTCGGCTGTCGAAGCCGGCGCCCAGGAGGCGCTCGTAAGCGTCATGCACATCCCCCGGTACGTTCTGCTCGACGGCGAAGCCGAGCTTCGGGTACTCGATCACCCGTTGCAGGTCCCCGACGAGCATGTCGACGACGAGCTTCTCGTCGCCGATGGACTTGATGTAGTCGTCCAACTCCAGCGGCTCGGAGGCGCAGACCACCTCGGCCTCGGGCCACAGCTTGCGGCAGGTCGCGTACGAGCGGCGTTCCATGTACGGCTTGGAGATCAGTAGCAGCGACTCCACCTCCACGCCCGCCTCCGCCAGCAACTCCCGGGAGAAGGTGATGTTCTGGCCGGTGTTCGCCGCCTTCGACTCGACCAGGATCGCCTCGTCCGGAACGCCCAGGGCGAGCGCATGCTCGCGGTAGTGGACGGCCTCGCCGCGCGGGAAGCGGGCACGGGTGGTGGGGCTGTTGCCGCCGCTGAACACCACGACAGGGAAGAGTCCGGCGCGGTAGAGGTCGGCGGCCGTGGTGGCCACGCCCAGGTCGTGGCTGCCCAGGCCGATCGCCGCCGAGCAGGACCGCTGCTCGTGGCCCATCTGGTGGTAGTTCCAGATCAACGTCGCGTCGTGGAACTGCTCGTCGGTGATCTGGCGCTGCTGGTGCTCCGGCACGTGCACTCCCTGGCTCATCCCTGCTGGCCTCTACGGATGCCCTCGATGCTGCGCAGCTGGTGGCTCAGCCCGAACTGCTGAGCCACTTGTGCCGCCTGATCGAGGACGGACAGCCCATCATTCCGGGTCGCCGCATCCGACAGAAGGATGTGCCCGTACGCGGTGTCCAACCGCACCCGCTGCATCGGAGAGTCGACCGTGCCGGTGGTACGCGCGATCTCGATGTAGTGCAGGGCCTGCTTCAGGTCCCCTGCACCGCGGTGGGCCAGGGCCAGCTTCTGGTGGGCGACCGACCAGTCCTCCGGCTCGCCGAGGTCCTCGAACGCTCGAGTGGCGGCCGCCATCACGTTGGTGGCGTACTCGTTGTCGCCTTCCTTACTCAGGGCCGTACCCACCCAGAGCTGGGCCCTGGCGCGGTCGCGAGGGCTCAGGCGCTCGTCGGTGGCGAGGAGTTCGTAGTGGCGGGCGGAGGCTTCGAGTTGGCCGGACATCTCCTGTACGACAGCGAGGGACAGCTCGATCTGCGCCACCCGGCGCGGGATGTCGAGTTCGGTGAACATGCCACGGGCGGTCCGGTAGGAGTGCAGGGCGGAGAGCGGGCCGAGGATCGCGCCCTGGTCCCGCTGAAGGTCACCGAGGAGCACGAGTGAACGGCCGTACAGATAAAGGCCCTTGTCCTCCAGGCGGTGTGGGTCGTGACTCCCCAGCCAGCGGTTCAACAAGGTGGAGGCGAAGGAGAAGTTCTGGCGGCTGACGCAGACCACGGCCCGCTCGATGTCCTCGGTCCAGGTCTCGTAGTCCGCCGGCCTCGCGCTCTTTCGCTCCGGGCACAGCACCGCCTCGAACCGGGCATGGGCGGCGGCATCGGCACGAGCGAGCGCGGTGTCGAGGATCGCCTGCGTATCGGGCCGCGGCTGCGTTTCGGCGCGCAGGCTCTCCCACTTGGCCACCGTACGCAGGGCGACGCCCAGGTGCTCGGCGAAGGCGCGCGTGCTCATCCGCAGGGCAGCGCGCAGAGCGCTCGCCTCCCGGCCTGTCCATTGCTCCACGCTGACCACGGATTACCTCCCCTCCGCCAGGTATGTAAGCACCCTCTGTGACGGAGCAGGGCGAGAAGTGCAACGGAAGTACAACAGCAGGTCATTTCGAGGCCGTTCGCGCCGGCCGACGCTATGGGCATGGACGAGGAACTCATCACGGAACGCCGCCCGGTCACCGGCCCACACGTCTTCGGCTACATACGCCACGTCACCGGTGGACAGGCCCGCCACGCGGCGTTGGTCGACTGCCTCACCGAGTACTGCCGACGGCACGAACTGACCCTGTGCGGGGTCTTCACCGACCGCGAGGCGACTGTGACCGTCTGCTCCCCCGCCTTCGTCGGCCTCCTCGACGCCCTGGAACTCCCCGACACCTACGGCACCGTGATCCCCGTCCTCAGCCACCTCGGCCCCAAGCGCACCGCCAACGAGCGGAAGCGGCGGATAACCGCGACCGGCACCCGTCTGATCGTGGTCCGTTCCACCAGGGTGACCCCTGGTCCTTCGCCTTCACTCGGCGCAAGTTCCGACCTCCAACGGCAAGGAGGCACGTGATGTTCCTACGCGAAGCGCTGCGGAGCGCCCTCATGGTCAACGATGTGCCCGGACTGCGCCTGCTCCAGGTCGGCGACTGCTGGGACCTCGTACGGACGCCCGCGGACATCGGCCTCCTGGCCCTGGCTCACCTCCGCGCCACCGGCGCAACGATCGGCCCCGTGCTGTACGACAAGCCCAACGAACGCCTCTACTACGCGATCAGGACCGGCACCCTCGGCATTTGGGACGACCTGCCCGTGCGGCATCTCTCCAGCAACTCTTGGCTGGTAGCCCCTGGCCTTGAGCTGATGGACGACTGGTTCGGCGGCTGGTGCGAGCTGCCCGACGACAACACCCTCACGGACGTCGACACCCTCCGCGCCGCACTGTCCAATCCGTACGTCCTCGCCGGCCAGGAGGAGCCCTCCGGCGCCTGTCGCAGACAGACCGAGTTCGAAGAGGCAGGCCGGTGAATACGCGCGCAGTCATCTGCCACATGGAGTGGACCATCCAGCCCGACCGGGAGCCGGATGCGGAGCCGACCATGTACGCGATGCAATGCGCCGTCTGCGGCGAGACCTCCCCGCCCAGCGTCGACTTCGCCGAACCGCAGGACTGGGTGTTCGGGCACGGCGGCCGCAACCCCTCACATCACACATACCGCGAGATCATCACCCGACCGTGGCGAGCCTGGTGGAAGCCGTGACAGGCCACGTCGTGAGCTGCCTGGCGCGGTACACCGGCCCGCTTCCGACCACGCTGATTGCGGCTTCGTGATCGGTGTCGCGGTCTCCACCGCCCCGGCCGGCCCCTGAGTTCCCGTCCCTGCCGGACGTAGCCGATCGAGAGGTTCCCCCCACCCGATAAGCCCCGGCAGGGGCGGGTTGCAAGCCCGTCCCGGGCGGATCAACCGCCCGAGTCCATGGACAGGTCAAACGCCGTCCGGGACGGGTCTGCAATGCCGTTTCATCCCCGAACCCCAGGAGGAGCAATGCCGAACAACACCGCCACCACCCCGGCGACCGGACCGGCCCAGGCCGGACTGGTCAAGGCACGCCGCCGCATCCAGGCCGCCCGCGAGCGGGGCGTCACCCCGTCCGACGGCGGCAGCACCGGCCGTACCGACGGCAACGACTGACCCAGGAGGAGAAGCGTTGTCGCCGCTGAATCTGGCGGCTCACCTGGGCCAGGACGAGTTCCTGGCCCAGGTGCTCCACCGCCACTATCGCCACATCCCGTCCGCCGTCCCGAACCCGGGCGAGCTGATCACCTGGGACGACGTGAACACCATCCTGGCGACCCACCGCCTGGAGCCGCCCCGCTTCCGCCTGTCCACCGACGGGGAGATGCTGCCCGCCCACCGCTACACCGCGCCCGTCACCACCCGCCGGCACACCGTCTGGCAGCGCCTGCACCCCGCCGAACTCCACGCCCGGCTCGCCGAGGGCGCCTCCCTGGTCATCGACGCCGTCGACGAACTCCACCCACCCATCGGCCGCGCCGCCATGGAACTGGAGCAGTGGCTGCGCACCGGCGTGCAGACCAACCTGTATGCGTCCTTCACCGCACGCGAGGGCTTCGGCGTGCACTGGGACGACCACGACGTCGTCGTCATCCAGATCGACGGCGCCAAACGCTGGAAGCTGTACGGCCCCACTCGTACCGCTCCCATGTACAAGGACACCGACGAACCCGAACCGCCGCCGGAGGAACCGGTCGCGGAACTGGTCCTGCGCCCAGGGGACATGCTCTATCTCTCGCGCGGCTGGTGGCACTCGGTAGCCGCCTCCGAAGGCGAGCACTCCCTCCACCTCACCTTCGGCATCCAGGCCACCACCGGCGCCCAACTCCTGTCCTGGCTCGCCGACGACCTACGCCGCCACGACATCCTGCGCGAGGACCTGCCCGTACACGCCACCGCGGCGCAACAGGCCACGTACCTGGAACGACTGCGCAGGGAAGTCACCACCGCCCTAGAAGACCCCGGGTTGCTCGGCCGCTACACGGCGATGCGCGACAGCACCGACCTCACCCGCCTCCGCCCCAGCCTTCCTCACATCACCGGGCTCCTCCCCGCAGACCCGGACATCCGCATCCGGCTGACCAGCAGTCGCGCGCAGATAAGCCCCGCACCGGACGGGGACGGAGTGATCTTCCGAGCCTGCGACAACGAATGGGAGTTGGCCAAGGAGGCCCTGCCTCTGATTCAGCTCCTGACGTCCGCCGCACCCGGCACCGTCTCCGTCGGCGAGCTGGTCGCGGCAACCGGAATCCCCATCGCGGACGTGACGGCCGTCGTTTCCGATCTGGTGAACGGCCAAGCAGCCACAGTGGTGCAAGGAGACAGACGGTGACGATCCCATCTCTCGGTCTGGGCACCTACCGCATCCACCCGGCCGCACTGCCCGACGCCGTCATCCGCGCAGCCACCGACCCGACCACCGCATGGATCGACACAGCGCCCAACTACCTCAGCGGACAAGCCCAGTCACTGCTCGCCCCCGTTCTCACCCAGCACCGCGTCGCGGTCTCCACCAAGGTCGGATTCCTCACCGACCGAGCCATCAAGGACGCCGTCGCCGACGGAGCCCTCACCACAGACGCCGCCGAACACGGACACTGTCTGAGCACCCCGTACGTCCACTGGCAGTGCTCCCGCAACCGCACCGAACTCGGCCGCGACCACGTGGACCTCGTCTTCGCACACAACCCCGAGCGCGCTGACGGCGACCCGTACGAATCCCTGCGCGACGCCTTCACCGCCCTGGAAGCAGAAGCGGCAGCAGGCACCCTGAGCGCGTACGGCGTCGCCACCTGGGAAGGCTTCGACACCGGCGCCCTGAGCATCCCCTCCCTGCACCAACTGGCTGCCGAAGCCGCCGGCACGGAACACCATCACCTGCGAGCCGTCCAACTGCCCGTATCCCTCGTCACCGCCACCACGTTCGCCCAAGCCCTGGACGGAAAGGGTCCCATCGCCCAGGCAGCCGAACTCGGATGGCAGGTGTACGCCTCAGCGCCCCTGTTCGGCGGGGAACTTCCCCACCTGGCCACACCCGAACTCACCGCACTCCTCAGCCCGGATCTCACCGTCCCCCAGGCATGCCTCCTCGCCACGGCCTCCTGTCCGGGAGTGACGCGGATCCTGCTCTCCACCTCCACCCCGGCACACTGGGCCGAGGCACAAGCGGCTCTGCGAAGCCCGCCCATCCCGGTCCCCACGCTGCGAAAGGTGCTGGATGTACTCGCCGCCGACTGACGCCGCCGACCAACAGCGCATGCACCGAGCATTCGTCCAGGCCGCGCAGACGCTGAACACCACGGTCGTCGGTCCGGAGGTCTGGGGCTGGTACGGCCGCACCCTCAGCAGCCGCGTCCAGCACCCGGACCGCGGAGTCTGCTGGCTGAGGCTGCTCTCGGCACCCGAGGACAAGGCGGCCGGGAAGATCTGGGAGGGCAACGGCCGGGCCGCCGCCCTGTTCGACCGGCACGTCCGCAAACCGCTGCTGTACGACACCTCGGACACGAGCAGCGACGGCCACGCCTACCGCGCGGACCTGCACCAGTACGTCACCGAGCCCGCTGTCTCCCCGAGCCCGGTCCTGCACACGGATCCCGATCCGCCGGTCTCGTGGTGGGACTCGCTCCGAGCGAACCTGGACTACGTGAGCAGGGTCCCGACGGACCGCGTGGCCGTACGCCAGGAGTGGGTGGACCGCACCGTGCCCCGCTTCCTCAACATGCCCGGCCCCAGGATCACGGACTGGACGACAGCCCACGGAGACCTGCACACCGCCAACCTCACCGACACCACCCCCTACGTCCTCGACTGGGAAGGCTTCGGCCAGGCGCCGGCCGGCTACGACGCGGCCATGCTGTTGGCGTACTCCCTGCTCGTGCCCAGATTCACCCAACGCGTCCGCGAGACCTTTCCCGTACTCAAGACAGAGCCCGGACGCGTCGCACAGATCATCGTCATCACCGAGTTGCTGCAGTCAGCCTCGCGTGGAGACCACCCCGAATTGGTCCCCACGCTCCGAGCCCTGGGCGCGGAGCTTGCTTGACGAGTCTTCGAAGTTGAGCGGTGCAGCATCGACGCGCCCTGACTAGCCGTCAGAATCTGTGGTGAATGGGGTGGTTGTCAGTTCTGAACGCAGGACAACCCGTGGTCCTGATTGATCTTTTCTGTTCTCCATGCAGAAGGACCACCACCGGGGAGCCACGGGCTTGGTCAGCCATCCGGCATTGGGCGAGATTCTTCGGCGACGCAGATGTCGTCGCCCATGTCGTGTCGGGCCTGGGTCCGGCGATCGTCGGCCCCAATGAAGAGGACGAAGTCCTGCAGCGTCGTCGTCCTCTTCAGGGGCCAAGGCCGTTCTGGGAGGCGGTGCGTCGTGGTGCGTGTGCTGGACTGTCCCGGTGGCTTTCTCTCCTTAAAGTGAGAGGCAGTCGGCGAAAGCAGCGCTCGCTGCGATGGCCGGTCAGTGCCTGCGCAGGCCAGCGCCTCGGTGTCGCCGAGTTGCATAGGCAGCTGCCGCAACAAGGGAGGCACAAGCCAGGCCCGCGCCCAGGGCCCGTTCGAAATCGGCCGGGCTGGTGTTGCCGCCGATGCCACCCTGAACCCCGCGGGTGGGGAGAGGCGTGGCCGTCGTCATACTGGTGCTGCTTCGGTGGGGCAGGACCTCGCAGGCAATGCCATCATCCGGCCCTTGGTCCTCGTCCAGGCGGTGAGGGTCGCTGAGGTCTCGGTTCAGCTGTGCCTGCGCGTCTTCCTGGAAAACGAAGTCGCGGCAGTCCAGATCGGGTTGGGCATGCGCCAGACCCGCCAGGGGGCCGGCAACGAGGGTAATCGCCACCGCGGCGGCGTACGTGGTGCGTATTCGCATCGGGGTTCTTCCGGGCTGCGGGACCATCACCGCGACCCTATGGACATGGCCCCGGCCCGGCGCGTGATGTTGAGCCGAACGGGCACGGATGGGGTTTCGTCCAGAGCAGCAGACTCGCCGCCACGGTCGATCGGCGGTGGCCTGAGACCGCTCGTTCATCGCCACCGGCCCAGCGACACCAAAGAGAAGGCATCAAGCGCGTGATCAAGCTCGTTGCATGGGCTACCCACGGCTACCGCAATCGCGCTACTCAGCGTCTGCGGACACTATGTACCTCCACTCGCGCCGAGCCCGAGGCCACCTCCGCACCGCCTAAATTCGAAGACCCGGTTTTGCACGTCAGACGCGCTACCTCAGTATGAACGCCACGGAAATCTCGCCAGAAGAGCAGACAGTAGACCACTCCAAAAAATCAGACAAGCGGATGGCCCTTGAATTACACCAACGCGGCAGGGGCAGCCAGTTAGGAGTTTATCATTCCCAGCAGGGTCTGAGCATTTTCCGCTTCACCGTCGAGGCCGAGAATCGTATATAGCTGTATGGCTTCTCTCAGGTGACCGACAGCGCTCAAGTGCCGACTCGATTGAATCAGAGTCATGGCCATGGCTACGTGGGTCTGCGCTTGGAGTGCCGAATTTTCGGCCCGCGCGTATGCTGCCACCGCCTGTTGGTAATAAGTGACAGCCCGTTCAGGGTCAACAGTCTTCGACAATTCGGCCCTGATCAGGAGGAGTGTGCCCTGCTGATCAGGTTCGTCGAGAGGGCTGACCATCTCAAACGCGCGCTCGCAGGCAGCGAGGGCCTCCTGGGTTCGGTCCTGCTCGTGGAGTGCCCAGGCCATCGTTCCCAACGCTGTCGCTCCGTTTACGGCGTCATCGAGTTGATGGAAGAGTGAGGCTGATTTTTCTGCAGCTGCGGTGGCCTCGGCATGGTCCTGTAAATCTTGATGGACCAGAGAGATGTTGTTCAGTAGTGCTGCCTGTTCCCGCAAGTCTGCAGCATGCTGCTGGAGTGTCATCGCCTCACGGAGTTTCGGCAGGGCTTCAGCAGGACGCCCTACTTCACGCAGTGCCAGACCGTGGCTATTTAGAACCCTCCCCAGCTCATTCTGATCGTCGAGATCGGTAAATAGTTCGGCCGCTCGAGTGAAGGACGCGAAGGCATCCTCGTAGCGGTCTACTTCTGTGAGGGCGATCCCAAGGTTGTTGCTCGCCTTGGCTTCGCCCAACTTGTCTCCCGTGAGGCGGGCAGTTTCGACAGCGATGGCGGTGACGGCAATGAGGTCGTCGAAGTGTCTGCGTCGGGTCAGGTAGGCGTAGAGGCGTATTGGGAACCCAATGGCGATGTACTGGTGCCCGGCGACGCTGGCGGCCGCTACGGCGGCCGTGAGGTTGGGACGTTCTGCATCCAGCCAAGCAAGAGCTTCATCCCTGGTGGCGAAGGTCGCGGTCGGAAGCGGCCCGCGCGGGCCGCTCAGATGGTCGTCAGCAGCGTCCGTGGTGGCGAAGTAGTACTCCAGCAGCCGCATTTGAGCCTTACGGTACGACTCTGCAGGATGCTCACCACGGCCCTGGCCTAGCTCAACGCCTGCGGCCATTACGGCGGCGGCCTGTTCGCCGACGTAGTCGCGCACGAGGTCGTGCATGGTCCACCGGCCGCCGGTCCGCTCGACCAAGTGGGCCCGGACCAGTTCGCGAAGAGTGGTGCTCACAACCGCAGGGGGCTGGCCGGCGAGGACGGCCACGCCCGCAAGCGAGATATCGGGTCCAGGGTTGAACGCCAGGAGGCGCAACAAGTCGGCCTCCTCGTCCGTGAGGTGACAGTAGGAGAGATCGAAGGAGGCGCGCACGGCGCGATCGCCGTCATCCAGGTAGTCCAGGCTGGAACGAGCCTGGACCAGCGCGGAGGCCACGTCCGCGACAGTCTGTTCGGGCTCAAGAACCAGAAGGGCAGCGACGATCTGCAGGGCCAACGGCAGATAGCCACACAGCCGCGCCACCTCCGCAGCGTTCTCGCCAGCCTCGGCAACACGTTGGTCTGCGGGATCGGCCGTGCGCAGAGCTTGTCGCAGGAGTTCTACCGCCGCTTCAGCATCGAGAACCTTCAAATCGATCAGACGGGCTCCCAGCGTGGGAAGAGTGTGACGGGAGGTCACCAAGACGCGGTGTCGGCGAACACCAGGCACGAGCGGCATGACCTGATCTGGGCGAGAGGCGTTATCGAGGACCAAGAGGAGCGGTTCAGCCTGTTCCGCAAGAAGCGTGCGATAGAGGGAGCACTTCGCATCGGTGGTCGCAGGCAGGTCCGTGTCGCGCATACCGAGGGCTTCGAGGAGAGTAAGGACCGCCTGGTCGGTGGTGACAGGGTTGTCGTCGTAGCCGTGCAGATCGATAAAGAGCACGCCACCGGGAAACCAGCCGTCCCCAGCCGCACGGTGAGCGACGTGCAAGGCGAGCGAGGTTTTACCTATCCCGCCCAGACCAGACACGGCGCAGATCAGCACGGGCAGCTCCGCATCGGAATCCGGATCAATCAGGGGAAGTAGCCGACCCAAGTCGCCTTCCCGGCCCGTGAACACGAGCGGTGCTGCTGGCAGGGACGCGACGGCCGTCCGGACCGGACCAGGGTGATAGTGGTGCTCTACCTTGCCGGTGACGGGGCCGTGGAACGTGCTATCCGACAGGTCGAAGTGGTCACCCTCGTACGTATTCGCCATCAAACACCCCTGTTCCGCCAGGCAAATAATAGCCTCGCCGTTTCGCTTGGACGTGCCGGTCGTCGAAGCGGAAACGCGAAGGGTGTAGCTCACCTGGAGGGACCAGCGGAACTGAGACTGTGAACAGCTCGCTCAGGCGTGACTCAATCGAGATCCAGGCCATCACGCAGATGAACGCGCCGAGGACCGATCAATTCGCGGTTGCGGCGGTGGCCACCGAGGTACTGGAAGGATCACGCGTGAGATGCGAACCCACAGGTCTGCAAGGGCGGTTTAGGTTCCTCCAGACGAGCTACATAAATCAGACAATGCCAGCGCTAGTCGGGCCGCTCGGTCCGACCGGTTGGTTCGCGGCGCTGACTGCGGAGTGCGCGAGTCGCGCTGCCTCTTTGACCCCCTTGGGCTGCTTACGCAGGACGAAGAGGGAGGCTAGTGCCAGACACGTGGGTCCGAGTAGGACGTAGGAGAGTGCCGCATTGCCCAGTTGGGCACTGATGATGCTGCCCGGGCCATCACCACGACCCGGCTCGCCCACGCCCCGCTCACGCAGGGCGCCCCCGAAGCCGCCACGGCCACCGCCATGAAGGTCCCCGCCGACGCCGCCACCCAGCACGCCCGGGTCACACGCATGCTGCAGGAGTACGGGGCCGCACTGCGCGCCACCGCGCCCGGCAGCACCAGCGCGCAGACCTGGACCGAGCACGCCGCCACCTGGAGGATGGCCGCATGACCACGGCCCCCGCCAACGACCTGCGCACCTTCACCACCCTCGACACCGCCCGCGGCGACCTCCTCGACGTGTACGCCGACGTACGCGCCCCGCTTCTCCACCTGCCGAACTACGCGGTCACGGCGTTCGACGAGCGCCTGGACCGACACAGCACCGAGCCGGGGTTCGTAGCCGTCCTGGCGTACGCGGATGGACATCCGGTCGGCTACGCCTACGGCAACACCATTGAGCACGGCGATCGGTATTGGCAGCGCACAAGCCCGACGCCGGCGGAGAAGTACACCGAGCGCCCGGCCGTGGCCCTGAAGGAGATCGGCGTCCGGTTGGCCTGGAGGAAGACCGGCACTGCCCGCCGTATCCATGATGCCTTCCTCACCACACGCGAGGAGCCGTTCGTCACGCTTATGGTCAATCCGGCCGCTGGCGACGGAAAAGTCCACTCGCTCTACAAGTCATGGGGCTACCGGGACATCGGACAAAGCCAGCCGTCACCTGCCTCTCCAACCCTCACCGTGATGATCCGGGACACCCGCTGACCCACGAGGCGGGCAGCGCAGGAATTGCCCCTCGAGGCCCAGTCTCGGAGTACGTCCGGCGCGTGCTCTTGCCGATCGGCCCGGGGGCTTGCACGTGTTGCCGGAGCGGCAACTCCGCAAGGCGTTGGAAGATGGCAAGAACGAACCAGGCGCAGGCTGGCTTCGGCAACTCCAAGGTCCCTGACAGAGTCTGGCCACGGGTCCCGAACATCACCGCCCGCAGCTCCTCCACGTGGGGGGTGACAATGTGTTCACTCCGGTGAGTCCGGTGCCTTGGTGCGGCTCATGGCCCGTCACCAGCAGGATGCCCAGGGCCAGGGCCAGGACGACGTCGCGGATTCCCCTGACGATCAGGAAGCCGTCGCCGGACGGCCGGCTCGGCAGGCCGAAGCCCGGAGCCGTTGTCCCCGGGCGGGCGCAGCTCGCCGGGACGCCTGCTCCCGCCCGGGGAGTAGGCATAGTGCGCCGCCGACGTGGAGCCGGACCGCGGGGTCAGGCGAGGGCCGCGACGAGCAGGGCGAAGGCTGTGACAACTCTGACCCGGACGGACACCTGCCGCCCGAGGACACCGAGCGGAGGGTGGAACTGCTGGTGGACCGGCTCTCCATGACCTGACGACACCCACAGCGGCCACCCCTGATCGCCTCGTCGCCCTGCATGGAGCCCAGGCACACGCACACGCACACGCACACGCACAGGCGATCCTGGAGGAAGTCCGTCAGGTAGGGCGGCCGTTCCTTGCCTGAACGGTGGGGCCTCACTACGGTCGATCGTGTTGGTGAAAGTGGAAGTGGCAGGGGAAGTTCGAGGCAACTCGGGGCAGCCATCGGCACTCTGATGGACCGTCGGCGTTTCGGCGCCGGGCTTCCCTGCCGGTCGACGCGTTCCGTGGGGGAATATGAGGATGAGGATCATGAGCGCAGGCCTCGTCGAGGTCGGCTCAGCGAGGGCAGCCGGCTGAGAAGGGCGTGTTCGTCACGCCTCCTTCGGTGCGGGACCGGCTCCGGCACCGGCTCCGGCACCGCGTTCGGCGAAGAGGACGATGAAGTCCTTCAGCGCCGCCAGGTCCGCGGCCTCGCCGTTGGTCTCCAGGCACAACCGGCTGAGCTGAGGCATCACCAACGGCCAGGCGCCCAGTCCGATCAAGGTCAGCAGCAGGCGTCCGCTGTCCTCCTCGGAACAGCCGGTGTTCTCGGCCAGGGAGCTGGCCGCGAGCGAGTACCACGCGGCCCGGCCAGAGGTGTCCGAGGCGTCAGCGGTTCCGAGATGTCCGTCCTGGAGTCCTTCGAACATGAGCAGTCGCAGCAGGGTGGGGTCGTTGCGGTGGTAGTCGAAGACCCGTCCGACGTAGTCGCCGACTGACCCCTCACCCGGCCGCACCTCCCGGACGAGCTCGCTCATCGCCTCGGCGACGACAGCTCTGAACAGTCCCTCCTTGCTGTCGAAGTGCCCGTAGATGCGTTCCTTGTTGACCCCCGCGCGCTCCGCGATGCGGTTCACCCGCGCTCCGGCGATGCCGTAGCTGCTGAACTCCGCTCGCGCGGCGTCCAGGAGTCGACGCTTGGTCGTTTCGGTGCTTCCAGCCATGCGGCCAGTCTATTACCTGCACCACCCAACCAGTTGGTTGACAGCGTTCGATGCATATGCAAGTATTTCCAACCAACAGGTTGGATGGCTCTGCCGGCGCAGCCGGAGCCTCCCTGTGCACTCGTCGCTCCCGACCGGCGTTCCTGACCGGCGTTCTTGATCGTCGCCGACGGCAAGACCCCAGGTCCGGGCCCAACAGCGCGCCCGACCGCCTGTCTCGACCTCTCTCAACCGACCGTCCCGACCAGTCCCAACGGAAAGGCCATCAAGCGCGTGAAGATCGCAATCTCAGGTACGTACTCGGCCGGCAAGACCTCGACGGTCATGGCGTTGTCCCGCTACACCGGGGTTCCGCGCACCCTGGCCCGCACCATCCGGGAGATCCTCCCCGAGGCCGTGCCCGGCAAGGCCCTCGCGGAGGTCACGCCGGCTGAGTTCCTCCAGCTGATGCTGCGCCGGCACACCGGGCGGGCCGCGGCGGAGGCCGTGCTCGGCGATCACTTCATCTCCGACGGCTCGTCGCTGCAGGAATGGCTGTACGGCGCGGGCCGCGTCATGCACGGGATGAACCCGAACGCCACCGCGGACAACGCGGGTGGGCGCGCGGTCGTGACGGAGGCGGAGATGGAGTTCTTCGCCAAGGTCGTCGACCAGTACGCCATCGCGCTGAAGCAGCATGTGCGGGACACCTACGACGCGTACGTCCACCTGGAGCACGAGCTTCCGATAGCCGCCGACGGCCACCGGCCGATGAACGAGGGTTTCCGGGCGACGATCGACAAGAAGCTGCTGCAGACGCTGGACGAGCTGGAGATTCCGTACCACATCGTCCGGGGCACCATGCCCGAACGCCTCACGCAGATCTGCGAGTTGTTCGACCTCAAGCCCGTGATGGGCATGGACGAGGCCCTGGAACTCTCCCGCCTGGACTACGCGGCCCAGGACTTCCGCCTGGAGACGGAGCGCGTCGCGGCAGCCGCCTGACCGGCGGCGCCCACGGCTCCCGTTCCCCCTCCTCCGCTCCCGTTCCCCCTTCTCTGCTCCCGCCGCCCCAACCGCCCTTTCTCATAACGTCGTTATCGCCCTGGAGGTCCACCGCATGTCCAAGAAGCCGTCCGTCGTCATCGCCTACTACTCCGGCTTCGGCCACACCGACGTCCTCGCCCAGGCCGTCGAACGCGGCGCCCAGGCCGCCGGAGCGGACGTCACCCTCGTACGCGTCGACTCCATCACCGACGAGCAGTGGCAGCTCCTCGACGACGCCGACGCCATCGTCTTCGGCTCCCCCACCTACATGGGCTCCGCCGCCGGCAAGTTCCACGTCTTCGCCGAGGCCACCAGCAAGCGCTGGGCCACCTCCGCCTGGAAGGACAAGCTCGGCGCGGGCTTCACCAACGCCGCCTGCAAGGCCGGCGACAAGCACTCCACCCTCGGCTACTTCGCCACCCTCGCCGCCCAGCACCAGATGAACTGGATCAACCTCGGCCTCCACCCCGGCTGGCACACCAGCACCGAGTCCGAGAACGACCTCAACCGCCTCGGCTACTTCAACGGCGCCGCCGCCAGCACGCCCGCCGACCTCCCCCCGCAGGACGTCTCCAAGGCCGACATCGCCACCGCCGAGCACCTCGGCGAACGCGTCGCCCGGCACACCGCCGTCGTTCTCGCCGGCCGCGAAGCCCTCAGCGCCACCGCCTGACCCGGCGGACGACGCCGCTCATCGGGAGGGGCGGCCAACCGGCCCCGTCCCGGGGCCACTTCGCGCACGTCCTCACCGAGCCGCAATCGTTCCCGAGCGCCGCGTGCCAACCAACCTCCCCTCCCCGGAGCCCACCAGATGAAAAACTCCACCCTTCTCGTCCGCACCGCACTCGGTCCGGCGATCGGCGGCACCCTCTTCTACGTCGCCGGCCACTATCTGCCGCCCACCCCCTACTGGGACAGCTTCCTGCGGGTGCTGCCCGCCGGTCTGCTGCTGCTGGCGATCCGTCCCGGCCTGCCCCGCGGCGACTGGTGGTGGAAGTCGCTCGTGCTCGGCACGCTCAACATGGGCATGTTCACCCTGTTCCTGCTGATCTCGGCGCAGCGGCTGCCCGGCGGCGTCGCGGCCACGCTGAACTCCACGTCCAGCCTGGTGGCCATCGCCGTCGCGTCGGTGGTCCTCAAGGAGAAGATCCGGCCGCACCACTACATCGCCTGCCTGGTCGGTGTCACCGGCGTCGCGCTGCTCGTTCTGCGCAGCTCGGCGAGCCTCGACGCGATCGGAATCCTGGCCGGCTTCGGCAGCGCCTCCAGCATGGGTATCGGCAGTGTCCTCGCTCGTAAGTGGGGCCGCCCCGAGGGAGTGCACAGCCTCACCACGGCGGGCTGGACCCTGCTCGGCGCCGCGGTCGTCCTGCTGCCGCTCTCCCTCATCTTCGAGGGTGCGCCGCCGAGCTTCACCGGCAGGCAGCTGGCGGGCCTGGCCTGGGCCGCGTTCGTGGTCGGCGCACTCGGCTTCGCCCTCTTCCTCTCGGGCGTCCAGCGGCTGCCGGTCTCCCAGTCCGCTCCGCTTCCCCTGATGAACCCGGTCACCGCGGCGATCGTCGGCTGGGTGGCGGTCGGCGAACGGCTCACCGCACTGCAGGCCCTCGGCGGAGTGCTCGTGTTCAGCGCGATCCTCCTGGTCGCCAACCCGAAACTCCTGGGCCGCTTCTTCCCCCAGCCGGAACCGGCGAAGCCCGCCGCCCCCGCCGACGACACAGCGCGGGCCGCGTCGTCCTCCTAGACCGCGACGCGGCTTGTTCCCGAGAACGGGACAGCCTGAGAACGGGAGAGCAGGAGAAGGTATGAAGAACTACGACGTCGTCGTGATCGGCGGCGGGCCGACCGGGCTGGTCCTGGCGGGACTGCTGTCGCGGGCCGGGGTGCGGGTGTTCGTCGCGGAACGCCGGCTCCACCGCGGGGACCGGCCCAAGGCGGTCGTGCTACACGCGCCGACCCTGGAACTCCTCGACTCCTTCGGGCTGCTGGGCGACGTGTACGCCCGCAGCATTCCCCTCGAAAGGTTCACCTTCCGGGTCAGCGGGGCGGGGACGTACTCCGCCGAGATGACCGGAATGGACACCTTCCTGGACGGCTACCGGAACATGCCGCAGCCGATCCTGGAAGGGCTGCTCGAGAAATACGCGCTCGAATTCGGCGCACAGACGGAACACGGCGTCAGTTACCTTTCCCACGAGGCGACGGACAGCGGGGTAACGGTCCGTTTCGAAGGCCATGAGGATATTCACTGCTCCTACCTGATCGGCAGTGACGGCCCGCGCAGCGCCGTGCGCGAGTCCCTGGGCATTTCGATGACCGGCCGGAGTCTGACGTCGAGCTATCTGCTCGTCGAAGGCGTCCAGCGGGAACTCGTCGGCCGGGACGAAGTGGGTATCTACGTCGGGGAAGCGGGCATGGTCACCATGATGCCGATCCCCGGTGACCAGGTCCTCGTGGCTGGTCCGGCGGTGTCCGGGCTGGTCCTGGAACGTGGCGTGGACATTCCGTGGTGCCGGATCGCCGAGGCGATCGAGACCCTCGGCTTCGGCAGCCGACTGAGGCTGGCGGACGCCGTCCGCACCAGCCAGTACTCCGTGGATCTGCGGATCGCCGACCGCCTGGTGGCCGGAAACGTCGTACTGGCCGGTGATGCCGCGCATTTGAACACGCCGGCCGGTGGACAGGGACTCAATCTCGGAATAGGCGACGCCTTCGCACTGTCCTGGAGAATTCTCCTGGCATTGAACAACGACGATTCGAGTATTCTTTCGGGATATGATGAGGAACGTCGTTCCTACGCGGAAAAGGTAGTGAAGACGACGTTCCTGGCGCCGTTCATCGAGCGGATCCGGACCACGGACGAAACGACCGTCCCGGCTGTGCGACAGGAGCTGGACGCACTGGCTCTGTCCTGGAGTCAGCTGTATCCGGGCGACGAGAACTGGAACGGCGCCCACTACGAGCTGACAGCCGGAGCGCGGGTTCCCACCGCCCTGCGGACCACCGGGGGACCCGTCCCCTTCCTCCCCCTGAGCGACCGCGTCGACGGTTCGACGCTGGTGCTGTTCGACGACGACAACGAATTCGACGGCGACTTCGGCAACGACTTCGACGACGCGGCTGCCGAGACACTCGCCGCCGAGCCGTCGATCCCCCCGGTACGGGCAGTACACCGGCTCCCCCGACCCGCGCACGGCCGGGTCACCGCGCCGGCGAACGCCCGGGGACTCCTCGTACGCCCTGACCGCCGGGTCGCGCGGGTGCTGGGGGCACAGCCCCCGAAGGCCCCGACCGCCCCGGCCGCTTCACCATCCGACCAGGCCCGGCCGGATGCACACCCCTCCACCACCCAGAAGAAGTGGGACCCCCGATGACCACCGCCGCCACTCACACCACCGACGAGACCGTCGACGCCTTCTTCGCCGCCTTCGGCGCCGGGGACTCCAAGGCCCTGCTGGGCCAGTTCGCCGACACCGTCGACTTCTACGTCGCGGGCTCCCCGAGCATCCCCTGGGCCGGCTCCCGGTCCACCCAGGACGAGATCGCCGAGTTCTTCGGCCTCTTCCCCCAACTCCTCAGCGGCCCCGAGTCGTTCGAGATCACCACCCGCGTCACGCAGGGCCAGGACGCCGTGGTCATCGCCAACTGCGTCTTCGAAGTGATCGCCACCGGAAAGAAGTTCACCAACCGGTACGCGCTGCACTTCACCGTCACCGACGGCCGCATCGTCCGCTACCACATGTACGAGGACAGCTACGCGATCCACGAGGCGTTCACCGCCTGACCGGCGCACCCCGCACCGGCCCACCGGCCGCGTACGGATACCCGTACCCGTACCCACTGAAGTTCCGTCAGTTCCGTCAGTTCCAAGGAGAGAAGAACGATGTCATTCCCGGCCATGCCCAAGGCTGTCCACCAGTTCTACGCCGGTTCGCTGGCCGCCGACGCCGAGCTGTGGGGGGCGGGTTTCGCCGAGGACGCCCTCTTCCACGACCCGGTCGGCAGCGAGCCGATCCGCGGCCGTGAGGCGATCCTCGCCAAGCTGCGCAAGGTGATCCCGCTGTTCGACCCGTTCATCGGCATCACCCCGATCGAGGCGTACACCACCGGCGGCGAGACCGCCGTCTCCTGGCGCGGCGCGGTGGTGACCACCGACGGCAACCCCGTGAACTGGTCCGGTATCTCCGTCTTCCGCCTCGACGACGAGGGCCTCATCGCCGAGGCGCGGCTGTACTTCCACCACGGCGTCTTCGCCGCGCAGGCACAGCTCGGGGACCACTGAGTCCGCTCCCGCCCCGGCGCACCGCGCCGGGGCGGGCGACAGCCGACAAATCCTGATGGGGGAGAACACATATGCAGGTCAACGAACGAATACGGGAGCTTCGACTCAGAAGCGTCGACGAGGTTCTGGGGGATCGTCACGCACGGTTCTTCGGCGAGGGCTTCAAGCGGGTCACGTACTCGCTGACCGACATCGCCATCGCCGCCGGCACGCCTTCGACGCCGGGCGAGGTGCGCGCCACCGCGGGCATCCACCTGCCCGACAACTGGTCGCTCAAGGGTGAGGCCGTCCAGCGACCACACCTGTCGACCCTCGACGGGATGCTCCTCGCCGCCCGGCTCACCGGTCTGTACGCCGCCCACACCCACCGTCTGGCGGCCGACGCGCCCTTCCGGGTGCTGGGCATACGCATCAAGGCCGGTGCCGCCCCCGACGAAGAGGGCCTTGAGCGCTTCGACGTGACGGCCCGGCACCGCTCGACCACCGCTTCCCCGGACACCGCCGGCCTGTGCGTCACCACCATGGAGTGCACGGTGGCCTCCATGACCCTCCAGATCGAGGCCGAGCACCCGGCAGCGGACGAGCCCGACCGCGCGTCCGGCTCCTACGGCACGGCCGAGGACCTCGACGGTCCCTGGAACTCCACGGCGTTCGGCGTCTCGCACCACAGCCGCGCCCAGTACCTGGAGGACGTGGTGGCGGACGTCTCCGCCGGCACGGCGCACGCCCGGCTCACCCTCGTCGACACTCCCGACCCTTCCAGTCCTTCCAGTCCTTCCGGCCCGGACGCGGCGGAGGAGTACGGCCCCACCGCGATCGACCTGTTCGTCTCCGCGCTCCAGCTCGGGCAGGTGCTGCTCTACGAGCTCGACGGGCTGACCCGGGCGGACTCCAACACGCTGTGGATGCGCAGCACCGTCTTCGCACCCAGCACCGGGACCGAAGCCGCGGCCGGGGCCGATCCCGGCGGCCGTTTCCGCGTCACGCTGGACCGCACCGCGCAGCTTCCCACCGCCGAGGGCACCTGGCGCACCGCACGCATCACCGCCTCTCTCGGCGGAACCCGGCTGACCTGCAACGTCGTACACCTGCTGCCCTGACCGCTGCCATCCGCCAGAAAGCGATCGCCGTGCACACCACACCTGTCGCGCTGGTCGGTCTGGGCAGTTATCTGCCCCCGCAGCGCATCACCAACGCAGCCCTCTGCGAACGTCTCGACACCACCGACGAATGGATCACCAGCCGCACCGGCATCCGTAGCCGGCACTGGGCCGGACCCGGCGTCGCCACCGGTGACCTCGCCGTCGAAGCCGGCCACCGGGCCCTGAAATCGGCCGGCCTCGAAGCCGGTGCCGGCGCGGTCGACCTCGTCGTACTGGCCACCACCACACCCGACAACCCCTGCCCCGCCACCGCCCCCGACGTGGCCTCCCGCCTCGGCCTCGGGCCCGTAGCGGCCTACGACATCGCGGCGGTGTGCTCGGGCTTCCTCTACGCGCTCGCGGCCGCCTCGGCGTACATCGCCGCCGGGCAGGCTCGGCGGGCCCTGGTCATCGGGGCCGAGACCTACTCCACCATCCTCAACCCGTCCGACCGGACCACCAACGTGATCTTCGGCGACGGTGCCGGAGCGGTCGTCCTCTCCGCGGCGTCGGACCACGACGACCATGACAACCACGACAGGGCCGGTCTGCTGCTCGGCTTCGAGCTGGGCTCGGACGGCTCCGGACGGGACCTGATCACCATCCCGGGCGGCGGTTCACGCCAGCGCGCCACCACGCCGACGCCCGACGCCGACGACCGCTACTTCACCATGCAGGGCAAGCACGTCTTCACCCAGGCGGTCAACCGCATGACCGAGTCGTCGCAGGCCGTGCTCGACCGGCTGGGCTGGTCGGCCGAACAGGTCGACTGGCTCGTGGGCCACCAGGCCAACGTACGGATCCTCAACGCCGTCGCCCGCGGTCTGGGCATCCCCGCCGAGCGCGCGGTCATCAACCTCGACAAGGTCGGCAACACCTCCGCGGCCTCGATTCCGCTCGCCCTCGCCGACGCCGCCGCGAACGGCTCGCTCACCCCGGGTTCGCGTGTCCTGCTCACCGCGTTCGGTGGCGGTCTCACCTGGGGCGCGGCGGCTCTCACCTGGCCGGACATCGTGCCCGCCTGACCGTCCCGGCCCCGCGTCACCGCACACGTAGCTCTCATCTCCTCATACCCGGAAGGCAATTGCTGACATGAGCACCTCAACCCTGCCCCTGGCCGACGTTCTGATCGACATCCTCCGCTCCGACTACGAGGTCCCGGAGAACACCGACGTCGACACCGACTTCGAGAGCCTCGAGTTCGACTCCCTCGTCCTGGTCGAGTTCGCCGTGGCGCTCTCGCGACGCTTCGACATCGACGTGGAGGACCACGAACTCCAGGAGGCCGGCACCATCGCCGCCACCGCCGAACTCCTGAAGTCCAAGGGTGTCCAGGGCTGACCCGATCGCTTCCGCCGCCCCTGCGCCCCGCCCGACGCCGCGTTCGCCGGCGTCGGGCGGGGCGCAACGCCTCACAGGAGAGACCATGAGTCCCCAACGCCTCGCGTTCTTCGACGTCGACGGAACCCTCACCACGGACATCACGCTCTTCCGCTTCCTGCGCTTCTACCTCGCGGCGCGGGGACACGGCCCCCAGGTGTACGAGCAGCGGCGTCAGCGGCTGAAGGCCATGACGGCCGTGGGTGTGCCCCGTGAGGCGACGAACCGCGCGTACTTCGCCAACTTCCGGGACGCCGACGCGGCGACGGTGACCGATCTGGCCCGGGTCTGGTTCGAGCGGGAGCTGGACCAGGGCGGCTTCCTCAACCCCAGTGCCGTCGACGCGCTGCACCGGCACAGATCGCGGGGCGAGACCGTCGTCCTCGTCTCCGGATCCTTCCCGGCCGTGCTCCTGCCGCTCGCCGAACACCTCGGCGTGACCGACCTCTTGGCCACCACTCCCGAGATCCTCCACGGCCGCTACACCGGGGAACTGCTGCGCCCACCGATGATCGGCGCGGCGAAGGCCGACGCGGCACGACTGGCGGCCTCGGTCCACGGGGCGGACCTCGCCGACTGCACCGCCTACGGCGACCACCTGTCCGACCTGCCGATCCTGAACGCGGTGGGCACACCCGTGGCCGTGGCGGGCGACCCACGCCTCGATCAGCACGCCCGAGCCCACCACTGGACCGTCCTGCCCGGCGCCCCCGAACCACCGGAACTCCCGCTGGGCGAGTGCGCCGCACCCGGGGACGGCGAACGCCGGGCACGGGCACGGGAACGGGAACGGGCAGTACGGACGGCATGAACCATGTGAATCGCATGAACCGCACGAATGGCATGAACGGCACGGGCGACAGCGGCGGTTGAGGCACAGGAAGCCATCGGCTGACGCGCATACGTGCCCGCCCCCGAGCCGCGACCACTCCTCCCCCGCCTCCCCCTACCCGGCCCGTACGGCGTGCCGGGTGACCGGCGACGGCCGCCTCAGCGTCCCCCTCGCAGGGCCAGCAGGCGCATGGTGTGGGCGGCGGACGCGAGGGTCATGTGGCGGTGCCAGCCGCAGAACGACCGGCCCACGAAGTCCCGGGCCCCTGTCCGGTCCGCGCCGAGGCTACGGTCGAGGGCCACCTTGCGGGTCAGCTTGGTCAGTTTCAGCAGGTCCGCCGGAGTGGTGTCCGCCAGGTCGGACACCCATACCTGGGCGGGACCTTCCTGCTCGTGGCGCCACTCGCCGAGGAGCACCAGAGGCCGCTGATGGCCGAGTCCGGCCCCGGCCACCCGGACCCGGACGGCGGCCACGCTCGACGTGTGCACACTGCCCGAGCCGCCCGGGTCGGCCCAGTCGACGGCTCGCCGGGAGAACCTGGCCGATTCCAGGATGCTCGCCGCCGGCACGGGCCACTCGTCGAACCCCGGCAGCCCGGGGTCGTCCACGACGAACCGGGTGCTCGCGGCGATCCTCGCCACCACGGGCAGCCCTCCGGCGGCGAGACGCCGGGCGGACTGCCAGTCGGCGTCCGCCCGTAGGTCCATGAGCACGGGCCGTGGCGCGACGGGCCAGTCCCGTGCCGCCTCCAGCACCGTGTCGGCCGCGCACCGCTCCATCGACTCGTAGCCGACGGCGGGCGGGATGTCGGCCCGTCCCCGCAGTGCCTCGTCGTCGATCCAGTGCCGTGGCATGAACAGCTTCCAGTTGACGGGCGCGCTGAAGGCCGTGGAGGCGTACCACGCGCCGAAGGCCCGCTGGCCGCTCACGGACCGGCCGGCCTGGGGGTCGAGGAACCGGTCGACGCCCACCGTGTGCTCGCCGTCCTTGGGGATGGTCACGGCGTGCAGTACCCATGCCTGGGGCGGGCACAGCCGGTCGAGGAAACCGGCGTGCGCGGCACGCATCGGCTTCCAGTCCCAGGTCGAACCGCAGATGAAGTGGTGCAGCCGCTGCTCCTCGTCCGGCCAGCCGAGCGAGAGGGCGATGTTGCGGACCGACTTGCGGCCCTCGGCGAGCAGCAGACCGCGCAGATAGTGCTCACCGCGTACGCGCTGGTCCCGTCTGCTGAGGGAGGAGAAGAGCGTTTCCAGGAACTCCTCCCGGTGCCGTCTCAGCTCGGCGGTCCTGTGCTGGTCTCTCGGGATCCGTCCGGGACCACGGCTGATGGTGGTCCTGGTGTGCTGTGAGCGTGCGGGCCCCGGCTGGACCACGGTGTACATAGAGCTCCCCCGTCTCGTGCGGGCCCGGCTGGCCAGGGCACCGCCTGGGGAAAATATAGAATACTCGTTTTGTTTTTGCACCCCCGGTTTGTAGCGGGCACACTGGCGGCGGCATCCGACAGCCGTGCCGCCGCTACAGCGCACCGCCGGCGATCCCGCGCTCGATCAGCGGCCATACGCGGGCGAGTTCGCCACTGAGATCGGCCCGCCGCCCGGCCGGCGTGCGCGGATACGCCTCGACCCCCGCCACCAGCCAGCCCACCAGCGTCGCCACCAGGTACGGCCCGCCACCGGGGCCGAGTTCGCCGCGCGCGTCGGCCTGGTCGGCCAGTTCGACGAGGCACGGCATCCATGCCTCCTGCCAGTCGGTGGCGATGTCCGCCCGTTCGCGCGCCAGCAGGGCGGTCGCCCGGACGACGACGTCCTCCTCGATCAGCCGTACGAGGGCGCGCAGCAGAAGCCCCACCGCCCGCAGGGGCGAGTCGTACTCCTTGGACACGGCCTCCACGACCTCGCGAACGGTCGCGGCACCCAGGTGGATCACCGCCGCGGCCAGGCTGGTCTTGTCGGGGAAATGAAAGGTCAGGGCGCCCATCGAGACGTCGCACAGTTTGGAGATGGCCGCGAGGGTGGCTCCTCTGTAGCCCTGTGCGTCCATGCACAGGGCGGCGCCCCGGATGAGGAGCTCCCGGGTATGTGCCGCCCTGACCTGCACCGCCGCGATCCCTCCCGTGGGCTTCCGCCCGGCCGGGCGGATCCGTCGGGGCGGCCGGCTTCATACGGCCGCCCCGATGCGGAAACTACCTCCCGAGCAGCACTTTTTCAAAGCGATCGTTCTCTTTTTAAGCCCGGGACAGGGAGTGTTGGCAGGAAGTGTTCGGCGCGAGCAGATCAGTGGGTGGCGGTCGCACCCCCGTCGACCGGCACGGCCGCTCCGGTGACGAAGGATGCCTGGTCACTGCAGAGCCAGGCGGCGGTCCGCGCCACCTCCACGGGGTCGGCCATGCGCCGCTGGATCGAGGCCGCCGCGAACGCCTCCTCCAACTCCGGTGCCTGCTGGAGGACTTGCTCCATCATCTCGGTGCGGGTGCTGCCCACCACCAGGGCGTTGACCCGGATGCCCCGGACGCCGTAGTCCGCGGCGGCGGCCTTGGTCAGGCCGATGACCGCGTGCTTGGCGGCCACGTACGCCGCGGACGCACCCGTCGCCGCGGTGCCCGCGACACTGGAGGTGTTGACCACGGCGCCGCCCCGGCCGGAGTCGAGCATGGCCGGTATCTGATGCCGGAGACAGTTCCACACGCCACGCAGATTGACGTCGATGGTCTGCTCGTACGTCGCGTCGTCGATCTCGTGGAGCGGCAGGCCGGCCGTGGCGTACCCGGCGTTGTTGAAGGCGGCGTCCAGGTGGCCGAAGGTGTCGACCGCGCGCTCGACCACGTGGGCCATGTCCTCGCCCCTCGCGACGTCGCCGGGCACGGCCAGGGCACGGCCGCCGAGGCCGCGTATCTCCTCGGCCAGGGTTTCGAGCGGCTCGGCGCGTCGGGCCGTGAGCACGACCGCGGCGCCCTCGGCGGCGAAGAGCCGGGCCGCCGCCGCCCCGATGCCGCTGGACGCGCCGGTGATCATGGCAACTCTTCCGTGCAGCACGGTCACTCCCCCCACGCGTCGCCGGTCGCGGCCCGGGCGTCGACGAGACGCAGCAGGTCCTCGTCGATCCGGTCGAGGCGGTCGACGACGTGACGCACTCCGGCCTCCCCCATCAGCTGACGCTGGAATCCGTGCTCGAAGGGGCTGGGGAGCCCGATGAAGGGGGTTCCCAGGTCCTTGGCGGCTTCCGCGACGCGGGCCACATCGTCCACGAACACGGCCTGGTCCGACTTCAGTTGGAAGACGTCCGTGGTGATCTCGTGGACCCCGGGCCGGAAGTCGTTGGTGCACACGTACCCCGGGCCGTCGAAGAGTTCGGCGTGGGCCCCGAGGAAGTGGTCGAAGTGGGCCTTGGGCAGTCCGCCGTAGCAGACGGTGCGCAGCCCCAGGCTCCGCAGGAGCCGCAGCAGTTCGACCGCGCCGTCCGCCACCACGACGGGATGGCGGGCGACATGGCGGTCACGTTCCTCGAAGTAGGCGGCCAGGGCCTCCTCGCCCGACATCGTGCCGCCCACGGCCTCCGCCATCCGCTGCCCCGCTATGTGCTGGGGCTGCGAGAAGATCGCGCGCTCCGTCTCGGCCGTGTACGCACCGCCCCGGCTGACGACGAAGTGGTGGATCACCGGACTGAAGGTGTCGTTGAGCAGCACCCCGTCGATGTTGAGCGCGGCCAGCCGCAGTTTTTCGAATTCCCGTCTCATGTTCCCCCTCCAGAGGCCCCGCACCCGCCGCCCGGAGACTCCCGTGGGCCGCGCACAGCTGATGCGCGTGCGGGGAGCCGCCCGGGCGTCGTTGCTCGGGGCGGACGGCGGCGGCAGTCCCTGATCATGTGGATCACCGATTCACCGGAACGCCGGATCACCGGATCACCGGGCCACCGCCGTGCGGGGCCCGGTCAGGTCATTGAACCCGCAGCGGGAAGACTGCCATAGACAGCCGCCCTGCCCTGCTCGGGATCGATCACGATGCGGACCGCCAGGGCGGGGACGGCGACGCCGGGGAGGACCAACTTCCACATACGGACGGCGCGTTGTGGCAGATCCGCCCGTCCGGTGGCGGCGGCGGAGAAGAGCTGCATGCCCGTACAGGTCTCGACCACGAGCTCGGCCAGCTCCTTCGGGTCCACCCCGGCCTGCAGCTCCCCCCGCTCAGCGGCCGTGACCAGGCATTCCTCCATGATGGCCGCCCACTCCTGGTAGGGAGTCGCGGCGCCTTCCATGCCGAAGGCGCTCTGCTCCGTCGTCAGGCGTACTCCGGCGCGCAACAGCGTGTCCGTCTGCAGCAGATGGGACCAGATCATGGTGATGTCCACCAGCCGCTGGAGCCCCTCGGAGGTCAGCAGCGGCATTATCGTCCGCGGCTGCGCCTGCATGACGGCGCGGGCGAGGCCGTCCTTGGACGTGAAGTGGAAGTAGAGGGCACCGGAGGTCGCACCCGCCCGCTCAAGGATGCGGTTGATGCTCGCGCCGGCGTACCCGCACTCGTCGAACACCGCCGCCGCGGCATGAAGGATCGCCTCCCGCGTCTCCACGGCTCGTTGCTGCTTCAGCTGTCTCATGCCGGCTCCAAAAAAGAATAATCATTACGCTAAAGCTTGACGACAAAATTTTACGCTTTACGAACGAACACCTGATATGCGCCCCGCGCCATCGGCCGTCCGAGCCGAGCGACACCCGCTCGCTTGACGTCTAATTGAAGACCCCTTTACCTACCCGTGAACATAGAGAGCAGAGCAATCTTTATGTTTATGTGACCCAGCCTCGCGGCCGGGTCAGATTTGGTCAATGCCAGGGGGAGCTCACATGTCCATTACCGCTCAGGATCTGCCGGACACCGTGGTCGGCATTCCGGTCACAAGTGACTATGTACACAAGGTGGACGCGTCGGAGGTCCTGCTCACGGAGTGGCAGGAAACGGGACCCGACACGTACCGCGTCATGGCCGACTGGCCGAAGGACCACAGCTTCTACCGCTCCAGACACGGCCTGCACGACCCTCTCCTCTTCGCCGAAACGATCCGCCAGACGGTGCCCCTGCTCAGCCACGCCGCCTACGGCGTGCCCTTCGGTCACCGCCAGTCGTGGAGCAGCCTGAGCTACGCCCTCACCCCCGCGGCCCTGGCCGTCGGTGAGGGCGACACCGCCGTCGAACTCCGCGTCGCCTGCCAGGACGTCGTACGCCGTGCCGGCCGGCTCGCCTCGGTGAACATGCAGCTCGAGATCGTGCGCGACGGCATGACGGTGGGAACCGCCCAGACCCGCTTCGCCAACCACGCACCGGCCCTCTACGCGCGCCTGCGCGGCCCCTACGCCGACATCGCCTGGTCCACCGGCCGCGCACTCCCCGTGTCACCTCCGGTGGCACACCTCCGCGTCGGGCGCGACCACCCCGGGGACGTGGTCCTTTCCGCCTCCGACGTACCGGGGCGCAGCCGGCTGCGGGTCGACCTCCAGCACCCCATGCTGTTCGATCACCCGGTCGACCACGCGCCGGGCATGCTGGTCCTGGAGGCCGCACGCCAGGCCGCGCAGGCCCTGGCACACCCGCGGCCCGTGACGGCCATCGGCATGGACGCGGTCTTCGCCCGCTACTGCGAGTTCGACGCACCGACCTGGGTCCACGCCAGCCTCCTGGACTCACCCGACGGAATCACGACCCGTGCGGTCGTCTCCCTCGTGCAGAACGACCTGTGCCTGTTCTCCGGCGTCATTACCCTGCTGGAGACGCCGACGCGCTGAACGCCGACAGACAGCGCCCGGGGAGGACCGAACCGCCCCTCCCCGGCGCTCGCGGCGACCGGGTCCTCGATCCCCTTCCCGGCGGGCCGAGTTGGACAACGAACGGCAGGGGGTCAAGGGTGACGTCGGCCGAGCCGCCCCTCACGAAGGAGTTCGCCGTGGAGTACCCAGACCTGTCGGACCTGCCCGCAGACCTACGGGAAGCCGTCACCGAGCACGGTTCACTCAACGTCTTCCGCATGATCATGCACTCGCCCGCACTCGCCCCCGGCCTCCTCCAGCTGGGCGACGCGGTCCTGCGGGGCAACTCCCTCCCGGACCAACTGCGCGAACTCGCCATCGTGCGGGTCGGCCACGTCTACCGGGCGCCGTACGAGGTTCACCATCACGAGAACATCGGCCGCCTGGTCGGTCTCGGCGAGGCCGCGATCACCGCCGCCTCGACCGGATCCACCGAGGGACTGCCGAAGGCGGAGGCGTCGGTCCTGCGCTGCACCGACCGCCTGCTCGCCCGGCACACCCTGAGCGACGCCGAGCGCGCGGAGGTGCTGGAGTTCCTCACGGTGCAACAGCTCTCCGACCTCGTCATCACCGTCGGCTTCTACCAGCTCGTCAGCAACTTCCTGAACACCTTCGGCGTGACGACCGAGGGCGAGATCAGCCCGTACTTGAGCCCCACTCCGCCCAGGACCGTGAGGTCCGTGCGGCTCGGCGGGGCGACAGCGGCGCCAGGACATCGGCGGGGCCGGGCTGTCGGCGGTCGGTGGAACGGCGAGGGCGGCCCTTCCTTCGCCGTGCCATGAGCCGGCTGTGTGCTGTACACGAAGCGGCAGGTTCTGGTCAAAGCCTGTCCAAGTGCGGGCCGCTTCGTCCTCCGTCCGTGATCAGGTCCCTGCGACGGCTGTTACAGCCGTCTCAACGCCTGTTCTGGGAGGACCTGGTGTCAGCACCGACTCGTAGAAGACGATGGCTCACGATCTGCGCCATCACCGCCTCCGCCGCACTCGTCGCGATACCCGCCGGCGCCACGCCCGGGGCGGGCGGCAGCCCCTTCGGGCCTCGCGTTCTCGGCCGACTCGCCGCGGATCGTGCGCAGTCGGTGGGTGCGCTCACCCCGGCCCTCAAGGGCGACGACGGCGACGGGGACGACGGCAACGAGGCCGACGAGATCGCCGAGGGCGCGGACCAGTACTCCGAGGCCCGCACCTCACCCGGTGTCGTCGCACCGGGCGCGTACGGCGCCGCGTGGCAGAGCCTGAACAAGTTGCCGAGTACCAAGGGGAGTTGGCGGAACATCACCGACCTGCCCTACAACTCCGACGACCCGCGCTACCGGGACGTCGACTCCAACTCCAGTGGCGGCTCCGGAAATGTGACAGGCCGTATGGCCGCGATGGCCGCCGACGACGACGGATACGTGTACGCCGGCAGTGCGGGCGGCGGGGTCTGGCGGTCCAGGTCCGGCGGAGGGCACTGGCAGGCCATCAGCGACCGGCTGCCCGCGCAGTCCACCGGCGCGCTCGCCCTCGACGGCGCCGGACGGCTGTGGCTGGGCACCGGCGAGGCGACGACCAACGCGGACGCCTACCTCGGCAGCGGCGTCTACGTCCTGACGGACCCGCACCACGGCACGTTCTCCTCCCGCGCCCGGGTCGGCGGCGACGAGCTGGAGTCCACCACCGTCCACCAGCTGCGCTTCGGCGGCGGCAAGGTGTGGGCGGCGACCGGCAAGGGCGTCTGGAGCCACTCCACGAAGACGCTGAAGGGCGCCTGGAAACTGGAGTTCGCCCCCAACCCCGAGTTCCTGCCCGGTGGTTCGGAGGCGGCGGACCCCGACGCCCCGTACAAGAACATCGCCAACGACATCGCGATCGACCCGAAGAACCCGAACAAGGTGGTCCTCGCGGTCGGTTGGCGCAGCGGTGACGACTACAACGGCTTCTACACCAAGGGCGCGGGCGGCACCTGGACCCGGATCACCAGCGGCCTGGGCGACCTCCCGGCCGACCCGGACGACGTCGGCAGCGTCACCTTCGCCCGCTCCGCCGACGGCTCCCGCTACTACGCCATCGACCAGTCCCCGGAGCAGCTGAACACCAACCCGGACAGCGGACTGGAGGGCTTCTACGTCTCCAAGTCCGGTTCCCCGACCGGCCCCTGGACGAAGATCGCCGACTACCAGGGCCTGGCCGCCTCCGGTTCGGCGCTGACGTCCAGCGGCTACATGCCCGGCGTCCAGGCCTGGTACAACCAGTTCCTGACCGTCGACCCGAGCGACCCGCAGCACGTGTACGCGGGGCTCGAAGAGGTCTACGAGTCCAGGGACGGCGGCGGCACCTGGTCGACCGTGGGCCCGTACTGGAACTTCGGCTTCTCCTGCTGGAGCATCGACCCGGCCAAGCAGTCCGGTGACTGCTCCCAGACCACCCACTCCGACCAGCACGGTGTCGCGATCGGCCGCTACCACGGCAGGAGCTTCGTGTACGTCGGCAACGACGGCGGCGTCTACAAGCGCCCGCTGAACGGCCGGCAGGACACCTCCGGCCACGCCACCGACTGGACCTCCCTCAACGACGGAACCATCGACACCCTGCAGTACTACTCGGTCGGCATCGGCAAGGACCTCGACCACGGGGGCGTCTCCGTCACCGGCGGCCTCCAGGACAACGGCCAGTCCGTCCTCCGCGGCAACGACCGGGTGATGGGCTCCAACTTCGGCGGCGACGGCGGCGACACCCTCACCGACCCGGCCAACGGCTGTGACATCGCCGAGGAGTACGTCTACCTGTCCATCCAGGTCACCCAGAACTGCGCTGTCAACGACGGCAGTTGGATCGACGACTCCAGCAAGGTCACGTCCTACAACGTCGCCCCGGCCGACAACGCCACCAGCGAGGCCCGCTTCATCGCGCCGCTCGCGGCCGACGCGAAGAGCCCCTCGACGTGGATCGCGGGCGGCCGTCACGTGTGGGTGCAGACCCACGGGTACGCCATCCGCAGCGGCGACGAGTGGACCAGCGTGTACGACCTCGGTGCCGGCCACACCGCGACGGCCGTGGCGGCCTCCGGCGGCAAGGTCTACGCGGCCTGGTGCGGCCCCTGCAACAACCAGGGCTTCGCGCGCGGCATCTCCGTCGGCAACGCGGACGGCACCGGCTGGCACGACATCACGCTGCCCGTCGACGGAACCGTACCCAACCGGTACCTGAGCGGCTTCGCCATCGACCCGAAGAACGCCGACCACGTGTTCCTCACGGTCAACGGCTTCTCCCGGCAGTGGACCGAGGGTCCTGGCGCGGGCGTCGGCCATGTCTTCGAGTCCAAGGACGGCGGCACCACCTGGAAGGACATCTCCAAGAACTTCCCGGACGTTCCCGCCGATTCCGCCGTCGTCACGTCGAACGGCGGCCTGGCCGTCGGCACCGACCTCGGCGTCCTCTACCGCGCACCGGGCCGGACGACCTGGCAGCGCGTGGGTGACCTCCCGGCTGTCGCCGTGCTCCAGCTGAAACTCGGCCCCGACGGCAGCACCCTGTACGCGGCAACGCACGGCCGCGGTATCTACTCGATCAAGGTGCGCGCCCTCGGCTGACCCTGTTGCCGAGGACGACGAGGACGACGAGGACGAAGGGCAGGGAGGGGTGGTCCGGCTGATCGCCGGGGCCGGGTCACCCCTCCTCCGGTCAGTGCGTCGCCTCGACGCTCCGGTCCGCGCCTTCCTCGTACCGCCCCCGGAGCTCCGAGAGCACGCCGAACGCCGCCGCCGTCAGCGGTACGGAGAGGAGCATGCCGAGGATGCCGGCGAGTGAGGCGCCTGCGGTGAGGGCGACGAGGATCACCGCCGGGTGCATCTGGAGCGTACGGCTCTGGATCATCGGCTGGAACACGTTGCCCTCCAGAAGCTGGACGAGGGCGACCACACCGAGAACCCACAGCGCGGTGGTCAGCCCACCGTCCGCGAACGAGACCAGGACCGCCACCGCGCCCGAGAGGAACGCGCCCAGGTAGGGGATGTACGCCCCGATGAACACCAGCGCCCCGAGGCCGACGGCGCCCGGCACCTGGAGGATCAGCAGACCGACGGTGATGCACACGGCGTCGATGAACGCGACGATCGTCGTACCCAGCATGAAGCCCTCGATCGCCTGGAAGGCGCGCCGGGCCATGACCTCCAGGGTCGCGCCGGAGCCGCGGGGCGCCAGCGAGTGCAGCGAGGCGACGGCCCGGTCGGAGTCGCGGAGGAAGAAGAAGAGGAGCAGGATCGCGAGCGTCGCGGTGGCGATCATCTCGGTGAGCAGACTGACGCCGCTCAGCACACCGGAGACCGCGGTACCGCCGAACTTGGAGAACAGTTCCTTGGCGTTCGTGGCGAGTTCGTCCAGGGAGTTGCCGACCACGTCGAAGCGCTCGCTGAGGTCCTTCGCCGCGTGCTGCACGGAGGTGACGATCTGGTCGCCGGTGTCGATCAGTGCGTTCACCACGATGTACGCGGCCCCGCCCATGACCAGGATCACGGCGGCGCAGGTCAGCCCGGCGGCGAGGGACTTGTTGAACCTCATCCTGACCAGCCGCCGGTAGAACGGGCCGAGCAGGGCCGAGAGAAGCAGCGCGAGCAGCACCGGCGTGACGACGGTCTGGAAGGTGATGCAGAACCACACACCCACCGTGATCACGCCGCTGAGCAGCAGCATCAGCGCGCTCACGGCGGCGATACGCCGGGCGGGGCCCGAGAGAAGGGGTCCGCCGTGGTTGTCGGCGCTGACCGGCGGGTGCGAGGGGACGCCGGTGCTGCGTACCGTCGTACGCGTCCGGTGTATCCGCGTACCGCGTCGCCCTGGCTGCCTGTCGCGGCTGCCGCCGACTCTGCGAGGGGCTCCCGTACGGCTGTTCATCCTGTTTCGTCTCCGCTCACACGCATGACCGCTGTCCGCTGTCCGCGGCGTCAGAGTAGACCGGCGCGAGACCCGCAGGGTTGAGCGGACGGGGGAGGGACGACGTGGAGAGTTCGGGCGGAGGCGTGGCGTCCGGAAAGCGGTCCTGAAGCTGTGGAGACCATAAGAACGGGTGTGACTCCGCCGATGCGGGGCAGGCGCGGTCGTTATGAGCACCCCCACCAACCGGAGCGCGGTAGACACCGTAAACGCGGCGGACAAGGCAGGCACGACGGTCGCGGCGGTCGCGACGGACGTGCGGCGCAGATCCGGTGGCGGGCGGGGTTTTCCGTCGGCGCTGCGCGGTGGTGGGCGGGTGGCGGGGCTGGACGGACTGCGGACGGTCGCGGTCGTGCTGGTGATCGTCTACCACGTGAAGCCGGAGCTGGTACCCGGCGGCTCGGTCGGCGTGGACGTCTTCTTCACGCTCAGCGGCTTCGTCATCACCCGGCTGCTGATCGCCGAGTACACCCGCACCGGCGGCATCGGCCTGCGGTCGTTCTACAGGCGCCGTTGGCTGCGGCTGGGCCCGGCCATGCTGACGATGTGCGCGGTCACCGCGATTCTCTCCCTGGCGTTCCCGCTGCCGCTGTTCGACGGAGCGTGGACGGCGGCGGTGCTGGCGGCGGTGTCGGTCGTCAACCTCGTACGGGCGGGTGAGTCCGGCCCGTACTCCGACCTCACCTCGCCCCTCAGCCACACCTGGTCCCTGGGGGTGGAGGAGCAGTTCTACCTGGCCTGGCCCCTGCTGCTGCTCCTTCTTCTACGGCGGACCACGGCGCGGAAGGTACTGGCCTGGGTGGCGGCCCTGTGCGTCCTTCCGCTGCTCTGGCGCCTCGCCCTCTGGGACCCGGGGGCGGCCCACCGCATCTACAACGGCCCCGACACCCGCGCCGACCAACTCCTCATCGGCGCCCTGCTGGCCGTCGTCCTGGCCCGCCTACGAGCCGACGATCCCCGCCTGGAGCTGCTCCGCCGCTGGTCGGGCCGCCTGTGCTGGCCCGCGCTCGCGCTGCTGGGCCTGGTCGCGTGGCAGATCCCGATCGCCGAGACGAGCGCGTGGAACCCCGTCTGGTACACGGTCGGCTTCATGTTCGCCGCGGTCCTGACGGCCACGGTGGTGGCGACCCTGGATCTGCTCCCCCGGTCCTGGCCGTCCCGTCTCCTCTCGATCGGCGCCCTGGCCTGGGTCGGCCGCAACCTCAGCTACGGGATGTACCTGTGGCACTACCCTGCCATCCGCCTCCTCTCCGACCTGGGCGTGCCGGACGACCAGTTGCTGCCGATGGGCATGGTGGCGACGGTCGCGGCGGCCCTCGCGTCGTACGCGCTCGTGGAACGGCCGCTGTCACGCCGGAAGTGATGCCGGAAGTGGCCCCGGAGGCGGTGCCGGAGGTGATGTCAGTGGGTCGCCCTAGACTCCGGCGCACCATGACCGACCACAGCAGAACCCCGAAGCCGGCCCTTGATGCCATGACCGTGCTGGTCGCCGCCGTGATCGTCCACGACCGGGCGGCGGGCCGTGTCGTTCTCCTCCAGCGTGGCCCGCGCGCCGTGTTCGGGCAGGGCCTGTGGGACCTGCCCATGGGCAAGAGCGAACCGGGCGAGCCCATCACGGAAACGGCGGTACGCGAGCTGTACGAGGAGACCGGTCTGACCGTGGAGCCGGAGACCCTGGAGCTCGTGCACGTCGTCCACGGCTCCCTGGGTGTCGCGGCCCCCAACGGTTACGTGACCGTCGTCTTCGCCACCGCCGACTGGACCGGCGAGCCCGAGAACCGCGAACCCACCAAGCACGCCCAGGTCACCTGGGTCGACGTCGACGAACTCCCCTTGGCGCCGGGGGAGTTCGTCCGCACGAGTGCGGGGGCCCTGCGCCGCTATCTCGACGGCGGCCCGCTTATTTCGCTGGCGGGCTGGGGGTAGGCGGTTACTAGAATCGCAATCTTCGGTTGGCGGAAGCCGCCTGGAGTCCCTTGAGGCTGTGCCGACAATGACGAACCCGGCAGCGACGAACGTCGAAGACATCCCCCGTACCCGGCTCCGGCTCGACCGCGCCCTGGACAGCCTGGCCGTCACCTTTCGCGGTGCGACCGCCCGTGCCGACGAAGCGCAGTGCGTCTGTCACTGGGGCGACCCGGAAGAGCTCGCGCTGCTGAAGGTCCCGGACGTGGAGCTCGATCCGGATCTCCTCTACCGCACCTGGCACGCCTACGACTGGGACGACCACGGCGCGGTACTGCGCCGCGTCCTGCCCCAGTTCGCCAGAGCGCTGACAGGCGGCCACGTGGAGCCGTACCTCATGGAAGAGGTGGGACGTTCCTTCGGCATGGGCAAGTGGAACCGGTGGCCCGTGCGCCAGAGTGCGGTGGTGTGGGAGTTCCTGCACGCCTGGTGGGCGCACAGCCTCACCGACCCGGATCCCGTCGCCCCTGTGTACGAGCTCCTGGCCGTGTGCGCCGAGGCGTCCGGCGTCCTCAGCCCGTGGCTCACGGTCTGGGAGTCGCTCGACCACCCGGTGGCCGACCGGCACTTGGCGACAGCGGCTGCCCAGTGGGAGTACGAGCTGCTGGGAGACGAGCTTCCCTGGAAAAACTGGTGGCGGGAGGACGACGACGCGGACGAGATGCGCACCGAGCTCACGACCTGGCTGGTCCGCCATGTCCCCGCACGTCTGCGTTCCCAGGACGCGGCGACCGTGGAACTCCTGCACCGGGTACGGCTGATGGGTCTCACGGGCCCCGCCCGCTGGGAGGACCCGCACTGGCCCGACCGCCGCTACTGAACCCCCTTACCACCTGTCGCTCAGTGACCGTATGTCAGAACGAGGTGGTAAGTATGGGGCTGTGGATGCCACTTACTCCGTCCTGCCCTCTGCCGAAGACCCTGCCGAGATCGCGTTCGGACGCGGGTGCCATGCCATGGACTCGTGGGACCTGGAACGCGCGCGCGGCCTGTTCGAGGAGGCGATCAGCGGTTCCGGCCCTCAGATGCTCTGGCGCGTGGCCGAGGCATGCCTGACAACCGAGGACAGTGCGTTCTGGATGCGTCGGGCCGTGGTCTCGGAGAGCGAGCCGGGCGGCATCACGGTGGACCCGGGCGCGCTGCCGATCCTGGGCGGGGGCGATGGCGACGCGATGCAGCAGCACTGGGAGATCGCCGTCGAGTCGAACGACCCGGCCCGTGCCGTCGTGGCGCTCACCGCTGCGCAACGCCGCCTGGGGCGCGTACTCGAGGACGGCCACGAACTCTCGCCGGAGGAGGCCGAAGACGACGCCACCGAGCTCTACAGCCCCAACTACGTCGCCGTCGAGGAGGAGGTCCCCCGCGTGTGGATGGACTGCAAGGGCGGGATGTTTCCGTACATGGCCCGCACCGCGCTGCGCATCGTGGCAGACGAACTGCGCAAGGCCGGCGTACGGCAAGCCCACCTGTTCACCCGCCCCGCATCGCACACCGCGAACAGGTAGCGACGACGACCGCCGGCGGGGGGCCAGAGGAATCGTGAAGGCGAGATGGTGTGACGACGACGTACGAATGGCGCGCCGACTTCGACAACGCCTCCCTCAACGCGCTGCACGCCGAGGGCTTCGGCGGCCCGCCCGGTGACATCGACTGGCGCACCCGACTACGACGTCACAGCCTCGGCTGGATCTGCGCCTGGGACGGTGACTCCCTCGTCGGATTCGTCAACGTCGCCTGGGACGGCGGGGTTCCGTAGGTCGAGGTGACGACGGCCCGCCGGTTCTCCCGGCGGGCCGTCGTTGTCTCTCCGTCTCCGTACGTCCACTCAGCTGGCCGGACGCCGAATGCGCCCCCCGTAGTGCCGCTCCAGCCCCAGGTTCCCCTCGAAGCCCCCCGGCACGTTCGCCGACACGTACACCGGCGGACGCTCCCCCGCCTCGATCAGTAGCGCCGCCGTCTCCGCGACCGTCATCTGCACCAGCATCACGCCGGTCAGTGTGGACAGCGCGCACACCGCGCCCCCGCCCGGCAGTTCCAGCAGCGCGTCGCCCGTGGGGGCCTCGTTGTCCAGCACCACGTCCGCGATGTCGGCCAGCTTCCTGCCGCTGGTGTGGGCCGCCGGGACCGTGCGGGTGTGGGTGAGGGAGGTGATCGCGAGGATCCTGTGGCCGCGTTCCTTCGCGTGGAGCGCCATCTCGACGATGACGTTGTTGACGCCCGAGTTGGAGATGATCACGAACAGGTCGGCGGGGCGCGGCTCGGCCAGTTCGTACAGCCGCTCGGCGATGCCCGGCTTGCGTTCCAGCAGCGGGTCGTCGAGGGCGCTGGGCGCGTCGCCGCCGTAGAGGACGAGGTCGGCCATGCCCAGGCGGTTGGTCGGGACGAGGCCGCCGGCCCGGCCGGCCAGCTCCAGGACGAGGGCCTGGGAGTGGCCCGTACCGAAGGCCTGGATCACGCCGTCCGCGCGGATGCAGTCCGCGATCAGACGCGCGGCGCGGGTCACGGACTCCTGGGCCGACTCCGATCCGGTGATGCGGTCGAGGACGGCCCGGCTCTCGCGCACGAAGCCCTGGGCGCTGACGGACTCGACGGACACTCGACTCTCCCCACCGGTGGATTGAACCACCCACTCTATCTCTATCGGTGAATCAATAAATCACAGAGTACTGGCTGCGAGCAACGGGCCACGAGGAGGGCCACGGGCGCAGCCCTCGGGACGGCCACCCCTGGCCCGTTCCTGGGCCCAACTCTGGTCCTGGGATTCAGACCGCCCCAGACACGGTGGCTGATACATTCGCCCCTTACCATCAAGTACTGCCAGCCGCACAGCCGCACCGCGGCCCAGCAGCACCGCACCGAGGAGATCGGGTAACCCCATGGAACGGACCGGATCCGGCAACGGGATGCCCCCGACCGACGTCACCACCCTCATCCGTACGGAGCTGCCGCGTCTCGCCGGCTCCCTGCGGAAGGTCGGTGAGCTGATCCTTGAGGACCCCGCCGCCGTCACCCACTGCTCGGCCGCCGAGCTGGGCCGCCGTACCGGCACCTCGCAGGCCACGGTCACCCGGTTCTGCCGTGCCATCGGCCTCGACTCCTACCAGCATCTGCTCATCGAGCTGGCCCAGGAACGCGGTCGCGGCGAGGTGTCCGACTGGGGCACCGCCGAGATCGGGCCCGATATTTCCCCTGATGACAGCCTTGAGCGCGTCGTCCAGGTGGTTGGCAGCGCCGACCTTCGGGCCATCCAGCAGACCATCGACCGTATCGACCTCGACTCGATCGAGCGCGCGGGGCAGGCCGCCGCCCGCGCCCGCCGTATCGACGTGTACGGCGTCGGCGGCAGCGGAGCCGTCGCCCAGGAGACCGAGACACGGCTCTTCCGCATCGGCTGCGCGGTGCGCGGCTGGACCGAGGTGCACGCCGCCCTCACCTCCGCCGCCCTCCTCACCCCCGCCGACGTCGCGATCGGCATCTCGCACTCCGGCTCCACCCGCGAGACCATCGAGCCCTTCGAACTGGCCAAGCAGCGCGGCGCCACCACCGTGGCCATCACCGCCGACCCCAAGTCCCCGCTGGCCCGCGTGGCCGACGTACGGCTCATCTCCTCCTCCTCGGAGACCAGTTTCCGCACCGAGAGCATCGGCGCCCGCCACTCCGTGCTCGTCCTCATCGACTGCCTGTACGTCCGGGTCGCCCAGCTCTCCTACCAGCGCGCCAGCGCCTCCCTCGCCCTCACCGACCACATCGCCAGGGAGCACGCGGTGAGGTCCCGCCGCACCCGCTGAGCTTTCACGAATCAGCACGAATCAGCACGCGAAAGCCGCCTCGGGGTTACCGACCCCGAGGCGGCTTTTGCATGGATGAACCACCAAGGAAACTTGAAGATGGTTGTTTGAACCATCCGAACGGTGCCACGATGAGCCGCGCCGTTCCCCGGCCGCCCACGCCCCTGTTTCCCGTAGGCCTCTTAGGAGACCCATGCGCGTCACCTCAGTCGAGTCGACCGAGCTGTTCGTCGGCAGCGCCGAGCACCCGCGTCAGGTGGTGATCGCCGAGATCGGCCTGGCCACCGCCGGCCGTACGGTCCGGCTGACCGCCGAAGGACCCGGCGTCCGCGCCGACGGGGAGACACTCGCGACCGTCGGCGACGACGGCACCCTCCGCGCCGAGATACCCGTGGTCTGCGACCTGCCCCCCGGCGAGCGCACCCACGTCACCGTCACCGCCGAGGACACCGAGGACCCCGACCGACGGGCCTCGCTCACCGGCGGCCTCCTCGTCGCCGAGCCCGGCTGGACCATGTTCATGGTCAGCCACTTCCACTACGACCCGGTGTGGTGGAACACCCAGGCCGCCTACACCGAGACCTGGGACGTCGCCGACGATCCGGCCACCTCCGGGCTGCCCGCGCGCACCTTCGACTCGCGCGGCCAGTCGGGCATGAGCCTCGTCCGCGCCCACATCGATCTCGCGCGGCGCGACCCCGCGTACACCTTCGTGCTCGCCGAGGTCGACTACCTGAAGCCCTACTGGGACGCCTTCCCCGAAGAGCGCGCCTTTCTGCGGCAGTTGCTGCGCACCGGGCGCGTCGAGATCATGGGCGGGACGTACAACGAGCCCAACACCAACCTCACCGGCGCCGAGGCGACCGTCCGCAACGCCCTCTACGGCGACGGCTTCCAGCGCGGGATCCTCGGCGCCGACCCGCACACCGCCTGGCAGCTCGACGCCTTCGGCCACGACCCCCAGTTCCCGGGGCTGATGGCCGACGCGGGCCTCTCGTCCAGCTCCTGGGCACGCGGCCCGTTCCACCAGTGGGGACCCACTCTCTCCGTCTTCGGGGAGGAGCCCCGCGACCCCCAACGGATGCAGTTCCAGGCCGAGTTCGACTGGATCGCGCCCAGCGGACGCGGCCTCCTCACCGCGTACATGGTCAATCACTACGGCGCCGGCTGGGCCATCGACAACGCGCCCACCCTCCCGGAGGCGGAAGCCGCCGCCCTCAGGCTCTTCACCGGACTGAAGAAGGTCGCGCTCACCCGCAACGTCCTCCTCCCCGTAGGTGGCGACTACGCACCGCCCTGCCGCTGGGTCATGGCCATCCACCGCGACTGGAACGAGCGGTACGTCTGGCCGCGCTTCGTCTCCGCGATCCCCCGCGACTTCTTCACCGCCGTACGCGCCGAACTCGACGCCGAGGGCCGCAGAGCCTCGCCGCAGACGCGGGACATGAACCCGATCTACACCGGCAAGGACGTCTCGTACATCGACACCAAGCAGGCCCAGCGGTACGGCGAGACACTCCTCGCCGACGCCGAGGCCTGGGCGACCCTCGCCTCCCTCCTCACCGGGCGCGCCTATCCCGACGCCGCGCTCGACAAGGCCTGGCGGCAGCTGATCTACGGCGCCCACCACGACGCGGTCACCGGCTCCGAGTCCGACCAGGTCTACATCGACCTGCTGACCGGCTGGCGCGAGCTGTACGACCTCGCCGAGTCCGTGCACGCCGACGCCACCCAGGCCCTCGCCGACCAGGTGACCCCGCTGCCCGGCGGCGGCCCGGACCTCGTCGTCCTCAACTCCGCGACCTGGCAACGCCGGGACATCCTCGTCGTCGACCTGCCCGAGGGCCTCGTCCCCCTCGACGAGACAACGGGCCTGCCACTGCCCGCGGTTCGGGAGGCGGACGGTCAACTGCGGGTGGTGATACCGGAGGTGCCGGGGCTCGGGCTCAAGGCACTGCCCCTCGCGGACGGGACCGTTCCCACCTGGACCACCGGCGAGGGCCTGACCATCCGCAACGAGTTCTACGAGGTGACGGTCGACCCCGCACGCGGCGGCGGCGTCAGCAGCCTGCGCCAACTCGCCGATGGTGAAAGGGAGTTGCTGCGCGCCGGTGACATCGGCAACGAGCTGGTCGTACAGGAGGAGTATCCGAGGCACCCGCGCTTCGGCGAGGGGCCCTGGCATCTCACCCCGACCGGGACGACGGCCGCCCGCAGCGCGGACGTGACGGCCGCCGTGACCGTCGAGCACTCGGCGGCCGGGTCGCGGATCACCGTCACCGCCATCCTCGGTCAACTCTTCACCTACACCCAGCAGTTGACCCTCTGGAAGGGCGTCGACCGGCTGGACCTCAGCACGGCCGTCGACGGGTACGACGGTTCCGACCGTCTCATCCGGGTCCGCTGGCCCGCCAACGTCCAGGGCGGACTGCCCGTGCACGAGGTGGCCGACGCGGTCATCGGGCGCGGGTTCGGGTTCGTCGAGGTGGACAGCGAGCGGTTCCCGTGGACGCTCGACAACCCGGCCAACAACTGGTTCGCGCTGGGGACGACGGCCCGGGTGGCCGTGCACGACGACTCCGGCGCGCTCCTCGGCCAACGGGCCATCGGCGTCGCCGAGTTGGTCTACCCGTCCTGGGACGAGGCCGGCGAACTCGGTGCCGAACTCGCCGCCGCCCTCGTCCGGGTGGGCGTCACGGCCACCTCGACGATCGCGGGCGGGCAGCGTTACGGCGACCTCGAAGTCGACTCCAACCTCCCCGACATCCGGATCGCCGTCGGAGCCCCCGAGCGCAACTCCGTCGTCGCCGAGGCCCTCGGCATGGACCCCGCCGCCGGCCGTGAACTCCGGCGCCAGCTGGCCGAGTCGGGCGTGGCCGCCGTGTGGGTCGCGCCGCGTGCCGGGCTGCGCGAGGAGTGGGTGCCCGGGGCCGACCTGCGCGATCTGGAGCGGCTGCCGCTGCTCGTGGTCGCGGGCAACGGCCCGCAGGACGACGCCAAGGCGGTGGACGCGCTGATCGCCGACCTGGCCGACGCGGTCGTGCACGCGACCGCCGCGGGTGGCGGCGAGGCGCTGCCGCCGGGCGACACCTGGGACGGCACCGGCTTCGCCGTACTCAACCGGGGCACGCCCGGCTGCGTGGTCACACCCTCCGGCGACCTTTACATGTCCCTGATGCGCTCCTGCACCGGCTGGCCGTCCGGTATCTGGGTCGACCCACCGCGCCGCACGGCCCCCGACGGTTCGGCGTTCCAGCTCCAACGCTGGTCACACACCTTCGAGTACGCCGTCCTCGGCGGCACGGGCGACTGGCGTGAGCTACGGCTGCCACAGGCTGGACACGCGTACAACCGTCCACTGCGGGCGCGCCTTCGGCAGCGGTCGGCGGGCGACGGCGGCCTTCCTCGTACGGCAACCCTGTTGAGCCTCGAACCCGCCGGTGAGGTGCTCCTCGACGCCCTCAAGCCGGCCGGTTCGCCGCTCGCCCGGGGCAGTGTGGCGCCCGCCGATCCGGGGCGCGGTGTCGTCGTACGGATGCACGAGGTCAACGGCCGGTCGGCGCCGGTGCGGGTGCGCGGGCCCGTGGCCTGGACGGACGGCGCCCGTACCGACGTCCTGGAGAGGCCGGGGGAGCCACTGCCCCCGGACGCGGACGGCGCCCTCTCGGCCCACCTGACCGGCTTCGAGGTCGCCACCGTCCTGGCGACTCCCGCCGCCGCACCGACCGTCGAGGGCGCGGGGGTCGACGCGTACGAGCCGGCCCAGCCCGTCCCCACCCGGTACTGGCTGCACAACTCCGGCCCGGCCCCGCGCGGCAACCTGCCCGTCGCCGTCTATCTCTCCCCCGCCGCCCTCACCGCCTCCGGGCCGGTCACGGTGACGGTCCGCGTCAGCTCCGAGCTGACCGACTCCCCCGTCTCCGGCACGCTGGCCCTCGGCGTCCCGCCGGGCTGGTCCGCGGAACCGCCCGACCTGCCGTACGCCCTCGGCCCCGCCGGTTTCACCCTCACCGAGGTCACGGTGACCCCGCCGAAGGACGCGCCACCGGGCCGCCACTGGCTCACCGCCCGCCTGCCGTACGGCGGCCAGGTGTACGAGGACGCCGTGGCCCTGGACGTACCGGGCGGCCATACCGGCCCAACCCTGGTGACACGGCTGGGGGTCGACCGGGTCGTCGTACGTCGCGGGGAGCGCGTACGGGTGCCGGTGAGCCTGCGCAACACCACCCTCGGGGAGATCAACGGCACCTTGTGGGCCGTGTCCTCGTGGGGGACCTGGGCGGGGGTGGGGCCCGGGATGCGGGGGTTCGCCGTACCGGCCGGGGAGTCGGTGGAGTACGGGATCGAGGTGGACGGCGGGGCGCTGACGCCGGGGTCGTACTGGCTGATGGCGAAGGCCGGCTGGCACGGGTGCGTGGCGTACACGGAGGCCGTAATTCTGGAGGTGACCCCATGAACGAACACCTGCCCGAGGACACCTGCGCCGTCGTGGGCGGCAAGCCGATACCCCGCGAGGAGGTGGAGGCGCTCCTGGCGGCAGTACCGGCGCGGGACGCGCCGTACCAGGGGCGCGGGGAACTGCGCGACCAGCCCCCACGGACCCGCAGCCAATCCACAACCCCCTCCGCGGTACGACAACGCCGCCGCTGGGCAACCCAGATCGTCGTGGCCGACGCACTCGCACGCCAAGCCTGCATGGAACGCGCCCTACCCTGCCCCGACCCCCCGAGAACCCTCGGCGCCGTGCCGCAGGCAGACGTCGCGGGCCTCGGCAGCATCATCGCCGTGGTCCTGGCATACTCCCCCGCCGCCCAAACCCTCCTCACCCACCTGGAAGCCCGCCAGGAGATCCCCGAGAGGGCGGTGCGGGAGTACTACGAGCACAACAGGGACCGCTTCCTGACGGTGGACGCCCTGCGCTCCGGCGTCGACCCGTTCGGCGCCTCGACGGACACGGACTTCCTCCCGTACGAGCACGTAAAGGCAGGCGTCGAGGGCGAGTTGAGGCAGGCGGCGGGCCGGTGGGCCTTCTTCTCGTGGCTCGACCTGGCGCGCGCGGACGTGGTGTACGCGCCCGGGCACGAGCACCCCGGGGACCCGTCCCACCCGGACCACGAACACCGCCACTGAGACGGCCGCCGCACGGCCCCGGCACTCGTCCGGAACCTAAACGCAACACGGCACCCCATTGACCTCCGATGAATTCTGGTCCACATTTTCATCACTCGGAGTCAAAGTTGGTGAATTAAACCAGCACCCAGCCCATCCAGGAGGGCAGCAGCAATGCGCGCAAGAAGACTGACCGGATCCCTGTCCTGTCTCGTCGTACTGACGTTGACGGCCGCCGGCTGCGGCCTCTCCGGAGGCTCCGACGACAGTGGCACCACCGCCGGCGCCTGCAAGGTCGACAAGGGCAACGTCGGCTCCGGGAAGCTCACCGGCGATGTCAAGGGCACCATCACCTTCCAGACCACCAACCTGAAGAAAGACTTCGGCGACTTCTTCAACGGTGTGATCGCCGACTTCGAGAAGGCCCACGCCGGCACCAAGGTCAAGTGGATCGACGACCCCGGCGACAACACCTTCACCAGCCGGACCGTCGCCGACGCCCAGGCCTGCACGATGGCCGACGTCATCAACGTCAACGCGCCGACGGCGACCGCCCTCACCAAGGCCGGCTACCTGCTCGACCTCGGCACCAAGGACCCCGACGCGTCCAAGCCCTTCGTCCCGTCGTTCTGGAAGACCGCCACCTTCGCGGACGCCTCGGGCAAGTCGATCCACACCACGCTGCCCTGGTACACCGGCGGCGTCCTCCTGACGTACAACAAGGACCTGCTGGCGAAGGCGGGCATCGACCCGGCCAAGGCGCCGACGAGCATCTTCGGGCTCTTCGCCGACTACGAGAAGGTCGCCAAGGCCTCCGACGGCAAGTACTTCGCGACGATGGCCAACCCGATCTGGCGCATCCCCGCCGACTTCGACCAGATGGGCATCAAGGTCCTCTCCGGCGACGGCAAGTCCGCCGTCTTCGGCGACGACCCGCGCACCACCCAGTGGGTGGAGTGGATGGCGAAGCTGTACAAGGAGGGCGCGATGCCGAAGGACTCGCTGTCCTCCAGCAACGACCCGTCCACGCTCTACAGCCAGGGCAAGGTGGCCTACGGCTCGACGAACCCGAGTTTCGTGCGGTTCGTCAAGCAGAACAGCCCGTCGGTCTACGCCAAGACGGCCGTCGGCCAGCAGCCCTACGACGCCCTCGGCGTCGCCTCCGCCGGCGCCCCGCAGTACATCTCGGTCGCCGCGACCAGCAAGCACGCCCCGGTGGCGCTGTCGTTCGCGGAGTTCCTCACCAACGCCGAGAACCAGACGGCCTGGTGCAAGGACCCGGCCGTGGTGATCTTCCCGACCACCACCGAGTCGCTGAGCGACCCGTTCTTCCAGAACGTCACCGGCACCGACCCGTTCTCCCAGGCCCGCAAGCTCGTCGCCGACCAGCTGAAGACGGCCTCCACCAACCAGACCAACCTCTCCCCGGCCGTACAGAACGCCATCGTGTCCCAGGTGCAGCTGGCCATGCAGGGCAAGAAGAGCGCGGCGGACGCGGTGAAGGACGCCCAGGAGAAGGCGAACGAGCTGCTGAAGCAGGGCAGCTGACAGTGACGGCACAGATCACGAACCCGGTGTCCGGGGTGGAGGCCCAGACCTCCGCCCCGGCCCCGGCCGCCTCCGCGTCCACGGCCCCGTCCCGCCTCCGCCGACTCGCCAGGGCCACGCTGCCCGGTCCGGCTCCCGGGGCCAACGGGGCGGCCATGTACCGCCGTTGGTGGCTGCCGTGGCTGTGGACCGCACCCGCGATCGTGTGCGCGGTGGTCTTCGGGGTGTTCCCGTTCCTCAACACGCTTCTGCTGTCGTTCACCAACGCCAAACCGCTGGGCGGCGCCGCGGGTTTCGTCGGACTCGACAACTACACGCGGATGATCCAGGACGACGACTTCTGGCTCGCGACCCGCAACAGCATCCTGTACGCGGTGATCGTCGTGCCGCTGATGGTGCTGCTGCCGCTGATGCTGGCCGTCCTGGTGGAGAAGAACCTGCCGGGCATCGGCTTCTTCCGCTCCGCCTTCTACACACCGGTGCTGGCGTCCAGCGTGGTCGTGGGCCTGAGCTGGCAGTGGCTGCTCGCGGACGACGGCCTGGTCAACACCTGGCTGGAGAAAGCCCACTTGATCAGGTCGGCGATCCCCTTCCTCTCCGACTCGTGGCTGATCCTGCTCTCCGCGATGGGCCTGACCCTGTGGAAGGGCCTCGGCTGGTACATGGTCTTCTATCTGGCCGCCCTCGGGAACGTGCCCAAGGAACTGCACGAGGCCGCGCAGATGGACGGCGCGGGTGCCGTGCGCCGCTTCTGGAACATCACGGTCCCCGGTGTCCGGACGGCCATGATGCTCGTAGGCACCCTGACCGGCATCGGCTCCCTCAGAGTCTTCACCGAGATCTACATGCTCGGCAGCTCCACCGGCGGCCCCGGCGGCGCCGACCGCACCCTGCCGTTCTACATCCGGGACGTCGGCCTGGACCCGATCACGGGCAACGCGGGATACGGCTCGGCCGTAAGCGTCGCCCTGTTCGCACTCACCCTGGGCCTGACCCTGCTGGCGCAGCGCCTGACGAAGGAGGACGAGTCGTGAGCACGGCCACTGTCGACAAGAGCCGTCGCCTGATGCCCCGTTGGCGCGACTACGGCCGCCCGCGCGAACTCCTCATCCGCTACCTGCTGTTGCTCCTCGTGCTGGGCCTCACGGTCGGCCCACTCCTCTGGCAGCTGCTGGCCTCCCTGAAGAGCACGAGCGAGGACGTCTTCGGCGCGGACGCCACCCTGCTGCCGCACCACCCGACGCTGCGCGCGTACCGGACGGTCTTCGACCAGGTGCCGGTGTGGTCGTACATCAAGAACAGCCTGATCGTGGTCGCCCTGTCGATCACCAGCCAGCTGGTCTTCTCCACGACGGCCGGCTACATGCTCTCCAAGCCCTCCTGGAAGGGCCGCAAGGCGGTCTGGGTGGTGCTGATCGCCTCGATGATGTTCCCCTTCGAGTCGATCATGGTCTCGCTGTTCATCAGCATCCGCGACCTGGGCCTGGTCGACAGCCTGGCCGGCGTGTGGCTCCCCGGCTTCGTCGGCGCCATCAACGTCATGCTGATGCGCGGCGCGTTCCTCGCGGTCCCGCGCGAGATCGAGGACTCGGCGATGCTGGACGGCGCGAACGAGTGGCAGCGCTTCAAGTACCTGTATCTGCCGTCCGCGTGGGGCGCGATCATGGTGGTCGTCATCAACACGTTCATCAGCGCCTGGGACGACTTCCTGTGGCCGCTGATCGTGCTGCGCTCGGAGTCCAACATGACCCTGACGCTGGGCCTTTCACGCCTCCAGTCGTCGTCGTTCGGCTACGACCAGCGGATGGTCATGGCCGGTTCGGTGATCTCCGTGATCCCGGTCCTGGTGCTGTTCGTGATCACACAGCGGTGGTTCTATCGGGGGGTGGCTTCGGGGGCGGTGAAGATCTGAGGGTGGCGGAAGAGGCGGAGGAGGGGGAGACGGCGGGGCTCAACTCGCTCGCCCGCCACCGAACTTGTGACATCCCTGTGGCCGGAACTATGGCCTCCGTCACACGCACAGGGTGCACGCCCTGATCGGATGACCGGATGCGCCCACCGCCCGCCTCCCTCCGCCCGGCCCTCGTCAGGACCGTCCCCCTTCTGTCGGCCCTCGCAGCGACCGCACTGCTGCTCACAGCCTGCGGCACGGAGACGGACCGCGCCGGCGCGGCCGGCCCACCGTCCCGAACACAGGTAGACGACCCGGGCAAGGACGGCGTACGGATCACCTCGCTGACCCTCCCGCAGACCTCACCCACACCCACACCCTCCCCCACCGACAACTACTCCGTCTCCGCCGACAGCCTCTTCAGTGACCCGGGCGTTGTCGCCTCCTACGAGGTCACCAACAAGGGCGGCGAGGCGCTGACCTACACGGTCGTCTTCTCCTTCATGAGCGCTGACGGCGGAGCCATGGGCGCCGAGACCGTGACAGTGCGGGACGTCGGCCCCGGGAAGACGGTGCGGGGCGAGGTCCGGGCCGGGAAGGTACCGCCGTCCGCACCACGGGTGACCCAGGCCAAGGTGCTCGAAGTGACCAAGGTGCCCGCGAGCGAGGCGCCGGCCGCGCTGGGCACGTGTCCCGCGTCCGGGATCCGCGTCAGTGCCGACGAGGGCGACGCGGCCATGGGCCTGCGCGTAGTGGGCCTGCATCTCGACAACTGCGGCACACGTGACTACACCGTCGAGGGCTACCCGCTGCTGGAGCTCCTGGACGACGCCCGCAAGCCCGTCGACGGCGTCAGGATCCTCCACGGCAGCACCGAGATCACCACCGGCGCCGGCCCCGACGACCCACCCCGCCCGGTCACACTCAAACCCGGCGAATCGGCGACCGCCGGCCTGGTCTGGCGCAACACCACCCAGTTCGGCACACCGGTGAACGTGCCCTACGTACGCGTCCGGGCCAAGGCCGGCGCCACCCCGGTGACGGTGACCCCGAACCTCGACCTCGGAACCACGGGGAAGCTCGGGGTGAGGCCCTGGACGAAGGCGGAGCGGTAGGCGGCCCACCCGGATGCCGGAGACCCACCGGATTCACGACGGATGCGCACCGGATCCACAACGGGCTCGCGACGCACTCACGACGCGTATCGCGTCACCTCGGTCACCCGGCACTTGATCTTCGCCTTGATCGTGTCCAGGCCCTGCGCCGTCTCCTGGGCCTTCTGGCCGGGCGCGAGGTTGTTGGTCGCCGTGAACGCGTCTCCGAGCCGCTTGCCCGACGCGTCCACGAACTCCACGCTCACCGCGTAGTTCGACGTCTTCGACGACCGGTTGGTGATCAGCAGCTCGGCCGACGGCCACGAAGTCGTCGCGTCCACCTTGCACGACGTGATCCTCACGTCGCCCTCGGGACCGTCCGGCACTCCCGCCGCCGTCTCCTTCGCCGGGGCGCTGCTCCTGCCCGTGGACGACTTGTCCGACGTGGGCGTGCTCCCGCCCTTCGGCGAACCGCTGTCGCCGCCGCCGACCGCCAGAACGATCACGATCAGTACGACGAACACCGCGACCACGCCGAGGCAGCTGAACCCGATGATCTTCCCCGCGCTGCTGTTTCTCGGCGGAGGCGGACCGCCCCAACCCGGCCCGGTCGGCGGCTGCTGCCACCCCGGCGGAGCGGGCGGCTGCTGCTGCTGACCCCACTGCGGCTGCCCCTGCGGCGGCTGCTGGCCCTCCGGCCCCGGATACCCGTACGACATGAGACCCCCCACGGTCTGTGTGATGAGAGGGGGACACGGTATGCGGTGATATGCGCACAGTGTGCGCTTGTTCCCTATCTGTGACGATCGGTCCTCGGCGGCTACATCACCAGCGTGCGCCCGGACGGTCAACGACGCACGCCGACGGGCGTCACGCCACTGCCAGGTGCCCTTTGGGAGAGCCTTCGTCGGCTTCCTGGCTCGGAAACCCGAACACCGGCCCGCGTCACAGGCGTTGTCACGTTCCCGAGCCCGCCGGTGTCTTCATGTCCAGCAGGTCGACAGACCGACGGGCCAACAGGCCGCCGGACAGAGACATCAGGCACTGAGGAGAACACCGTGACACTGCGCATCCCCAAGGCGGAACTCCCCACCGATCTGAGCGAGAGCATGGTCAAGCAATTCGGTGCCGTGCCCGAGCCCTTCGAGGTGACGGCACACAACCTCAAGGTCGCCCAGGACTCCACCGACATCGGGAGCAGGGTGAGCGAGTGGGACATGGCCGACGAGGGGCTCAAGACCTTCGCGCACATGGCCGTCGCCGCGCAGGTCGGCTGCAGTTGGTGCCTCGACATCAACTACTTCCAGGCGCTGCACAAGGACCTGGACCTGACCAAGGCGAGTCAGGTGCCGCGCTGGCGCGAGTCGGAGGTGTTCACGCCCCTGGAGCGGGACGTACTGGAGTACGCCGAGGCCATGACGAACACCCCGCCGACCGTCGACGACGAGTTGTACGCCGGTTTGCTCGACCGGCTCGGCCCGGCCGCGATGGTCGAACTCACCGCGTCCATCGGCTTCGCCAACATGGCGACGCGCAACAACTTCGCGCACGGCATCACCTCGCAGGGCTTCTCCGACGCGTGCGGGATACCGCTGGCCGCGCGCCCTGAGACGGCCGACTCCAACAGGTCCGGCATCGGGACGTCCGGCGTGGTGCCGGCGGCGACATGACCGAGGATCCGACGGCCGATCCCTTCGTCACCCACCGCGGCCTCCTCTTCACGGTCGCCTACGAGATGCTCGGCTCGGCGGCCGACGCGGAGGACGTGCTGCAGGAGTCCTGGCTGCGGTGGGCCGACGTCGACCGGTCGCAGGTGCGTGAGCCGCGTGCGTACCTCGTCCGCACCGTGACCCGGCAGGCACTCAACCGTCTGCGCGCGTTGTCCCGCAGCCGCGAGGAGTACGTGGGTGAGTGGCTGCCGGAACCCCTGCTGACCAGCCCTGACGTCGCCGAGGACGTGGAGCTCGCGGAGAGCGTCTCGATCGCGATGCTGACCGTCCTCGAAACCCTCGGGCCCACCGAGCGGGCGGTGTTCGTGCTGCGGGAGGTCTTCGCCATGCCGTACGGCGAGATCGGCGAGGCCATCGGGAAGTCCGCGGCGACGGTACGGCAGGTCGCGCGGCGGGCGCGTGAGCATGTGGCCGCCCGGCAGCCGCGAGTACGGGTGAGCCGGGCCGAGCAACGGGCCGTCGTGGACCGCTTCCTGCTCGCCCTGCGCACCGGGCGGTTGCAGGACCTGCTGGACGTCATGGCACCGGACGTGGTCCTGGTCGCCGACGGCGGCGGGGTCGTGGCCGCCGTGCTCGCCCCGGTCCACGGAGCCGAAACGGTGGCGAAGCTGCTCACGCGCGCGAACCAGGACCAGATCGCGGTCCCGTTCGACATGACGACCGTGTGGCTCAACGGCGCCCCCGCGGGCCGCATCGACCTGCACGGCGAACCGACCGCGGTGAGCGTCGTGGTGGAGAACGGGCAGGTCACCCGGATCTACATCATGCGGAACCCGCGGAAGCTGACACGGCTCGACGAACCGGCCGAACTCACCCGGTAGGCATGCGGGGCAACGGCACAGGTGTCGTCAGGCGCGTCGGCCGCTCTTCACGGCCTCCGTGATCCGCAGGGCGACCTCGCCGGGGGTGAGGCGGGAGGTGTCGACGACCTCGCCCTCGGCGTGCAGCCATGTCCGGGCCGCCTCGGCGTAGGGCTCCAGGTATTTCAGACGGAACGGCGAGTTGGGGCCGAGAACGGTGTCGCCCGCGATACGGCCACGGAGGGTGTCCTGGTCGGCGTGGAGGACGAAGTGCCGTACAGGAATGCCGTGTTGGGCGAGGCCGGTGCTGATCTCGCGCCAGTACCGCTCGACCAGGACGGTCATCGGCATCACCAGTGTGCCGCCGGTGTAGTCGAGTACGCGGCGGGCGGTTTCGACGACGAGTGGTCGCCACGGCGGCCAGTGCTGGAAGTTGTCCGTCACGGGCAGCCCGGGCGTGATGTCCATCAGTGTCTCGCCGACCTTCTCGGCGTCGAACACCCGTGAATCCGGGATCAGTTGCTGCACAAGCACACTGGTGGTCGTCTTGCCGGCGCCGTGGGTGCCGTTGAGCCATACGATCATGCGTCCGACGTTAGCGCGCCGTGGGGCGGTCGGCCCGGAGACCCACAGCCTGGGTGTCAGTCCCCTCCCCTACAGTCCTCCGCGTGACCCACGACCCCTGCGCACCCTCCCCCACCTACCTCACCGCGATCCGCGACTCGTACGACACCGTCGCCGCCGACTACGTCCGACTAGTCAAGAATCCGACGGAGTTGGACCCGCTGTCGCGCGCGATGCTGACCGCTTTCGCCGAGGCCCTGCGGGTGGCCGACGCCGGTCCGGTCGCGGACCTGGGATGCGGACCCGGCAAGGTGACCGCGCATCTGGCAGGCCTCGGAGTGCCCGCGTTCGGCGTCGACCTGTCCCCGAGGATGATCGAGCTGGCCCGCCGGGCCCACCCCCACCTGAGCTTCACCGTGGGCTCGATGACCGCCCTCGCGCTGCGGGACGACGAACTCGGCGGCATCCTCGCCTACTACTCCACCCACCACACCCCACCCGAGCAACTACCCGTTGTGTACGACGAGTTCCACCGCACCCTCGCACCCGGCGGCCTCCTGATGCTGGCCGGCTACGTGGGAGACGACGAGTATCTGCGCCTGTGTCCGACCCAGGCGTACGGCGGCCATCCGGTGTCCTACGAGGCCCATCTGCTGCCGGTGGAGCGGATCGCCGAACTGCTCGGCAGGGCGGGGTTCGTGATCACGGCGCGACTGGTGCAGGCGCCCGACGAGAACGTGCGGAGGACAGTCGCCACCTTCCTGGCCCGGAAACCCGAACGCCCGCTCGCGCCCCAGTCATTGTCACGTGGTCCTGGTCAAGGACAGCCCGCTCCGGCCGGAAATTCGTTTCGGTCGCCGTAGCGGACGTTCTAGTGTGGCGCGGTGTCGATTCCGTTTCAGCCTCAGGTCCAGATGATCATCCTCAACGGTGGTTCCAGCTCGGGGAAGTCCGAGATCGTACGGTGTCTGCAGGCCGAACTGCCGGAACCGTGGCTGGCGTTCGGGTGTGACTCGTTCGTCGACGCCCTGCCCGCGAGGATGCGGGAGTCGGACGCGGGGATCGCGATCACGACGGACGGCGAAGTGAGCGTCGGGGCGGACTTCCTGGCGCTGGAGGCGGCCTGGCGGGAGGGCGTCGTGGCGACGGTCCGGGCCGGCGCCCGGGTCGTCATCGACGACGTCTTCCTCGGCGGAGCGGCGTCCCAGCAGCGGTGGCGCAAGGCTCTCGGCGAAGGGGGTGCGCTGGGCGAACCCGCTGTGCTGTGGGTCGGCGTCCGGTGCGAGCCCGCCGTAGCCGCGCGCCGCGAGATCGCCCGGGGAGACCGGGCCCTGGGGATGGCCGCCGCGCAGGCGGATGTCGTCCACGAGGGTGTCGTCTACGACCTGGAGGTCGACACGTCGCACACCGAGTCCCTGCTGTGCGCGCGAACCATCGCCGCCCACAGGTACCGGCGGTGAGAGCCCGGTGGGCACGCGAGCGGCGCTGACCGCACCGGTCAACGCGTGAGGTCAAGCACCACCGGTACGGCCCCCAACGCCCCCCGCGCCGACTCCGCCACCCGAATCTCCACGCTCCCGGGCAGCACCGCCCACTCCAAGTCCCCGTCCACCTGTGCGAGTTGTTCCGTCCCGAGGGTGAACACGACCGTACGACTCTCTCCCGGGGCCAGATCGACGCATCGGAAGGCGCGGAGTTCCAGGGTCCGCGGCCACACCGTCGTACGCAGCGGGCGGATGTAGAGCTGCGCCACCGAACGACCGGCCCGTTCGCCGGTGTTGGTGATCCCGACCGTGCAACTGGCGCCGTCGTCATCGACCTTCGGAACGCCGTACTCGAACGTCGTGTACGTCAGGCCGTGGCCGAAGGAGTAGAGCGCCTCGGCGTCCTCGTCCGCGTACGACCCGTACTCCGTGTCCTTGTGGTTGTAGTAGACGGGGAGTTGGGCCGCCGAGCGCGGGACCGAGACGGGGAGGCGGCCGGTCGGGGAGGTGTGGCCGAGGAGGATCTCGGCGATCGCCTCGCCGCCCCAGGGGCCCGGGTACCAGGCCGTCAGAAGGGCAGCCGCGTGGTCCGTCGCCTCGGGGACCGCGTGCGGGCGGCCCTGGATGAGGACGACGGCCGTGGGTGTGCCCGTCGCCGTCACCGCGTCCAGCAGGGCGTGCTGGGCCCGGCCCAGCCGCAGGTGGGCCAGGTCGACGCCCTCGCCGCAGGTCATCTCCGAGACGGTCGTCCGGGCGGCGCCGTTGGCGTCGAACTCGGTGTCCGGGGTACGGGCGCTGCTGCCGCCCAGGACCAGTACGGCCAGGTCGGAGGCGGCTGCCGCCGCCACCGCCTCGGGAATGCCGGAGAGGTCGTCGCCGGTCAGGGCGCAGCCGCGGGCGTGGCGGATCTCCGTCTCGGGGAGGGTGAGGCGGTTCAGGGCGGCCAGGACGCTGGTACCTGTGCCTGGACGTTGGGGGGCGGTGTAGTCGCCGAGTTGGTGGGCCGTGGTGGCGGAGTGCGGGCCGATGACGGCTACGCGGGAGACTCTCGCCGGGTCGACGGGCAGGACACCCGCACGGTTGTGGAGGAGGGTGACCGACGAGCGGGCCAGGGCTGTGCTCAGCGCACGGCCGTCCTCGGCGGACGGTGACTCCGGTGTCGTATACGGGTGTTCGAAGAGGCCGAGGCGGAATTTCAGGGTCAGTACCCGGGCCACGGCCGCGTCGACCGTCGCCTCCTCCACCAGGCCCCGTTCCACCGCCTCCGCGAGATGCGTGAAGCCCTCGTCCCAAAGGCTCAGGTCGATACCGGAGTTGAGGGCGAGAGCGCCTGCCGAGACCTTGTCGCCGGTGATACGGGCGAGGCGGTCCACGGCCAGTCCGTCCGCCACGACCAGGCCCTCGAAGCCCCAGCCGCGATCCCCGCTCCCGCGCAACAACCCGTTCAGCAAAGGGCCGTTGGCCGAACACGGGATGCCGTCCACCTCGTTGTACGCGGCCATGACCGCTGCGGCGCCCGCCCGTACGCCTGCCCTGGCTGCCGGGAGGTGGATCTCGTGGAGTTCGCGGGGGCCCAGCTCCGACTCGGCGGAGTTGCGCCCACCGACCGTCGCGCCCTGACCCGCGAAATGCTTCAGGACCACCGGTGCCTTGTCCAAGGAGAAACCCCCCTGCGCCCCTACCTGCCCCAGGTCCCCCTGCATGCCTCTCACCAGCGCCTCCGTCAGGCGCGCGGCAAGGTACGGGTCCTCCCCGAAGCACTCCTCCGTACGGCCCCAGCGTGGGTCGCGGGCGATGTCCAGGGCCGAGACGAGGGCCAAGTGGCCGCCCCGGGCGCGGAGTTCGGCGGCGGCGTGGGATGCCGCCCGCTCGTACAGGTCCGGGTCCCAGGTGGCGCCCACCGCGAGGTTGACGGGGAGGACCGTGCCGTCGAGGGCCATGAGGCCGTGCGGTACCTCCTCGACGAAGAGGGCGGGGATGCCGAGGCGGCTGCGTTCGAGTACGTGACGCTGGACCAGGTGGGCGAGTACCGGACCGGCGTCGGCGTCGGCGCCCGTCGAGTGGTCGACGCCGGACCAGGCGTCGGCGCGCAGGAGTCCGTACAGGGCGCCGAGTCCCTCGAAGCGGTCGGTCTCCTCGTACAGGGCCTCGGTCAGCTCGAACCCGCCGTCCGGGCGGCGGCGGTAGGCGTCCCAGCCGTACATCCGCTGGTTGAGCTGGCCGACCTTCTCGCGCAGGGTCATCCGGGCCAGCAGGTCGGCCACGCGGGCGGCGACGGGGGCGGCGGGGTCGCGGTAGAGGGGAGAGGGGGGCGCGGTCACTGGTTCTTCTCCGGGTGGGTGTCGGGGCCGCCGCCGTGGGCGAGCCGGGCCAGGGCCACCGCGCCCCGGCTGCCGTCGGGGACCCAGTGGGCCACCAGGCCCAGGGCACTCAGGCGCCGGTCCAGGGGGCCGGTCAGGGGGCCTTCGGGGCCGAGCAGGCCGCCCGTCGCGACCAACGACTCGCCCGGCCTCGGCTCCAACGCCCGTACGCAGTCGGTGAGGTGGCCGGCCGCCTCGCCGAGGATCGCCTGCGCGAGCGCATCCCCCGCCCGGGCGGCCTCGGCGACCAGCGGGGCCAACCGGGCCAGCCGGACCGGCGGTTCGGTCATGACGGCGGGCAGGACATGCCGACGGTAGGCCTCGCGGGCGGCACGGGGCCAGGAGGGACCGGCGCCCTCACCGCCGTACGGGAGAACCGCGTCCGGCACCCTCAACTCCCGTCCCACCAGCGCCGCCAGAGCCGTGTCGCCGCCCCGCCGGTCCGCCATGCGCAGGGCGACCCGTACTGCCTCCCGGCCGATCCAGAAGCCGCCGCCGTCGTCGCCGAGGAGCCAGCCGTCGCCGCCGACGGTCTTCTCGCAGTGGCGGTCGGCGATACGCATCGCGACGGCGCCCGTGCCGGCGACGAGAGCCAGACCGTCCGCAGGAGGGCCGGCGAAGCCCGGGGCCGCGGCGAAGGCGGCCTCGATGTCGCTGCAGATCCGAACCTCGTGCGCGGGGATGCCGAGGCGCCGCAGGGCCTGCGTCAGCGCGGTGAGGGCGTTGACGCGGCCGGGTTCGTCGGCAGTGCCGGCGGCGCCCGCGAAGCCGCCCACGACGGCGACGACCCGGGGGCGGTCCGCTTCCGGCACCGCCCCGGTGAGGGCCTCGACGAGGTGCTCGGTGAGCTGCGCGACGGGGACCGTGAGGGCGTTGCCCGGCCCGGCGACGCCCTCGCCGAGCGGGCGCCCGTCGGAGGCGGACGCCAGCACGGCCCGCGTACGGGTTCCACCGGCGTCGAGCCCGACGACTAGGGCGCCGCCGGACGGAACCCCGTGTCCGCCCCGGCCGGAATCCCGACCCGAATCCTGGTTCAATTCATTGCTCATCGCGCACTATGGTGGTTCATACATTCGCCGAGGACAAGACCCGACTCGCGGCCCGGCGCAGTCACGTACGTCCGAGGAGGACCCGTGAGCACACTCCCCGCCCCCCGTTCCGGCCCCCGCTTCGGCGTCAACTACACGCCGCGCCGGGGCTGGTTCCACTCCTGGTACGACTTCGACCCGGCCCTCGCCCGCGAGGACCTCGACCAGATAGCCGGGCTGGGCCTGGACCACGTACGGATCTTCCCGCTCTGGCCGCTGCTCCAGCCGAACCGCACACTGATCCGCGCCTCCGCCGTCGACCAGGTGGCGCAGCTCGTGGACGTGGCGGCGGAGGCGGGCCTCGACGTCATGGTGGACGGTGTGCAGGGCCACCTCTCCAGCTTCGACTTCTACCCGGAGTGGACCCGCAGCTGGCACCACCGCAACGTCTTCACGGACCCGGAGGCGATCGAGGCGCAGGCCGAGCTGCTGCGCACCCTCGGCCGCGCCCTCACCGGCCGCCCCAACCTCCTCGGCCTCCAGCTCGGCAACGAGCTCAACAACCTGGTCGAACACAACCCGGTGACGGTGGCCGACATCGACCACTACCTGGACACGCTGCTGGCGGCGGCCCGCTCGGGACTCGGCCCGGCGGGCCTGGCGACCCACTCCGCGTACGACGCCGCCTGGTACAGCGACGACCACCCCTTCACCCCGGAGGCCTCGGCCCGCAAGGGCGACCTGACGACCGTCCACCCCTGGGTGTTCTCGGCCGACTGCGCCCGCCGCTACGGCCCCCGCTCCCCGCAGGTCCAGCATCTCGCGGAGTACGGCGTGGAACTGGCCACCGCCTACGCCGAGGACCCCGCCCGGCCCGTCTGGGTCCAGGAGACCGGCGCCCCCGAACCGCACATCCCGGCGGCCGACGCCCCCGGCTTCGCCCGCGCGACCGTACGCAACGCCGTCGACTGCGCCAACCTGTACGGGGTCACCTGGTGGTGCTCCCACGACGTCGACCGTTCCCTGGCGGACTTCCCCGAACTGGAGTACACGCTCGGCCTGTTCGACGCGCAGGGCAACCCGAAGCCGATCGCCCAGGCATTGGCGGAGACGGTGGCCGAGCTACGCACCTCCCCCCGCCCGACCGACCCCCGCACAACCGCCCTCGTGCTGGACTGCACCCCGGGGAACCGTTCGATTTCAGGCCCTGGCGGCGCGTACTTCGAGGCGTGGATGCGGTTGCGCGCGGAGGGAGCACGCCCGGCGGTGATCCTGGCGGAGCGTGCGGAGGACGAGGGCTACCTGACGGCGAGGGCCATCAAGGAGGTCGTCGTACGGCCCAGCTGAGTGGACGCGGACGGGGGCCCCGGGGCCAACCGCATGCCTTCAGGGGCCCCTCTGAACACGGGCAACCGTAACCGACCTGCTTTCAGGGGCGCGGGGCTGTATCGATATGCGGCTCCGCCGCGTGGGCGCGACCAGCCCCCACCGACCCGCACCCCACACACCACCTCAGACACCCCCCACCAACACCTCGGCCAACGCCCGCAGATTCACCCGCCCCCGCCCGTACGAACACAACGCGGCGGCGCGATCCGGCAACCCCGTCTCCACCACCACCGCGTCCCCGCGCCCGGCCGTCAACGCGTCCCGCAGCTCCCGCTGCCACGGATACAACCCGGCATCCGACGTGGCGACCACCAACGGCACCCCGGCCGCCCACCCCAGAATCCCCTCGACCATGGCACGCGGATCCACCGGAACCTCGTTCAGCGCCAGGCCCGCGGCCGTGGGATCCAGCGCGCGCACCTCGCTCAGCAGATCCTCGCCACCCCAGTTCAGCGCGGGATGCGGCGGTGCGAACAGGTCGACGACATACGCACCGCGCACCGAAGACACCGCACCCCCAAAACCGGCGGAACCACCCCGCACGGCCCGCCGAGCCGCGTCGAGCCCCGCATCCGCGTCCCAGGGCGGGACCGTACCCGCCCCCGCCGCGCCGGCGTACCGCTCCGCCAGCCTCCGCACCCGCCCGGCGGCCTCCTGCACCCGTGTCTCCACGAGCGTGCCGTCCCGCAGCGCGCCGATCACCGCGTCCCGGCAGGCCAGGGTGGTCGCCAGGTCCGGCACCGCCACGATCACCTGGTCCGCGCCCGCCGCGAGGGCCAGCCGGGCGCCGGCCGCCTCGCCGTACCGGTCGGCTATCGCCTTCATCTCCAGGGCGTCGCTGACCAGGACCCCGTCGAAGCCGAGGTCGTGGCGGAGCAGGTCGCCCAGGATGCGGCGGCTGAGGGTCGCGGGCCGTTCCGGATCCAGCGCCGGGTACACCACATGCGCGCTCATCAGCATCGGCACGCCCGCCGCCACCGCCGCCCGGAACGGCTCGACATCGGCGCGGATCTCGTCGTACGACCGCGGGTCGACCGCCATCTCGTGGTGGCTGTCGGTCACCGTGCCGCCGTGGCCCGGGAAGTGCTTGGCGCAGGAGGCGACACCGCGCGCCTCGGTGGCCGTGATCCAGGCGCGCAGGTGACGGGCGGCGAGGCCGGGATCGGCGCCGAAGGAGCGGGTGCGGACGATCGGGTTGGCGGGGTGGTGCTGGAGGTCGGCGACGGGGGCGTACGAGACGGTGATGCCCAGCGAGGCGAGGTGACCGGCGAGGGCGTCGGCGCAGCGGGCGGTGAGGTCCGGGTCGTCGACGACGCCGAGGGCGTAGGAGCCGGGTACCTCGGGCGCGCCCGCGGCGACGAGGTGGCCGATGCCGCCGCCCTCGTTGTCGATGGCGACGAGGAGATCGGGGCGCAGGGCGCGCAGCTCGTCGGTGAGGCGGCGGACCTGGTCCGCGTCGCGCACGTTACGGGTGAAGAGGATGACCCCGCCGAGACCGCGCTCGATGAGCCGCCTGAGGGTGTGCGGGACACCGGCGGTGCCGTCGAAACCGGCGACGAGGCACCGGTGGACGGCTTCGTCGAGGTCGAGGGGCAGGTGGTGCCGGGGCTGCTGCTGCGTCGACTTCATCGGGGGGCCTCTGGATCTCGCGAGTGAGATTTAGATGATAGAAGCCACCAAAACTTGAGCACAAGGTGAATCAATCAACCAAAACCTCACAGCATCCATGCCCCATACGCCCCGCATGCGCCATTCCACGGCCATCCCTGGTTCATCCGCGCCACCGACGATGCGCCCATGAACCGCACCGCCCTCGCCCTCGCCGCACCCCTGTGCGCCCTGCTGGCCGCCACGCTCCCCGCCCACGCGGCGGACCGTTCCCCCTCCGGAACGGTCTTTGGATCGGTCTCCGCGGACAGCTACGGCACCAAGGCCTCGTACGCTCCCCAGCAGAGCCTGCGGAGCTACCAGCAGCCCCCGAAGGGCTTCGTCCCGGTGTTCACGGAGAACGTCTCCCGACACGGCTCGCGGGCCGCGACCGACAGCTCGGACGGCGATCTGATCCTCAAGCTGTGGGACCAGGCCGAGAGCGAGGGCCAACTCACCGCGCGCGGCAAGGAGTTCGGGCCGAAGGTACGAGCCCTGCTCGACGCCATGGCCGAGGTCGGCTACGGCAACCTCAGCGGGCGCGGGAAGAGCGAGATCGCGGGCACCGCCGTACGGATGGAGAAGCGGCTGCCGGGTCTCTTCGCCGGCATCGCGAGGAACGGCGAGAAGATCGACGTCGTCAGCTCCGGACAGGGCCGCGCCGTCGACAGCGGTCAGCTCTTCGCCGACACCCTCGCGGCCACCGACCCGGCCCTCAAGCCCCTCATCGGCGCGGGCCGTACCGACAAGGACCTGCTGTACTTCCACAAGGCCGCGGGCGGCGCCGCCTACCGCGACTACATCGCGAACGACCAGCGCCTCGCCACCACCCTCGCGTCGATCACCGACCAGCCGAAGACCCACCGCGCGGCATCGGACGTACTGCGGAAGATCTTCAAGCGCGGCTTCGTGCGACGCATCGTCGACGGCGAGTTCGCGAGCACCGCCGGCAGCGCGGTGGACGCGGCCGAGGCGGTCTACAACCTGTACGGGATCGCCCCGGCCATGAGCGACGAGAGCCCCGGTGGCAGGGGCTGGCACATGGACCGGTACATCTCGCAGGCCGACGCCGCCTGGTTCGGATACCTCAGCGACGCCGAGGACTTCTACGAGAAGGGCCCCGGCTTCACCGGCAGCGACATCACGTACAAGATGGCGGGTGTCCTGCTGGACGACTTCTTCAAGAAGGCCGAGACCGCGCAGGACAGCACCCCCGGCTCCGGCACCCTCGGCGCCGAACTGCGCTTCACGCACGCCGAGGAGATCATCCCGCTGGCCGCGCTGATGGGCCTGCCGGGCAGTACGCGGGGGGCGACCGCCGAGCGGCCGTACACCTACGGCGACAACCCGTGGCGGGGCGCGGCCGTGGCGCCGATGGCCTCGAACATCCAGTGGGACGTGTTCCGCAAGGGCGACACCACGCTCGTACGCATGCTCTACAACGAGAAGGAGACCGCCTTCAGGGCGAGCTGCCGACCGGTGTCCAAGGGCAGCAGGTTCTACGCCCTGGATGAGCTGGAGCGCTGCTTCGGCCGTACTTCCTGAAGACCGCAGGTACGGCCGAGCGGGTGGGGATATAGGGGTACCCGGTATCCGTATCCGCCGCCTCGACTAGGATGACCCACGTGACAGCCCGCGCCCAGCGACAGCAGCGCCCGAACCCCCCGTTGTGGTGGGCGCGGGCGTTCGTCGTGCTCGGGCTGCTGGCGGGCGTCCTCGCGATGCACGGCCTGGGGCCGGGCGGCGGGATGGCCGAGAGCGCCCATCACGGTCACCACGCCAAGCCGATGAGCATGCGGTCGGGGCCGTCCGACGAGTCCCTCTGCCACGGCATGGGCTCGCACGGCGGCCACTCCCAGCACGCCGACGCGACCTGCGCGTCCGGCGCCGTACCGGCGGGGCACACGTTCCCCGCCCTCGCGCCCGACCCGGCCGGTGCTCCGGCTCCGGCCGCCCGTGCCGACCGTTCGCTGCCCCGGTCCCCCGAGGGTGCCCGCGCGCCACCCTCCCTCGCCGAACTCCAACTCCTGCGGATCTAGAGGCACCCGCACGTCTCAGGCGTGCCCGCGTACCTCAATCCCCCCTCGCACAGCAGGAGTTCCAGCATGCGCACAACCCGCAAGACCCTCGTCGCCCTGGCCGTCGCGGCCACGCTCGCCGTCACCCTCACCGCGTGCGGCAGCGACGACGGCAACAGCGACAACAGCGGCAAGAGCAGCGGCACGGGTACCAGCACCGGTGCCAAGACCGAGGCCTACAACGCCCAGGACGTCACCTTCGCGCAGGGCATGATCCCCCACCACAAGGGCGCCCTGGCGATGGCGGAGGAAGCGGCCGTCAAGGCGTCGTCGGCCGAGGTCAAGTCCCTCGCCGCCCGCATCGAGAAGGCCCAGACCCCGGAGATCGAGACCATGACGGGGTGGCTGAAGACCTGGGGCAAGGACGTCCCGACGTCGACGCAGTCGATGCCCGGCATGGAGTCCATGGAGGGGACGGAAGGAACCGGGGGCATGGAGCCGATGCCCGGCATGGACCACAACGCCTCCGGCAAGGAGTTCGACAAGAACTTCCTCACCATGATGATCGAGCACCACAAGGGCGCCGTGACGATGGCCACCACCGAGAAGGCCAAGGGCGAGTACGGCCCCGCCACCTCCATGGCCGACGACGTCATCCGCACCCAGAACGCCGAGATCACCGAGATGAAGGAGCTCCTCGGCAAGAACTGACACCGAGAATCGCTGGTGAGTCGGCCGACGGCTGTCCATCCGGCCGACTCACCGCACCACAAACCCTTGAAGGGCATCTGCTTCGGGTTTTCGGGCGTTCGCACGGTGGCCGTCCCCGATCAGGGGAACAGGGACGGCCACCTTCCTGCCGCCGGCTCATTCCCTCGGCAACAGGGGCTGTGGAGCCGTCAGCCTTCCGACGGCAGGGCCTGTGCGATCGGCCTGTGGCAAGTGCAATGGCATCGTGCCTGGAGGAGGATGCCCGAGCTGTGCGGCAGGGGGATGTCCTCGGTCTGGCGGCACTTCGCGTGCATGGCCTTGTATTCGGGCCGGAGGGCGACCACGCACTCGGCGGACATCCGGTCGGTGTCGTCGAGCGTGAAGGCGGAGTCGCTCACCGACCGGCCGCCGGGCGTACGCCGTTCAGGTTCTCGTAGTGGTCGCACAGGGCGTTGACGACACGGGCGAGCTTCCGCGCCAGGACCAGGACGGGCAGGGCTCCGCCGCCGTCCAGGCGCAGCTTGGTGTGCGCCTCGCCGATGCAGGCGAGGGCGCAGTACTTGGGGATGCTGTCTTTCGGTTCCCGCGCTGCGGCATCCGCCACCTCAGGGATGAGCAGGTGGATGTGGCCGCGCAGCACGACGGTGAGCGTGTCCAGCTTGTCCGGCGAGGGCGGAGCGACACCCTCGGCGAGGAGTGTCCGCGCGCTGTCGCGCATCGTCTCGATGTCCGGCTGGCGCCGGTCTGGCCCCACATCGACACCGTCTGCCGCGTTCTGTGTACGTCCTGTAGCCACAACGCGATGATGGGTGGGCACGGCGGGACGCAACCAGGCCGTGGCGCGGCCATGCGCGGCCACGTAGCGGCCATGGCCACAGGCAGGCGCGATGACACCTCATGCTGGGCGGATGAGCCGCAATGACGCCTTGAGAGCCGCACGACTCCGGGCGGGCTGGCGGACCATCGAGCAGGCCGCCACAGAACTCTCCGAGCACGGGCAACGTCTCCTCGACGACCGGCAGTTCACCGTCTCCGCGCGCACCTGGCGCCGCTGGGAGGCCGACCGCCCCGGCTGGCCGCCCGAGGAGACCGCGATCGTCCTCCATGACGCGCTCGGGCGATGGCCCGAAGACCTCGGATTCACCACGCCACCCGGCTGGATCCGCCCCGAGCACCACGAAGAGGCAGATGTGAGACGCCGCGCGTTCGTGTCCGTCACCGCTGCCGCACTCATCCCTGGCCCCGTAGCCCCGCAGCACGTCGACCCTGCGCTGATCGACTACTTCCAGACACAGTTGGAGGGCCATTACCGGGCAGACATGCTCCTCGGCCCGCACGATCTGATCGGCACGGTGTCCGCGCAGTACCAGCTGATCGACAAGCTGGTCCGGTCGGCGCGGGGCGAGACGAGGCGCGGCCTGCTCCGGGTAGGTGCGGCCTACGCGGCGCTCGTGGGCTGGCTGTACCAGGACGCCGGCGACATGGACGGCGCCCACTTCTGGCGGGGCGTCACCCAGGAGATCGCGATGCGTTCCCGCGACCCGCATCTGATCGGCTACTCCCTCGTCAACCAGGCGCAGGTACGCACCGACCTCGGGGACGGACACGCGGTCGTCGACCTGTGCGAGGCGGCCCTCGACGACTCCGGACGCCTGCTGCCGAAGGTGCGCATCATGGCCTTGCAGCAACAGGCCCACGGCGCCAGTCTCACCGGCGACCGGACTGCCGTGGACCGACTCATCGACCAGGCGGACGGACTCCTGGGCCGGGTTGACGACGACCTTCCATGGGGCAACGCGTGCCGCCGTACGCCTGGCTACCTCGAAGTGCAGCGCGCCACCTGCTACGGACGCCTCGGCCTAGGTGCCGAGGCGGTCTCCCTGTGGGACCAAGTCCTTGGCATCGTCCCCGCGACGGCCCGCCGGGACCGTGGCGTGTATCTCGCCCGGCATGCGACCGCGGCGGCCGGGGCGGGTGATCCGGACCAGGCCCTGGAGATCGCCCGTACGGTTGTGGACATCGCCGTCGAGACCCGGTCGGAGCGCATGCGGCGGGAATTGGCCACCCTTCAACGGGCGATGCGGCCATGGCAGGATGCCCCGGTCGGCCAGGATCTCGCCGAGGTTCTGGCGCCCGTAACCGAGGGGAGCTGACGCGTGGCCGAGGCACCGGTGCCGCTGACGGAGGACGAGATCGAAGCGGCCCTGCGAGAGATACCGGGCTGGCGCCGGGAAAACGACGAGATCACCCGCACGTTCGGCATCCGCTACCACGGCGGGGTGGCGATGATCGTGCACGTCGCGGACGTTGAGCGGCTCATCAGCCACCACGCGGATATCGACCTGCGGTGGGGAAAGGTACGGTTCGCGATCACGACGCACGACGCTGGACACAAACTGACCGTGGCGGACTTCGACTTGGCCCGCAGGATCGACGCGATCGCCAAGGCGCACATGGCCGAGCCTCTCGACGACTGACGAGGGGGACACGCGGACGAGTCCGCTGGGCATGACGAAGACCCGCCCTGAACCGCATCCGGCGCTTGCCAGGGGCCTCTCCATGCGACAGGTCAGCCGAAGCTCCCGTCGATCGTGCCGTTGTCGTAGTAGTCGAACATGTCCCGGTCCTTCTTCGACAAGCCGTCGATCACGTTGGCCATAAGGATCTCGCTGTAGTCGTCTTCCTTCACGTCCTTACACGCGGACGGCTTGCCCTTCACGCCCGCTTTCGTCTGCGCGGCGAGGGCGTTCTCGCAGCTCTTCAGCGTCTCGGCGTACGTGGGCCGCATGAGCAGCCAGACGGCGAGCCCCGCCGCCGCGACGACGAGAGCGGCGGTAGCGATGATGGCGGCGAGTCGCTTACGGCGCATGGTCCCCCCAAGGACGTGATGTACAAGAGGGCATCTTGCGTCCCCATGTGTGCCGCGTGGAGGTTTATGCCCGTGTTGTGAACACAGACGAGTGAAGGTCCCGAATCCTGCTGGACGACGCGCGAAGGACCAGCCAGGGCTCGCAGGAGCAGCCCCAACTCGAAGGTCAGCCGACCAACGGCGCCACCAACCTCATGGAAGAACACCGAGGCGCGTCCATCGCCCCAAGGAAGTCGCCCTCACCCCTGCCCCCCCACCGTGAACCCGATGACCGCCCCGCCCCCGTCCCGCCGGTTCGCGAAGGGCGCCCCGCCGTGCGCGATGGCCACCTCGCGGACGATCGACAGCCCGAGGCCCGAGCCCGGCAGGCTACGGGCGTCGGCGGCTCGGTAGAACCGGTCGAACAGGCGCACAAGATCGCCCTCGGCGATTCCGGGCCCCCGGTCGAGCACCTCGACCCGGATCACCCCCTGCCGCCCGCCCTGCCGCACCCGCTCCGGCCCGGTGACCGCGATCTCGATCGGCGTCGTACCGCCCCGGTCGAACTTGGCCGCGTTCTCGACGAGGTTGGACATCGCACGCTGGAGCGCGGCGGGCCGGGCGTCGGCGGCCGTCTCACCGCTCGCCCGTACGACGACGTCCCGCCCGGTACGCCGCCGGGCCACCACCGCGACCTCGTCCGCGATGTCGGCGAGGTCGATCCGCTGCTTGGGCTCGGCGTCCGACTGCCCGGCCGCCAGATCCACCAACTCGTTGACCAGATCGGTGAGTTCACGCGCCTCAAGGGCGAGGTCGTCGACCAGGTCCTCCCGGGTCGCGGGCGGCAGTTCGTCGATGCGGCGCAACAGCGAGATGTTCGTACGGAGTGAGGTGAGCGGGGTCCGCAGCTCGTGCCCCGCGTCCTGGACCAGGCGGCGCTGGTCCTCCTCCGACTGGGCGAGCCGGCCCAGCATGCGGTCGAAGGAGCGCCCGAGGCGTCCGACCTCGTCGGCCCCGGTCACCGGCACCTGGATGCCGAGCCGGCGGGTACGGGCGACGTCCTCGGCGGCGGACGCGAGGATGCGCAGGCGGTGCGTGATCCGCCGGGCCAGCCACCAGCCGAACAGCCCGGCCGCGACGACGACCGCGACGACCATCAGGATCGTCCGCTGCTGAAGCTCCCGCAGCAGGTCCTCCGTGTCGCTGAACTCCTGCGCGACCTGCACCGCACCCCGCCCGTCGCCCCGCGCGCCGCCCAGGGAGACGGTCGCGATGCGGTAGACGTCATGACCGACGTCGACGTCCTTGTGCTGCACGGCGAGCCCGGCGACCGGGGACACGGCGACGCGACGGTCCGCCGCGGTGACGGGCAGCGCCGGACTGCCACCGTCGACCACCTCGCCCGCCGGCCCGAGCACCTGCACATCCGTACGGCTGGGCCGCACAATGTCGTGCCCCGGCTCGGACGACGAGAAGTCCTGCGGCGTCATCCTGTTGTTCCGCACCTCGTCCTGGAGGTCCTGCACGACCTCCGCGAAGGCGGACTGCTGGTCCACCCGGACGAGCCGCGCGGCTGCGTCGTACGACAGGAATCCGACCAGCACGGTCACCCCGGCGGCGACCGCGGCGAACGACACGGCGAAGGTGGTCCGCAAGGAGGCCAGTCCCGCCCTCCGCAGGATCACTCAGTCCTCCCGGAGGACGTAACCCACGCCTCGCACCGTGTGGATCAGCTGCGACGCGCCCGGCTCGTCGAGCTTGCGGCGCAGGTAACCGACGTACACGGCAAGGTTCTTGGAGCCCGGGCCGAAGTCGTAGCCCCAGATACGGTCGTAGATCGTGGAGTGGTCGAGGACGATCCCGGCGTTGCGCACGAGCAGTTCCAGCAGCTCGAACTCCGTCCGGGTCAGCTCCAGTTCGCGCGTCCCGCGCCACACCCGCCGCGCCTGGAGGTCCATCCGCAGTCCGGCGGCGGTGAGTTGCCGCTCGGGAAGGGCGGGTTCCTTCGTCACCTGGGGCGCGTGTCCGCCGACGGGAGCGGCGCTCCGGGCGGGGCGTTCGCCGGTGCCGGTGCGCCGCAGCAGCGCGCGCAGCCGGGCGAAGACCTCCTCGACGTCGAACGGCTTGACGACGTAGTCGTCCGCGCCCGCGTCCAGGCCGGCGATCCGGTCGGCGGTCTCCACCAGCGCGGTGAGCATCAGGATCGGCGTACGGTCCCCCTCGGCGCGCAGCACCCGGCACACCTGGAGGCCGTCGATGCCGGGCATCATCACGTCGAGGAGGAGAATGTCCGGCGGTGTGCGATGCGCCTGTGCGAGCGCCTCGACCCCGTCGGCGACCGCGGTGACCCGGTAGCCCTCCAGAGTCAGGGCCCGCTCCAGGGCGTGGCGGATGGCACGGTCGTCCTCGGCGAGCAGCACGGTGTGGGGCACCCGCCCAGTGTGCCAAGGGGAGCTCTTACTCGCCTCTCACTCTCCCCCGGACCCGCACCCGCACCCGCGCTCTCACCGCCGCGGTCTCACTGCCGCAGCGCGTCCAGCTGCTGCTCGAAGGGGACGACCACGAACCCCTCCGACTCGAAGCCCTCCGACCCGGACCTCGCTGCCGGCAGCCGCGCCGCCGACAGTCCCGACAGCCCCGCCATCAGGGCCGCCAGTTCCCCGGCCGCCCGTTCGATCCGCTCGGGCAGCCCCTCGGCGCCCCAGTCCTCCGAGGCCGCGTACACCGCCGTCGGCACGACCACGGCCCGCAGATACGCGAACAACGGCCGCATCGCGTGCTCCAGCACCAGCGAGTGCCGGGCCGAGCCACCGGTCGCGGCGACCAGCACCGGCTTCCCCGCCAGCGCGTCCTTCTCCAGCACGTCGAAGAACGACTTGAACAGCCCGCTGTACGAAGCGGAGAACACCGGGGTCACGACGACCAGCCCGTCCGCCCGCGTCACCGCGTCGAGCGCGTCCGCCAGCTTCCGCCCCGGGAACCCGTTGGTGAAGTGGTGCGCGATCTCCACGGCCAGCTCGCGCAGCTCCACGACCTGGACGTCGACATCCGCGTCCGCCTTCCGGTCCACCGCGGCGGCCAGCCGGTCGGCCAGCAACCGGGTGGACGACGGAACACTCAGCCCCGCCGAAACGACGACGAGCTTCATACGGCGCTCCCCTCCTTCTCCTGCGCCTCGGCCTGCTGCCCCTGCGCCTCGGCCTGCTCCTTGCGCGCGGCGGCCAGCAGGGAGGCGTGCGTCGGCGCGTCCGGCACGTCCGCCGCCCGCCCCTTCGCGAACTCCGCCCGCAGCACCGGCACGACCTCCTCGCCGAGCATGTCGAGCTGCTCGAGGACCGTCTTCAGCGGCAGCCCCGCGTGGTCGAGCAGGAACAGCTGGCGCTGGTAGTCACCGGCGTACTCCCGGAAGGCGAGCGTCTTCTCGATGACCTGCTGCGGCGACCCGACGGTCAGCGGGGTCTGGTCGGCGAACTCCTCCAGCGAGGGCCCGTGCCCGTACACCGGCGCCTCGTTGAAGTACGGCCGGAACTCCCGTACCGCGTCCTGCGAGTTCTTCCGCATGAACACATGGCCACCCAGCCCCACGACGGCCTGCTCGGCGGTCCCGTGCCCGTAGTGGGCGTACCGGGCCCGGTACAGGTCGATCATCCGCTTGGTGTGGTCGGCCGGCCAGAAGATGTTGTTGTGGAAGAAGCCGTCGCCGTAGTAGGCCGCCTGCTCGGCGATCTCGGGCGAGCGGATGGAGCCGTGCCAGACGAACGGCGGTACGTCGTCCAGGGGCCGGGGTGTCGACGTGAACCCCTGCAACGGCGTCCGGAACTTCCCCTCCCAGTTCACGACGTCCTCGCGCCACAGCCGACGCAGCAGGGCGTAGTTCTCGACGGCGAGGTTGATGCCCTCCCTGATGTCCTGCCCGAACCACGGGTACACCGGGCCGGTGTTGCCACGCCCCATCATCAGGTCCACGCGCCCGTCGGCCAGGTGCTGGAGCATCGCGAAGTCCTCCGCGATCTTCACCGGGTCGTTGGTGGTGATGAGGGTGGTGGAGGTGGAGAGGACCAGCTTCTCCGTCCGCGCGGCGATGTAGCCGAGCATCGTGGTCGGGGACGAGGGCACGAACGGCGGGTTGTGGTGCTCACCCGTGGCGAACACGTCGAGCCCGACCTCCTCCGCCTTGAGCGCGATGGCGACCATGGCCTTGATGCGCTCGCGTTCGGTCGGCGTACGTCCCGTGGTCGGGTCCGGTGTGACATCGCCGACGCTGAAGATCCCGAACTGCATGGTCGCTCATCCTCCAGGTTGTTAACCATTCAACTATAGCGTCCGAGTGCGACAACCGCGCCCCTTCCAGAGGTATTCCGCCCCTTCCAGAGGCGTTCCACCTCGTGCTACAAGTGCCAGAAGCAGGCAGAGGGTGATTTTCATCTGAAGAGAATGAGGTTCTTCAATGGCAACGAGCGCGATGCGAACCGTGGTGGTCGGCGCGTCCAGCGGACTGGGCCGGTGCGTCGGAATCGACCTCGGCGGCCGGGGCGAGCGCGTCGCCCTGCTCGCCCGCAGACACGACCGTCTGGCCGAGGCGGCGAAGGAAGCGGGCCCCGGCGCCCTCGCCATCACCTGCGACGTCACGGACGAGGACTCGTGCCGGGCGGCGATCGAGCAGGCCGCCGACGGACTCGGCGGCATCGACGCCCTCGTCCACACCACCGGCATCGGCCCCCTCGCCCCCGTCGAGAAGACCGACGCCGACATCTGGCGCCGGGTCATGGACACCAACGTGATCGGCGCCGCCCTCGTCACCAACGCCGCGCTCCCCCACCTCACGGCCTCCGCGGGCACCGCCGTCTACCTCTCCACGGTCGGCGCCTCCCTCACCCCCGCCTGGCCCGGGTTCGCGGCCTACCACGTCAGCAAGGCGGCCCTGGAGAAGCTCGTGGAGGCGTACCGCGTCGAACACCCCTCCGTCGGCTTCACCCGGTTCGTGGTCAGGGACTGCGGGGGCGGCGACGGCGACTCCCGCACCGAGTTCAACAACGGCTGGGACACGACGTACGCCGCCGAGGTCGTCCCACTCTGGCGGGAACGCGGCTATCTGACCGGCGACCTGCTCGACGTGTCCGAGTTCCTCCGCACCCTGGACGCCGTACTGCGCTGCGGCGGCACCATCCCGGAGGTGACGGTGGGGCCGCGCGCGAGCCGGGGACAGCGACCGGCCGACGCCGGAAGCGGTACGCGTCAGAAGTAGTACGCGTCGCCCGTGTCCAGCACGAGCACGCGCTGCTCGTCGTTGCCCCGGTTACGGTCCACGACACCGCCGTTCCAGACGGTACCGATGTCCAGGGTCACCTCGGAGGGCACACCCTGAAGGCGCATCCGCAGCCTGATCTGCTCGCCCACACCATCGGCGGCCAGCGCCCCCGTACGGCACACGACCACCCGCGCCCCGAGCCGCGCGCACCCGTCCGGCAACTGCTGCCGGGCGGCCAACGGCGCCGACCAGGTCAGCCGCACGGTCGCGTCGGCCACGGCGGACGGCCCGTGGTTGCGCGGGGTCACCCGCAGGTCGATCCGCCCACGGTCCAGCGAGACGACCCCGTGATACGCGAGATCCGCCTCGGGCCCACCACTGTCGGCCCCCGCGACACCCCCACCCCAGACCACCCCGAGCACACCGACCACACCGCTCGTCACCGCACCCGCCACCAGCCCACGCGCCCAGACCCTCACGCCACCCACTCCTCGCCCTGCCGAAGACCGCCGAAGACCGCCGAAGACAAAGACCGTCGAAACGATGTATCCCACCTGCCGCGCACAGCAGGCGCCCTCCAACAGGTGACGCCGGGCCACATGCCAAGCTGCCCCCATGTCGTCGTCGATCCTCCGCTCCGTAGTCCTGTTCGTCGTGGCCGCACTGTTCGAGATCGGCGGCGCCTGGCTCGTCTGGCAGGGCGTACGGGAGCACCGCGGCTGGGTGTGGATCGGCGCGGGCACGCTGGCCCTGGGCGCGTACGGGTTCGTCGCCACCCTCCAGCCCGATGCGGAGTTCGGCCGCATCCTGGCCGCGTACGGCGGTGTCTTCGTCGCCGGCTCACTGGCCTGGGGCATGGCGGCGGACGGCTACCGCCCGGACCGCTGGGACGTGACGGGCGCGCTGATCTGCCTCGCCGGCATGGCCGTGATCATGTACGCCCCGCGAGGCGACTGACGGGACCCGACGGAGCCGGACCCAGCTGGACGGAGCCGCAGCCGGCCCTCTGAGGGTGGACGGAGCCTGACGGGGGCCGACAGCACCGGCCCACCCTCCGGACACCCCGCCGCCCACTCCCGCCGCCTGCCTATCCTGGGCAGCGCAAGCACCCCGCGCACCCGAGGAGCAGTCCCATGGCCGCCGCCGCCCCGTCCGCCGCCTCCCGCATCGCCGTGATCACCGGCGCGAGCAGCGGTATCGGCGCCGCGACGGCCCGACGGCTCGCCGCCGCCGGCTACCGCGTCGTCCTGACGGCCCGCCGCAAGGACCGGATCGAGGCGCTGGCCGAGGAGATCAACGCGACGGGCGGCCAGGCCGCGGCGTACCCCCTGGACGTCACCGACCGCACGGCGGTGGACGAGTTCGCGAGCGCGTTCAAAACGATCGGCGTGCTCGTCAACAACGCGGGCGGAGCGCTCGGCGCCGACCCGGTGGCCACCGGCGACCCGGCCGACTGGCGGCAGATGTACGAGACGAACGTCATCGGCACCCTCAACCTCACCCAGGCCCTCCTCCCGGCCCTGACAGCGAGCGGCGACGGCACGATCGTGGTCGTCTCCTCCACCGCCGGGCACGGCACGTACGAGGGCGGCGGTGGCTACGTCGCCGCCAAGCACGGCACCCACGTCCTCGCCGAGACACTCCGCCTGGAGATCGTCGGCACCCCGGTCCGGGTCATCGAGATCGCGCCGGGCATGGTCAAGACGGACGAGTTCGCCCTGACCCGCTTCTCCGGCGACACGGACAAGGCGGCCAAGGTCTACGAGGGCGTGGCCGAGCCCCTCACCGCCGACGACGTGGCCGAAACGATCACCTGGACGGTCACCCGCCCGAGCCACGTCAACATCGACCTCCTGGTCCTGCGCCCCCGCGCCCAGGCATCGAACACGAAGGTGCACCGGGACGCGTGATGACGGACCCGGCGGAGGACACGAACAAGGCGAAGGACACGAACGCCGGGGCCGAGGCCGGCAACGAGGCCAGGGACCAGGAGCAACGGCTCCTGGCCCTGGAGAAGAAACGCGAACGGTACGTCTGGTACTACCTCGCGTACTTCCTCTTCGGCATCCACCTCGTGGCGTTCGTGATGATCTACGCGGTGAAGCACGCCCCCAAATAGGCGATCCGCGTCAGGCGCGTCAGCCCTTCACGCAGACAACCTGCTTCAGCTTCGCCACGACCTCCACCAGGTCCCGCTGCTGGTCGATGACCTGCTCGATCGGCTTGTACGCGGCAGGAATCTCGTCCACGACCCCGGAGTCCTTGCGGCACTCCACGCCCCGCGTCTGCTCCTCCAGGTCCTTGGTCGAGAAGCGCCGCTTGGCCGCGTTGCGGCTCATGCGCCGACCGGCGCCGTGGGACGCCGAGTTGAAGGCCTTCTCGTTGCCGAGACCCTTCACGATGTACGAACCCGTGCCCATGGAGCCCGGGATGATCCCGTACTCGCCGGAGCCGGCCCGGATCGCCCCCTTACGGGTGACGAGGAGGTCCATGCCCTCGTACCTCTCCTCGGAGACGTAGTTGTGGTGAGCACTGATCTCCGGTTCGAAGGTCGGCTTCGCCTTCCGGAACTCCTTGCCGATCACGTCCTTCAGCAGCGCCATCATGATCGAACGGTTGTACTTCGCGTACTCCTGCGCCCAGAAGAGGTCGTTGCGGTAGGCGGCCATCTGCGGGGTGTCCGCGATGAAGACGGCGAGGTCCCGATCGACGAGCCCCTGGTTGTGGGGCAGCTTGTGGGCCACGCCGATGTGGAAGTCGGCCAGTTCCTTACCGATGTTGCGAGAACCGGAGTGCAGCATCAGCCAGACAGAACCGGTCGTATCCGTGCATACTTCGACGAAGTGATTACCACTTCCGAGCGTTCCTATCTGCTTCGTGGCCCGCTCCTGACGGAATTTGACCGCCTCCGCGATCCCGTCGAACCGCCCCCAGAAGTCGTCCCACCCCCCGGTCGCGAACCCGTGCAGCCGCCCCGGGTCGACGGGGCTGTCGTGCATCCCCCGCCCCACCGGAATCGCCTCCTCGACCTTCGACCGCAGCCGGGACAGGTCACCCGGCAGGTCGTTCGCCGTGAGCGACGTCCTGACGGCGGACATCCCGCAGCCGATGTCGACCCCGACCGCCGCCGGGCACACCGCACCCTGCATCGCGATGACCGACCCGACCGTCGCCCCCTTGCCGAAGTGGACGTCCGGCATGACGGCGAGGCCCTTGATCCACGGCAGCGTCGACACGTTCCGCAGCTGCTGCATCGCGACGTCCTCGACGGACGCGGGGTCGGCCCACATACGGATGGGCACCCGCGCGCCCGGCACTTCCACGTACGACATATCGTCCTCATTCCCCCGGAAAACCAACAGAAGTCCCAAATCGCAAAACCGGCGCCAAGGTCAACGAAAGGGATGCCGGACCGGCGAACACGGTGGTGCGTGCGATAGACATTGTCTGCCGGTGAGGCCCCTGTGCGGCAAGCGATTAAGCAGCGGGGACACTGGTGCGAGCACCGCCCCACAAAGATCGTCCGCATCGTCGAGAGGAACCTGACCGTGCAGCGGAAGGCCTACGTACCCGGCGTCGCCGCCCTCCTCGCGGCGCTGCTGGCCGGCTGCACCGGCACCTCGGGCGGGGGTGACACCGCCGAGGACTCCAAGCCCGGCGACACCGGCACCACGGCCCCCGCGGCCCAGCCCGGCCGGTACCTGACGCTCCCCGAGCCCTGCGCCGCGGTCGGCCAGGACGCCCTCGACTCGATGCTGCCCGGCATCAAGGAGATCGCGGACAAGGACCAGCGCGAGCAGGCGTACGCGGGCGAGTCGACCCTCACGTACAACACGGACCGGAAGGTCGGCTGCCGCTGGAAGGTGGAGTCCACGGACGCCACCGACCATCTCCTCGTCGACTTCGAACGGGTCGTGTCCTACGACAACTCCGTGAGCGACGACAGCGAGGCGACGGACCTCTTCGCGACCAAGGTGGTCGCCGCCGACCTTCCCGCGCCCGTCGTCTCCACCACCGCCACACCCACCGCGTCCGCGTCCCCTTCCTCTTCCTCCACCTCCGCCGCCGACCCCACCGGCGCGGCCTCGGCCGCCGCCTCCCCGTCGTCCTCCGCCTCCCCGGGCACCGACACCGACGCCGAGTCCGCAGCCGCCCTCCAGCCCCGCGTCCTCGACGGCCTCGGCGACGAGGCGTTCATCGACGACGCGCTGAGCGGCGCCGGTTCAACGGCCCAGCAGCGGACGGTAACTGTGGCGTTCCGCACGTCCAACGTGATCGTGACCATCGAGTACGTCGAGCAGCCGACGACGTCGGGCACGGTGCCGGACAGCAAGGAAATGCAGGACAGGGCACAGAAACTGGCCTCCCGGCTCGCCGGCGCGTTCAACTGAGCGACGGTCCGAACCCCGTCGTACCGTCCGTCCGGAAAGGGCGTGAAGCAGGACCGCACTCCCCCCTCACCGCGTACCGTGGCCCCTTCGGACCCGATCCGACCGCAGGAACCGAGAGCCGCAGGAACCACAGCGCGATGAGTGAAGGAACCATGCACCGACCCGCACAGCGAGACCAGCGCAGCCGGACCGCCGTAGTGACGACGAAGCGACGGCAGCACGCCCTCGCAGCCCTCGCCGCCGTCCCCGTCCTCCTCCTGGCGGCCGTCGGCTGCTCCTCCGACTCGGGATCCGGCTCCGGGTCGGGATCGGGTTCCGCCGACAACGCGGCGAAGACGACGGAGCCCGGTGCGGGCGAGACGGTGAGCGCGTCGCCGACCGTGCAGGCGGCGGCGTACCAGAAGCTTCCCGAGCCGTGCGCGGTGCTGTCGACGAAGACGCTGAAGGAACTGGTCCCCAAGGGCGTGAAGTCGGGCAAGGAGGGGTCGTCCAACGACACCACCACGCGCGGCAGTTGCTCCTGGACGAGCCTCGTCAACAACGGCGTGAAGGGCTCCCAGTTCCGCTGGCTGAACGTGTCGCTGCTGCGCTTCGAGTCGACCGCGTCGCGCGGTTCCGGCAACGACCTGGCGCAGAAGTACTACGAGAGCCAGGTGCAGGACGCCCAGTCGGCGGCGGGCGCGAAGAACGTCAGCTCGGCGCCGGTGACCGGGGCGGGGGACGACGCGACGTCGGTGCGCTACGACCTGAAGAAGAAGGAAGGCGCCTTCCGCCAGCAGACGGTGGTGGTCCGGGTCGAGAACGTCGTCGTGACCCTCGACTACAACGGTGCCGGGCTCGCGGGCGAGAAGACGCCGAGCGCGGACAGTCTGGCGAAGGCAGCGGTGAAGGCGGTCAAGGAGGCCGTCACGAAGGTGTCGTCGGAGAACGGCGAGGGTGGCGCTGCCACCCCGGATCCCGCCAACTCCCCGAGCGCGTCGGCGAGTTCGTCGGCGAAGCCGAGCGCGTCCCCGTCGAAGTCGGCGACCGGGTCGGCCACGAAGGCACCTTCCTCGTCCGCGTCCCCCTCAGCGTCGAAGAAGAACTGACCTTGTCTCGGCAACACGCACGCCGCACACATGTGCCACCCTGTTGCGCGCAACAACACGCACAGGGAGGGGAGTACGGGTGGCCGCGCCACTGCAGCTGACACGAATGCACCGGGTTCTCATCGGCGTGGTCGTCGCCGGTGCGGTCGTCATCGCCGGGATCGGCTTCGCGGGGTCGTACGCCGCCGTCCGCGAACTGGCCCTCAAGAAGGGCTTCGGGAACTTCAGCTACGTCTTCCCGATCGGCATCGACGCGGGTATCTGCGTCCTGCTCGCCCTGGACCTCCTTCTCACCTGGATCCGGATCCCGTTCCCGCTGCTGCGCCAGACGGCGTGGCTGCTGACGATGGCGACGATCGCGTTCAACGGCGCGGCGGCCTGGCCGGACCCGCTGGGCGTCGGCATGCACGCCGTCATCCCGGTCCTTTTCGTGGTCTCCGTGGAGGCGGCCCGGCACGCCATCGGCCGCATGGCCGACATCACCGCCGACAAGCACATGGAAGGCGTCCGCCTCACCCGCTGGCTCCTCTCCCCCGTGCCGACGTTCCTTCTCTGGCGCCGGATGAAGCTGTGGGAGCTGCGCTCCTACGACCAGGTCATCAAGCTGGAGCAGGAACGTCTCGTCTACCAGGCCCGCCTGCAGGCCCGCTTCGGCCGGGCCTGGCGGCGCAAGGCCCCGGTGGAGTCCCTGATGCCCCTGCGCCTGGCCCGCTACGGCGTCCCGCTCGCGGAGACGGCACCCTCGGGCCTGGCGGCGGCGGGCATCGAGCCCGCTTTGCTGCCACCGGCTCCGCAGCCCGCCCTGGAGCCGGCCGAAGCGAGCGCGAGCGGCCGTACCACCCCGGAGGCGGCACCCGCCGTGCTGGAGGCGGCCACGCCGGCCAAGGGGGCCCCTGCCGCCCAGGAGCAGCAGCCCCCCGCGCCCGAGGGCGCGCAGGGCGCACCCGCCGAGCCCCAGAACCCGTGGCTGCAGGCGCGGGACCCCCGGGCCATCGCGTACCAGGGCGGCTACGACCCGACGTTCAACCCGGATACCGCGGACGCCCAGTGGTACGAGGAGCAGCAGCGGGCCGAGCAGTACGAGCAGTACGAGGCCCAGCAACAGTTCGAAGCCCAGCGGCAGTTCGAGGAGCAGCAGCGCTTCGACGAGCAACGGTTCGACGAGCAGCGGTTCGAGCAGCGGATGTTCCGGCAGCAGTTCGAGGAGTCGGCGGTGCCCGCTCCCGAACCCGCCCCGGAAGCCTTTGCGGAGCCCTCTCCGGAGGACACCGGCACCTTCCCCATCCCGGCCGGCCCGGGCCGCACCCGTGAGATGGGGGCGGGCGGCGGCACCCCGGAGCCGACACCGACCGAGGAGGACTACTACATGGTCTTCAAGAAGTCGATAGACGGCAGCTACCCGACCTCGGGCCAGTTCAGGGGCGATGTGGAAGCCACGTACGGCACCAAGCTCCCGCAACGCGAGGCCGACCGCATGGTCAACCGCTTCACCAACCGCCACACGGCGGAACTCCAGGACGACCACATCGCGTAGGCCGCCTACGTTCTTCCGACCGTACGCAGGACGGGGCGCCCGGAGTTCACCGGGCGCCCCGTCCTCGTCTCGGTCGGTCAGCCGGTCAGCCGGTCCTAGCGTGCCGCGTATCCGAAGCGGTCACCGGCGGCGGGGAGGCCGCCTGTGCCGGGCTGGTATGTGGTGACCGCGGCCACGGCGCCTCCGGCGGTCACGTTGGAGTGGGGCAGGGCGTACAGGGTGCCGTAGGTGCTGGGGCCGAGGGGCATGCCCACGTACAGCTTGGTGCCGGTGTAGTGGATGCTGCTGCCGAGCTGCTGGCCGGCGGCGGGGGTGCCGGGGATGCCGTCGCCGTCGCCCACCTCCAGCCAGCGGTCGTTGGCGCCGGGGGCGCCCAGAAGCGAGAAGGTGTGCACGGCTCCGGCGTTGGCGGCAGTGCCGACGGCCTCGTTGGGGTCACCGACGGCCAGCTTCATCGTCGCCGTGGTGCTGACGGCGCGCGGGGCGGTGTTGATGGCGGACAGGGTGACGCCCATACGGTCGCCGGCCTCGGCGCCGCCACTGACGTCGTCGTCGGCGGTGCCCTGGTTGATGCCGTACAGCTGGGTGTAGGTGCCTGCGGCGGCTATGCGGAAGGTCAGGACGGTGCCGGTGTCGGCCTTGGCGACGCCGTCGATGTCGAGGTCCTCACCGGGGGTGCCGACCGCGAGGATCGACTCGGTGGCGCTCGCCGCGCCGGAGGGCCGGTACGGGGCGAGGGCCAGGGAGTAACCGAACTGGTCGCCGGCCTCGGCGCCGCCGGAGACGGTGTCGAGGTCCTGGTCGAGGCCGAACCTCGGCGTGGGCAGGCCCGCGGAGGTCAGCGTGTGGGAGAAGACGGCCAGGTTGCCGGCGCCCGCGTCGGTGCCGATGGCCTCGCCGGGTGCTCCGACGGCGAAGAAGTTGGTGTCGGCCGCGACGGCGCCGCCGAAGCCGTCGTTGGCCTCCGCCGCACCGGGAACGTCGGTGCTGTCCTGGTGGACGACGATGTTGGTGCCGCCGTGGATGTAGAAGGCCTCGCCGGCCTTGGCCGCGCCGTTGACGGTCTCGCCGGGCGCGCCGGCCACGATGAAGGGCTCGCCGTTGGCGGTGACGCCGGCGGCGATCGAGTCACCGAGGCGGTCGCCGGCCTGGGGCGTACCGGCCTTGAGGGAGCCGGTGCCGGCGCCCTCCTCGAAGTGGGTGCTCTTCTTGGTGCCGGTGCCGAGGCCGCCGGGGGCGCCGTGCAGGATGTCGACCGAACCGGTGTCGTCGGGGCTGCCGATGTCCTCGGCGGGGGTGCCGACGACCAGGTCGGTGCAGCCGTCCTCGTCGTAGTCGACGGTGGCGAGGGACTCGCCGAACCAGTCGCTGGCCTCGGAGGTGCCGGAGACCCAGTCGAGGTTCTGGTTGATCTCGGCGGTGCCCTTGCCGCCGCCGTACACGATCCGGACGACGCCCGCGGCGGCGACGGTGCCGACGGTGGCGCGCGGGTCGGAGACGGCGATGTCCTCGACGCCGTCGCAGTTGAAGTCGGTGACGCGTACGGCGCCGGTCTTGGAGTTCACCCAGGAGGCGAGGTCGTCGACGCGGGTGGCGATGCCGCCGGTGCGGGTCTCGGCGGCGTCGATGCCGAAGCAGCCGCCCTGGTAGGACCGGCTGCTCAGCGCGGCCAGCTGGGCGGTGCCGTCGACCGTGCGCACCAGGGGCCCGCCGGTGTCGCCCATGCAGGCCGCCGCGCCGTTCTTGCCGGTGACCGTGGCGTTGGTGGCGGTGGACGCGTCCACGGAGAAGGCGCCGGTGTGCAGGTTGAGCGGCGCCCACTCGGTGGTGCTGCGGCCGAACCCGGCGAGGGTGAGTTCCTCACCGGCGGTGGGCGCGGCGGTGGCCAGCGCGAGGGGGGTGACGTTGGTGACCGGGCGGTTCAGCCGGGCCAGCACCGCGTCGCGGTCGGTACGGGGGACGAGCTCGACGATCTCGCGGACGGCGCCGCCGGTGCCGGTCAGGTCGGAGCGGCCGATGGTCGCGGTGGTCGTGAGGGCCGGCTTGCCGGCGGGCACGGTGAGCCCGGCGGCCGGGTCGGCGACGAAGCAGCTGGCGGCGGTGAGCAGCCATTCCCGGTCGACGAGGACACCGGAGCAGCCGCGGTCGTGGTCTCCGACGGTGACCTGCGCGGTGTAGGCGTAGGTGGTGGTGGCCGCGGGGACGGCGGGGCCGGTGACGGCGCCGGCGGAGCCCGCGGCGAGCGCGGCGGACCCCAGGGTCAGGGTGGCGGCCAGTGCGGCGAGGCGCACGGGTCTGGTGTGTCGCATGAAGTCAGTCCTTAGAAGGGTGGCTCAGGCAGGCAGGTCGGGCGACGGGCGTCGGCCGGGTGCTACTTGGAGGTCCTGATCTCCACGAGCACGTGGGCGCGGCCTTCGGGGTCGGCGCTCTCGCCGACGGCCTGCCAGCTGTCCGCGGGTACGTCGACGGAGGTCTCCTCGGTACCGACGGTCAGGTCGAGTTCCGTCTCGTGCGCGCTGGTCTTCACTCCGTAGACGGCGGGGATCTCCAGGGCCAGCCGGCCGCTGTCGCCGGTGACGGAGAAACAGACCTTGGTGTTGACGCGGGAGTAGACCTCCAGTTGGCCGGTCCCGGCGGCGCAGGTGGCGAGGAGGATGCGGCCGTCGCCGCGCTTGAGGGTGATGCCCTGCTCCGCGAGGATCTTGTCCGCGTTCGGGTAGTCGTAGTTCTCGACCGCGTACCCCGGGGCCTCGTCGGCGACGGCTTCGACGGATGTGCCGGCGGTCGCCTGGCCGCCCGTCGCCACGAACCAGGCCAGGGCGCCCGCGGCCACGGATGCGGCCAGGGTGCGTCTGACGAGGCGTCCGGTTCTCGACGCGGTGGTGCTGTTTTCCTTCATCGCAGTCCTCACGGATCGTGAAATGGGCGTGAAAGCTGCGGAGCACCGAGGTCCGCATATTTTTCGGAGAATTGTGCGCAGCGAAAATGAGCATGCCTGCGGAATCACCCCCGTTCAGATCCGCAACTTCACGTATACAAATCCGTTCGCCAGAAGTCTGTCCACAAGAAAAAGCTCGTAAATAGGGCAGTCACAGCAACCATCCCGTGACCTGCGTCACCTTGCCGGAAGGTTGTTCCATCAATTGTGCCCATTCAGAAAAGAAACGATCTCTGGATTATAACGTTCCGGTTTCCAATTCCCTGGAAACCTGTTTGCACATTGCTATTGACCACGCAAAGCGTCGTCCGTACCTTCGAACCGGCAACTCTCCAACAGGCCCTCCAAGAAAGCGCGTTGGGGAGCCATGTCATGTTCTTTGATCCCGCATCCCATGCGGAATCCGGCACGGATTCCCATACGGAAGGACGCACCCTTTGTCAGCGTCATTGTGGAGCAGACGCCGAATACTCACGAGCGTCGCCGGTGTGGCCACGGTCCCCGTGCTGCCGTCGATCCTCACCCTGACCGCCACTCCGGCCTACGCCGCCGACATCATCGACACCGGCCTGCCGGCCACCGACCGGGGAAAGGCGGTGTGGGCCTACAAGACAGGCGGCCAGGCCGCCCGCGAATCCGCGGCGATCGCCCTCGCCGGCTCGACCGCGGCCGTGTCCGCCTTCCTCACCGGCGAACTGCCCGCGGCGACCGCCGAGGACAACCGCTTCGGTCTCCTCTCCAGCCTCTCCTATGCCGGGAAATCCACCCGTGAGTCGGCCGAGACCGCGTTGTCGGCGGGGGACGCCGCGATCGCCGGCTATCTGCTCGACGGCTACAACACGCCCCTGACGACGGACCTGCGGGTCGCGGTGTTCACCGTCCTGAACAACAGCGGCACCGCGGTGAAGCGGGAGGCCAACAAGGCGCTGAACCTCGGCACCCAGGCGGCCCTGCGGAAGTTCCTCACACAGGGCCAGTACACGGCCCAGCAGGAGGACGAGCAGGTCGAGGTCTTCAGCATCCTCAGCACCGCCTCCCCCCAGGTGAAGCTGTACGCGCAGCGCGCCCTGGACGAGGGCACACCCGAGGCGATCCACCAGTTCCTGGCCTCCGGCCAGTTCATCGCCCGGGCCCGGGACGAAGAGGCCGCGACGATCGACCAGTTGGTGGCGGTCGTGGAACGCGAGGGCAAGCAGGCCCAGCTCAAGACGGAGCAGGCCGTCTCGGCCTCCGACCGCGCGCAGGAGGCGGCGGAGAAGGCCAAGGCCTCCGCGCTGGAGGCGGCGGACGAGGCACGCGCCGCCCAGCAGGACGTCCGTAAGTCGGCCGCCGCCGCGAACAAGGCCGCGAGCGCCGCACGAGGGGCCGCCTCCGCCGCCAACACGGCGATCGGCGCCGCCCGCACCGCGCAGTCCGCCGCCGGCCGCGCCGCCCAGGCGGCGACGGCCGCCGC
>NZ_JARAZV010000053.1:0-865 GCF_033795085.1 Streptomyces sp. AK08-02
AGACCGTGTCCTACATGGTCAGTTTCCGGAGCCGTTTGTAGCAGCAAAGGGCTGCGGCCAGTCCGAGAAAGGCCAGGTAGTTGCCTGGTTTCCGCTCGTAGCGGTGGTTGAGTCGGCGGTAGCCGGTCAGCCAGGACATGGTGCGTTCGATGACCCACCTTCGGCGGCCGAGTCGCTCGCTGGACTCGACTCCTTTGCGGGCGATACGGACGCCGATGCGCTTGCCCCATAGCCATCGCCGCAGGTGAGGCACGTCGTACGCCTTGTCCGCATGAAGGCGTTGAGGCTTGGAATCGGTCGCGTGGGATTCGTGTCCCATGTGGAAATGGGACAGCATCGGCTTCAGGGCCTGGCTGTCGTGGGTGTTGGCGGCGGAGACTCCGACGCGTAGAGGCAGTCCGTTCGCGTCGGACAGGACATGCATCTTGGAACCGGGCTTACCCCGGTCCACGGGGCTCGGACCTGCAAGTTCGCCCCTTTTTTAGCCCTCACATGGGCAGAGTCAAGGACCGCGCGGGAGAGGTCGACCAGGTCCCGCTCGTCCAGAAGCCGGAGAATCTTCTGATGCAGCCGTCCCCAGACCCCGGCTCGCGACCAGATGACGAACCGACGATGGACAGTCGACTTCGACGCCCCGAAGCACGGTGGCAACGCACGCCAAGCGCAACCGCTGACCAGCACATAGATGATCGCGGCGAAGACCGCCTCATCATCGATGTTCGCGACCCCGCCCCCTTGCGGACGCACCCGGGCCGGCGGCAACAACGGCCTCGCTAATTCCCACAGTCCGTCCGGAACGATCCATCCCCACCGTCCACTCCCCATGCCCAGGACAACTGTCAACTGACCATGTAGGACACGGTCT